>CAZVST010000010.1:0-88915 GCA_964629725.1 uncultured Mycobacterium sp.
CAGCTCACAATAGCTACGGCACCCTTATTGAGACCGCCCCATGTCCGGAGTCCTGTTGTCCGGGTTGGCGATTGACCGATCGCTCGTCCGATGATGACTAAGTCTTCGGGTTGGTAGCTCCTTGTGGCGAAGACGCCCTGGCCTTTGTCCCCCGTTTGGCGGACCGACCATCCCTTATGCGCTTGCGATTGCATCGCCGCAGGATACATCAGCAAAGAATGGATCTACTGACGTTTCTGTGGGTGGGGTTTCATGCGGCGCGGCCCGGTAATGCTGGGCACAGACCGCCTCTGGTGAGCAGCGCCATGGCTATCAGTGCTTTCTGGGCTGTGGAATCTGTAGGCGGGCTTGGGCCCACCTGAGCACCGGGCGCTCAGGATGCTGTTTGAATCCTCGTCAGGGGCCTACCTCCAGGACCCTTCTGCAGATCACGAGCCGCCAGTCGCGCATTGTCCGCACGTCAGGTCACTGTCGCCGCCACTGGTCCACTTGGCTTTGACGTGGGGCGAAGCGTGGCCGGCGTAGCGGGCGCGGAGCTCGGGGCGTTGCCAGTCATCAGGCATGACCTTGCCGCGGCAGTCCAGCGCACCGCACTGGCAGTCAAACGACGCACCGGTGCCGGCGACGAACGTGGCGTAGTCCAAGGTGATCTGCTCGCCGACCGCGATCGGACGCCGCGCTACCAAGTGGAGCCCCTCGAACCAGGTGTTGGGGTCGCAAGAATGACTCATCGGCGCCCACTGCTCGGGATCAGCGTTCCAGGTAGCGAACACTTGGTCGCCCAACGGCCAGCCATAGCGATCGAGCCATTCCAGCTGACGTTGCGGCCAGTGAGCAGCAGCATACTCCCTGGTAACCAACGTGTATGGCCGCTGCTCGCCCGGCATGATCAACTGATCCCGAGCAATGGGAACCGCCGCATACGTCGCGTATCCGTGCCGCTCATCGCGAAGATCGACCACATAGGGTCGGCGCGAGGCCCGCTGCCGGGCGAGCGCTACGGACAAGATCGTCTCGATGAACTCCTCGTGACCGTCCTGGATCGTGCGTAACACCTCGTCTGCCCCAGCGCCCGGGATCTCCGGCGGATAGAACATCGAGCAGTTCGGATTGATCTCGAGCACGTAGGGAATTCCCGCAGCGTTCACGCGAATGTCGGTGCGCGCGTAGCCACTACCTCCCAGACCCGCGAACAACTCGACCGATACCCGCATCAATTCCTCCGCTAGCCGCTCATCTGTCACCGGGGACCATGTCCATGAGTCGTACTCGCGCCATTTCAAATCGTAGTGCTTGAAGGTCTGACCAGGTGGAAACACGCACTCCATTGGCGGGTACGCCTTGGGCCATGGGCTGCCGTCTGGCACCTCGGCAACAAGAACCGTATATTCGCGCCCCTCGATGAACTCCTCCACCAGCGCACCGCCGTACAGTTCGGTCATCAAGTCGATTTGCGCGGCCAGCTCCGGGACTGTTTGCACCCGCGACGCCGGTGTCAACCCAATGCTGGCGTAACTGCTCGGATGCTTGACGATCATCGGAAACCGCAGGCGCGATGCAACCGCCGCTGCTTCACGCCCATCGGTGACCTGCACCCCGCGGGGATACGGAATATCCAAGTGGTGGCAGACCCGCTTCATCGCCTCGCGAGTCGGCTCCCAAAAGGCACTGCCAGCGCCCGTGAATGCCTGACCCAACCGCTCCAGCGTTTGGGCAACCTCGACGCCCGGCCTGTCTTCGTCCCACGCGCCGTCACACAGGTTCAGAAAGACATCGAACCCTTGGGCCGCCAGCTTTTTCAGCCGCCGGACAGTTGTTCCTTTGGTGAGTTCACAGAACGTGAACTTGTGCCGCGGGCCGTAATCGGCGATTTCCAGCGGCGTCCGTGTCGGCTCCGGCACGCCCTCAGCCGACACTGCCACACCCTGGTCTGACACGAAATCGGCGCTGTACAGTACACATACCTTCATCGGTCTACCGTCGGTGCAATCGGCGATGGTGTACGAGAATCCGGACAAACGACCGCTGCAGATCACGGTCTGGGTGGCCAACTCCGCGACTGTCTTCACCCGCGACGCCGATGTCAACCCTATGCGCTCGTAGTTGTTCCGAGTGCTTGACGATCATGGGAAAGCGCAGCCGCGACACCACTTCCGCCGCTTCCGCCCAATCAGTGACTTCTTCGAAACGGGGGCATTGGATGCCAAGGTAATGACGCACAAGCTTCATCGCCTAGCGAGTTGGTTCATAGCATGCGCTTGTCGTGGCCCCGGAAAAAACAGGCCCAGCCGCTCCAAGTACCGAATTGCGAACACCCCGCTGCCGTTGTCGCCAACCTCCGCTACATGAACGTCCAACCCGAGCCCCTTGCCTGAGTGAGGTGTGTCTGACCGAACCGCAGATATCCCGCGTGAAACTACCCAAGGTCATGGTCGTCTTCCCGGTGGGTTTGGTTGTGCTGGTTGGGATGGTAATCCAAGCGTTGCTGTCTGGCGCGGTTCAGGCCGTCGCGGCGGGCTTGCCGGATGGCGTCTCCGCGGCCGTGGTGTTCGTCGTCGGGGGTGACGTAGCCGATCGCCTCATGCAGACGAACTGATTTGTATTCAGTGCGGAGGGTGGCCTGAGAAATTCACCCGACAGCGCGACTTGGTGCCGATGAGGAAACCCATCCGGCTGATCGGCGGTGCTAGGTTTTGACGGCCGTCAAGTACGAAAGGAAGTGCCCATGAGCCTGGACCCGCGGACACCGGTGCTGGTCGGAGTCGGGCAAGTCAATCAGCGCACCGAGGAGCCCGGCACCGAACCGGTCGACCTGATGGCACAGGCTGCCCGCGCGGCGGCCGACCCCCGCGTGCTGGCAGCGGTGGACTCGATCCGAGTGGTGAATCTGCTGTCGTGGCGCTACCGCGATCCGGGCCTGCTCGTCGGGCGGCGGATCGGTGCTGAGAACGCGAAGACGCAGTACACCGGTATCGGCGGCAACACCCCGCAGTCGCTGGTGAACCAGACCTGCCTGGACATTCAACAGGGCCGCGCCGAGGTCGTGCTGCTCACCGGGGGTGAGACGTGGCGCACCCGGATGCGGCTTCGCGCCAAGGGAATCCGGCCGGACTGGACGCGACAAGACGAGTCGGTCCCGGTGCCGTCGGGGGCCGGAACGGACGTCCCAATGTCGGGGCTGGCGGAGGACCGCATCGGACTGGACCGCCCGTCGTTCGTCTACCCGTTGTTCGAGGAGGCGCTGCGCATCGCGCGCGGCGAATCGATCGGTGATCATCGCCGCCGGATCGGCGACCTGTGGGCCCAGTTCAGTGCGGTCGCGGCCGCGAACCCGAATGCCTGGGTGCGCGACAGGTTGACCGGCGAGCAGATCACCGAGTCCGGCCCGGACAACCGGATGATCAGCTGGCCCTACCCCAAGCTGATGAACTCCAACAACATGGTGGATCAGGCCGCCGCGCTGGTGCTGTGCTCGGCGGAGAAGGCGGAGTACCTGCAGATTCCGCGCGATCAGTGGGTTTTTCCCTACGCCGGGACCGATTCCCACGACACCTACAGCATCGCCGACCGCGACCAACTACACCGCAGCCCGGCCATCCGGATCGGCGGGGCCCGGGTGCTCGAACTGGCCGGGATCGGCCTCGACGACGTCGACCACGTCGACATCTACTCGTGCTTCCCGTCGGCGGTTCAGGTCGCCGCCCAGGAACTGGGGCTTCCCGCGGGCGATCCCCATCGTCCGCTCACCGTGACGGGAGGGCTGACGTTCGCCGGCGGTCCGTGGAACAACTACGTCATGCACTCGATCGCGACGATGGCCGGCCTGCTGCGCGACAACCCGGGCACGCAAGGGCTCATCACCGCCAACGGCGGTTATCTGACCAAGCACAGCTTCGGCGTCTACAGCGCCACGCCGCCGACGCAGCCCTTCCGCTGGGATGACGTCCAGGACGCCGTCGATCGCGAACCCACCCGCGCCTCGCTAGCCGTGTGGGAAGGGGTCGGAACCGTGGAGTCGTGGACCACGCCGTATGACCGGGAAGGCAAGCCGGAGAGGGCATTCCTGACCGTGCGCACACCGGATGACGCCCGCGTGCTGGCCGTCATCGCCGATGCCGGCGAAGCCGCGGACACCGTCGCCCAGGACATCGCCGGGGCGTCGGTGCGGGTGCATGCCGACGGCACAGCCACCCTGCGCAGCAGCGACTAACCAGCCAGCAGGCAGCGCAACTCCCAGCCATTGCGGACCATGTCGCCCGGCCCGTCGTTGTTGAAATACACCAGCACCCTGCGGCTCTGCTGAGTCCACTCGGCGATCCGATCGGCCCAGCGGCCCAGCGCGGCGGCGGAGTAGCTGCCCGCGTACGGCGGATCGGGGTCCGGCCAGTGCATCCGGACGTAGACCAAATCCGTTGTGGCCTTGGGGATGCACGTGTCCAGTCGGGCGTCGTCGCGGGGCATATCGGCGCGCAACTGCACCAGCACCGCCTCGGCATGCTCGCCCAGGGCCCGCTGGCAAGCATCGATGCGCCCAGCCCAATGGTCATAGGACCACCCCGACGTTCCGATCCGGACGTCCACCTTTCCAGCCTAAGCTCGCAGGAATGGCGGAGTTTCATCGTGACGGCGCACTCATCCACTACACCGACACCGGAGCAGCCGAGGGCCGGCCGGATGCACCGACGGTGTTCTTCGGGCACGGATTGTTGTTCAGCGGCTGGATGTTCCATCCGCAGATCGAGGCCCTGCGCGAGAGCTACCGCTGCCTGACGATCGACTGGCGCGGACAGGGCGGCAGCTCCGCGGTCCGTCACGGCTACGACATGGACACCCTCGCCGCGGACGCCGCGGCTCTGATCGGGCATCTGGGTCTCGCGCCGGTGCACTACGTGGGCTTGTCTATGGGCGGGTTCGTCGGGCAGCGGATCGCGGCCCGTCACCCGCAACTGGTGCGCTCGCTCACCCTGCTCGACACCAGCGCCGGGCCGGAGGATCCCGACAAAATCGGGCAGTACAGAAAGCTCGGCGCCATCTACCGGGTCACCGGGGTCAGGCCACTGCGAAAGAAGGTGCTGCCGTTGATGTTCGGGCCGGCGTTCCTCGCCGATCCCGCGAACGCCGCGCTCATCGCCGAGTGGGAGCAACGCCTGGCACAGTGCAGGCGTGCCGGGATCAGCCGGGCGGTCCGCGGCGTCACCGACCGAGCGGGAGTGGATGCTGAGATCGGATCCATCCCCGTGCCGACGCTGGTGCTGGTCGGCGCCGACGACGTCGCCACCCCCGTCGCCAAGTCGCAGAGCATCGCCGCGAAGATCCCGGGCGCACGCTTGGAGGTGATCCCGGACTGCGGCCACACCAGCACGCTGGAGCAGCCCGCCAGGGTGTCGCGGCTCATCCGTGAATTCCTGGACTCGCTCGGGGGGACATGACAGCAGGCCTGGCGCCTTAGGGGGGACGCCAGGCCTGCTGGGGACGGAATCTAGGCGCCGGATGGGTGAGCGCCCAGAACCCGTTGCATATCGGGGATCATCTGCTGGAGCTGTTGGCCCCAGTATCCCCAGCTGTGGGTGCCGTTAGCCGGGAAGTTGAACACACCGTTCTTTCCGCCCGCGGCCAGGTAGTTCTCCATGAAGGTCTTGTTGGTGCGCAAGGTGAAGCCCTCAAGGAACTGCGCGGCCATCAGGTTGCCGCCGCCGCCGGAGGTGTCGAGCTCCGACGGGGTGCCGGTGCCGCAGTAGATCCAGACGCGAGTGTTGTTGGCCACCAACTGATTGACGTTGACCATCGGATCGTTGCGGCGCCAGGCCGGGTCCGACGACGGGCCCCACATGCTCTGGGCGTTGAAGCCGCCCGCGTCGTTCATCGCCAGGCCGATCAGCATCGGCCACCAGCCCTCGGAGGGGTTGAGGAAGCCCGACAACGACGAGGCGTAGATGTACTTCTGCGGATAGTAGATCGCGTAGGTTAGCGCCGCGCTGCCGGCCATCGAAAGTCCAACCACCGCATTGCCGTTGGGGTTGATGCCTTTCCTGTCCTTCAGGTAGACCGGCAACTCCTGGTTCATGAACGTTTCCCACTTATAGGTGTAGTTCTGACCATTGCCCTGCGACGGCTGGTACCAGTCGGTGTAGAAGCTGGATTGTCCGCCGACCGGCATGACCGTCGACAGGCCGGAGTTCAGGGTCCACTCGAACGCCGGGGTGTTGATGTCCCAGCCGCTGTAGTCGTCCTGAGCGCGGAGGCCGTCCATCAGGAAGATGGCGTGCTCGCCGCCGGGCTGGAACTGGATGCGGATGTTGCGGTTCATCGCCGCCGACGGCACATCGAGGTACTCCACCGGCAACCCGGGCCGGGAGAATGCCGACGCGGTGGCCGACTCTCCGGCGACACCGATCAGGCCGGGCAGGGCGAGTGCGGCCGCAGCGGTTGCAGCTGCACGGCGAAACCGCTTGCCTCGAAACTTCTCGACGATCTTCATAAGGACTCCCATCACCTTTGGTACACGTTCCCAGTCAGCGGTCAACTGCCTGTGTTCCGGTAGTGAATCACCGGGGGAGTCGGCACCGGGGTACGCGACTCGGTGTGCCAAGTCGCAGTTGCGCAACGATCAGATCACGCGTCGAAACGTGTCAGAATTCTTCCGGTTCGTCCGAATCGGCTGCAGCCGTGGCTTCTTGAGCTTCGAGCGCCGCTTTGCGGACGCGATCACGACGTTCGTCGATCGCCTGACTTAGGTCCTGAAGCAATTCCGGTTTACGAAACACCAACTGCTCCAAGGTGTTTCGGGCAATTTGCAGGACGGTGACCTCGCCGATCGCGTGGGCGCTGCCGCTGACCGGCTCGCGGGTCAGTGCGGTCTGGCCGATAAAATCACCCTCGTGCAACGTGGCGACCGGAACCAGCGCCCCGTCGTGGCCCAGGACCACCAGCCGGACCCGGCCCTTCACGATGAACGACATCACCAAGGGGACCTCGCCGATGGTTTGCATCACCTCGTCGGATGCGTAGCGGGCGACGGCCACGTGCGGCAGCAGCGCCTCCAGGTCGGCACTGCCGGCCCGCAGGACAGGGGCGACCTTGCGCAGTGCGGTCACCCGCCTTGCCGGCGTGTCGTGGTCGTCCTCCAGACCGTCGAGGCGCAATCCCGCGCGGCGGGCGGCGTACCAGAGCCAGCGTTGGAAGGTCGAGCGCGCGTCGAGATCATCAGCGGGGGACCGCACCGGGATGGTGACGGTGTAGTCGGTGCTGGAGTTGGCGTTGGCGGCGGGCCGGCCATCGGGGTGCAGATGCGGCAGGTTCGCCGCGACCTCGGTGAGCAGAGCGCAGACCGCGTCGGGCGCGTCGGCTCCGGCGAACTTCGCGGTGACGGTGATGGTGTGGCCGCCGGGCGGCCGACTGAGGTTGGTGAAGGCCTGGCCGGCCAGCACCGAGTTCGGGATGATCTCCAGACCGCTGCCGGTGTTGATATGGGTGGCCCGCCAGTTCACCTCGACGACACGGCCCTTCGCCGCGGTGGTCTCCACCCAGTCGCCCATCTGGAACGGCTGCTCGAAGAGCAGCAGCAGTCCGGAGATGATCTGGCCCACCGAATTCTGCAGCGTCAGCCCGAGGACGATCGAGCTGATGCCCAGCGCGGTGAAAAGCCCTCCGACGTTCGCGCCCCAGACGTAGGCGAAGATCATCGCCACGCCCAGCGCGATGATCGCGAACCGCGCCACGTCGACGAAGATGGACGGCATGCGTCGCCGCCAGCTGCCGGCGGGCGCGTTGCCGAAAACCGTTGCGCTGACACCCGACAGCACCATCGTCAGGATGAACACGCCAAGGACGGTGGCCAGGATCCGGATCGGCGTCGCCTCGAAGGAGGCGTCGGTGGTGTGCACCAGCAGCAGGACCAGCGCGCCCAGCGGCACGATGTAACCGCGCAGCAGCCCGACTGGGCGGGCCAGGAAGCTGCCCCGGCGGCCCAGCGCGTGCTGCAGTTCGGTCAGCAACACCAGGATGGTCGGCAGACCGACGGCGATGATCACCGACCAGTAGAACCAGGGCGCGGTGAGGACGTTCATCAGATCCGCCGTCACGGTCGGACTTCGGACAGCCGCCAGGTGGGTTCCTCCCGGTCGGCGATGGTGACCGTGCCCGCCTGGGTGTAGTGCCGCGCGTCGCGGGTGGCCTCGTAGACGTCCTCGCTCACATAGATGCCGGGCTGCCCGCGTCGCAGCTTCGACGCCAGATGCACCGCGCCACCCCACAGGTCGTACACCAGGCCGGCGCGGCCCACCAGGCCGCTGGTGACCGAACCGGTGTCGATTCCGGCCCGCAACGAGATGTTGGCGCCGGTCTCGGCGTTGAAACGGGCGACGATCCGCTGCATTTCGAGGGCGAAGTCCACGGTCCGGTGGATGTTGTCCAGCCGGGGCACCGTGAGACCGCAACTGGCCAGATAGCCGTTGTGGGTGTTGCGGACCCGTTCGACCCCGTTGCTCTCGGCGGCGGCGTCGAACTGGCGCACCAGCTTGTTGATCACCGCCAGTGAATCCTCGGCCTCCATCCCGCCGGACATTTCGTCCACGCCCACCAGGTCGGCGTAGATCACCGTGACATCCTGGTGGTCCTCGGCGATGTTGTTTTCGCCGTCGCGATAGCGTTCCACCACCGACTCGGGCATCAACGACGTCAGCAGACGATCGTTCTCGGCCCGCTGTTCGGCCAGCAATTCATCCTTGACGGCGAGATTGCGGCTCATCTCGTTGAACGCGACGGTGAGATCGCCGAATTCGTCGTTGGAGTCCACCGGTATCTGAACTTTGTAGTCGCCGGTGCTGATCTTCTCCGCCCCGTCCTCCAGCCGTTTGATCGGGCGGACGAACAGCTTCGACCACAGCATCGCGGCCAGGCAGGCCACGAAGATGATGAATGCCGTTGAGCGAACTAGCCTTTGGGCGAAGTTTCGTTCCGGCGCGAAGGCCTCGTCGGAGTCGATGGCGGCGACGACGACCCAGTCCAGCCCCTTCAGGGTCAGTGGCGCGTAGGCCTGCAGGGCGCGGTGCCCGAGGTAGTCGGTGGCGATCAGTGTTCCGGTCTCGCCGCGCTGAGCAGCCTGGGTCGCCCGGGTTCCCACCGGCTGGATCAGCACGGTGGTGCCCTGCTTGAGGGCGCGCTCCGCCACCGCCGGGGGCGTGCCGGCATCGATGACGTCTTTCTTGTAGGCCTCCGGATCCTGCAGAAACATCCGGGAATCCGACCGCATCAGATCGTCTTTGCCCACCACGAACGTCTCCCCGGTCTTGCCCATGCCGGCCCGCTCCCACTCCCGGTCGCCGGTCATCAGGTTGCTGACGATGGTGGCCGGATACTCCACGGCCAGCGCGCCGGACGCCCGGCCCGGCGGTCCGACCGGCACCACCATCCATGCTGTCGGCTGACCGGACGGTAGGTACTCGGAAAAATCGGTGGTGTCGAAGTAGTCAGTGTCGTTGGAGGCCATGGCTTTCTGGAAAGCGGCGGGCAGAAATCCCTCGCCGCGGTAAGGCCCGGTGAGCACGTTGGTGCCCAGTTCGACGCCTTTGTAGGCGCTGTAGATGACGTCTCCCTTGGGGTTGATCAGCAACGCGTCCCGGAAGCCGAGCCGTTTGACGATCTCGGTGAAATAGCCGTTGTAGCGCGCGTTGGACCCCGACCATATGCTGCCGTCGCGGGCGTCGCTGACGCTGGCTGCCTGGTCGCGGTCGGCGAACGGCACCGTGTAATGCGTCTGCAGATAGCGTGCTGCCGGTGAGGTGGGCACCAGCGCGCTGATGTCGAGTTTGCTGTCGGGGGTTTTCCTGAACCGGGTGTTGTAGTAGGCGGCGAGCGCGCGGTCCTGCTCGGGGGTGACGGTGGCATCGGCGAGTTGCTCGAATCCGGCATTGAAGGCGTTCATCGCGCTGCTGACGGTGTCGCCGCGGGAGAAGACCACCAGCGAACCCGTGATGCTGTTCAGCCCCATTTCCAGCACCCGCGACTGCGCTTCCCGAACGCCGGTGAGACGGTCGAAGACGGCCGCGCGCAACGACTGCCGGCCGGACTGGAACCCGATGCCGCCGGCGATCGCCACGGCCAGAACGCTCATCGTGAGCAGCATCAGCATGAGTTTGGACTGGATGCTGACCCGTTCGAGCAGGCCCCGCTTGGACTTACGCCGCCGCAAGCGCTCGGCGAGAGCGGACCGGGGCTCCGGCGATACCCCGTCGTCGTGGGTTTGCTCGGGCGGTGCCGACATCGATGTCCTTCCTGTGGATTCGAGCCACGCCGAGGGTAGCCTGTCGAGGTGCACGACCCCCATCACCTGCAGCGTTTCGTCGACGCGCAGGACGGGGTCGACTGCGACGTGATCGCCGAACTCCGTGACGGCCGCAAGACGACGCACTGGATGTGGTTCGTTTTCCCGCAGTTGAAAGGGCTCGGCCGCACACCGACGGCCCAGCAATTCGGGATCGCATCACTGGATGAGGCGCGCGCCTACCCGGCGCATCCGGTGCTGTGCCCGCGGCTGCGGGAGAGCACTCGGTTGCTGCTGGACCAGCCCGGACAGCCCGCCATCGAGTCGATCCTAGGGTCGACGGACGCGCTCAAGCTGCGGTCCTCGACGACGCTGTTCGCCTTGGCCAGCGAAACGTCCGCGGATCGGGAGATCTTCACCGCCGTGCTCGACCGCTATTACGCGAGCGGACCCGACGAGCGCACCTGCCCGATGCTCAGCGCGGGCTGAGAATCAGCCAGCCCTGCGGGGCGATCTCAGTGCTGCTGAGCACCTCCGGGGGCGGGGCCCCGGATCCGGCCAGCACCTCGGCGGGCCGGCCGGTCAATTCCGCGATCGGCAGCGCGGCGACGGTGTCGTCGAGGTTGAGCGCGACGATCAGGGCGTCGTCGCCGTGTCGGGTTTCGTAGACGTAGCAACGGTTTTCCAGGAGCAACGCCGAGGTGCGCGCCTCGAACAGCCAGGGGTGGCGGCGACGCAGGCCGATCAGATAGCGGTGCAGGTTGAGGATGTCACCGGCGTCGCCGTCCACGGCGGCTGGGGGAGAGAAGAATTCGGGGCGAACGGCGTCGTCGCCGCCGGCCCGGTCTTCCTTGATCCCCAGGTAGCCGAGTTCGTCGCCGGCGTAGACGGAAGGCACCCCGCCGGTGGTCAGCAACAGCACCAGGGCGTGGCCCAGGTGTTCGAGGCGCTCGAGCTTGCTGGCGATCCGAGTGACGTCGTGGTTGCCGACGAAGGTCAGCGGGGCGAAGGTGTCCTGAAATGTGTTGTGCCGCTGCAGAGCCCAGTCGAGCTCGTGGAAGTTGCCGTCGTTGAGACTGCTCCATATCGCCTTCCACAATTCGTACTGGGTTACCGAATCCGCGCCGGAGCCGGCGACGAAGGCGCTGTAGTCGCCGTGAATGACCTCGGCGACGAACCAGGCGTCAGGATGCGCGGCGCGAACCCGGGGGAGCACCTGCGCCCAGAACGACTCCGGGACGGCGTAGGCGGCGTCCAGGCGCCACCCGTCGGCGCCGCGGCCCAGCCAGTACGACATCACGTCGACGGTGTAGTCGATCACCGCCGGGCTGCGGTGATTCAGGGTGATGAGGCCGTCGTGGCCCTCGAAAGTGTGGAAGCGGCCGGGCCGGCCGCGAAACCACGCGACGGCTTCGGGGTCCTGTTCGTCGACAGCGGCGCGGTAGCGAGGGAAGTCGGTTCCGACGTGGTTGAACACGCCGTCCAGCATTACCCGCAGGCCGCGCTGGTGAGCGGCGTCGATGAGCCGGTCGAAGTCGGCGTCGTCACCGAGGCGGGGGTCGATCCTGAAGTGGTCGGTGGTGTCGTATCCGTGCGTGCCGGAGGCGAACACCGGGCCCAGGGCGATACCGGAGGCGCCCAGCGAGATCGCGTGGTCAAGCCAATCGACCAGCCGGCTCAGCCGGTGTTCGTCTGGCCCGGGCGGTCGGGAAGCAGGGAAGGCGCCGACGAACCCGAGCGGGTAGACCTGCCACCAGATCGTGTGACGCACCCAGTCGCTCATTCCTAGAGGTTAGACACCGCGCGCCCCGCCGTGTTGTAGTGCACGAGTGCTGGAGTTCACCGTCGAGGACTGGACGAACGACGACGTCGCACGGCTGCGAGGGATCTACGAGCCGCTGGCGGAGTCGGTGCGCGACCTCGTCGACGCCACCATCCGCACCGAGGCCGACGCCGAGACGGTCGCCGGGGTGAAGCAGGACATCGACGCCGCCGTTGCGCGGCTGCGGCAGCGTCAGATCCAGGGTTCGTTCGGGGTGCGGGTCAGCGCCGACGGCCGGGGCCTCAGCTGGGGCAACGCGGTGATCGGGGTCCGCAACGCGCTGGCGCCGCCGGTCATCACCCACCGCGACGAATCGGGTCGGGTGCGCGCCGAATTCGTCCTGGGCGCGGCCTACGAGGGTCCGCCCGGCCACGTGCACGGCGGGGTGTCGGCGCTGATCCTCGACCATCTGCTCGGTGAGGCGGCCAGCCCGGACCAGAAGCCGCGGTTCACCGGCAGCATCACGGTGCGCTACCTGCGGGCCACCCCGCTGGGCCCGTTGCGCGCCGAGGCCGTTCAAACCCGCAGCGAAGGGGTCAAGACTTACTGCTCCGGGAGCATCGCCGACGCAGCCGGCATCACGGTGGAAGCTGAAGGGGTGTTCATCACCCCGCGCTGGCTACGGGACTGAGGAGGCGCGGTGGAGAAAGTCGTTGTCACACTGCGTAATCCCGCCTCTGATGACGAATGGGTGGAGACGATGTGCGGCCCGGTCGCCCGCGAGTTGCTCGGCCTCGGCCTGCCCGGGGTGACGCTGCACGTCCGCGACGCGCCGGTGCGCGATTCACTGATGACGCTGACCACACTCGACCCGCCGGTGCAGGCACTGGTGAGCCTGTGGACCGATCAGCACTATGGCCAACAGCTGCACCGCGCGCTGGACGTGCTCCGCCCGCACGCCACGTTGCTCGCCGCGTATCTGGTGACCGAATCAGTCCCCATGCGTCCGCCGACGGTGGCTCTGGGTGAGCGGACGCCCGGTCTGGCGAACATCGCCCTACTACGCCGGCCGGCGGAACTGGACAAGCCGACCTGGCTGGCACGCTGGCTGGGCGAGCACACCGCGGTGGCCATCGCCACCCAGTCGACCTTGGGCTACGTCCAGAATTATGTGGTCCGCGCGCTCACCCCGGATGCGCCGCCGGTGTCGGCGATCGTCGAGGAGTTGTTCCCGATCGAGGCGGTGGGCAGCCTGCACGCCTTCTTCGGCGCCGCCGACGACGCCGACCTGGCCGAGCGGATGGGGAAGATGATCGCCAGCACCTCGGCGTTCGGAGCCAACCAGAACATCGACACCGTGCCGACCGGGCGGTACGTGTTGCGCAGTCCCTAAGCTTTCCGACAACGATCCGGTTTTCCGTGGCGAAACCATCGCATACATGGTGTTATGACCGCCAGATGGTCGGTTCCACGCGGAGGCATGTATGCGCAAGACGGAAAAGGTAACCCTGCACTTCGACCTGAGCCACCTGCCGGCTCACCACGAGTTCACGCTCAAGGCACACGGCAGGCAGGTGCGGCTCAAGCGCCACGACGCCGATTCCCGCCGGCACCACGCCGCCGGCAATGCCGCCCTTGCACTGTTGGTGGAGGGTGAACTCGAGGAGAACCTCACGCACTACACCGAAGATGTCGAGTTGCCCTCGGACGCGGTGAGCTTCAACTGGGTCGGCTACGAGTCAACCCGGCCCGGCGCGGTCAGCGACGAAATCGGTGTGGTCTTTCAATACATCCCGCGCGCGTCGATGGAGCGCGCCGTGCGGGCGATGCAGCGCGACGGTGAATTGGAGACAGCAGCCACGCTGGCGCACTTGGGGGCGTCCGCCACGAAACATCCCGACCCGATGACGTTGCACCGCGACGCCAGGGTGTTCATCAACTACAAGGACACCGCCCTGACCTTGCTCATGCAACACCCGGAGATCGGCACCGCCGACCCCGTCAACTTCGCGCGCATCAAGGACATGATCACCAAGCAGATGCCGTCCTTCGACCAGGTGTGGCAATACCTGTCCCGGCATTCGGCGGCCACCTCCGATCCGTGGTATGAGAACACCTACGTCAAGGATCTGGACGGCAACGCGATGGAGCCGGCGCCAGACCTGACCGACAGCGAAGGCCAGCCGGTCCAGTGGCCGACGGTCGCCGTCGGCGACCGATCGGTCGGCGTGATTCCACAGTTCCAGCTCTCCGACGGCCTGAACGATGTGCTGGGAGCGGCCGTCAATGACGCAGGCACGCTGATCAAGAACAAGTCCTGGCTCAAGGGTCGGCAGTGGAGCACCCAGCACGGCCTCACCCAGCTGTCTCGCACAGAGGTCGTCCCGGTGGTGGCATCGACGGGCGCCCCGGCGCAAGCGCAGTGGACCATCGCCAACAAGACGTCGACATACGGCCTGGACCTCTACCAGGATTCCATGCGGTTCGACGCGACGAGCAACACCATGACTTTCTGCGTCAAGAACTGGCCTAACCGCGGTCTGGGTGCGTATGTGCAGTTTCTCGATCCTGATGACAATCCGATAGCCGATCCACAGGGCTGGACCGAACGTCTGCCCGCATCGCTGCGTGGCGGCTTCCAGCCCAGCGCGAGCAAGAAGTACCTCCAGTACATCGGCGCGGGAAGCACGTTCTACGGCATTCCGGTTTGGGCGCCGCAGGTGCCGATCTCGTTCGCCGTGCCCGAGGCGGCAGTGGGTGCGAAGGTGCTCGTCGGCGGCCTCGGCCACGGCCACTGGGACATGGACGTCGTCAAACTGGGTGTTATCTACACCTGCTGCGTCAGCTACGGCATCCCGTCGCTGCTCAGCGTGCTGTCGGTCGGCGTGCAGAGCACCAAGTGGTACATGGATTTCTTCGCCGACCCGGACAACGTCGCGGCTCTCGCCTCGGCCGCGTCAACCACATTCGCCCCGCTGTTCGCACTCGGCGCCGCGACCATCGGCATCGAGGCGACCCTGGTCAAGGCGGCCCGATTCGTCGCCGGAATTCTGTTTTCGAAACTGCTGAAGACGTTGGCCCTCAAGATCACCGGGTATGTGACGGCCCAGCAGTTGATTCAGAACGCGCCCTTCGTCGGATGGGCCCTGAAAGTGGCCAGCCAGGCGTGCGCTATCGCCGACATGATCGCCACCAGCATCGAGGTCGGATTGTCGCCGGCCACCTATGAATTGCAGCTCAAACGTTCGATGACGCTCAATGTGTCCGTCACCCCGGACCCGACTCACGGCGGCGCGCAGCCGATCTGGCCGAAGAGTAGCGACCACTACGTCATCCAGGTCCAATACGCCGGTGGGACGACCCTGCTCAAGACCGGTCCAATGCCCGCCCGTGCCGATGCCCCGATCGAAGTCTGCTACTCCACGGCCACCAACGATGCCCTGCCTTCGGCGGCCGGACAAAAGTTCCAGATCATCGCGAACATCTACGCGGCCGACAACTCGCTCTGCGGAAAATGGGTCAGCGGCTGGATCGAGGCCGTGCCGACGGACGGCAACTCACGCAACGAAGCCGGCGCGATCATCGAGCAGCTGGTGCCGCTGGTGGCGACCACCCGGTACGTCCACGAGTCCAAGCTGCGCTACGACGGCGCCAGGAAGTCCTACCTGTGGGAGAAGACCGGCACACCCCCCGCACAGACCGCGACGGGGTTGTCCGACACCGGCGTGCAAAAACTCGTCGACCTCACCATCAACGACCTGGCCGGAAAACTGGGCTATTGCTTTCAAGCCGACAGGCAGAACCTGCCCTTGGACTACAGGACAGCCCCCACATCCAGCACGATGTATGTCTTCCAATCCATCTCGACCTCGGCCGCTCCGGGGAAGGGAATGCTGGCGCCGACCCGGGGTTTCTCGGTCCAGCCGTGCATCGCCTACGACCAATTCGGCCCTGCCGGCCTGTTCACTCTCGACCCGGCGAACAGTTATCAGCCCGACTTGGACAAGGGTGGCACGGTAACCGGAGATTTACGCAATGCCTTTGCGGCACAGGGGTTTCCACTCGCCGCCGACTGGCAGGTGACGGTGCTCAAGGCTGGCGCTTCCTGGCAGATAGGCCCAACCGGCATGGCGAAGTACGACCTTCGCCGGCAGACCGACGTCATCAAGGTGTTCACCGCGCCGGTGCCCGACTTCAGCCCCAACAATTTCTATCTCGACACGCGAACCTACGAGGCGTCCGGCGTCTCCCATCTGCGACTGGTCGACTTGTCAGACAAAGCCGGCACCACGTTCGATTACGGAACGACCAAGAGCTGGGGGGCGTTCGCACTGGCCACTGTCGACGACATCGTCATCCACCCCAACGGATACGCGATCGCCATCAACTACGAGAACAACAAACTGGCGATCCTGCAGCTGCCGGAAGCGGGTGTCGCCGACCAGGATGCCCCGCAGGCACTGCCGTTCTGCGGATCCGGCGAGCGCGAAGGACTGCTGGGCGGCCCGACGGCCACGACCGTAGCCGCCGACGGACGAATCCTGGTGCTGGAGATGACCAACGCGCGCATCCAGGCTTTCGACACCTACGCCAATCCGGTTCAGTGCTTCGCCACCAAGATGGCGTTCGAACTGCCCGCCGGGATGGTCGACGACTTCAACCACGGAGCCGTCTCGCCGGCGCTGCTCCAGACGCTTCAGAAGCGCGTACCGGTGCAGCGCAGCAGTACCGGTGCCGTCACGGACACCCGCTACCTGCTCGCACCGGCGTTCAGCATGCCCGCCAGCTTCGCCGGCACCCTCGATGCCGGCACCGTCACCGATGACCTGCGCAGCCAATTCGAGGCGCACACCCTCACCCTGGACGCGCAGGCAACGATTCTGCCGACAGCCAAAGGCATCTGGCTCGTCCAGAACCCCTCCGACGGGATGAATTTCGACATCCGCCTCGACGGTGAAGGAAATGGGGAGGTGGACGTCTACCGCTGCTTCACCCCGACCATTTTGGTCAAGGCGCCCAACAGTGAGTGGCTCATGATGGACAAGACCAACACCCTCAGCTTCGAGGTCACCGCTCCTGCGGGCACCGCCGGCCCGCTGCAGTGCAGGAATATGACCTCCCTGCTGGCGCTCAAGGACCCGCCGTCGCCTGCGGTGAAATACCTGGATGTGGCGGTCGAGGCCAAAGGCTTCATCTACGTGTTGTCCTGCGTCAACGACGGCAAGGCGCCGTCGGACTACCGATTGGACATCTACAAGCCCGACGGCTCACCGCTGACCACCGACGCCGGACGCCACAACGGCCAGATCAACGCCCCGCGGATGATCGTCGACCAGTGGCGGACCCTATTCACGCTGAACTATCAGCAGATGGAGGGTCCAGCCGGTAGGCCGGAACCTACTGTGAGCCAATGGATTCCGTCGTAGAGGACATCTCCCGATGACATCACCGACCCAGTCCGCCGGACCGCTCGATGGGGCACCCCCCTATGACCTGAGCGGCTGTGACCTCAGCCGGGTGAACCTCGGCGGCAAGGATTTGACCAACGCAAAACTCACCGGAGCCAAACTGCTTGGGGCGGTGTTCAACGGCGTCACCGGGATGGACGGCGCCGACCTGACCGACGCCGTCATCGGCAACGGCACTGACTTCACCGGCTGTGATCTGACCCGCGTCAATTTCGGTCCAAAACCCAGCTTCGGCTCGAATCCGTTGTACCTGACCAAGTTCGTCGCCGCCCGGGTGCCCTTCCGGCTGTTGAATTTCACTTGGGGCTACCTCGACCTGACCGACGCGACGCTTGTCGATCTACCTCGTGTCCTCAAAGGGTTGACGATCAACCGGTGTGTTCTCAATCTCAGCTTCGCCGGCCGTGACCTCACCGGATCGAGATTCAACGGCGCAGTCCTGGACGGCGTTGACTTCAGTGGCGCCACCCTCATCAACGCGGCTTTCTCGATGCGCGACGGAATGGGATGCGTGATGACCGACGCCCGTTTCGCCGGTGCCGACCTGTCGAATGTGAACATCAGCAATTGCGTTCTCACAGAATGCGACTTCAGTCGGGCGAAGGTGAGCAAGACGACCGTCAGTTCCAGTCGGGTGGTTGGGTGCCGGTTCGACGAGACAGACTGGACTGACAGCACTCTATCCACAATCGTTCGCGATCCGCAGCGACTGACCTCCTTTCGAGGGGCCTCGCTGAAGGGCATGCCCCTGCTGCTTTCGATGAGCACCCTCAACCCCGACCTCTCGTGCTTAGACCTGACCGGCGCAAAAATAGTGGACTTCGCTAAATCCATTGGTTCTTTGAAGGGCTACCCCTGGAACTTCGATCATGCGGTAGTCACAGGTCTGGACTGCACTGGAATACAGTTGCCGAATTCAACGATGATTGGGGCCTCGCTGGCCGGAATGAATTTCAGCAAGGCCGATCTGTCCAACGCGGACTTCCGCGGTGTCCAGTCACACTGTGAACTCTTCAGCGTCACCGCACCTGCGGAGGAGTACAGCGCTTTGCTGGATGCTTTGCGAAATGCCAACGCCGACAAAGTCGCCGGGAATTTCCAGAAGCGCGGCATTTCCCTAGGCCGGGCTTCCGTCAAGAAGACCCCCCGTGGGGGGTGGACCGTCACCGGCGACGCCACCCGGTCGGTTTTCGAAGTGGTTCAGAAAAATTCCGGGGCGAATGCCGGGCTTGTCGCTGCTGACGTCACGCCGAACCTGTTCGATGGCGCGACGCTCACCGGCGCCAAGTTCGGCCGCGACGGCAGCCAGCCGGCGCTGATGCGGGGCGCCCGCTTCACCAACGCCAAGTTGAACGGCGCCGACTTCAGCTACGCCGACGTCAGTCAGATCAATCCGGACGACAAGACCACCGCTACCCAGTTCGACGGCGCAATCATGAACAACGCCAACCTTGGTCACGCCGTTCTCAACGGTGCCACGCTGACCCGGGCAGAGTTACACGAGGCCAACCTGGTGGGTGCCTCGCTCAAAGGGTCCGACCTCACGGGCGCGCAACTTGGCGCGCTGACGGAGGTCTTCCACATCGTCGCCACCGGGACGGCAGGCGATGAGTTCCAGCGGTTCCTCAACGCGCTCAACGCCAAAGACGTGGCGACGGTGACCACCGTCTTCGGGAATCATGGTAGGAAGCTGACACCGGGCGCCACCACCGTGGCGATCGCCCTGGCCGATCGGTCGTGGACCGTCACCGACAGCACTGCCCAAACCACCTACCGGGTGCTGAACTGCACCACGTCCGACAACACGACGTCGCTGAACGTCTATGCGGGCGCCGGCGCCGCAGCGCTGACGGGTGCGTACATGCCCAACGCCATCCTGGGATACGCCAACCTCTACGGGGTGTCCGCCACGTTCCTGCAGCTCTACGGGGACAAGGCGAGTCTCAACGGGGCGATTCTCGACGGGTGCAAGCTGACCAACGCCAATCTTTCCGGCACCAGCCTGGTCTCGGCCCGGCTCTACGGCTTCGACCTCAGCAAGGCCAACCTGATCGGAACCCGCTTCCGGGGGGCGGATCTGCGGAGCGTGACGTTGTCGTACGCCAACCTGCAGGGCACCGATTTCACCGATACCACGATGAATGGCGCCGACCTGACCAATGCCGCTGTGGCGGTTCCGCTCGCACCGGGTCTTGCCGGCACATATTTGTTCACCATGTCCGGCACCGGATACCAATCGGTCCTGGCGGAGTTGCAGTCCGCCGCCGCACCTGGCATCCCGGTGACTCTCACCTCCGATGACACCACCATCGCAGGCACCACGAGAGATCTCAATGGTGGCGACATCGCCAGCGTGCGAAAGCTTTTCGCGAACCAAGGCATCACCTTGCCGCCGGCAGCGACGATCCGCCAGCTGCGTGACCCAGATGCCTGGCAGATCACGGGCGGGTGCGAGTACACCCTGTGGCACGGGTTCAACGATGACGGCGACGACGGCCTCATCGCAGGCCCGAGCCTGCCCAATCTCAAAGCCGCCGTCGCGGCCAAGGCGGCCGTCGCCGGAACTCTGCGCTGGCAGGCCACCGTTTCCCAGGTCGGTCTGCCCGCGACCATGTGGCGGATCCTCAACGACAACGAGAACCCCGACAACCTGCAGCTCGGCTACGACACCATGCTGGTCGTCAAGGGTGACAACAACTCGCTCGTGTTCTACGGGACCACGTTGCGCATCCAGCAGCTGACCGGACCCGACAAGACCGAGATTTTTCCCATCCCGATGGTTGCCACCGTCCTAGGCGAGACAGACCCGAATTCGGACGGGTCGAAAAGCCGTTTGGGACCTGACAGCATGTGCCCGAACGGCTTCACGTTGAAGCAGAACCAGACCAACCGGCTCCGCTGGGAACAGATGCTGCGCGCCATGGAACCACCCGCGCCGCCCACCTGCGTGCCGAGCCCTTACGCCGACTGCCCGGGGGTGAGTCAGGCCATCCTTGAGGCCGAAGAGGCGCGTAACCACGCCGCCGGCTCGGGATTAGGCTCAACTCCGTGACGCTGCACATCGCCGACGACAACCGCGTCCGCACGCTGACCCTCAACCGGCCGGAAGCCCTCAACGCCTTCAACGAAGCGCTCTACGACGCCACCGCCGAGGCGCTGCACGCCGCCGCGCAGGATCCCGAGGTCGCGGTCGTGGTGATCACCGGGGCGGGCCGGGCGTTCAGCGCCGGACAGGATCTCACCGAGATGCAGGCCCGCATCACCGATCCGGGCTTCACCCCGGGCACTCACGGCTTCCCCGGCCTGATCGACGCGCTCGCCGCATTCCCCAAGCCGCTGATCTGCGCGGTCAACGGCGTCGGCCTGGGCATCGGCACCACCATCCTGGGCTACGCCGACCTGGCGTTCATGTCCTCGACCGCGCGGCTGAAGTGTCCGTTCACCAGCCTCGGGGTGGCTCCGGAGGCGGCGTCGTCGTACCTGCTGCCGCAGCTGATCGGCCGGCAAAACGCGGCCTGGCTGCTGATGTCCTCGGAATGGGTGGACGGGGCCGAAGCCCTGCGGATGGGTCTGGTCTTCAAGGTCTGCGAGCCCGCCGACCTCGACGGAGAAGTCCGCCGCCACGCCGAAGTGCTTGCTGCCAAACCGATTCTGAGCCTGATCGCCGTCAAGCAGACCATGACCGAACCGCTGCGCGCGGAGGTCGCCGCGGCCAACAAGCGGGAGATCGCCTTCTTCGCCGAGTTGATGGGCGCGGCCGCCAACGCCGAGGCACTGGCGGAGTTCCAGCGCGGGCGTTCTAGCTGACCCTGGCGACCGCGCGGGCCGGGTGGTTGTCGATCATGGTTTTCAGATTGCGGAGGCATCGGCCGCAGTCGCGGCCGGCGCCACAGGCGGCGGCGACTTGTTTACAGGTGGATGCTCCGCGGGCCACGGCGTCGTTGACTGCTTTGCAGGTCACGGCGCCGCACAGGCAGACGTACATCGTCACGTCCTAACATCGGGAGGATCGACATAGGCGAGGCTAACTTAAGTTAGGCTCACCTACAAATGCCGACCTCGACCCGGGAGGGACCCATGCACGGTGACGCCGACGTCCTGCGACTGCTCAACGAACAACTGACCAGTGAACTGACGGCCATCAACCAGTACTTCCTGCATTCCAAGATGCAGGACAGCTGGGGCTTCACCGAGATCGCCAAGCACACCCGCGCGGAGTCGATCGAGGAGATGTTCCACGCTGAGCGCATCACCGATCGGATTCTGCTACTCGACGGTCTGCCGAACTACCAGCGGATTGGTTCGCTTCGGATCGGTCAGACGTTGCGTGAGCAGTTCGAGAGCGATCTGGCGATCGAGTACGAGGTGGTCGCGCGCTTGAAGCCGGGAATCGTGATGTGTCGCGAGAAGCAGGACTCGACGACGGCCATCCTGTTCGAGCAGATCCTGGCCGATGAGGAACAGCACGTCGACTATCTCGAGACGCAGTTGCAGCTGATGGACACGTTGGGCGAAGCGTTGTACTGCGCGCAGTGCGTATCCCGGCCGCCCGCATAGCGGCCGCACGCGGGTTGCCCTGAGCCCGATCGGGGAAACTAGGCGATGTGACCGCCCTGGGGACCCGCGTCGAAGGGGATTCGCTGGCCGGCGGTCTCAGCGGCCGGCGCCGCAATCTGGTGTTTCTTGCGGTGCTGCTCGGGATGCTGCTGGCCGCCCTGGACCAGACCATCGTCGCCACCGCGCTGCCGACCGTCGTGGCCGATCTGGGCGGCGCCGGCCACCAGTCCTGGGTGGTCACCAGCTATCTGCTCGCCTCCACCATCGCCACGGCGATCGTCGGAAAACTCGGAGATCTCTTCGGCCGCAATGCCGTATTCCAGGCGTCGATCCTGTTCTTCTTCGTCGGCTCGGTGCTGTGCGGGCTGTCCTCGACAATGACCATGCTGGTCGCGTCCCGGACGCTGCAGGGCATCGGCGGCGGCGCGATCATGGTGACCGCGATGGCGGTCATCGGCGAGGTGATCCCGCTGCGCGAACGCGGCCGCTACCAGGGCGCCCTGGGCGCGGTGTTCGGGGTCACCACCGTCATCGGCCCCTTGCTCGGCGGGTTCTTCACCGACCACCTGAGCTGGCGGTGGGCGTTCTGGATCAACGTCCCGGTGGCGGTGGTGGTGCTCGCCGTCGCCGCGGTGGCGATCCCGTCGCTGGGGCGGACCGGCCGGGCGGTGATCGACTACCCCGGCATTCTGTCCATCGGTGTGGGCGCGACCGGGCTGACGCTAGCCACCAGTTGGGGCGGAACCACGTATGCGTGGTCGTCGCCGGTCATCGTCGGGCTGTTCGCCGCCTCGGCCGCCGCCCTGGCGGTGTTCGTCGCTGTGGAGTTGCGGGCCGCCGAACCGGTGCTGCCGATCCGGTTGTTCGCCAGTCCCGTCTTCAGCGTGTGCTGCGCCCTGAGTTTCGTGGTGGGTTTCGCGATGCTGGGCGCGCTGACGTTCCTGCCGACGTTCATGCAGTTCGTCGACGGCGTCTCCGCCACCGTCTCCGGCCTGCGCACCCTGCCGATGGTGGCCGGACTGCTGATCACCTCGATCGGCAGCGGCGTGCTGGTAGGCCGCACCGGCCGCTACAAGATCTTCCCGGTCCTGGGCACCGCGATCATGGCGGTCGGATTCGTGCTGCTCTCCCAGATGAGCGCAGCGACGCCGGTGTGGCGGCAGTCGCTGGACCTGTTCGTCCTGGGCACCGGTATCGGTTTGTGCATGCAGGTGCTGATCCTGACCGTGCAGAACACCGTCGATTTCGAGGACTTGGGTGTGGCCACATCGGGGGTGACGTTCTTCCGTACCATCGGAAGTTCCTTCGGGGCAGCGATTTTCGGCTCTCTGTTCGCCAACTTCCTCGGTGCGCGGATCGGACCCGCCCTGGCCGCCAGCGGTGCTCCTGCCGAAGCCGCCGCGAAGCCCCAAGTGCTGCATCAACTTCCGCCCGAGATGGCCGCGCCGGTGATCGATGCCTACGCCGACTCCCTCGGCCGGGTATTCCTGTGCGCGGCCCCGGTGGCGATCGTCGGTTTCCTGCTGGCGCTCACGCTCAAAGAAGTGCCGCTGCGCGACCGGGATGCCGCCGCCGTGGATCTCGGCGAGGGATTCGCGATGCCGTCGGGGGAGAACTCCGAAGAGATTCTCGAGGGTGCGGTGGGCCGGATGATGCGGCATTCACCGGAATTGCGGTTGCGCTCGCTGGCCGGTCGACCGGGGTGCGAAGTCGACGTCGGCGCGCTGTGGGCGTTGCTGCAGATCTATCGCAACAAGCAGGTTTTCGGTTCGGCCCGGCTCACCGATATCGCCGAACGCCTGCGGGTGCCGTGCGAGGTGCTGGAGCCGACCTTCGGCCGGCTGATCGACACCGGCTACGCGCTGCGCACCGGAGACGAACTGTGGCTCACCCAGTCCGGGATGCGCCAGCTCGACGCGGTGTCCGCCGAGATCGTCGGACGCATCGAGCAGCAGTTGGGCGCGTCGGCGAATTTTCAAGGACGGCCGGACCGGGTTCAGGTGGAGGCGGCGCTGGAACGGATCGCCCATCGGCTGCTCGTGCAGCGTGAGTGGGACCGCGAAGAGATGCGGACGCCGTCTGGTTCAGGCTAGGAGGGCCACCCGACAAGGCTGACGGTTTCATCCAAGGGGGAGCGCTCCATGCGCACGCCGTTGGCGGGGTGGTCGGGGTCGCGGTAGCCAATCGCCATGCCGCAGAACAGCATCAGCTCCTCCGGCGGCCCGACCACGTCGGCGACGCTGCGGTGGTACACCGACCACGCCTCCTGCGCGCAGGACGACAGGCCTTCGGCCTCCAGCAGCAACATCACGGTCTGCAGGTACATGCCGACGTCGGACCACTGGGGACTGCCCATCTGCCGGTCGATGTAGCAGAACGCTCCCACCGGAGCGCCGAAGAACTCGAAATTGTGGGCGAACTGGCGAAGCCTGCCGCCCTTGTCCTCCCGCGGGATCTGCAGCGCGGAGTACAGCAGCTCACCGCAGGCGAATCGCCGGTCCCGATAGGGGGACGTCAGCCCGGCCGGATAGATCGGGTACTCCGGTGCGTCGGGAACGTCGCGGTCGGCGACCCGTTGGCCGACGAGTCGCTTCACCGTCGCCAGCGGCTCGCCGGTGAGCACGTACAGATGCCACGGCTGCAGGTTGCCGCCCGACGGAGCGCGCGACGCCGCCCGCAGCACCCGCTCGATGACCGCGTGGTCGACCTTCTGGTCGGTGAAGGCGCGCACAGACGCCCGCTGGTCGACTGCCTGGTAAACATCCATGACCGTGGCCTCACAGCGTCGGTGGCCCGTTTGGGGCCGCAATTGGCAGGAACGTCCGATCATAAAGCCGCACTCGGCAACCAATACGTGTCGAACAACTGGCTTCGATCGAGTCTGCTGAGTAGCAGAGCGATTTGGCTGAGGCAGACGAGGCCTTCGTGCGCGATCGGGGTGGTTTCGTAGTGGCAGGCGACGCGCCGGCAGTGGTTGATCCAGCAGACCTGCACCCGGCTCGCCTCTCGCATCCAACACACGCCTCATGGTGATTCCGATGAATCCATCTCCGCCGCAGCACAGTTCGCTGCACGCTCAATTTCCATTTCATGCCGATAGCCCAGAACGATGCACGAGATCAGCGATAGGGAAATCACCGCTTCAGCGATGAAGAAGGACGCGAAGTCGATAAGCGATCCGATCGGCGGACCACCCGGTACTGCGTTGCGAAGTGGGATCAACGCGAAGAGCGTCCCCGCCAGCATCGAGCAGGCCGAGAAGTGCAGGCCTCGCTTGGGACCCAGAACGTAATAGGCGGCGATTCCGGCCGCGGTGGCCAGACCGAGCATCAGCACCATGATGAACACGGCAAAAACCCGCGTTGGCGCACTGCGGCGGGCCGAGAGGAGTATCGCCGACGTACCCCACGGACTGACCTCTTCGGCGGTGGTGGCACGGAAGAATGGATCGGTGTTCAGCACGGTGATGGTGGTCGGTACCTCTTTTCCGTCGGCTCCGAAGACGTGAAGGTCGACAAACGTCGTGTATTCGTCGAAGGGATAGTCGGTCGCTGCGCCGATGACGCCGATCCGTTGATCGGCATCCGCGGGCAGGTCGCCCTTGCGGATCGGGATCCTCACGTTGCCGACGGCACTGGTAAACAATGCGCCGTCGAAAGCGAAGTTGCCTCGGGAGTCCGCCAAGCTGCCGGTGGGGTGGACCCGGACGGTCATCGACAGCGTGTAGGCGGTGGTGTCGACTCTGTTCACCCAGGCGACGACGTCGACACGATCAGACCGGGCGGGGTCGCCGAAATGGCTCTCCTGATATGTGGCGCGACGGCTGATGAGATAGCCGACGATGCCTGCCGCGACCATTATCAGCAGGAAGACAACGCCCAGGCTGCGCGTGCTGACACCGCCGAACACCCGCCGACGCGGATCTGTCACGGCCATGGGTCAGGACTCGGGCGCGCGGCCGCTGAAGCGGTCGAGCACGGTTCGCGTGATCCTTTCGGTGAACCATTCCCGCTGCGCCAGTCCGTTAACCCATTCGGCGGATCCCGCGTTGAAGATCTCCCCGTCACCCTTGGTGAAGCTGGCGACCATCCCGGAGCCGAATTCCATGTCGCGCAGGTGCTCGGGCGGGTCATCGCCGAAGAGCATCTGCAGAATGCCGTGGGCGTCCTCCATAGGAGCACCGACAGGAACCTCGCCGTTCCATCGGTCGCGGGCGTAGGCGACCGCCGGCGCCATGGCAATGATCTCCAGATTGTCCGGCGCGCCGTCCAGGCCGGTCGGGTAGGGCTGTCCTTTGCGGAAGGTGTAGTCGACGCCGTCCATCTCGAACGCGGCGATACATACCGGAACCCCGCCGAAGACGTCGCCGTAGTACAGGTCGCTGCCCTGTAGCGCCCAGTGCTCGGGGCGGTACACGGTGAACCCCCCGCTTGAGCGCGGTGCGGTCGGCCCGTAGCGGTTGTAGATTCCGGCCAGTCCTGTCAGACCCAGGGTCGCCGCCCCCGGGCGCCCGATGGTTGGCCAGTCCCACGCGGTCGTGGCTCGGGTCGGGTCGATGGCGGTGATCGGATCGTGGCGCGGATCCTTGTAGCAGGTCTGGGTGCCGTCCTGGTCGAGTCGTACCTGCCAGAGGTAGTTGCCGCCGAAGCGGGCGAGTTTGCCTCCGGCCTCGACGAAGTGGTCCACGCGGTCGCGCATCTCCCACGTCCAGTACTCGTCATGGCCCACGGCTACCGCACAGCGGTAGCCGTCCAACGCGTGCGGGTCGCGATGCAGGTCGGTCTGGGAGATGTGGGCGACGGTGTAGCCGGACTGCTCGGCCCATACCGTGAAGGGGCGTTCGTAGGTGGCCCAGCCGGCGTCGGCGTGGTGGCGCGAGTAACCGTTGTGCCAGGCCCACTCATAGGTCGGATATCGGGGCCTCCAGTGCGGCGGCGGGACGTCGTGATGGGGTATTCGGGGCGCCCCGATCGGTTTGCGGAGCATTCCGCGGGCGATCGGGCGATGTGCCGAGGAGATGGGGGTCGGTGTGTCGAATCCACCGGCGATGTCGGGCAGGCCGCGGTAGTAATTGGCGCCGCCCCAGTCGTTGTAGGCCAGGACCGTGCTCGTGGCGTGGATGAGGATGAAGTCCGCGTCTGCGGGAGTGGAGTTTTGAACGATGAAGAAGCCTTCCCGTTCGACCACGTGGCCGTCGGCGGTCAGCGCCCGCACGACAATCAGATAGAACCCCGTTCCAGGCTGGGTCGACCGTCACGGTCAGGGTGTCGCTCCAGCCGCATCCCGCCGCGTAGGCGTCTGGCGGGGTCTGTTGGGCAATTCCCGGAATCCCCTGTTGCGCAAAGACGGTCGTGGGGGAATTACCGTCGCGAATGATCTCGATATCGAACGTCGCGGCGGTGGTGTGGACCTTGACACCGACCGCGTCGCCCGCGCCGTAGGAGAAATCGTCGCTATAGCACCATAGTTCGAGTTCGCCGGGATATTGCCCGGGCTTCTCGATCCAACCACCCGGAAGGGACCACGCCAGCGGTGCTGACGGGGACTGTTCCTTCGACATCGCGTCATCTCTCTTTCGTCGGGGCACCGGACGTTCGGTTCGGTGTCGGTATGGCTGGCGATCGCAGCATCAGCACGCCGAGCGCGGTGGCCGCCCCGGCCGCCACCAGGGGGATCGTCGCCAAGGAGGTGAATCCGAATTGGTCGGCCAGCCATCCGGCGACGATCGCGGCCACCACTGCTCCCAGCGCCAAGGCGGCGCCGGAAGCGCCCTGGCCGGCGCTCGGACCCAACGGCGAGGTGGTCGAGGCCAGGACCGCGGCGTTGAGTTCGAAGAACGGGTAGACGGCCATGATGAGTCCGAAAGCCACCAGCGCGGGTAATCCCGCCGATCCCGGCAGCATCAACAGGGCCGCCCCGGCCGCGGCACGTACCGCTGCGCTGAGCAGGAACGGGACACGCGGGCCGGAGTGAGCGGTCCACCGCCCGGCCAGCAGGTACAGCGGAATCGAGATCAGCATGATCACCGAGAGCGTGCCCGCGCTCTGCTCGGGGCCGACAGTGAACACGGCGTCCATGTAGGTAGGGAACTGGCTCTCAAGGCCCTGGGCGCTGACCATGATGAGGAAGGTCAGCAGCAGCGACAGGCCGAACTGGGAGAAGAGAACCGACTTCAGAGGAACGCGCGCGACCGGCGGCTTCGCGGCCGCTTGATCCGGCTCGCCGGCCGAGACAACCCGGCGGGCCGCAGCGCGGTTAACGAAGGAGACGATCATGGTGAACAGAAGACCAGCTGCCGCGATCGTCAGGAACAGGCCGCCAACACTCATCCCCGCGCCCCGCAGTGTGGCGATCGCTGCCAGACCCACAACTTGTCCCGCCGGCAGGCTCAGTTGGAGCAGCGCAAGCTTGCGCGCTTGGGTCCGGTGGTCGAAGCCCGCACCGGCGATCAGGGTCCTATCGATGACCGACGTCCCGCTGGTGCCCAGGCCCAACAAGCCTGCGGCGAGCAGCCAGGTCAGTTCCTCACGTGCGTAAGCGAACGCGACCGCCGACAGGGCCAGCAGAGCCAGGGCGAGCAGTTGGGCACCGCGATAGGCCCGGAACCGATCTGCCGCGCTCCCAAAGAAGGGCCCCGCCAGCCCGAGTACGCCCGCCAGGGCGATCACCGCGCCAGTGTCAGCAGGGCTGCCACCCTGGGCCTGGATGTGCAACGGGATGAGGAACATAATCCCGCCGTAGACCACGAACCCCAGCGCGGCCTGGGCCAGCATCCACAACTCGTAGGACCCGATCGACGCCACCGTGGCAATCGGAATGGAGGGTGCGTTCACCTCATGGCCAGGTGCCGTGCGGGCCGACGCGTGGCGCCGGACCAGCAGGGGGAACCGGTCGCAAGGCCGCACCCGGGAGGGTGCGCAGTCCTCCCAGACACAGGCCCAGGCGCCCGAAGCAGCCGCCGCGACCGCCGATGCTGATAGTCGGGCCCCAGCTCCCGACGTCCCCTCCGCCGCCGTCGCCGTCGTCGGCGGCCGCTGTCGGCGCCGACAACACGGCAGTCGTTGGCGCCGCGGAGAAAACCGTCGGCGTGTAAAGAGCGACGCATAGGAAAGCCGATACGAACGCGTATGTCGTGCTTCGGATTTTCATGTGCTGGTCCCCAAATCGCCTCAAACTCCTGCCGATCCTTCTAGGGCCAGCTGCCGCGAGCACCTGAGCGGGGTGCTGGACCCGCTCCGGGCTGTGGGCGTAACGCTGCGCCGGGCAAAGGGGTGTTCTGAAGGGCGCCAAGGCATAAGCCCAAGCGGCCTGGGAGGCAGGGGATGTTGCCTGATCCCCCATAGCTGTTGCTCGGGCTGACCTGTGACCAACAGACCCCGGTGCGGGGGTCGAGGATGGTTCCGCCCGGGCAGGCCGCGGCGGCCGTCGGTGATTCGATCAGGGCGGTGCCGAAAGCCAGTGCCACCCCGCACAAGACCGCCAAGAGGGACTTGAGTGCCCTGGTCTGGATTGTCATATCGTCGGTGTTTCCCTCGGGTGGCTAGGGCGCCGTGATCTTGGTTTGTTGATCGATGATCTCGGCGGCATCGATGACGACGTGTTCCTGATTCTGCGGGGCGTCGGCGTTGAGCTGCAGCGCGAAGAGCGCGTCGTTGCCGGGAATCACCACCGTCTTCTGGGCGACGACTCGGGCCTTGCCCTCGTAGGTGTAGGTGCCGGCCGACTGAATCGCTTCGAAACCGCCGAGGGTCGACTTCTCCGGATCACCGAGGGGTTTGAAGTCGGGGAGATTGAGCAGCTGCCCGGGCGCGTACTCGAGGATTTTCGCCGGGTCGACCTTCCCGGTCAGTTTCGAGGCGATGGCGATCATCGCCGGTGGGTCCGCGGGATCTGCCGGTTTGTCGTAAACGATGGCGCCGTATGCCCATTCGGGTGTCTTGTCTCCGGCGTCGCTCCAGTCGGGCGGGAAGGGGAAATCGAACTTCGGCGTGCCCGGCTGGTCAGGCTTGATCGGTGTCTCGGAGATGTTGTTCTGGTCGATGTAATCGTTGATCGTCGTGTTGGGTCCCGAGAGCCTGGGCCGACCGCTTGCCGCCACCGATGATGTCTGTGCCGAGCCCGACGGTGGGGGCTTGATCTCATTGGTGCAGCCGAGCAGCGCACAACCCAGAGTTGTGACGGCCATTCCTGCCCGGAGGACGTTGATGGATTTCACCGTCCCAACGTATGCAGGGAATCCCGGGAAGGCATTGTTCGCAGTGACAACGGCAGGCCTGACTTCATTGTCTCTGGATACACCGGCGATGACGCTGTGCTGCCCGTACCCTCAGGTCATGTCCGCGCTCGGCCTGGAGGAGCAGATCGCTGAAGTCCAGACCGCCCTGATGGAGCGCTGTGAAGAGTTGGGTGCGCTCGTGGCCGACACCATCTGGCGCAGGGTGCACTTCTATCCCGCGGCCGGCCGCGCCGAGGGCATTGGGGAGATTGAGGAGACCTGTACGGCCAACCTACGGTTCATCTTCGACGGCCTCAGCCCGGCGGGCGAGTTCGACACCGACGTAGCGGTGAAGACCGGCGTCGACGACGCGGTTGCCGGGATTCCGGTGCAGGCCTTAATGGAGGGTTACCGAATCGGGTGTCAAGTGGTCTGGGAAGAGATCGTCGCCATTGCGTCGAAGCGACCCCACATCAGCAAGGAGGCGTTGATCCGCGCCACCGCGCGCATCTGGTCGGCCCAGGACGTGCTGACCCAGGCGGCCACCAAGGCGTACCACGAGGAGACGGTGCGGCAGGCCGTCGCGCAGGAGGCCGTGCGCAACGCATTCATTGAAGCGCTGTTCTCCGGCCGAGTGGTTGAACAGACCACCCTCTGGGAGGTCGCAACGAAGCTCCGACTGCCCTCACGCGGTCCCTACGTGGTCGTGGCGGCCGAGCGTCCGGCCCTCGGCGAGCACGCCCTGCCCGAGATCGCGTCGAAATTGGCCAGCTTCGACATCCCCTCCGCATGGCACCTCGCACCCGATGTTGACCTCGGCCTGGTGCATGTCAGCGGCGACGCGAAACTTGAAAGCCTCAAAGACACCCTCATTCGGATCACCAGCACCAGGATCGGGGTCAGTTCGCGCTTCGACGACCTGAGCCAGGTACCCGACGCAGTCACCTACGCCCGGATCGCACTGACCTCCGAGCGTCTTGACGGCTCGCCACTGGCGATGTTCGATTCCGACACCCTCGCTATCGCGTCGGTGGCCGCTCCCCAGGTAATGAGACGGATCACGTCTACGGTCCTTGCCGGATTCGTCGGCCTCACCCTCAACGACCGTGACACCCTGTTCGAGACGTTTCGCACGTGGGAGGCCGCCGGTGGATCGGTCAAAATCACCGCCGAACGGCTGTTCTGCCATGCCAATACGGTGCGGCATCGGCTCAAGCGGATAGAGAAGATGTCAGGTAAATCGCTGGATCATCCGCGGGAACTCGCAGAACTCTGCCTGGCCTTCGAGATCGACCTACGGTTGCCCTGAACGCGAAAAAGCCATGCCCCGCCACCACTTTGGCCGCCGACTAACCACCGGCTCCGCGCTTTCGCCGACGACGATCGGTTGCCCGACGCGTAGTGGGGCTATCCCTTCGTCGCAAGCCGAGCTCACAGATGCCGGGTATGCGTTCACACTGGAGCGCCGCATCGAACTCGAAAAGCGCCCAATCGACGGAAATTTCGACCTCGACCATCCAGGTGCAATCCATTTCGCGCGCGGCTTCGGGGCCGGCTGCTGGAAAAGCGCAGTGGCTGATCAGCAAGAATGGCTTCGCAGGGCGGCGGCCATGTCACAGGACCTGCGCCGCGCCACGCTCGGAAATGAAACGCCCGAGAAGGGCGGTGCCGACCACTCACCAGAGTTGTTCGACACGCTCTACCATCGCTGCATGAGCCGTATCGGAGAATTCGCCGACGACGACGTAGCCGGCTGGATCCGCCTGTCACCCGAATTGGGAAAGGCGATGGCGGGGTTCAGTACGGCGGTCTACGACGGCAAACGCAATCGCCTGCCCATGCGGGTCCGCGAGATTGCCCGGACCGTGATAGCCCACGACAACGAGTGCGTGGTGTGCGTCAACACCCGCGACGCCGACGGTCCCGCCGTCGGCGTCGACGAGGACCTCTACACCCATGCGGCGCAGTGGCCCACCTGGCCCGGATATTCAGAGCAGGAACGGGTGGCCGCCGAGTTCGCCCATCGGTTCGCCACCGAGCACACCGCACTACGCGATGACGACGAGTTCTGGCAGCGGTGCCGCGCACAGTTCTCCGACGAACTGCTGGCCGACCTCACGATCTCGTGCGCGATGTGGCTCGGCATGGGCCGGATGCTGCGCACCCTCGACATCGGACAGGCCTGCCGCCTTACCCTGCCGAGGCGGGCATGACCGAGGACAACACTGGCGTCATCATCGGGACGATCGTCAACCCGGCCGGGCTGACCCTGGCCAAAGTCGTCTCCGACACTGCGGCCGCCCGATTCGCCGATCCGGGTCTCGGCGCCAGTCCGACCTGGCACGCGTTCGCGATCGATCGCGCGGGTATCGCCTTCACCGACTCGATCACCGTCGTCGGGGATCAACGGCTGCGCATCGACCGGCACGCCCAACGGCCCATCGAGCAAGGCCTGTCGTGGGCGCCGGCGTCGTTCTACGACCAGGACGGCAACCGGGTACCCGAATGCACCCGCAGCATTCTGGCCCGCATCCAGGAGGATCTTGAGGAGGAGGGCTACGAGGCAAGGGTCGGGCATGAGATCGAATTCCTGGTCGTCGATCCCGAGGGGAACCGGTTGCCGGGCCAGCTGTGGGCGCAGTACGGGCTGGCCGGTGTGCTCGAATTCGAGGAGTTCATCCGTGACGTGATGGCCGGCATGGCGGCATCCGGTGTGGGTGCCGAGCAGTTCCATCCCGAGTACGGCGTCAACCAGTTCGAGATGTCACTGGCCCCGGCACCCCCGGTGGAGGCCGCCGACCAACTCGTCCTGGCGCGGTTGCTGATCGGCCGGGTCGCGCGGGCGCACGGAATCCGGGTGAGTCTGTCTCCGGTTCCGTTCGCGGGCAGCGTGGGTTCCGGCGCGCACCAACATTTCTCACTGCGCCGACGGGGTGCCCCGGTGTTCTCCGGGGGATTGGGCCCGCACGGCCTGACACCCGAGGGATCGGCCGCGATCGGCGGTATCGTGGCCGGATTACCGGAGGCCCAGCTGATTTTCTGCGGATCGATCGTGTCCGGGCTGCGGATGCAGCCCGGAAATTGGGCAGGCGCGCACATCTGCTGGGGCACCGAGAACCGGGAGGCGGCGGTGCGATTCCTGCCCGCCACCCACGGCAACGCCCACGGCGCGAACGTCGAAGTGAAAGTCGCCGACCCCTCGGCCAACCCGTATCTGGCCACCGCGGCCATCCTCGGCCTGGCCCTCGACGGGATCACGCGACATGCTTCGCTTCCGCCGGAGGTCGACGTCGACCCGCAGACCCTGCCAGAAAGCCATCGGGTCGACCGGCTCACGGATCGGCAAGCCGAAGCAATTGCCGCACTGGATGACTCGACCCTGATGCGGAAAGTCCTCGGCGATCCTGTGGTCGACGCGCTGATCGCGGTGCGTCGTTACGAGCACGACAACTACGGCGATCTCAGCCCGAAGGAACTGACCGACAAATTCCGGATGGCCTGGAGTCTGTGACGACGTTTGCGACCCTCGCCGAGCACGTCAATGAGCTGCCACTGATAGACAACCACGTCCACGGCTACTGGCTCGACTCCCTGGACCCGCGCGGCTTCGAGAACGCCCTGAACGAGCCGAACACCGAACCGCTGGCCGATTTCGACTCCGGTTTCGACACCCAACTCGGCTTTGCGATCCGGGCGCACTGCGCACCGCTGCTGGGCCTGCCTCCGCATTCCGGTCCGGCCGAGTACTGGGGCGCCCGAAGTGCCTGCAGCGAAAAGGAACTCGTGCGAATCTTCCTGCCGGCCGCGGGTGTCAGCGACTGGCTGCTCGACACCGGGGTGCCCGGCGTCGCCGGACGGGACGACATGGGCGCCGCCGGGCACGGCCGAGTCCACGAGGTGGTCCGCATCGAGCAGGTCGCCGAGCAGGCCGCCGCAAACAGCGCGGACTACGTCGGCAGTTTCCGCGACATCCTCTCGGCCAGAACACAATCCGCAGTCGCAACCAAAACTGTCCTGGCCTACCGCAGCGGCTTCGACATCGACCTGTCGGCACCGACCGACCGTGAGGTCCACGCGGCGGCGCAGCGGTGGCGCGAGAGCGGGGGAATCCGGCTGGCCGACCCGGTGCTGTTGCGGTTCGGGCTGCACGAAGCGCTGCGGCTCGGCAAGCCGCTGCAGATTCACGTCGGCCTCGGGGACCGCGACTGCGATCTGCACCGCACCAACCCGATGCATCTGATCGACCTGCTGCGGCACTCCGGCGACGTGCCCATCATCCTGCTGCACTGCTATCCCTACGAACGGGAAGCCGGCTACCTGGCGGCCGCGTTCAACAACGTGCATGTCGACATCGGCCTCAGTGTGAACCACCTGGGCGCCCGCGCTGCCGCATTCCTCGGCCGCGCAATGGAACTCGCGCCCTTCCGCAAGATCCTGTACTCCTCGGATGCGGTGGGTCCGGTGGAACTGCACTACCTCGGTTCTCGTTTGTGGCGCGCCGGCATGGCCGAGGTGCTCGGTGGATTCGTCGAGCGCGGACACTGGGGTCTTGACGACGCGATGGGTGTCGCCGACCTTGTCGGGCGTGGTAATGCCCAACGGGTCTACGGGCTGTGATGCGCGGACGTTCGCTCCGATTTGACGAAGACGAAGGCCGCAACCGCGGCGACCAGCAGGACGCCGACGGAGACCGAGATCGCAGCGTGCAAGGCGGCGTGTTCTCATGCGTTCGGTCGCGTTTCCAATGGCTGTACTTTAGGGTTGTGCTTCCATCGGAGTGGGTTTGTCACCGGTGGACCGTACGTTCAGGGGCACAGAGCATGATGCCCAGAGGTGTTGCCCGTCAGGTCCTCGTCGTCGCGCCAGTGGCGCTGAACACGTTCCGGCTGCCAGGCCACGTGCTGAGCCAGACACGATGACGAGCTCGACCAAGAAGACCTTCTGCACCATCTGCACGGCGTTCTGCGGGTTCGAAGCGAAAGTCGAGAACGGTTCGGTGGTCGACATGGTGCCCGACGCCAGTCATCCCATGAGCCGCGGATTCAGTTGCGTCAAAGGTCGCCAGTTCCATCACCTGCTCAACGCCGCAAACCGACTGATCTACCCGATGAAACGGGTTGGCGAAGAACTCGTGCGGGCCGACTACACGGCGGTGCTCGATGAAGCGGCGGCTCGTCTGGATGCCGTTCGCCGCGAACACGGACCGGAATCGATTGCGGTCTATTGCGGCAACGGCGTCACGTTCAAGACCGCACCGTTGGCCGCGATCCACGCCTTCATGCGCGGCCTGGGCTCCCACCACGTCTACTCGTCGCTGACCATCGACCAGCCGGCGAAGATCACCGCCGTCGGCCGCGTCGGGCTGTGGGGTGCCGGGGTGCACGACTTCGAGTCCTCCGACGTCGCCATGCTGATCGGGAACAACGTCGTCGTCTCGGGATTGCACGTGCCGGGCGGCGCGCCGGGCTACCGGCCGTCTGCGATCAGGGAGGCGAAGAAGCGCGGGCTGAAGCTGATCGTCGTGGACCCGCGACGCACCGCCACTGCCAATCTCGCCGATCTGCATCTGCAGATCCGTCCGGGCGAGGACGCCGCACTGCTGGCCGGGATGGTCAACCTCATCCTCGACGGTAACCGCTTCGACCAGACGTTCTGCGACGATTTCGTCTCGGGCACACCCGAACTGAGAGCCGCATTAGCCCCGTTCACGCTGGACTACGTCGCCCGCCGCACCGGGCTCAGCGCGGCGGACATCGAGGCGGCGGTCGAGATGTTCACCTCGGTGAGCCGGGGCACGATATCCAGCGCGACGGGTCCGGACATGGGCCCGCACGGCAACCTCACCGAGCACCTGATCTACGCGATCAACATCATCTGCGGCCGCTTCAACCGGGTCGGCGAGGTCAACGAACACCTCAGCATGCTGATGCCCGACCTGCCGTCCGTGGCCGCAGTCGTGCCGCGAGCATTCATCCCGCCCAAACTCAATCCCGAGTGCAACACCAAACGGTCACGGCTGTCGGGGGCGTCGCAGTTGTTTCACGAGATGCCCACCAGCACCCTCGCCGACGAGATCCTCACTCCCGGCCAGGGACAGATCCGCGCGCTGATCGTCGCGGGCGGAAGTCCGCTGACCTCATGGCCGGATCGCGACAAGACGCGGCGCGCGCTGCAATCACTGGACACGTTGATCTGCATGGACGTCCGGCCGACCGACACCGTTGAGTTGGCCGACTTCTTCCTGCCGGGCAGCTACGGCCTGGAACGCCCGGAGTTGAACGGGTTCAACGACTTTCTGTACAACAAACCCTTCGTACAGTTCGCCCACCCGGTGGTCGACGCGCCCGGTGAGGCACGCGAGGAATGGTTCTGGTTCGCGCAGATCGCGCGGCGGCTGGGAACGCCGATGCGCATCGGCGAGCAGGACCTAAACCTCGACCAGCTACCGTCCCCGGTCGGGTTCCTCGAGATGCTGTACCCACCGGTTTCGACGCGGGTTCCGTTGCGCGACATCATGAGCCATGAGGGTGGCAAGGTCTACGAAGAATTCGCGGAGGCGAAAATCCTGCCCAAATTCGAGGGCATGAACGACCGCTTCCTGCTGTTCCCCGACGGCGTCGCCGACGAGATCGATGATCTGATCAACTACGACATCGGAGTCGAGGGCCGGTTCGGCGGCGACTCTGCCTTCACCCATTTGATGATCTGCCGACGCGACGGCAGTGTCTACAACAGCATGTGTCACGAACTGCCGAAGGCCGCCACCAGCAACCCCGCCTACCTGCATCCGACGGACATCGAGCAACTCGGCACCGCCGTCGGCCAGACGCTGCGGCTCGTGTCGGCGCACGGCTCGATCGAGGTGCAGATCGCGCAGGACGCTGGACTGCGCCCCGGGGTGGTCTCGATATCGCATGGCTTCGGCAGCCGGATCGGCGGCGAGGACACCACCGGTTATGCTGCCGTCGCCGATCTGCTGAGTACCGACGACACACTCGACCGCGTCACCCGCATGCCGGTCATGAGCGCCGTCCCGGTGCGATTCGAAACCGCCGGGGTGCGCTAACCGGGCCTGCGGGTCGACGGCCGGCGAGGTCAGGCCTTCAAGCTGGTCCCGGGTCAGCACAGCAGTAGGTGGCTAAGTCTGGAAAGCCCGACCAGAAAGCGCGGCGAGTGAATTGGCACCTGACTGGTAACGCCCACCCGGCAGCCGGCCCGGCTGTCGTCAGCCCGGTGGTCAGCACGAACATCGCGTAGTCGAAGCAGACCGGCGATCCGGTCGAAGGCGTCCATGCCTGCGGGGTGCCCGCCCGGCCGAAGGCTAACCGGGAACGGTCGCAACAGCACCCAGCCGGACCGGCAGCCGCGCCCATCCCCGCAGGACGCGGGTGTCGCGGCGGCTTCCTTCACCGGCCAGTTGCGCGTCGGGATAACGGGTGAAGAATCGCCGCAGTCCCACTTCGCCCTCCATGCGGGCCAGGGCTGCGCCCAGACAGAAGTGCCGGCCCCCGGAGAACGCCAGATGCTTGCCGGCGTTGGGCCGGCGCACGTCGAAGCGGTGCGGATCCTCGAACACCGCGGGATCGCGGTTGGCCGCAGCCAGATAGATGACCACGAAATCGCCACGCTTGACGGGCATTCCGGCCACCACAGTGTCGCGGCGGGCGACCCGGCCGGTGAGCTGGACGGGGGAGTCCAGACGCAGGATCTCCTCGACGGCGTTGGGCCACAGCGACGGGTCGTCTTTGAGAATGGCCAACTGATCGGGGGCGTTGATCAGCATGCGAATCCCGTTGCCCAGCAGGTTCACCGTCGTTTCGAATCCGGCGGCGAGCACCAGACCTGCCACCCCCCGCAGCTCGGTCTCGTCGAGTTTGACCCCGCCCTCGGAGGCCTCGATCAGCTGACTCATCAGGGTGTCGCCGGGGTGCTCGCGTAACCGGTCCAGGTGCATTCCGAGCCACTCGTTGAACCCGGCCAAGCCGTGTTGAACGCTCTGGAACTGAGTCCAACTTAAACCGAAATCCAGACTGGGAGCAGCCAATTCACCGAATTCGAGGACTCTCGACCGGTCCTCGGCGGGCACCCCGAGGATGTCGCTGATGATGGCCACCGGGAGCTGTGAGCAGTACCGCTCGACGATGTCGACGAGCTTATCCTCGGAAAGGTCGTCGAGCAGGGTCGCGGCCGTGTCCTCGACGCGGTCGCGCAATGCCGTCACCGCACGTGAGGTGAACACCGACGACACCGTCTTGCGGTACCGGGTGTGCTCGGGCGGTTCCACAGCCAGCAGCGACGGCGGTAACAGCGGGTGCAGCAGGTCGGCGCGGGTGCGCTGCTCCAGCCAACGCAGCGGAGCCGGCAGGCCGGCGCCTGCGTTGATGACCCGGAAGTCTTCCGATCGCAGCAGTTCGTGCGCCAGACCGTGGTCGACCGTGAGGAACGCCACCCGCGCCCGCACTAGCGGTCCCTGAGCCCGCAACTCCTCGAAGAACGGCACCGGGTCGGCCCGCACGGCGGGGTCGGCGACGAAGCGGGCCTGCGGGTCGCCGCGGCGTGCTGAGATGCTCGCGCCGACTCGGACCACACCGTGCATGCTCAGCCAGTTCAGACGCTCCTTGAGGGTCATCAGGCCGGCGGGGTCCAGCTCACCGGCAACCGCTTGATGCCGTGAATGAAGGAGGACAACAGCATCGACGGCTCCTCGGTGGCCACGATGTCGGGGATGCGCCGATACAACTCTTCGAAGGCGACGGCGATCTCCCGGCGTGCGAGGTTGGCCCCCAGGCAGAAATGCGCTCCGCCTCCGCCGAATCCGACGTGGTGATTGGGGTTCCGGGTCACGTCGAACAACCACGGGTTGTCGAAATGCTCCTCGTCGCGGTTGGCCGAGCCGTACCACATGGTGACCTTGTCGCCCTGCTTGATCTGCACGCCGCTAACCTCGACGTCGCGGGTGGCGGTGCGGCGCATGTAGACCACCGGGGAGGCCCACCGCACGATCTCCTCGACGGCGGTCTGGGTGTGCCTGTCGAAGTCGTTCCACCAGATCTCGCGCTGCTCGGGGTAGCGGGACAGCGCCAGCACTCCGTGGCTGATGGCGTTGCGGGTGGTCTCGTTGCCGGCCACCGCCAGCAGGATGAAGAACGACGCGATCTCCGCTGAGGTCAGCTTCTCCCCGTCGACTTGGGCGGCCACCAGAGCGGTGGTGAGATCGTCGCGCGGGTTGGCCCGGCGGTCCTCGGCCAGCGCAGTCGCGTAGGCGCCGATGTCGATGGCCACCTTCATGAATTCCTCGTAGTCGGTCGTCAAATCGGGATCGCCGAACCCAAGGAGGATGTTGGTCCAGTGGAAGATCTGATCATGGTCGGTCTCGGGGATGCCCATCATGTCGCAGATCACCTGAAGCGGCAGCGGCCCGGACAACTCGTTGACTAATTCGGCCTGCCCGTCCGGGTGGTTGGCGATCAGATCGTCGACCAGCCGCCGGGCTCGCTCGCGCACCGATTCCTCAGTGCGGGCAACCACTTTCGGGGTGAAGGCGCTACGGACGATCCCGCGCAGGCGGGCGTGGCGCGGGTCGTCGAGGGAGATCATCGATCCGAAGTACTCGGCCACCTCCGGCTGCTGGTCGGCGATGGTGATGTTGGGGTAGGAACTGAAGATGTCCGGGTGCCGGCTGGCGAAGTGGACGTCGTCGAATCGCGTTAGCGCCCAGTGCCCGGGGCCGGGCTCGAAGCCCTCGAATCTGATCTCCTTGAAGAACGTGATCGGAGCCTCACGCCGCAGGCTGGCAAACGCCCCGTCCCGGAACTCGTCGTCCTTGCCCCAGAACCTCAGACTGCCCAGTTTCGCGTCTGCCAGTGGAACCTCCGGTGGCGCCTCACCGTTGACGCGTGTCGAGATGGCCATGGCTCCCACAGTAAGGCCAACCTGTCCGAGTGGGACCGATAGCGGCTGTAGTACTAACGGGGCTTCGCCCCAGCCCGACAAGGCATGGCGTGGCCGGTTCTGTTTTCGGCGCAGGCTCACGCAGGGACTCGCGGTCAGAGTGGCCGACCGCCACCACTCGCTACGCCTATGAATGTTGACCATGACGCGGAGTGCGTATCGGCAGGTCAGGTGCGCTGTCATTGCGCTGTGGAGCGAGCAGGTTCCACGCTACGCGGTCGACGCCGACCTGAGAACACCAAACTTGACTCAAAATTCCGGCTTTGCCGGATCTAGCCATCTAGTCCTCTTCGACGACCTTCTTGATGCGTTCGAGCGTAGTGCGCATGTCGCGGACGTTGCGCCGGCCACGCAGATAGCCGGCGAACGTCCAGAACACCCGGACGGGCAGCGAACTGTTCAGCCGGAACGACTCGGTGACGTCGGTGCCGTCGGCCCGGGGGGTGAACCGGTAATGCCAGTTGTTGATGGCTTGATCGCCGGGGCCGAGCACGGCGAACCCGAACTCCTTACCCGGTTCGCAGGCGGTGACCCGACAGGTGGTCCAGTACACCGGCCCGATCTCGTTGCGCCGGACGTGCCCGCGGAACTTCGCGCCGAGTGCCGGGCCGGTGGCGCCGTCAAGCCATTCGGCTTCGAAGACCTCGGGGGAGAAGCGGCCGGTGTTGCGGACATCGGCGATCAGATTCCAGATCTTCTCGGCCGGGGCGTTCATGTGCACCGTCACGGAACCGTCCATGATCAACGATCCTAGGCCGAGCGGCTACAGCGCGTAGATGTGGTCCGGGGTGACCACCTTCGTGATGGCTTTGGCGACGGCGTCGCTGGGGTCGCCACCGCCCGGTGCGGCGATGTCGGTGATGATCATCACCACCAGGCTGATCTTGCGCTACGGCAGGTACATTCTCTCGTCTCCAGTCGCGGCGTAGCGTCTCGCTGATGGGTATCACACCGCGCAGCGTCGACCGGCGGATACCGGTGCCACCCGAGGTGGTCTGGCGCCTGCTGGTCGACGTCGCCGAATGGCCGCGTTGGGGTCCGTCGGTGCGACGCGCGGTGCTCGACGACGGTGCGGCCCAGATCAGCGCCGGCGCGCGGGGAACGGTGCGGACCGCCGTCGGATTTCCGGTCCGGTTCGTCATAACCGAGTTCGAGCCCGGACGACGGTGGGCGTGGAAGGTGGGCGGGGTGACCGCTACCGGTCACGAGGTGCTCGCGGCGCCGGGCGGCTGTCGGGTTCGCTTCGATGTTCCGTGGTGGGCGCCGGCCTACCTTGCGGTGTGCGCGGCGGCCCTGGCCGCCATCGAGCGCCTGGCCCGGGACCAACCGAGATCAAATCAACGGCAGTAGGACCGCGTTGCGGCGTCGAGTGCCTGGATGTAAAGCGGGTCGAGCGCTCGACTCGCCGCGACCGCCGATTTCGCTGCCGCGAGCGTGGCCGGGCAGGCCGGCGAGTGCAGTACTGGCCACTCGTCGGCGATCTCGGTGACCATTCGATGATTAAGCCCGTCGATGGTCTGCCGTGAGGCCGACAGGTCCGGGGCTGACGCCGGCGCAGCCGCCGGATCCAACTTCCACCACGAGAACCGGCTGTACTGGATCGCCTCGGTGGCGTCGATCTGGTCGGAGAACACCCGAGTCACGTAATCCGTTGGCACACCTGCTGATTGGGCATCAGTCGAAACCGCGGTGAGGACCTGTTGCACGCGGGCTGGGTCGTTGATCGGGCCGCCGCCGAGCCACTTGCTGGCAGCGACCGGATCTGCGGTCTGTAGTCGCTGGGCGGCGGCGTCGACGAGATCGACGAGCGGCTGTGCGGGGGCCGGGTCGGCGGCCGCAGTGGCGACCGTCCCGACGACGGCTACGGCGAGACCGAGACCCGCGACGGCGAGCCGGGCGCTCAGCCGACCGGCCCCTTGCCGAGCACCACCGGGGCGGTGCGCGCAATGCCGGCCCGGTCTATCCAGGCGAGCATCACCGTGTCGCCCGGCCGGTGCCCGTCGACGATGTTCGACAGGTCGGCCGCCGAGTTGACCGGCGCGCCGTCCACCGCGGTGATGAGGTCACCGCCGCGCAGACCGACCTGACCGGCCGGAGTGTCCGGCAGCACCTGGCGGACCACCGCGCCGGCGGGACCCCCCAGCGGCGCCGCATCGGAGATGGCCACGCCGATGAACGCGGTGTCGCCGATGTGAAGCCCCGGGGCCGGCGCTCCGGCGCGGATCTGATTGGCGATGGCGACAGCCCGGTCGATCGGAATCGCGAAACCCTCGCCGCCGGTCACGCCGCCCATCCGGTAGGTCAGCGTCGCGGCCACCGTGACGCCGACGACCTGTCCGGCGCTGTTCACCAGGGGACCGCCCGAGTCACCCGGGCGGATGTCGGCGGCCACCCGGATGAGGTCGTACAGCTCGCGTGATCCGCCGCCCGACTCGTCCGACGCCCGCACCGAAGCTCCCAACTGAGTCACCGAACCGGGCGCGAAACTCGGGGGCCCACCGGTGCCGTTGGAGTTGCCGATGGCCGCGATGGGTTGGCCCACACCGAGCGTGGACGACGTGCCCACATTTGCCGTGGGCAGCCCGAAGGCGCCGCGCAGGCGAATCAACGCGATGTCGTTGGCCCGGTCGAAGCCGATGACATCCACGGGGTAGGTCTGGCTGTTGGCCAGGCTGATCGCGGTGATGTCGGTGGCCCCCTCGATGACGTGGTTGTTGGTCAGCACCTCGCCGTTGGGGTCAAGCACGATCCCGGTGCCGGAGCCGGCCGCACCCTGGTATCCGAGGGTGGTGTTGATGTCGACCAGACCGGGAACGACCTGGCTCAGAAGAGCTGATTGATCCAGCGGACCTACCGGAGCTGGGGCTGCGGGGGCAGCCGTGGCCGGCGCGGCGACCATGCCGGCGACAACCGCGAGGGTCGCCAGCACACCGGGAAGGCGACGGGTCAACCGGGACCCGAAACGCGGATGTGTGGAATCCATACGCCAACTGTGCCTGAAAAACGTGGGAAAAGGCCATTCGCCGACAGGAAACCGTCCGAAGTGTTTGGAATCAGCGCCGACGGGAAACCCCTGGTGAGGGCGTGATGACTCGCGCCCGCTCAACCTAAGAAGTGCCATCGCGCAATCGGGGCGGCTGTGGCGAGATGTTCGTCACAGAGCGCGATGCGCGAAGACGAAGAACGGATAACGACATTGGTCACCACGCCCGCACCACGCCTCGAACCGCATTTCGCCGATATCCAGCACCATTACGACATCTCCGACGACTTTTACCGGCTTTTCCTGGATCCGACGCAGACGTATAGCTGTGCCGATTTCGAACGCGACGACATGACCCTCGAAGAGGCCCGGATCGCCAAGATCGCCCTGGCGCTCGGCAAGCTGGGACTGCGGCCAGGGATGACGCTGCTCGACGTCGGCTGCGGGTGGGGTGCCACCCTCCTGCGGGCGCTGCGCCGCCACGACGTCAACGTGGTCGGCCTGACGCTGAGCACCAATCAGGCGATGCACGTCCAGCACCTGCTGGAAGACGAGCACAGCGAGCGATCGAAGAAAAAGTGGTTCTCGACGGCTGGGAGTCGTTCGCCGAGCCCGTCGACCGGATCGTGTCGATCGGCGCCTTCGAGCACTTCGGCCGGGATCGCTACAGCCGGTTTTTCGCCACCGCCCACGACATTCTGCCGCCCGACGGAGTCATGCTGCTGCACACCATCGTCCGGCCCAGTGACGAAGACTTCGCCGCGCGAGTGCTGCCAATCACCATGCGGCACATCCGTTTTGTGAATTTCATCATGAAGGAAATCTTCCCCGGCGGGACCTGCCCCAGCCCGGGGACGTCACCGAGCACGCCGACCGGGCAGGTTTCGGTGTCACCCGGGTGCAGTCGCTGCGCATGCATTACGCCCGGACGCTGGATTGCTGGTCGGCGGCCCTGGAAGCCGACCGCGAACAGGCGTTGGCCATCCAGTCCCGGGAGGTCTACGACCGCTACCTGAAATACCTGACCGGTTGCGCCGATGCGTTCCGTGACGGCTACATCGACGTTTGCCAGTTCACCCTGGTCAAAGGCGGTTGACCGGCCCCGTCGGTAACATCGACGGGTGGACAAAGCACTCCGGTCGGGGCCGGGCCGGCTGATCCTGGCGACCGCTCTGCTGTGTGCGCTGGCCCTCTCTGTGGGCTTCGTGATCGTGCACCGGGTGTACGACCTGCGGGGGCTGCCCACCTTCGCCCCGCAGAACGACGAGCAGTCCCGCCAACAGGTGCTGGGACCGGCCCGGCAGATCATCGCCGCCGGATCCCTTCGCCACTCTGACGCCAGCTATCTGCTGCAGTCGTGCACCACCGAGGACCAGCCGCCCTACCAGGGGACGGTGCACGTCGGATTCGCGGTGCCTGATGTGGTTCAGACCCGGAAACTCTTTCGCCAGATCGCCCAGACCATGAGGACGCAAGGCTGGCGGGTAGGGCTGCCGCCGGGTCGGCACCCGGACGGATGGAGGCTGGCCAAGGACGGGGTCACCGCGATCTACTACCGGGATCCCGACCAGGTCGGTCGGGGGGTGCTGCGGGTCTACGGCGAGTGCCGCGACGTGACCGACCACCATCTCGACGGGAGCGGGTTCATGGACGTCACTCGGGAACTGACCGGCTGAGGATGACATGAATTAGGGACTTTGGTCCCCGGCGTGGCGGGACCTTTTCCGTGTCTGATACGGCCCGTAACAGATAGAATCCTCAACATGGCTTATGTGATCACCAGTGCGTGCGTGGACGTCAAACACAAGGCGTGTGCCGCCGAATGCCCGGTCGACTGTATCTACGAGGGTGACCGGAGCATGTACATCAACCCCGACGAATGCGTCGATTGCGGTGCATGCCGGTTGCTGTGCGAGGTCGACGCGATCTATCCGGACTACGAGGTGCCCGAGAGCGAGTTGAAGTTCCGCGCCGACAATGCGGACTTCTTCAACCAGGTTCTGCCTGGGCGCGACGCGCCGATCGGAACCCCCGGCAGCGCCGCCGACTTCGGACCGGTCGGGGTGGACACCCCGATGGTGGCGGCACTGCCCGTCAAATAGCTCAGGCAGGCGCTACTGCGCCGCCGGAGCGTAAGCCGCTACTGCGCCTCCGGCGCTGGGGTGGCGAACTCCGTGAACGCGGTATAGGCCCGGGCACCGTAGATGGTGGCCGGGCCGCCGTGCATGAGGATGGCGACGCCGATGGCCTCGGCGGCCTCGGTGGCGGTCGCGCCGGCTTTGGCGGCGCCGCGGGCGTGCGAGGCGATGCAGCCGTCGCAGCCGTGCACGACGCCGATCGCCATCGCCATCAGCTCCTTGACCTTGGCCGATAGCGCCCCGTCTGTCAGTGCGGCGTTACTGAGTTGGTTGAACCCCTGATAGACCTCGGGGATCTCCTGGCGCAGGGCGCGGTGCTGGGTGCTGACGTCCTTCAGAACGTCGTGGTAATGCCCGGGGTCTGCCATGCGATGACTCTATGACGGCGTTTCGGGATCGATCACCTCAGGGAAGGCTTCCCTATGGAACCGCCCCAGCATCTAGACTGCACTTTGCTGCCGCCCAACACCGGCGGCGACGACGACGATAGGGAGCCACGAACTCACATGGCCAATGCACTTCGACGGGCCCTCGCCGCTGCTGGAATCGCTCTCATTGCGATGACGGGCACGGCCCCGAGCAGCGCGGCTGCGGTCGCCCCGTCCGTCGGCGCCGCCACCGTTGCGGGGGTCCAGCCCATCAACGGCCAGACCGTGGGCGTCGCGCACCCGATCATCGTGCGTTTCACCGGGCCCGTGTCAGATCGTGCCGCCGCCGAGCGGTCGATCAAGGTGCTGTCGCCGTCAGAGATGACCGGGAAGTTCGAGTGGCGCAGCGACGATGTGGTGCAGTGGGTCCCGGATAAGTACTGGCCGCCCTACTCGAAGATCACCCTGATGGCAGCGGGGGAGAAGCGCACCTTCGGCACCGGCGGCACCGTCCTGGGCGTCGGCAGCATCTCCAACCACACGTTCACGGTCAGCATCAACGGTGTCATTCAGCGTCAGATGCCGGCGTCGATGGGAAAGCCGAAGCATCCCACTCCGGTCGGGCAGTTCAGCGTGCTGGAAAAGTACAAGTCGATCGTGATGGATTCGCGCACCATCGGCATCCCGCTGGAAGATCCGGAGGGCTACAAGCTCACCGTGGCCGACGCCGTGCGGATCACCTGGGGTGGGGTGTACGTTCACTCCGCGCCCTGGTCGGTTGGCTCACAGGGCTACGAGAACGTCAGCCACGGGTGCATCAACCTCAGCCCGGACAACGCCCTGTGGTACTTCAACACCGTCGGCATCGGCGACCCGGTGGTCATCAACTGGTAGCCGGGCTTCGCCAGTACTGAACCGGATCTATCTGGTGTGCTTGGCCGAGAAGGCGATGGTGACCTCGTCGGCCACCTTGAGAGCACCCATCATCAGTGAGAACGGCTTGACTCCGAAGTCGGTCTGCGTAACCGGTACCTGCGCCGACAACTCGAGTGCGTCGCCGGTGTCGACGACCTTCAGATCAACGCTCTGCGGACGCGATGTGCCGTGGATCTCCACGGCGCCGTCGAGGCGGTAGCCATCGGCCGTCTTGGCGATCTGATCGGCGGTGAAGCGGATCTGCGGAAACTTCTTGGCGTCCAACGATTTCAGCGCGTTCGACCGGCAAACGCCCTTTTCCGCACCGGTCAGCGGGGTCAGACCGCCTTCGCCGCTCAAGACGCTGATCGAATCCACGTCAACGGTCAACTCCGCACTGGCGGGTTCGTCCCCGGTCCACCGCGCCGACGCCTGCCAAGCCGTCATGGCGAGGGTCAGGCGGTGTCCCATCTTGGCGGCTCGACCGGCAACGCCGGTGAGAATGTGCAGTTCGCCGTCAGCGGGGGTCAGCGACCAACTCGACTCAGCCATCTGCCGATGGTACCGCCGACGGCCCAACGAACCTTTGTCCGGTTACGTGCTAACCGCCGCTCGCCTTCTGCGGTGTCGGGGTCACCGTGGTGGTGCTCACCGTCGGGGTTGTCGGCGTGGGGGTGGTCGCCGTCGGACTCGGGGTGCTTGACGGCGCCTCGGTGGCGGACGGCGCCGACGAGGGTGCCGGGGAGGTGGTGGGCCCCGATGGCGAACTCGGCTGATGGAACTCCTCCCAGGTGTCCCGGTACAGCACGGTGTCGCCCTGGGAGACCAGGAAGGCCGCCGGGGAGATCGCGTACGTGACGTCGTCGTTAGTGGCGATCACCGCCCCGTCGGCTCCGCGGCTGGCTCCCATGACCAGACCCACGCGATCACTGAGCCGCACCCCGCGATACTGCAACTGGCCGTCCGGCCCGACACAGACCGCGACCAGTGCGCGGGCCGTCCGGCCGAACACCATCACGGTCTGGCCGTCGTCGCAGTGCGCCGCGGTGTTCAGGTAGCCGTGGTCATCGCTGGGAAAGCCGGGCGCGGGATCGGCAGACGCCCCGGGAACCGGAGTGACGGACCACATCGTGATCAACGCGGCGGCGCTCAACACCGCCGCAGACGCCATACGTCTTGAGGCAGTGTGTGTTTCACGGAACGGGATACGGTTCACTTCGACCTTCACCGCACCAGCGAAACACTCCGGCGCTAGGTTTTGGTGGATCGACACCCGCCGACCGGCGAAGGCTACTCTCGCGGCTATGGCACGACGACGGATGGTGTTCGCCGGCCACGATGTGTCGATCGGCTGCGCGTCACCGATCGATCGGCGCTGCGGCTGGTGCCCCGGACCACTTGCGACGGCACCGTGGTGGCTTCGCATCATCGATCCGATCGCGTCCCGGATAGTGCCCGGCGTGCACACCGCGGGCAGCGCGGGCAACGGCCGACGGGAGTACTACGGCCTGCGGCGGGCCAGGTCGATCACGTCGGTTTCCGGTCGCTTCGAAGGCCGTGATCTCGCCGGGGTTGCGCCCCTGCTGCCGCCGGTGGGCTTCGGCTTCTCCTGAGCGCCGCCCACCCCACAGATCGTGGCGGTGACGATGACCATCGACATGCCGGCGTCAGCCTTGATCTGAATCCGGTTTCGGAGCGTGGGTCAGCACCGCCCACAACAGCCCGGCGGATCGGCGGGCTCGTTGGTCGGGAACGATGGGCGCGGCCACCGCCGGCTGTTCGGCGGGGACGCCGCCGACATGCTCGACCAGAGCAACCGCCAGTTCCCGCAGTTTGACGTTGGATTCGTGGCTAGCGCGACGCAGCGTGGACCACGCCGCCTCAGCATCGCACCGCAGCGACCCCATGATCACGCCTTTCGCCTGCTCGATGGCACCGCGGGACTGCAGCACCGCCAGCATGTCGGCGATCCCGGCGGCGTCCTCGGCGGCGGAAGTCACCAATGCGGCCGAAACAAGCTGCTCGTAGCCGATCAGGGTGGCGATAGTCGACGCGTCGGCCGGCCGGCTCAGCACGCAGGACAGCACCACCGTCTGGTCCTCCCGCCAGATACCCGGCACGGCCGCCACGCCCCGGATGTCCTCGACAGAGACCCCGGCAGAAACCTGCGCAGGCAGCGCATCGAGGTCCAGCGACGGCCACCGGTCGTCCGACCAAAAGTCCGGGCTGAGCACCGGAACCTGATACTCCACGGCGTCGACCAGCGGCCCCACACCAGCCGGGAACTCGAGACACTCGATACCGAGACCCTGCGCCGCGACCACCGAGGCGCCCTGGTCCTTGCCGTGCAGGGTGATCGCGAGTCCGACTGCGTCGGGCAGGTCGCGCCGAATCCGCTCCAGAATCCGCTGGAACAACTCGTTGTTGGCAGGGTGCTGTCGCGGGTGGAACGGCGGTGCTGGCACGGGAGCGCTCAATTCTTCCTGATGACGGTTGCCACCCTATCCAGACCCGAGATGCCCAGGAGCGTTGTGATGTGTCCGGTCGACCGGACGATCATCGTCAACTTGGTGGTGGCGGCCTTCGAGAAAAGCGCGCGAACAGCAGCACTGTCGCAGTAACTCACTTTGGTGAGGTCGACCGTGAGTTCCGCGGACCCGTTAAGCGCCTGGGTCATCGCCTCCTCGAAGTCGACGACGTTCGCAAGATCGATGTCGCCGGAGACGGCCACCGCCGGCGGGCGGCCGCCGGTGGCCTTCTTGACCTCGAAGTGTGCCTGTGTCATGGAAGCTCCTTGAGCATCAGGACAGTGGTGCCGTCCGCCGTGGCGGTCAACTCGACGGAGTCGACAAGTGCGTTGATCAGGTGCAGACCATGACCCCGATAGCCCTGCGGTTCGGTGGCCGGTTTCCATTTTCCGTCGTCGAACACCGTCAGCAGTAACAGGTTGCCGGACAGTGCTGCCGTCACGGTCAGGGTCACCGGGCGCTCCGCGCCGACCACCGAATGCTCGGCCGCGTTGGCGGACGCCTCGCCGACCGCCAGCAGAACGTCGGCGCAGGACTCCGGATCCGCCCGGGCCTGGGCCAACCACTCGCGGAGATGCCCGCGCACCAGAGCCAGATTGTCGGGTATCGCGGGGAGGGTGACGGTAATGGGTTCAAGAGGACACGGTGCGGGGGCCCCGGTCCCTGAGTTCAGCGCCTCAGACATGTGACCCCCACACACTTCTATCGGCGCAGCCTATCAACGAGATCGACTCATCCGGTGCGGCGCAGGCTGTTTTCGTCAGCCGGGCATGGGCGACCGGTTAGGCTCACAAGCAGTGCCGGCCCCGGCACGTGGTACTACCGAGAACCGAGGGTGTGAGATGATCCGCGAACTGGTGATCGCCACTGCCGTGGCCGGCAGCGCCCTGGGCGTGGCGCCCGGTGCAAGCGCCGACGGCACCCAGCACGCCTACCCCGGCGATGTCCCGGGGATGTCCTATGACGCCTACCTCAGCGCTCCCTGCTATCGGTGGGACCGGTTCATCTTCGGCCGTGGTGTCGGCGGCGAGGCGCTGGCTTGCCACTACCTCGTCGGCATGTCCTACATCGGGATGGACCGGCCGCCCGAAGGCACCGGCTTCTGGGTGATTTCGCCGAAGCTGTACGGCGTGCAAGAGGTCGGGTCGCCGTGTCCCGGACCGCAGTCGGCAGCGCAGTCGCCGGACGGCCTGCCGATGCTGTGCCTGGGTGACCGGGGCTGGCAGCCCGGTTTCCTGCGCAACGGCGCCTGGGGCAACGGGAGTCAGTTCGATCCCGTCGGCTAGATCGAACCCGACTAGATCCGCGCGGCCGCCTCGTTGAATTCGTCGAGGCGGTTGGTGGCCTCCAGGTATTCGGTGACCCACCGCTCGATGACCGCAGCGCTCTTCTCGACCTTGGTGAACTGACCGACCACCTGACCGACCGGGTTGAACGCCACGTCGACCGTTTCGTTGGGGTACTTGTTGGTCGCCGCGACAGCCATCCCGGACACCATGTACTGCAGCGGCATCCCGAGCGGTTCGGGGTTTCCGGGCGTCTCCCAGGCCTCGGTCCACTCATTGCGCAGCATGCGGCACGGTTTACCGGTGAACGAGCGACTGCGAACGGTGTCCCGGCTGGTGGCCTTGATGTAGGCCGCCTGCTGCACCGGGGTGTTGTGGGCCTCCTCGACCATCAGCCACTGCGATCCCGTCCAAGCGCCCTGGCAGCCGAGCGCCAGGGCCGCGGCGATCTGTTCGCCGCTGCCGATACCACCGGCCGCGAGCACCGGACGGGGGGCGACCGCCTTGACCGCCTGCGGCCAGAGCACGATCGAGCCGACGTCTCCACAGTGGCCGCCGCCCTCGCCGCCCTGGGCGATAATGATGTCGACATCGGCCTCGGCGTGCTTGAGCGCCTGTGCGGCAGATCCGCACAGCGCCGCCACCTTGCGACCCGCAGCGTGGATGTGGGCGATCATGTCGGCCGGCGGGGTGCCGAGCGCGTTGGCGATCAAGGTGACCTTCGGGTGCCGCAGCGCCACCTCGACCTGCGGGGTGGCCGTCGCTTCGGTCCACCCGAGCAGTTGCAGCGCGTTGGAGTCGGCGTCGGCGGTGGGTACGCCGTGATCAGCGAGGATCTTCTTGGCGAAGTCGAGGTGCTGCTGGGGGACCAGCTTCTTGAGCATCTCGGCGAGTTCCTCGCCGGACATGTCGGTGTTCATCCCCTCGTACTTATTGGGAATCACGATGTCGACGCCGTAGGGGTGGTCACCGATCTTCTCGTCGATCCAGTTGAGCTCGATCTCGAGTTGCTCGGGGGTGAAGCCGACCGCCCCCAGGACGCCGAAGCCGCCCGCCTTGCTCACCGCTACCACGACGTCGCGGCAGTGGGTGAAAGCGAAGATCGGGAACTCGATGCCGAGTTCATCGCAGATGGGGGTGTGCATGACGGGCTCCTCGCCGGGGCAAAATGAAACGTGTTCTAGTTGATCCCACTGTAATGCGGACCGACCAGCAACACCACGAGGAACACCGCCATGCCGACCGCGCACAGGACGTGGTCGCGGTAGATCGCACTGGCGAGGTGACGTTGCTGGTCGAGGGAGTCGGTCCGTCGGCCCGGTCGGACTGCGGTGGGCACCAGCCGCCCGGCGGTATTAGCGGCGGTCAATGACAGGGCCGCCTCGTCGGTCTCGGGGTCGCCGGAAACCCGCGCAGGCCGTCAGAATTCGGATGGTCATGGTGCTTCGCTCCAGGAGTACCGTTGGTGTGTACGTCCCAACGCAGGGGCGTTGTCCACCAGGAGGTTCGCGGCATGGCCAATCTCCGCGGCGCAACTTCGGCTCTCCTCGGAGCCGCAGCACTGGCTACCGGCGTTCTCGCATCCGCGCCGGTGGCGTCAGCACGTCCCGACCAGTTGCCGTCGGCCCCCTGCTACAACGGCATCGTCCCGTTCAATCCGTACATCGATAACTGCGCCATTCCGAACCGCCCGCCCCGTGTGCTGGGGTCTGCGCCGGACCAGACGGCCATCCTCAACTGCAGCATCGGCGGCGCAACCTGGCGGGCAGTGTGTCTGTCGCAGTTCGTCAATGGCGGGCCGTATCCGGGGATCGCTATCGGTATCGGATAAGCCGCTACCGGCCTTGGCCGACTCCAGTCCGCACACGGCACACCGGCGACGCTGTTGTTGTTCGCGTCGCGGGCGGCAGACAGAGCCGAGGACAGACCGTTGCCGCAGTTGATGCTCCCGCCGTTGCCGTCCGAGGTCGACACCGGGATCAATTAGGGCGATGAAGCTGATCAGCAGGGCAACGGCACCCAGTACCAGACCAATTCGACGTGCGTTCACGCCCAGCCGACTACGCGCGGGCCGGGCGGTGAAACTCGGCGGTTGGCGTAGCCTGACGCTCCATGGGACGCGTAGACGGCAAAGTTGCTCTGATCAGCGGGGGTGCCCGGGGGATGGGAGCCGCCGACGCCCGGATGCTGGTCAAAGAGGGTGCCAAGGTGGTGATCGGCGACATCCTCGACGACGTCGGCGCCACACTCGCCGAGGAACTGGGCGACGCGGCCCGGTACGTGCATCTCGACGTCACCAGTGCCGAAGACTGGAAAACGGCCGTCGACACCGCGCTGCAGGCCTTCGGCAAGCTCAACGTCCTGGTCAACAATGCCGGGATCGTGCAGGCCGCGCCACTGAAGACGGCGGACATCGCCCGCTGGCAGAAGGTGCTCGACGTCAACCTCACCGGCGCGATGCGCGGCATCCAGGCCGTCATCGACCCGATGATCGCTGCCGGCGGCGGGTCGATCATCAACGTCTCCTCCATCGAGGGCATGCGCGGTGCGGTGTGGGCGCACAGTTACGTCGCGTCAAAATGGGGACTCCGCGGCCTGACAAAGTCGGCTGCCCTGGAACTGGCACCGGAGAACATCCGGGTGAACTCCATCCACCCCGGCTTTATCCGCACCCCGATGACCAAGCACCTGCCCGACAACATCGTGATGGCTCCGATGGGACGCCCCGGCACGCCCGACGAGGTCGCGACGTTCGTGGTGTTCCTGGCCAGCGACGAGTCGTCGTTCTCGACCGGATCGGAGTATGTGGTGGACGGCGGGCTGATCACCGACGTCCCGCACCGCGCGATCTGACCACCCGCGGCGGAGCGCGGGATCTGACCACCCGCGGCGGAGCCGCGCGATCTGACCACAACGGCCGCCGCGGGATCTGACCTCAGCGGCCGCCGCGGCGGCGCAGGGCCAGCGCACTGAACGCCGACCCGAGCGCAGCCCGGCCCAGCGCGGGCAGGTGGCCGAGCGCATCGGCGGCGCCGAGTTGGCCTGGGACCGCCACCTGCAGCACCGGCCAGTCGTTGGCCGCGGCCAGCGCGGCCAGGCCCGACCGCGGGTTCACCGGCCGGGGATGGCCCACCAGTTTCATCAGGGCGGCGTCCTCGTCGCCGTCGGCGTAGAAGAAGCTCTGCCGCAGCTCCACTCCATGCTCAACGGAGAACCTTTGCGCCGCAGCAGCTTTCTGATGACCCCACACGATTGGTTTGTTGATCCGCCCGGTCAACAGGCCGTCACCGTCGAGTTCGAAGGTGTTGCACACCACGTGGTTGATGCCGAGCGCCCGGGCGACCGGAGCGGCATGGATGGTCAGCGCCGAGGAACTCAGCACCAGGGTGTGGCCGCGGTCCCGGTGGGCCTCGACGATCTGGCGCATCAGCGGGTAGACCTTCTTGGAGACCTGCTCGGCGTACAACCGCTCGCCGATCTCGTCGAGTTCGCTCAGCGATTCGCCGCGCAGATATCCGGCGGCACGCACCAGCAGTCGCTCGAACTGCATGCGGCCCAGCTTGTACCGCAGGGAGGCCTCGACCACCCCGAGCACCTCTCCGACGCGGGCCTGGCCTCGGCGAATCCGGTCACTGGCGTGCGCAACGGCGGTGAAACCGGCCACCAGCGTGCCGTCGCAGTCGAAGAAGGCACCGACCGCCGGGCCCGGCGGGCTGGCCGCGATCTGCGCCAACGGATCGGGGGCCTTGCTCATCGCCGCGCCTGCCGCACGGCCGCGGCTTTGCGGCAGGCCTCGAGTTCCTCCTCGTAGGCGCCCTCGTCGCGGCCCAGCGCGATGGTGGCCGCGGCCATCGCGGCCAGCGCGATGCCCAGCACCAGCGCGCTCTGCGGATTGACCGTCAGATGCTCGCCCAGGATCACCTGCCCGAGCGCCACGGCGACGACCGGCTCCAGCACCAGCATGGCCGGGACCGAGGCCTGCAGCGACCCGGCGTGGAACGCCGACTGCTGCAACAGCGTGGCCACGACTCCGACCAGCGCCAGCACATAAGCCACCGGCGAGACCAGGAGCCGCGCCGCATGGCCCTCGGTCACGATGTTCATGACGATCTTGGTCAGCACGGCCACCACACCGAACAGCCCGCCGACGGCAGTGGCAAGCAGCAGCGCCCGCCGCCAGCCGTTCAACCGGGACGCGACGGGAAGAGTGCTCAGCGCAATCGCCAGCGCGACAGCCGCCACCAGGACCGCGGGCCGCTCTGATCCGTCGTAGTCGCCGGGGGCGGCCCGGGCCAGCGCCACGAAAACTGCTAGCGCCACCGTCAGCACCGACGCCCAGATCCACTCCACCCGGGTGACATGCCGCCCGGCCAACCGGGCGCTCAGCGGCAGCGCGAACAGCAGCGCGGACACCAGCAGGGGAGCGACGAGCAGCAGAGAGCCGTTGGCCAGCGCGATGGCCTGAAACACGTAGCCGGTGATCGCCGAAGCGGTGCCGGCCCACCACAGCGGCCGGCGCAGCAGCGTCCCGAACATCACCGCGCTGACGCCCTGGTCCTCGGGGACATCCAACGTGGCCCGCTGACGCACGACGATTCCGATCGCGATGAACACCGCGCTCGCCAGAGCAGCGGCCACAACGAGGGCGTGCTCGAGCAAGGTGGTTCCCTTCGGGGGACGTCTGCGGGGCGCGTTGCCGTCTCATCAGAATCTAGGCCACCAGGACCCGGGCCGGGGGCGCCTCGGCGTGCGTGTCAGCGCAATGTCACTCGGGGCCCGGTTCGGTCACTTCACTGCGACGAGCACGGGGGCACTGGCATAGCCGGTGACCCGCACCCAGGCCGGCAGAGGCGCTCCGGCGTCGTCACCGGGCACCCGGCCGCGGATGTGGACCGTCTCGCCCGGGAAGACGGTGACGTAGTTGTCGTCGTATTCGATGGGCAGGATCTCGTCGGCGTCCGCGGGATTGCCGGAGGGATCGAGTAACTCGGCGCGTTCGAAAAAGGCAATGTTGGGACTGGGGTTGCGCACCGCGATGTCGACGTCGCCGCCGTCGCGCCGCGCGGTGACGTCAACCCCGGGTTTGGGCATGGTGTTGAGCGCCGTCATATCGGCATAGCTGTTTTGATTCGTCTGGAACGCGTTGTCGTTGTCGGGCGGCCCGACGTCGTCGATCACCCGCGACTGCCAGTAGACGTTTTCGGCGACCCGGGTCCCGCCGGCGTCGAACAGTTCGCAGCGCACGAAGAACACCGGGGAATCCTCCGGTCCGGGTGGCAGCGTCATCGCCTGCACCGCCCCGCCGGAGGGGACGTCGATGCCCTCGGCAGTGCGGTCGGAGCGCACCTTGCCGGACAGGTCGTAGAGGCGCACCCGTACCCGCAGTCCGCTCTGCGCTCCGGGGCTCTGGTTGACCACGTTCACCTTGGCCGTCTGATGGTCGCCGGTGGCATAGGAGTCGAACACCACCGAGACCGGTCGCAGACCCTTCTTGGCGCCGTAGTACGCACCGCCGGGCCGCAGGTAGTAGTCGAAGATGTTGCCGAAGAACGACGGCCAGTGGCTGTTGAGCATCCAGTAGATCGTCATCTTGTGGCTGGCCCAACCGCCTGCGGCGAAGGACTCGAATTGCGCGCGGGTGTTCTCGTAATGCGCCAGTTGGGCCTTGTCTGCGAACATCTGGGCGTTGGTGGACTGGCCGTAACGCCAGTCGATGATCTGCCGGATGCTGGTCAGGCTGGCGTTGTGTGGATCGGACCCGGCGTGGAAGTACCAGGTGTCGTTGATCGGCCACAGCTTGTCCGGCGGGATGAACCGGCGCAGGCTGGGATAGGGCGGGATGTGTTCGTTGTCGCCCTGCTCGGCGGTGGACCCGCGGGTGGCCGGATAAATCCCGGCGAACCAGTACGACGGGGGCCGCCAACTGTAGGGACCGTTCATCTGGATGCCGTCCCACAGCGGCTTGCCGTCGCCGCCTTTAGCCAGTGACGAGACGGTGTCGACGACGGCGTTCGGCCAGTGCAGTTCGTCCAGGATGCGGTGGTATTGCCGGCGCACCGGATCGGGCGGACGGCCGTCACTGCCGTTGGCCCACAAGAACACCGACGGATGGGATCGCAACGTCGCGATCTGCGAACGCATGCTCTCGCCGGCCACGCGGCGGTCTTCCTCATCCCACTGTGACCAGCGCTCCCACTGGTTGCAGCACATCCACCCGTACATGAGCGGGATGCCCATCTCGTCGGCCAGTTCGAGGAGGCGGGCGGAGGCGATCTTGGACTCCAGGCGCAGCATGTTGAGGCCAAGGTCCTTGGCGTACCTCAGGATTGCCGCATCGCGGTCGGGGTGGTACCGGTAGAGCAGGTCGGGGGTGTAGGTGGCACCGCGGATCAGGAAGTTGCGGCCGTTGACGGTGAGATAGAAGTTGCCGCCGCCGTCGGGCTCGGCGCTGTCGTCGGAGTCGCGCCCCTGTGTGATGGTTCTGATCCCGAACCGCTGGGTGACGGTGGTGGTCGCGGTGCCGCGCTCCAGGAAATCCAGTCTCAGATCGTAAAGATCGGGGCGGCCCAGGGTGTAGGGCCACCACAGATCGGGATGATCGACATTGAGCTGCGCGAAATCATTCGGGGAGAAGGAGATTTCGCGGGTTTCACCGGAGTTCAGGATGACCGGTTGGGACACCTGAATGGTTTTTTTTCCCGCACGGCTGATCGCCGCCCGCAACACACCGCGCACCGGGGTGTCAGCGTGGTTGTGCACGCTTGCGTACACCGTCAAGCGCGCGCTGTCGGTATTCGGCAGCGGCAGTTCGGTATTCACGGTAGTCGGACCGATGCCGAAGGAGCCGAAAGCCCGCAGTCGCACCGGCTTGAAGATGCCGGCGTTGCGGTCGGCCACGAACGACGGGCCGTCCGGGCGGATTCCGTCGGGGTCCCGGTATCCCAGGAAACGTGCGTTGATCCAGTCGTACCAGCTGTCGGCCAGTTCGACGCCGCTGACGTCCTGGATGGCCCGCTCGGGAGTCACCTTGACCGCCAAGGTGTTCGGCGCACCCGGGGTGACCCACGGTGTCACGTCGAGTTGGTGGTCGACGTACATGCCGACGATCTGGCGGTTGTCGGCGATGCGGTGGCCATTGAGCCAGATGTCGGCGCGGTAGTTGATCCCGGGGAAGTCCAGTTCATAGGTCTTCTGGCCGGCCGGCGGGGTAAATGTGGTGCGGTACCACCAATCCTGCTTGTACAAGTCCTGCGGCACCTTGGTGAGCAGATTCATGCCGTAGAACAGGTTGGGGTAGACCCCGGCGTCCTGCAGGATGTCCAGGACGGTGCCGGGCATGCGCCGCACCGGCACCCAGGCGGAGTCGTCGTAGCCGGCCGATGAGATCGTCTCGCCGTCGGCCCGCAGCCCGGAGGCAGACTTCAGCGTCCAGCCCTCGGCCAGTTCGATGTCCGCACCGGCAACCGGCTGCGCCGAGGGGACGGCGCGCAGATCCGCGGCGCACAGCACCAGCAGCAGGACGGCGAAGATCTTCAGCAAGGTCTTCGCCACGGCTTGGAACGACTCCTCGTAAGTCAGGACCGGCCACCAGGTATCTGGCCGAAGTCGGCCTACAGTTTGGCAGAGGTTGCGTTCGGCCCGGTTCGGGTATTCGGCTGCCGTGCCGAAGATTGTGCTGCACGACGCCCGGCGTGCGCTCACCGAACTCGGCGCATACGTGATGACCCATGTCGACCTGTCGCGGTGCCTGCTGATCGACGGTGCGGAGTGGGATGCTCTTGCCGCGCACTGGGACGACCTCGTGCCGGACGTTGATGCCGCCGAGTTGGGCACCACCCGCTTGCGGCGATACGGCCAGTTCCTGGTCGGGGACCCCGACAGCGTTCTGGCACTGCCGCACGGCGACGCCATCCCGCTGGAGTCCAATCCGCTCTACGTCGGCCGGCAACGGAGTTTCGCCCCGCTCACCGAGGCGTTCAGCGCGGAGCCGCTGCTGGGTCGGCTGCTGCGGATGCTGGGCTGGCTGGCCGATGGTCTGGACAACCCGCCGAACTGGATCGCCCGCGTCCACCCGCTGCGGGTGCTGGCCACCGGGGGGACAGGTCTGCCCACCCCGGAGGGATTGCACCGCGATGGCGTCACTCTGGCCTCGGTAATGCTGATCAGCCGGTCCAACGCGGCAGGGGGCGAGACCGCGGTGGTCGACGCCGACGCGCGGCCGGTGCTGACGACGACGCTCGTGGACCCCGGAACGCTGGTGCTCAGTGACGACCGGCACACCCTGCACGGGGTGTCGCCGATTCGTCCCGCCTTCCCCGGCGCGCCGGCGGTCCGGGACGTCCGGGGGGTCACTTTCGCGCCCTCAACGGGGGAAGGGACATTCGACGGGCCGGATATCCCGGAAGCGGTTTACGCTTAGTCAATGACCGACCAGGACCGCGCCGTCACGCGACGCGCTATCGCCGATGCCCTGCTCACCGCGCTCGAACGGCGCCACGAACTGGTGGACGCCATCGTGGATTCCGCCGACCGCGCCGATGCCCTCGAGGCCGTCACCGCGCTGCTGGGCACGCCGCGGATCGGCAGCGAGGCGTTGATGAGCATGCGGCTGGACCAGTTCACCAAGGATTCCCGCCGCCGGATCGCCGCCGAACTCGACGATCTCAACAGCCAGCTCAGCTTCGCCGTCCATGAGCGTCCCGCCAGCGCGGACGACAGCCTGCGACTGCGGCCGTTCTCCCACGAGGCCGACCGGGACATCTTCGCCGCCCGCACCGAGGAGGTGGGTGCGGCCGGCGACGGTTCCGGCGCGCCGGCAGCCAGCCTGGACGACGAGATCGAAGCGGCCCGGCAGCGGCTGCACCTAGAAGAAGCAGCGTGGTTCGTCGCCGTCGACGGCGACGACAAGGTCGGCATGGTGTTCGGGGAGCTCGAGGGCGGGGAAGTCAACGTCCGGATTTGGATTCATCCCGCACACCGCCAGAAGGGTTATGGCACAGCTGCTTTGCGCCGATCCCGCTCGGAGCTGGCGGCGCAGTTCCCGGCCGCCCCGCTGGTGGTGCGGACACCCGGCGCCTCGCGCTGACGCACGCCCCCGCGGAAAACGGGGGGGAAATCAGGCCGCGGCAACGAGGGGCGCTCTACGCTCGTCGGGTGACTTCCGTCGTGATGCCTGAGATCCCCACCGATTTTCGCTATCCGGAAGCCCGGACCGGCACCTCCCACGCCAAGCTGCGCAATCGGGTGTTGAAGCTGACGAAGCTCGACCTCTTTCCGACCGACGAGGTCGCCGCGGCCTTCAAACGGGGCCTGACCGAAGGTGACCCGATCGCCGAGCGGTTCGTGGCGGAGACCTATCACGGCGAATTGGGCGCGAAGAAGGCCCGCGAACTCGTCGAGAAGGCGATGAACGAGGGCCTGGACGCCGTCCCCGAAGCCCCGGAGTCCTTGAAGGCGCTGGTCGCCGACTTCGACGCAACTCCCGACTGGCTCGACAAGGACCTGGTTGAAGAGGGTGCTGCGGTGTGGCGGCGCTGGGCGTACTCGCTGGGCGCCGTCGGCAACGCCGGAACGATGGACACCTACACCGAGAGCTGGCTGGCCCTGCCCCTGTCGCTGTCGGGGGGATACGCCGGGGATCGCGCTCTGCACCGCTACATGGAGACCTCGCGCTGGTGGCTGGAGGTCAGCAAGCCCGGCGCGGTGCTGCAGCGCGGCTCCCTCGCGCGCAGCATCTCGATGCACGTCCGGATCATGCACGTCAGCGTTCGCGCCCGGGTCAAAGAACACCAGGAGTGGGACGACGAACGCTGGGGCCTGCCGATCAGCCAGTCGGCGATGATGCTGACGCTGCTGGGTGGCAGCGTCGCACCGGCGTTCGGCCTCACGGCACTGGGATTCATCACCTCGCCACGGGAAATGCGAGCTGTGCTGCACTTCAACCGGTACTGCGGATACCTGGTCGGCGTGCGCTGCGACGGCTACTTTCCGGAGACCGTGATGGACGCCTGGCGGATCCTGTACATGGCCGACTCCGCCCGCAGCTACAACTCGGCGGAGACCGGCAGGGAACTGGTGGAGTCGTTCCCGTCGGCATTCGAGCCCAAGGAGAGTCAGCACGGGCTGACCCGGATTCGCGCGGCCTACCACCATCAGATCCAGGCCGGCTACTCCGGCTTCTTCATGTTGCCGTGGAACCGCAAGCGCTACGACCTGCCGTCGCCGATCTTCGGGATGACGTTGTTGCTGTTGCGCTCCCCGCTGATCGCCGGGGTCGAGGTGGCCCGCAGGTTCGTTCCGGGGGTGGACAGCCGCTGGCAGAAGTTCGCCTACGACCGCTGGGAGAAGTGGTATCACTGGCAGTCCGGCGGCCAGGCCGCGGAGTTCAAGGCGGCGACCCCGCTGCGACGGTAGCCCCGGCGCCTTTCCAAGCTCAGTAGGCTTGGGAGCCGATGAGCGCGCGCGCAGGAATTCTGGTCACCGGCACTGAGGTTTTGACCGGTCGGGTGGCCGACCGCAACGGACCCTGGGTCGCCGATCGGCTGCTCGAACTCGGCGTCGAACTCGCGCACATCACCATCTGCGGTGACCGCCCGGCCGACATTGCGGCCCAGTTGCGGTTCCTGCGCGACGAAGGTGTCGACCTGATCGTGACAACCGGCGGCCTCGGGCCGACCGCCGACGACATGACCGTCGCCGTCGTCGCCGAGTTCAGCGGCCGGGAACTGGTACTCGACACGGCGATGGAGGCCCGGATCGCCGCGATCGTGCAGATGTGGATGGCCCGCTTCCCGGACATGGACGTCGAGGCGGTGCGCGCCGCCAACCGCAAACAGGCCATGGTGCCCACGGGCGCCACGGTGCTGGATCCGATCGGCACCGCACCGGGGGTGGTGGTGCCTGGCAGCCCGACGGTCGTTGTCCTGCCCGGCCCGCCGAAAGAGCTGCAGGCCATGTGGCCGGCTGCGGTGGCGACCGATGCGGTGCAGCAGGCGATCGCCGGACGGGTCTCCTACCGTCAGGACATCGTCCGCATGTTCGGGGTGGCGGAGTCCGGTCTGGCCGAGACGCTGCGCGAGGCCGAAGCCGGACTCGACGGCTTCGACACGCTGGAGATCACGACCTGCCTGCGTCGCGGCGAATTGGAGATGGTCACCCGCTACGAGGCCGTCGACGCCGCCGTCTACGTCGGCCTGATGACACTGGTCCGCGAGAAGTACGGCGCGGCGATCTTCTCCGAGGACGGCACGACCGTCGATGAGCAGGTGGCCGGGCTCCTCGCCGGCCGGCGCATCGCCACCGCGGAATCCTGCACGGCCGGGATGCTCGCTGCCCGGCTCACCGACCGCGCCGGTTCGTCGGCCTACGTCGCCGGGGGAGCGGTGGCCTACGCCAACGAGGCCAAAGTCGAGTTGCTCGGGGTGGATCCGGCGTTGATCGCCGAGCACGGAGCGGTGTCAGCCGAAGTCGCCGAGGCGATGGCCGCCGGTGCGATCCGGCGCCTACAGGCCGATACCGCCGTTGCCATCACCGGGGTGGCCGGCCCGGGCGGCGGTACGGCCGACAAGCCCGTCGGAACGGTGTGGTTCTGCGTCACGCTGACCGATGGCCCCACGGTCACCCGTTGTGTGCAGGTGCCCGGAGAGCGGCCCGACGTCCGCGAGCGGTCGACCACGGTGGCCATGCATCTGTTGCGCCGGGCGCTGATCGCGGTCGGCGCGCCGGCTTGAGCCGGTCTCGACCGGGAGCTGTGGCGCAGCGCAATCCACCAAACGGCTGGCCGGGGATGTAGGGCGGGGTGTCCGCGGCGGGCAGCGCGACGAGCGTCACGTCAAGAGTGCGTCTCCGGCTGTGGCCGGAGCGCTCGGCGATGTAGCCGTCGGCGAACAACTCCGACTTGTCGACCCGCGGATAGAACTCCGCTTTCATCCGTTCGTCGGCGAGATCGCCGGCCCAGGAGACGAATTGGTCGACCGCCCGTTGCGGCCGGTAACAGTCGTAGACCTTGAGGGTGTAGCCCCGTTCGAGGAAGTCCTGCTAGGCCCGCGAAAGCGCCTCGGCCGCCGGCCTGGTGAGGATGCATGTCGGCGCGCGGTAACCGTCGATCGGATCTCCGGTGAAATTGTGCGACGTCGCGTAGCGGATGTCCTGCAGGATGGTGGGGTCGACATCGCCCAGTGCGACGAATTCCGGCGGTTCCGGCGGATCAGGTTGCGCCGAGGCGGCGGGCATTGGCGCGGCGATCAGCGCGATAGCGAACAGTATTGTGCTGCAACGCATGTGCTTGAACATTATCGATCGGATTCGTGGATGACGTAGTCGGCCTGGTTACCGCCGCGGCTACGGGCGCGATGCATCGCCGCTGTCGCCAGCGCGATCACCTCGTCGAGCACCTCTTTCGGCGGCCGGTCGGCCAGCGGACGAAGCGGCGTGCACACCACGCCGATGCTCGCCGTGACGCCCTGCGGAGTGGCGGCCACCGCACCACGGATTCGTTCGGCCAGCGGCGTCGGGTCCGGGATGGTAAAGGTGTCCGCGACCAGGAACTCGGCGTCGCCGACGTGGGCGAGCAGGGCGTCGCGGCGCACTGTCCCACGCAGCGCCTGACCGATCGCAACGCGGGCGCGGTCGGCGCCCCGGCTGCCCTGCAGGCTCTGCATGGGCGCGAACGTGTCGATTGTGGCGATCGCGATCACCAGATAACGATCGTCACGCCGGTTCCGGGCGCCGAGCAGCGTCGCGACCATCTCGTCGAAACCCTCGGGGGTGAGCAGCCCGGTCAGCGGCTCGACGTCGGTCCGGGCGTCGTTCGCGTCAGTATTCAATCCGGCGACCATACGGCCGCCGAACAGGACGGCGACGTTCAGCATCACCACCGGTGTTGCTACGGCTTGCGCGGTCGCGAGGTCATCGGCGGCGATACGGACTGTGAGCAACAGCATGGTCGCCGCGGAGGTCGCGGCGACGCATGCCTGCACCCAGGTGCCGTGGAAGAGAGCCGCGTACCCGAGGATGAACAGGAACGCCGTCGAGATCAGCAGTCCGGCGAGCGGGTCGGCCGCCACGGCGCATCCGGCGGCAAGAGCGACCGAGCCGATCGCGATGACGCCGATCGACACCTCGCGGCTGGGCCAACGGTAGCGCAGCCAGGGTGATGCCAAGGCGAGGGTTCCGACCGCGATGACAAGGAACAGCCATGGCCCCTTGGACCAGACACTGGAATGCGGGTTCGTCGACGCCAGCGCAGGCGGCAGGCCCAGCAGCAGAACGCAGGCGGCGACGGCGCGCATCGTCGTCGGCTGATCACCCTGGGCGGCCAATCGCGACGTCACGGCGTAGTACTGGTCGGGCACTCCTTTGAACAGTTTCACCGGATCCTCCGGTGGACCGACACCGCGTAGTCCCCGCCGGTGAACGGCTGGCGGTCCCAGGTGGACCACCGCGCCACCGGTTCCAGGCCGGCCGCCGCGGCGATCTCGTCGTAGCGCGCCGGGGTCAAGCCGTCGGGTCGCACGCTGAACCCGGCAACGAGCAGGCCATCGGGAACGAGGCTCCCGGCCAGGTTGACCAGCACCTGTTCTTCGGTGCCCGGTTCCACGAAGATCATCACGTTGCCGGCCAGCAGCACCAGGTCTACGGGCGTGCCATCGACCAGTACGTGCCGCTCGGCTACGTCACCCAGCAGCCACGTCAGATCCGGGGCTTTGGACCGGGCTTCGGCAAGCATGTCCGGATCGGCGTCGATTCCGGTCACCGCGAATCCGCGGCGGTCGAGTTCGATGGCGACGCGGCCGGTGCCGCACCCGGCGTCGAGAACACGGCGGCCTCCGGTCTGGCTGAGCAGGTCCTCCACGAGATCGGCTTCGCCGTGGATGTTCTCCCCGCTGGCAGCCAACTCGTGCCAGCGCACGTCGTAATCGGCTCCGCGGGCCGAATCCGAGCGCTGCCAGCGAGTGTTCACCCGGCCCATGATCGCATTGACCCGAGTCACAGCCTGATTAGACCGTCAGTCGGGCTTCACAACAATCGTCAGGGCGTTCCCGTCGCGTTCCACTCGCATCCGGGCGCGGCGGGCCACCGCAGCGACATCGGAGGCGTCGGCGGGCTCCGAGCGGGTCGCGGCCAGCGCGCGGGCCAACCGGCCCTTGTGTGCTTTGTTGAAGTGGCTGACGACGGTCCGCCGGCCATCGGGCTGCTCGTTGACGACCTCGACCCGCACCGCGGTGACCAGCCGGCCGAGACCGACGTAGGCGCCCGACCGCAGGTCCACCACAAGTTCGAGGTTGGCGAGGCCGGCCAGCGCGGGCTCGATCAGCGGACGCCAGCGGGCGGCCAACGAGGGTTGGCCCGGCAGTTTGGACGACGCCGACAGGCGGTAGGCCGGGATCGGGTCATCGGCGCGCAGCAGGCCGAACAACGCCGAGCCGACTGCCAACCGGGTGCGGGCGCGGGCGGCTTCGGCGCCCCGCAGCGACTCAACGTCCAGCGCGTCGTAGAGCACCCCGGTATAGCGTCGCAGCGCCGGTAACGTCGGTGCGCGGCGCAGGGCGGCGTTGCGCTCGATCTCCGCGTCCTGCGCGGGTGAGATGCCCAGTGCCGTGCGGCACGCCGGCAGGTCCGACGCCAACGCGACCAGTTCGTCCACCAGTTGACCGCGCAGCGCGCTCAGTTCCGGCCAGCTCAGTGTTCTCAGGTCCAGTGCGGGACCGTCACCCCCGGTGCGCTTGGTCTCCGACGGCGGCAGTAGGACGATCACGGACAGACGGTAGCCCGCCGGTGGATCAGGGTCTCCCAAACCCAGCCGCGTCGAGCGCCTGCCGGCCGGTGGGCCCGGTGACGAGGTCGACGAACCGGCGGGCCGGGCCGGGCTCGCGGGCGTCTTTCAGCACGGCGATCTGATAGGTGTTGACGGCGGTGGCCGCCTCGGGCAACGCCACCATGCTGACCTTGTCACTGGCGGCGCGGGCGTCGGTCACGTAGACCAGCCCGGCGTCGGCCTGTCCGTTGGTGACTTTATTGAGCACATCGGTGACCGAGGATTCCTCGCTCACCGGAGCGAGCCGCACACCGGCGTCCCGCTGCAGCCGAGGCAGCGCCGAGCCGCAGGGAACCTGCACCGCGCATACCACCACGCTGACATCGGCGAGGTCGCGGAGTCCCCTGATGCCTCTGGGGTTTCCGGGCGCCACGGCGATCGTCAGGGTATTGACGGCGAAGGCTTCCGGCGGGCCGGCCAGCAGCCCGGCCCGGGCCGCCTTGTCCATCGTCGCGGCATCGGCGGCGGCGAAGACGTCACCGGGTGCGCCGTGGATCAGCTGGGTGAGCAGATCGGCGGATCCGGCGAACGAAAACTCCACGCGCTCTGGCGGATTCGCGTCCGAGAAGGCCCCGCCGAGACTGGTGAACGCCGTGGTGAGCGACGAGGCGGCGAAGACGGCGACGCTGTCCGACGGGGTGTCGGCGCACCCGCCGAGGACCGTCGCGACGGCGAGCAGCCTGGCGAGCAGCGCTGCAGTGGGCATCAGTAGGGTGGCAGCTGGCCGTTGCCGGACTGACCAGCCATACCGTTGAGGATGTCGAGGTCGTGCCGGAACTGGAGTTGGGAGAGCCAGGGCGGGTTCTGGCCCGGCGGGGCGGCGCCGTCGGTCAACGTCCAGGGCTGGCACCCTTTGGTCTTGAAGGCGGCGTCGCCGGCGTCGATCTGCACGGTCTGCGGCTGTTTGGACAGCGCATTCTCCAGCGTGGTGTTGTCCGCCCCGATGCGCCGCCAATAGCACGCGTCACCGGGAAGCGGGCCCGCGGAGGTGTACACGCCCGCAACGATGTCCTTGCCGACGGTGAAGGTACCGGCGTGGTCCATGACGGTCTGCGGACCGGGGCCAGCCGGACCTGGCGCCGGGGGAGTCGAGCCATTGGGCACGCCGTGATCGGCGGCGTCGGCCGCAGGCGGCGGGGGTGCAGGAGTCGGTGAGTCAGGATCGGCCGCGGCGGGCGCGGCGACCCAACAGCCAAGCGCCGCGACGACGGCGACGGCGACGACCGCCACTCTGCCCACCATGTCAGCGACGATACCGTCGCCGGACCACACGCAACGTCAGGCGGAGCGCCGCAGCCAGGTCAGCAGGGTGCCGCGACGGCGCAGGACCGCCTCGTCGAATTGGTGCTCGGCCTCGGCAACCGAGCCGATGACGGGCAGGGTGTCGACGCGGCTGGCCAGACGCCGGGTGACGGTCTCGCTGGGCACCAGCGCCCAATCGACGCCGGTGGTCAGGCAGCGCTGGTCGACTGCGGCGAGCAGGTCCAGCGCGCGGGGCGTGAACGCCGTCACTCCGGTGAGGTCGAGCACGAGCCGGGATCCGGGTAAGACCGCGCGGACCGCGGACTCGGTGACCTGAGCGACGTTTCCGGCGTCGACGCGGCCGCTGACGGCGACGACCGTGGCACCGTGCCGGCAGTACGCCCACAGGTGAGCACCCTTGAAGTCCCGGGCCGGGTTGCCGTAGCGGGAAGTGAAGCTTGTCATGGTGCGCCCCTCTGTAGTCGAAAGCCGCGCCCCCCCGTGGGAGACCGTACTGCCGACGGTAGGCGGCAACTCTAAGGCGGCTGGGAGTGGTGTTTAAAACTCTGGTGAGAAAGGGTTTTTCACCGGAGATTGCCGGGTACGGCACACTTCGCAAAGACGGTAATTCCGTTCGGGACCAAACCGGCGCGGCCTCGGCGCCGAACACCTCATAGCCCGGAGCGAAATCGCCTCGGGCGCGACAGCGATGAAGGGTTCGACGATGACGAAATATGTTTCGCGATTGATGGCGCTGGTGCTGACGGTTCTGGCGCTGACGACCGGCCTCGGCCAGCCGGCCACCGCCGCGGCCGCCGACCTGAACTTCACTGGTACCACGCTGAGCGGCGGAACCTTCAACGGCGCCAGCCTGCAGGGCAAACCGGCCGTTCTGTGGTTCTGGACGCCGTGGTGCCCCTTCTGCAATCAGGAGGCGCCCAGCGTCGCGGCGGTCTCGGCCGCCAATCCGGCGGTGACATTCGTCGGCATCGCCACCCGCGCCGACAACAACGCTCTGCAGGCTTTCGTGTCGAAATACGGTCTGAACTTCACCAACATCAACGACGCCGACGGCTCGATCTGGGCGAAGTTCAACGTGCCGTGGCAGCCGGCCTATGTCTTCCTGCGCCCGGACGGCTCGTCGTCGTTCGTGAACAACCCCACCTCCGCCATGTCGCAGCAGGAGCTGACCGACCGAGTGCGCGCGTTGACCTCGTAACCGGATGAACCACGACCTGATCGGCCTGGCGTTCGCCGCCGGGATGGTTGCGGCGTTCAACCCGTGCGGATTCGCGATGCTGCCCGCCTACCTGACGCTGGTGATCCAGCGCGACGGGGGCGGGCAGCTAGCCGCGCTCGGCCGCGCACTGGCGGCGACCGCGGCGATGGCGGCCGGGTTCCTCGGCGTCTTCGGGGTGTTCGGCCTGCTGACCGTATCGGTGGCCTCCACCGTGCAGGAGCACATGCCCTATGTCACGGTGAGTGTCGGCATAGCACTTGTGGCACTGGGTGTTTGGTTCCTGCTGGGCCGATCGCTGCCGGGTTGGTCGTTGGGCAAAGGGGCCCGCTGGGCGCCGACGGCGCGGCTGGGTTCGATGGTCGGCTACGGCGCCGGTTACGCGCTGGCCTCGCTGTCCTGCACGGCTGGCCCGTTCCTCGCCGTCACCGGCAGCAGCCTGCGGGCCGGATCCATGCTGACCGTCGTGGCGGTCTATGCCGCGTACGCCGCCGGCATCGCGCTGGTGGTCGGGGTGCTGGCGGTGGCGGTGGCCCTGGCCAGCGGGGCGATGATTGACCGCATGCGGCGGGTGCTGCCCTGCGTCAACCGGCTCAGCGGCGCCATCCTGGTTCCGGTCGGCCTGTACGTGGCCTATTACGGGTGGTACGAACTGCGGCTTTTCAGCTCCGGGACGGCCGGTGCGGAGCAGGATCCGGTGGTTGCGGCCGCAGGCCGGGTGCAGCGGGTGCTGGCGGGGTGGGTCTATCAGTCAGGCAGCTGGCCCTGGCTGCTCACACTAGGGACGCTGGCCACCGTTGCAGTGGCCGGCACCGTCAGCTCTGTCCGGCGACACGGCGTCCGGCTCCAAGAGCCGGATCGTCTCGCGCAGTTAGACTCGTCGTCATGACGATCTCTGTTCGCCGGTGGGCTCTCGGCGCGGCAGCCGCACTGGCCCTGGCCGGTGCCCCCGCCGCAGTCATCACCATCGCACCCAGCGGAACCGCCAACGCCGACGTCTGCGCCGGCGTCGGCCGCAGGGTGCAGGTCAGCGGGTGCGCCAACCTGTCCGACGTGATGGCGCCCTACGTAGTTCCGCCGGACACCTATGCTCCGATCACACCGAACGCCAGCGCCTGCGTGGGCTGGAACGGCCGCTGGGTCAGCGCCAGCAGCTGCACGTAACATCAACTGCCCCAACGAAATACCCCCGCGGATTCCGCGGGGGTATTTCGTTCCAGGGGAACCCTACCGGTGCAGGTCGAACCGGTCGTTGTCCATCACCTTGACCCACGCCGAGACGAAGTCATTGACGAACTTCTCCTTGGCGTCATCCGCGGCGTACACCTCGGCCAGAGCACGAAGCTGCGAGTTCGAACCGAACAGCAGATCGACCCTGCTGGCGGTGTACTTGTTCGCGCCCGTGGCGCGGTCCGTGCCGACGTAGGTACCGTCATCTGCCGGCGACGGAGCCCACTTGGTGCTCATGTCGAGCAGGTTCACGAAGAAGTCCGTCGTCAACGCGCCGGACCGATCGGTCAGGACGCCAAGCTTCGTATCACCGAAGTTCGCGCCGATCACCCGTAGACCACCGACGAGCACGGTCATCTCCGGACCCGACAGCCCCAGCAGGTTGGCCCTGTCGATGAGGTGGTACTCGGCGGGCAGGCCAAGCCCCTTGCCGGCGTAGTTGCGGAAACCGTCGGCTTTCGGCTCGAGGTAGGAGAACGATTCGACGTCGGTCTGCTCCTGGGTGGCGTCGCCGCGGCCGGAGTTGAACGGCACGTCGATGTCGAATCCGGCCGCCTTGGCCGCCTTCTCGACACCGACGTTGCCGGCCAGCACCACGATGTCGGCGAAGGATGCGTCGACTCCCGAGGAGGCCAAGATGTCCTCCAGCACCCGGATCACCTGAGCCAGTTCGTCCGGCTCGTTGACCTCCCAGCCCAATTGCGGTTGTAGTCGGATGCGGCCGCCGTTGGCGCCACCGCGCATGTCACTGCCGCGGTAGGACGACGCCGCCTTCCATGCGGTGGAAACAAGTTGCTGCACAGTCAGACCCGACCCGGCGATCGCGGTCTTGAGCGTTGCGACCGCATCGGCGGACAGTGGCTTGCATGCGGGAACGACGTCCTGCCACACCCAGGTCTGCTTGGGTGCCAGCGGGCCGAGGTACCGGGAGACCGGTCCCATATCGCGGTGGAGCAGCTTGAACCAGGCCTTGGCGAATTCCTCGGCCAGTTCCTCCGGATGATCAAGCCAACGGCGGGTGATCTTCTCGTAGATCGGGTCCATCCGCATCGACAGGTCGGTGGTGAGCATCGACGGATGGGTCTTGCCGTCGCCCTGGGCCATCGGCACCGAGTTGGCCCAGCCGTCGTTCTTCGGCTTCCACTGATGCGCGCCGGCCGGACTCTTGGTCAGCTCCCACTCGTTGCCGTAGAGGATCTCCAGAAAGCTGTTGTCCCACTTGGTCGGGGTGTGGGTCCAGATGACCTCCAGGCCGCTGGTGAACGCCTCGTTGCCGACACCGGTGCCGGGGTTGTCGTTGGCCCAGCCGAGGCCCATCTCCTCCAACGGAGCCGCCTCGGGCTCGGGGCCCATGAGGTCGGGGTTGCCGTTGCCATGGGTCTTGCCGAACGTATGACCGCCGACGATCAGAGCCGCGGTCTCGACATCGTTCATCGCCATCCGGCCGAACGTCTCGCGGATATCGATGGCCGCGGCCACCGGATCCGGCTTGCCCTCGGGCCCTTCGGGATTGACGTAGATCAGGCCCATCATGGTCGCACCGAGCGGGTTCTCGAGGTTGGTGCGGTCGCTGCCTGCGTAGCGGTCCTGGGAGCCCAACCACTCGCCTTCGGCGCCCCAGTAGATGTCCTCCTCCGGCTCCCAAAAATCAGGGCGGCCGAACGCAAATCCAGCCGTCTGGAAGCCCATCGCCTCCAGCGCGCGGTTGCCGGCGAAGACGATCAGGTCCGACCAGGACAGTTGCTTGCCGTACTTCTTCTTGACCGGCCACAACAGCCGACGCGCCTTGTCCAGGCTCGCGTTGTCCGGCCAGCTGTTCAGGGGCGCGAAGCGCTGCATGCCCCGGCCGCCCCCGCCGCGGCCGTCCGCCACGCGGTAGGTGCCGGTGGCGTGCCAGGTCATCCGAACGAAGAAGGGTCCGTAGTGGCCGAAGTCGGCGGGCCACCAATCTTGAGAGTCGGTCATCACGGCATCGACGTCACGCTTCAGCGCATCGACGTCCAGGGTCTGGACCACCGACCGGTAGTCGTAGCCGGGGTCCATCGGGTCGATGATGTCCGGGTTCTTCTGCAGGATCTTGAGATTGACGGCGTTCGGCCACCAATCGCGGTTGCTGCCGCCCTCGACGGGCGGCTTGATGCGCATCGGACAGCCGCCGGTTGCGGGATCCGTCTGAGCCTCGCCGATGGGTGGGTGTTCGTCAGCCACGTGTCTTCCTTCCAGAATTGGGTTTTCTTGAAAATGCCGGGATCACAGGTTGTGATCCCGAAGTTCGCGGGCCGAGCAGTCGGGGCAGCGGCCCCAGTAGATGACTTCGGCTTCATCAAGAACGAAGCCTTCCAGAACAGTGCGGTCACCGCCGTCGAATGGGGTGAGGCACGGTGCGTCGCCGACCCGGCAGTCGATATCGGAGATGGCACCGCAGCCGCGGCACACGACGTGGTGGTGGTTGTCGCCCACCCGCGCTTCGTAGCGGGCGACCGATCCCGACGGCTGGATCCTGCGCAGCAGTCCGGCCGAGGTCAGGGCGGCCAGCACGTCGTAGACGGCCTGGCGGGACACCTCGGGAAGTTCGCCACGCACGGCGGAGAAGATGGTGTCGGTGTCGGCGTGAGGGTGGGAATGCACGGCCGTGAGAACAGCCATTCGGGGGCGGGTCACCCGGAGGTCAGCGGCTCGCAGGAGGTCTGCGGATTCCGGCATGCGACGATCTTTGTCGGTTTTCTGGACTCAGTCAAGAGTAGAAGGGTATGTCGCGATCATGAAGCATGGGTGCCGGTAGGGTGATCTCCTGTGTCGCTCACCACGGTCGCACTGGAGATGGTGCCGCCCAATACCGATCGCAGCCGCGACGAGCAGTTAGCCGAGGCCCGCAAGGTCGCTGAATTGTCGGTCGCAACCGGCATCTCCGACCAGATCGGGCACGTGATGATCCCGGGGATGATCGACGAGGACGAAGGACGTCCCGTCGAAATGAAGCCCAAACTCGACGTGCTCGACTACTGGCGCATGATCAGCCCCGAACTGCCGGGCATCAAAGGGCTGTGCACGCAGGTCACCGCGTTCTCCGACGAGCCGACTCTGCGCCGGCGTCTGACAGATCTGGTCGATTCCGGGATGGAGGGCGTCGCGTTCGTGGGCGTCCCGCGCACGATGGCCGACGGCGAGGGTTCCGGGGTCGCCCCGACGGATGCTCTGGCCCTCTATTCCGACTTGGTACCGCACCGCGGCGCAATCCTGATCCCCACCCGCGCCGACGAGACCGGCCGGTTCGGGTTCAAGTGCCGTCAGGGTGCGACCTACGGCATGACGCAGTTGCTGTACTCCGATGCGATCGTGGACTTCCTCAAGCAGTTCGCCGCGACCAGTGATGCCCGGCCCGAGATCCTATTGTCGTTCGGCTTCGTGCCGAAGCTGGAAAGCCGTGTGGGACTGATCAACTGGCTCATCCAGGATCCCGGTAACGCCGCGGTCGCCGACGAGCAGGCGTTCGTCAGGCAGCTTGCCGCGGCCGAACCGGCCGCCAAGCGGGTCATGATTCTCGACCTGTACAAACGCGTCGTCGACGGGGTCGCCGGTCTCGGCTTCCCCATCAGCATCCATCTGGAAGCCACCTACGGTTACTCCGCGCCGGCCTTCGACACCTTCGCCGAGATGCTCGGCTACTGGTCGCCGCGCCGGTGACATACGCGTGAAAACGTGGATCGACTTCGATTCGGCGCCGGTTTTCGCGATCCCCCTGACCGACGAGTTCGGCGGCCGGCACGTCTGCGAGGGCATGCTCATCGAGGGTCCACAGGGATGGGGCGAGTTCGCTCCGCCGCCCGGCGTCACCGCCGAGCGCGCGGCGCGCTGGCTGACCGCCGCCATCGAGGTGGGCACCGTGGGCTGGCCCGACCCGATGCGCGGCCGGGTACCGATCGCGGTGACGGTTCCGCCGGTGCCGGCACAGCGCGCCCGGCAACTGGTCGCCGAGGCCTGCTGCCGCACCGCGGCGGTCCATGTCGGCGGCACGCTGGCCGACGATGTCGCCCGGGTGGAGGCGGTGCGCGACGCGCTCGGCCCCACCGGGACGATCCGCTGCGACGCCGACGGCCGATGGAACGTTGACTCCGCGGTGGCGGCCATCGGAGCCCTCGACCGCGCCGCGGGCGGCGTCGAATTCGTCGAGCAGCCCTGCCCGACCCTCGATGAGGTGGCCGACGTGCGCCGACGGGTCGGAGTTCGCATCGCCGTCGACCAGTCCGTCCGCGAGGCGGCCGAACCGGTGCGACTGCAGCTGGCCGCGGCCGCAGACGTCGCCGTCCTTACGGTCGGGCCCCTCGGTGGGGTCCGGCGGGCGCTGCGAGTGGCGGAGACCTGCGGTCTGCCCTGTGTGGTGGCCGGCGAACTGGGCAGCAGCATCGGTATCGCCGGGGCTGTGGCGCTGGCCGGGGTGCTTCCCGATGCCGGGTTCGCCGGCGCACTGGGTACCGCGCGACTGCTGGCCGGTGACCTCGTCAGTGACGCACGGTCGTTGATTCCGGCCGACGGGTATCTGCCAGTCGCACCGATGCCGCCGGGGCCGGACCCTGACCGGCTGCGCAATTACGCTCCGGCCGACGACGCGACGGTCGCCCGGTGGCGCTCGCTGCTCACCGCCGCCCAGGCTTTCATCTGATCCCGCCGTTTGGCCCGAATCCCGCCGGGTATGCCCGGGCGGTGACTACTGAGCCCATCCACGGTGGGCCGCAGTCGTTGTCGCCGTTCGAATCCCGGACCACCACCATGGTGGTGTGGTGGTCGCTGCTGCTGATCTCCACGGCCGTACTGGTGGCCTGCTGGATCTTCTGGATCTGACGTCGACGCGCTAATCGCGCCCCGGAGGCAAAACGGCCGACACCGCCTTCATCACCGCCCGTTTGACCGCAGCAACCGCGCCCGACGCCGTCGGGGAGCGGTCGGGCGGATCGAGGTGCAACGGATCCCCTTGGGCGAGTCGACCGGTTGTCCGGACGGTGCCGTAGACCCCCAGACACCGGCGGGCGCGGGCGGCGACGGTGCGGGTGACCGCCGGATCGCGGTCGAGGCCAGGTTGACGGTGCGAGGGCATCACACAGCGGATCGTCGTTCAGTCCAGGGCGATGACCGGGGGGCGCACCTTCGACGAGCCGAAGGGGTTGGAGCTCGACGGGTTGCCCCCCCACAGTGCGTCGTTGCGCCAGCCCTGAGGGATCTGCTTGCTGTTGAAGTCGCTAGTGGCGGCGTTCGGGCCGGGCCGCTTCTTGACCTCGGCCTTGTGGGGCCCGCGGTCGATCTCGGCGGACGCAGCGGTGTCCACCGAGTCGACGTCGTCATCAGCGCCGGCGGCGGGCGCCAGAGCGATGCCCGCCGCGAAGGCGCCGGCGATCAGGGCGGGAGCAAACAGGGAAAGCTTCATTTCGGTTATGCCTTTCGTGAGCCGGGCTTCGGGTTTGCCCGTTACTGGAGAGCCTAGGAAGACACCGACGCGACTGCACGCGACTCATAGAGAAGACATATCTTCGATTCACGATGATCTAATCGCGAATCGCGTCTGTACCGGCTTAAGTCACCACATCGGGGGATCGCGTGCCGTGCCAACCGGCCCCCGACCCCGCCGTAGCAGCGGCAAGGCGTCCCGGTTGGCCGTCATCCGAGCGAGGTGCCACTATGTTCGGTACCGCACATCAGCGCCAGCGGAAGGCACCAGGGCTCAAGCCATGTATGACCAAGTCAACGGATGGGACGCCAAACCGGACACTGCCGATGTGGGCTTCCGCATCGATCCGGTTCTGGCGCGGAGCTGGCTGCTGGTCAACGGCTCCCAGTACGACAAGTTCGCCCCGGCCGCGGCGTCGCGGGCCGACATCGTCGTGCTCGACATCGAGGACGCCGTCGCGCCGAAAGGCAAGGCGGCAGCCCGCGAGAATGTGGTGCGGTGGCTGGCCGATGGCAAGACCGACTGGGTGCGGGTCAACGGCTTCGGCACCCAGTTCTGGGCCGACGATCTCGAGATGCTGGCCAAGACCTCGGTAGGCGGGGTGATGCTGGCGATGGTGGAGTCGGTGGACCACGTCACCGAGACCGCCAAGCGGCTGCCCGACATCCCGATCGTCGCGCTGGTCGAGACCGCCCGCGGCCTGGAGCGCATCACGGAGATCGCGGCCGCAAAGGGCACCTTCCGGCTGGCGTTCGGCATCGGCGACTTCCGCCGCGACACCGGGTTCGGTGAGAACCCGACGACACTGGCCTACGCCCGGTCGCGTTTCACCATCGCCGCCAAAGCCGCGCACCTGCCCGGCGCCATCGACGGCCCGACCGTCGGCTCCAGTGCCCTCAAACTCAGCGAGGCGACCGCCGTCTCGGCCGAGTTCGGCATGACCGGCAAGATCTGCCTGACCCCCGATCAGTGCCCGACGGTCAACGAGGGCCTGTCGCCCTCGCAGGATGAGATCACCTGGGCGCGGGAGTTCTTCGCCGAGTACGAACGCGACGGCGGCGAGATCCGCAACGGCTCGGATCTGCCGCGTATCGCCCGGGCCACCAAGATCCTCAATCTGGCTCGCTCCTACGGCATTTCGGTATCGGAGTTCGACGACCAGGCCGTCCACGTCACGGCGCCGTCGGACACTTACCACTACTGACCGGCAGACGCGACTGGTCGGCGTGAATCACCCACGCCGACAAGGTCGACTTCCGGGCGTTGCCATCACAGAACAGCGACTTTGGCCTGACCCGGACTTCAAGGCCGCTACGCTGCGGTCATGGCCACCTCGAGCGAGAGCCGCGGTCTGAACGAGAAACTGTTCCCAGGCCGGCAGTTCATCAGCACCGTGCTGGACCTGCTCGACACCAAGTCGCAGATGAGCGGCCGGTTGTGGAAGGTCTACCTGATGCGGGCGGCCATGGCCGGCGCCATCATCAGCGTGTTCTACCTGGCGTTCTACGGCATCCAGGCGGTGTTCGACAAAGTTCCGGTGTCCGCCGGTGCCACGATGCAGCCGATCGGGAAGTTCGTCGGGGCCATGATGTTCGGCTTTGCCCTGGTGTTCATCTACTTCACCAAGTCCGAACTGCTCACCTCGAACATGATGGTGGGCTCGATCGGCGTGTACTACCACCACCGGGAGTGGCCGAAGGTGCTGCGCATCCTGGGGCTGTGCTACCTCGGCAACCTACTCGGCGCGTTGTTCTTCGCGCTGCTACTGCGGGGCAGTTCGCTGTTCGACGGCGGCCTCGGCGACATCATGGCGCATTCGGTGCACACCAAACTCGGCTACATCACCGAGGGCGTGCACGGTTGGGGCGATCTGCTCATCCGGGCGATCCTGTGCAACTTCCTGATCAACGTGGCAATGCTGCTCTGCTACAACGGCATGATCAAGGAGGACATCACCAAGGTCGTCTCGATGGTGATCGCGGTCTTCCTGTTCGCGTTCCTGGGCCTGGAGCACAGCGTGGCCAACACCGCGCTTTTCCTGATCTACGGTCTGCATGACGGCATCAACGTCGCTGCCGCGGTCGGCAATGTGGCCATCGCCTTGATCGGAAACTTCATCGGCGGCGGCATCATGATCGGTCTCTACTACGCGTACGCCAACGACCACCGGCATTTCCAGCGGACCGCCCTGGCCACCGCAGACCGTCCCGCCGACTAGCACCGGACCGCGCAACCGCTATCGGCCGGCGGCGATCAGGTCGGCGGCCTTCTCACCGATGACGACGGCCGGTGCGTGGGTATGGCCTCGGATGATGCTGGGCATCACCGACGCGTCAGCGACCCGCAGCCCGGCCACGCCGCGTACCCGAAGCTGCGGGTCGACCACGCTGCGGTCGTCGCGGCCGATCCGGCAGGTCCCGACCGGGTGGTACAGCGTGTGCGAACAGGTCTCCAGAGCCCGCTCCAGGGTCGCGTCGTCGAGGACGCTGGAATGCAGCGGGCGCACGACCTTGCCGACCACGTCGGCCAGCGCACGGGCGCCGGCGATCTTGGCGGTGATCCGCAGCCCCTCCAGCATCGCCGCCCGGTCGACACCATCGGGGTCGGACAGGTAGCGCGGGTCGATGATCGGCTTGGCCGACGGATCCGCCGATCGCAGCGTCACGGTGCCGGTGTTGCGCGGTTTGAGCAGCACCGGCCCGGTGGCGATGCCGTGCCCGTATGCCTCTCCGATGCCCTCGTCGTAGAACGGTGCGGGCGCCCAGATCAATTCGAGGTCAGGCCAGGGTAATTCGGGCCGGCTGCGCACGAAGCCATAGGCCTCGCCGACATTGGAGGTCAGCATGCCGCGCCGGCGCAGCAGGTAGTTCGCCAGTTCGGCCGGTTTCTCGGCGTCGAACAGACTGTCGTCGCGCACCGCGAATCCGAGTGGGGTGATCAGGTGGTCGAGCATATTCTTGCCCACCTCGGGCGCATGGTGCACCACCTCGATGCCGAGTTCGGAAAGCTCTGCGGCGTCACCGATTCCGGACAGCATGAGCAGTTGCGGGGAGTTCACCGCACCTGCGCACAACACCACCTCCCGCGCCGCCCAGACCGTCTGGCGGCGTCCGTCGGCGTCGTCGAACTCGACTCCAACCGCCCGACCGCCGCCGACCAGCACCCGGCGCACGGTGGCATCGGTCAGTAGACGCAGGTTGCGTCGGTAGAGCACGGGTTTGAGGTAGGCGTCGGCGCAACTCCACCGGGCACCGCGCCGTTGGTTCACCCCCGGTCTCGCAGAACCCGTCGGTCATCGGCGAGTCCGGAGTGGTGATCCGGTAGCCCACCTGCTCGGCGGCCTGCAGCCAGGCCGACGTCGAGGTGCGGGGGCTGCGCTGCTTGGAGATCACCAGAGCGCCCATCTCGGCGCGGTCGAAATACCTCCGCAGGTGCGCGTAGTCCCACTCGTCGCCGGCGTGCTCGGCCCACTCGTCGTAATCGGCGGGGAAGCCCGGAACCCACATCATGGCGTTCATCGACGACGAACCGCCGAGGACTTTGCCTCGTGGCCAAAATATTTCGCGCCCACCTACCTCCTTCTGCGGCTCGGTGCGGTAGTCCCAGTCCATCGGGCTGCGGAAGAGTTTGGAGAAGGCAGCCGGGATATGGACGAACTTGTCGGTGTCCATCGGGCCGGCTTCGAGAACAACCACGTTGACGCTGGGGTCGGCGCTGAGCCGGTTGGCCACCACCGATCCGGCCGATCCCGTCCCGACGATCACATAATCGGTCTGCATCGGCGCAGTATAGGAACGCGCCGGCGGTGTTCGGGTAGAAAACCGGACCCGCACCGACCTACCGGTTTTTGGGTACAGACCCCGACGTGAGAACTACAGTCCTGAACCTATGACGACCTGGCCGAACCAGGTGCGCTCCGGTGGTGAATTGCGACGCATGAGCCGGCGGTTCAGCGCGGTGGGCGTGGACATCCCTCCGTCGCGGCTGCGCGAGATCGCCGCCGGCGCGCCGGCCACCGAGGGGGAGTGGGTCGACGTCAGCTTCGCGCTCGTCGCCACGAATCTGGTGGCCGAGCAGCGTCACACCAAACGGGTCAGGGCCCAACGGACGGTGGTGCACTGGGCCCTGGTCGGGGGGGCGATTCTGGTCGCCCTGAACGCACTGCTGTGCCTGGGTCTGCTGTTCTTCGTGCTGACCCAGCACGCCGCTCCGTAAAGCCACATCGACCCTGCGGACAGATCGCCAGTTCGGCCGAAACGACGATCTGCCCACAGCGTCGATGAACTACTTCACGTGCCGATCGGCGACGTCGAGAGCGGCGTCCAGGATGGCCAGACCCTCGGCCACCTCAGCCTCGCTGACGTTGCACGGCGGGCAGACGTGGATGCGGTTGAAGTTGGCGAACGGCAGCAGGCCGCGGGACTTGCATTCGGCCAGAACGGTATTCATCGCCGGGCTGGAAGCGCCGTAGGGGGCCAACGGCTCCCGGGTCTCAGGATTCGCGACGAGTTCGAGCGCCCAGAACACACCGAGGCCCCGCACCTCGCCGACCGAGGGATGCCGGGAGGCGAGCTCGCGCAGACCCGGTCCCAGCACCTGCTCGCCGATCCGGGCGGCGTGGGCCACCATGTCCTCGTCCTCCATCGCATTGATGGTCGCGACGGCAGCCGCACAGGCCAGCGGATGCCCGGAGTAGGTCAGGCCGCCCGGATACGCGCGGTCGGCGAAGGTGGCGTAGATCGCGTCGCCGATCGCCACGCCGCCGAGCGGCACGTAGCCCGACGTCACGCCCTTGGCGAAGGTCATCAGATCCGGCGCCACGTCGAAATGGTTGATGGCGAACCACTTTCCGGTCCGCCCGAAGCCGGCCATCACCTCGTCGGCGATGAACACGATGCCGTGGCGGTCGCAGAGCTCCCGCACCCCGGCCATGTACCCCGGCGGGGGCACCATGATCCCGGCGGTGCCGGGCACGGATTCCAGGATGATCGCGGCGATCGTCGCCGGACCCTCATGGGCGACCAGGCGCTCGAGGTAGTCCAGGGCCCGCTCGGACTCCTGCTGCTCGTTCTCGGCGTGGAACGACGAGCGATACAGGAAAGGACCGTTGAAGTGGACGACGCCGGAGCTGCCGTAGTCGTTGGGATAGCGGCGCGGGTCACCAGTGAGGTTGATAGCGGTATCGGTGCCGCCGTGGTAAGAGCGGTAGCGCGACAGCACCTTCCGCCGACCGGTGTGCAGCCGCGCCATCCGAACGGCATGTTCGACGGCGTCCGCGCCGCCGTTGGTGAAGAACACGTGATTCAGATCGCCAGGGCTTCGTTCGGCGATCAGCCGGGCCGCCTCGGAGCGGGCCGCATTGGCATGCTGCGGCGCGACGGTGCACAGCTTGGCGGCCTGCTCGGCGATGGCCGCAACCACCTTCGGATGCTGGTGGCCGATGTTGGTGTAGACCAGCTGTCCGGAGAAGTCCAGGAGCCGGTTGCCCGCACCGTCCCACACATAGGAGCCCTCCGACGCGACGATGGTCATCGGGGTGATCTGCGCTTGCGCCGACCATGAGTGGAACACGTGGGCCCGGTCGAGTTCGTAGGCCCGGGCAGCTTCGGCGCGGGCGGCCTCGAGGTCCAGGCCGTTGGGCAGAGCGGTCTCGGTGGTGGTCATGTCGGGCAATGTTACGGCAGTTCAGCGTCCGGTCAGGCGGCGTGGGCGACCGCTTTGGGTATCCAACGCTGAATCAGAAAACGAGTAGTGCACCACTTAAAGCCCCTTGCCCACAGCGACCGTAGTTTCAATGCCATCGGAGATGCCAGCCCATTAGTGGCGGGACCGACATCGTCAGGCAAGGAGAGTTTTCATGGTGGGCATCGAAACTCGCGTCAACGGGCAGCCGCCGCCCGACATCGCGCTCGAGGACATCGATTTGGGCTCCTTGGAGTTCTGGGCTCTCGACGACGCCGTCCGCGACGGCGCGTTCGCGACCCTGCGCCGTCAGGCGCCGATCACGTTCTTCACCGAGGTCGAGATGGAGGGCGTGCCGCGTGGGCCGGGCCACTGGGCGCTGATGAAGTTCGACGATGTCCACTACGCCAGCCGGCACCCCGCGATCTTCAGTTCTCACCCGAACGTCGCCATTAACGACCAGGCTCCCGAGGTCGCCGAGTACTTCGGTTCGATGATCGCCCTGGATGATCCGCGCCACGGCCGGCTGCGCAACATCGTGCGCAGCGCCTTCACTCCGATGGTGGTGTCCCGAATCGAGGAGTCGGTGCGCGACCGTGCCCGCCGGCTGGTGTCGGATCTGATCGCCAATCACCCCGACGGCCACGGTGAGCTGGTCAGCGAGTTGTCCGGAGCGCTTCCGCTGCAGGTGATCTGCGACATGCTCGGCATCCCCGAAGCGGACCACCACCAGATCTTCTCCTGGACCAACATCATCCTCGGATTCGGTGACCCCGATCTGACCACCGACTTCGGGGAGTTCATGAAGGCCGCCCTCGACATCGGCGCCTACGCCACCACACTGGCCGAGGACCGCCGGATCAACCCCGAGGAGGACCTGACCACCGCGCTGGTGGCCGCGGAGGTCGACGGCGAGCGGCTCACCTCCGCCGAAATCGCCTCGTTCTTCATCCTGCTCGCTGCGGCCGGTAACGAGACCACCCGCAACGCCATCAGCCACGGCCTGCTCGCACTTACCCGCTACCCCGAACAGCGCCGAATCTGGTGGGACGACGTCGACGCCGTCACGCCCACCGCGGTCGAGGAGATCGTGCGGTGGGCATCGCCGCTGGTCTACATGCGCCGCACCACCACCCGCGAGGTGCAGCTCGGTGGAGTGACGATCCCGTCCGGGGACAAGGTGACCATGTGGTACGCCTCGGCCAACCGCGACGAGGACAAGTTCGACAACCCGTGGATGTTCGACGTCACCCGCACGCCCAACCACCATGTCGGGTACGGCGGCGGGGGAGCCCATTTCTGCCTGGGTGCCAACCTCGCCCGCCGGGAGATCGCCGTGGCGTTCCAGGAGCTGCGAAACCGGATCCCCGACATCGCCGTGACCGAGGAGCCCGCCATGTTGTTCTCGGCGTTCATCCATGGCATCAAGCGCCTTCCGGTCAGCTGGACACCCCCCGTGTGAGATCGGGCGGTCGCACGCCGACCTCGCACTCGGCGGCACATCGCACTGCGACGGCGGCCAGCTGTTGAGCCCCGACAGCACGACATCAGTAGTGCCACGCCCAGCTATTCGAGAATTGCAGTGACGCGCTACTGAGCGTGAGTCGCTGAAACCGGCTGACGATGAAGCGATCTGAATGGCAAACCGCATCAACAAGGGCGCGGCCAACGGAAGGTTGCATGACCATGAGCGCGTACATCACGGCGACGGCGAGCTTCTTACCGGGAGATCCGGTGCCCAACGATGAGATCGACGATTATCTGGGCACTGTCGGCCGCGCGACAAGTGACTTGCGGGATCTGACCCTGGTGAATTGTGGTATCAAGACCCGCTATTACGCCATAGATAAGAATCAGCAGACCACCATTTCGAATGCGGCGATGGCCGCAAAGGCGGTACGCGGGGCTGCTGTGCGCGCCGGCCTCGGCCCTAACGATGTCGAGCTACTGACCGCCGCGACGACGGGGCCGGATATGTTGGCGCCCGGGCATGCCAGCATGGTGCACGGCGAATTGGGCTACGGGCCGATGGAGATTTCGACTTCCGCCGGAATCTGTAGTTCCGGGATGATGGCGTTGAAGAATGCCTACTTGCAGGTGGCGATCGGTGAGAAGCGCAACGCGATCAGCGTCGCCAGCGAGTTCGGCTCGCGCATTTTCAAGAGCACCAGGTACGAGGAGATGCCTCGTCTCGACCACGATGGATCGCTGCCGCTGGAGGCCGCCTTTCTGCGTTACATGCTCTCTGACGGCGCCGGCGCCGCGGTCATCGAGAATGCACCAGCCGCATCGGGAATCAGCCTTCGTATCGACTGGATTTCGCTGACGTCCTTCGCCAACACCGAGAAGACGTGCATGTACGGCGGCAGCAACTCCAATTCGGCCATGACGAGCTGGTTGGACTATCCGACCGCAGCCGCCGCCGAAGCCGACGGTGCACTCGTGCTGCGCCAGGACCTGTCGCTGCTACCGCACCTGGTCAGCCTGGGAGCCGACGAGTGGGAGCGACTTCGCAAACTGGGCAAGTTCGACCCGGACATGGTGTCCTGGATACCCGCGCACTACTCCAGCGAGCGGTTGAAGGAGATCGTCTTCAAAGAGTTCGGCCGACGCGGTATCAACGCCGGCCGACCAGAGAAGTGGTACAGCAACCTGGCGTCCGTCGGCAACATAGGCAGCGCAGCGATTTTCGTCATCCTCGACGAGATGATGACCGAGGGCCTGATCAAAGCGGGCGACACGCTGCTATGCATGGTCCCCGAGTCCGGCCGGTTCGTGATCTCGTTCATGCATCTGACAGCGGTGTCGGGAGCCGAGGCGCCGGATCGTCAGCCGTGACCCGTCAGGCGGTCGTGTACCTGTACACCCAGACCGGACAGTTGCGCGAAGTCGCCGAGGCGTTCACCGCACCACTGGTAGCCGATGGGTGGCGCATTCGCTGGATCGATGTCCAGCCGCGCGTCGCGTTCCCGTTTCCGTGGACCATTCGGCAGTTCTTCGGAGTGTTTCCCCGCACGGTGGATCCCGACGCATTCGTGGAACTCGCCGCGCCGCCGGGCGGCTTCGGGGCAGATCACGACGAACAAGAAGTTGTCCTACTGGCGTACCAGGTTTGGTACCTATCGCCGTCGTCGCCCATCCGGTCGCTGGTGGCCGGGCATCCCGAAGCCTTCCGGAATCGCAGAGTCATCTCGCTGATCGCCTGCCGCAACATGTGGTACTCCGCCGCGATTGAGGTTTCCGGTCTGCTGCGAACCGCGGGAGCGCGGCGCGTGGAGGTAGTCGCCGCGACCGACACCCGGCACCAGGCGACCTCCCTGGTGACCACGCTGCGCTGGCTGCTGACCGGTAAACGCGGACCGTTCCTGTGGTTCGGCCGGGCCGGGGTCGGCGACGCCGAACTGGCGCGGGTCACCGCCGTCGGGCGCAGCCTGGCTGAGCAGGGGATCCTCCCGGCCGACGCGGCGCCTATCGTGCCGACACTGGCCGTGGCGGATCTGTTTGCCGGGCGACTGTTCCGGAGATGGGGCGCCACCGTGCGGTCGGCCGGAAGATTCGGCGCCGCAGCGCATGCCGCAAGCTTGGTGATGTTCGTGGTCGGCGTGGCGATCGGCATAGTGGCCGGTCTCCCGCTGATCGGGGGTGCGGCCCTGGCCGGCGGCGCGCGGTTCGCGACATGGATCAAGCGCGCCGTGCATCGCCGGATCTTGTTCGACGAGTTAGCGGTTCCCGAAACGTCGACGTGTGATCGAGCGATCCGATGACCGCTGACGCTCGCGAATACGACGAACTCGTCGAGTGGCTGACCGTGAAGGTCGCCGGTAAGCTCGGCGTGCCACCGGACACCCTCGGCATAGACATCCCAGTGGCCGATTGCGGGATCGACTCCATCGCCGGCATCGCGTTGTGCGCGGACTTGAATGACGAGAAGGGATTCGACGTCGAGACCACCATCGTGTGGGACTACGGCACAATCGAGAAAATTGCGGCTCACCTCACCGAGCAGCGCGGGGCAACATGATTCCGATCGCGGTGGTCGGCATCGACTGCCGCTTCCCCGGGGCACCAGACACAGAAGCATTCTGGCGGCTGATGATGGGCGGAGTGGTCACCGACACCGAACTACCAACGCAGCGTTGGGATGTCGACACCTTCTACCACCCCGACTGCCGGCCCGGTTCGATGAACACCCGGCGCGGCCACTTCATCGACAAGGTGGATGCATTCGACAACGACTTCTTCGGTATAGCGCCCATTGAGGCGGCGGCACTCGACCCGCAGCAGCGGCTGCTGTTGCAGTCGTCGTGGCGCGCCCTCGAAGATGCCGGGATCGATCCGCGCTCGCTGGCGGGCACGTCGACCGGGGTGTACGTCGGGGTGATGTCGAGCGAGTGGAGTAGCCTTCACCTCCTCGATTTCGCCAACGTCAGCCCCTTCCTTGGTACAGGCAGCGGCTACTTCATGAACGCCAATCGGGTTTCCTACCACCTCGGCCTGACTGGACCGAGCGTTGCGATCGATTCGGCCTGCTCGTCGTCACTGACCGCAATTCATCAGGGATGCGCCGCGCTGCGCTCCGGAGAAGCCGACACCGTCATCGCTGCGGGTGTGAATCTCATTCTGACTCCGGCACTTTCGATCTTCTATACCCAGGCGGGACTTTCCGCGCCCGACGGTCGCTGTAAACCTTTCCGGCGAGACGCCGACGGCATCGGCAGGGGTGAGGGCGTCGCGGCGGTGGTGTTGCGCCGACTCGACGAAGCGCTCGCCGATCGACAGCCGATCTATGCCGTCGTGAGGAGTTCGGTCACCAATCACGATGGGCGCAGCAACGGGGTCACCGCACCGAACCGATGCTCGCAGGTGGCGTTGATGCGCCGGGCGATCAGTCTCGCCGAGGTTGACGCCGGGCAGATCACCTTCGTCGAAGCACATGGCACCGGCACGGTGCTGGGAGACATGATCGAGGCCAGTGCCCTCGGCGATGTGCATAAGACCCGAAGCGGCGAGCACTGTCTGCTCGGTTCGGTCAAGGGAAACATCGGGCACACCGAGGGCAGCGCGGGGATCGCAGCGTTCATCAAGACCTGCCTGGCGCTGCATCGAAGTGTCCTACCGCCGACGGTGATCGGCGACGGTCCCAACCCTGGCCTGCGGCTCGACGAGAACGGACTGAAGCTGAACGGTGCTCCGCACGTGCTGGCGGGATACGGCGTGCTGGGTGCGGTGAGTTCGTTCGGCCTCGGCGGCGGTAACGCACACGCCATCGTGGAATCGGCGCCGCCCGCTGAATCGCCCAGCCCGAGCCGACGGGGAGTGGTGACGATCTCGGCGCCAACCGCGCAGGCTTTGCGGAGCAACGCTGCGGCAATCGGGCGCGCCGTGCGGACCATCGACGTTGACCGGGTCGGCGCTTGGTGTCGGTCGACCAACATCGTCAAGCGATCCCATCGGCACCGCGTGGTCATCGAAGGTGACCGCGACGCACTGGTGAGCGGGCTCGAGCAGTTCGCCGCCGGCGCACGCCCCGACCTTGCCTCTGCCGGGCGGCCCCAGCTGCTGCCCGCGGCCGTCGGACTGCTGTTTTCGGGTCAGGGTGCGCAGTATGCGGGAATGACACGCCCCCTCTACGACGCGAACCCCTTCTATCGGAGCGCCGTGGACACCGTCTCAGCCGCCCTACGCCCTCACCTGGGCGCGGATGTGCGGGCGGCGGTGTTTGGCGACGACACCGGGCTCGATCACACCAGCCTGACCCAACCGGCACTGTTCGCCGTGTCGTACGCGTTAGGAAAGACATTGTTGCAGAGCGGTATCCGGGTGGGATTCGGCATCGGCCATAGCCTCGGAGAGATCAGCGCCGCCTGCCTCGCGAGCGTCCTCACCGTCGAGGATGCCGCCCGGCTCGTCGTGGCCCGAGGGCGGTTGATGGGTTCGTTGCCGCCCAATGGGGCAATGATCGCGATTGACCTCAGCGTGGCGCAGGCACAGGAGCTTGTCGCCGAGGTGCCCGGCTGCGTGATCGCGGCCGTCAACGGCCCACGTTCACTGACGATGTCGGGGACCACTGACGCGGTGGCACGGCTACAGGAAGTCGTCGGCCGTTATGGCGGCACGGCGCGGGGGCTGGCGGTGTCCCATGCCTTTCACTCGCCGCTGATGGAGCCGATCGTGAAGGACTTCCGGAACGAGTTGGACGGGCTCGAACCGCAGCCCGCCGAGTTCCCCCTGTTCTCAACAGTGCTCGGTAGACACATCGATGGCACCGAGATGACCGCCGACTACTGGGCCCAGCAGATATGCGCGCCGGTGCAGTTCCACGACGCACTGCGCGCCGCCGTGAACACAGCCGACGCTGACTATCTCGCCGAAGCCGGTCCCAGATCCGGGCTGCTCGCTCTCGCCCGGCAAGCGGGACTGCCGGCGCCGGCACGCTCGCTCGTCCTCTGTGGCGGCCCAGACTCCGAGGGGAGTGAGCTGCTCGCCGTCGCAGCGACCTTGCTGCGTGACGGATATTCGCCGGACCTCACCCCGCTGTACGGCGAGCCAGCGGGCCCGCTGCAGCGACTTCCGGCCTACGTCTTCGATGACACGCGCCGTTTCTGGTTTAACGCTCCAGTCACCGACTCGCACCACCCGGTGCACGTCGGCCAGGTCGAGACGGCAGCACCCGCCGTCGGGCAGGCTGACACCGAGCGGGTGCGCGACGGCGCCGAGGGTGAGGTCCTGGCCCTCATCGCCGATGTGGGTAACCACTCCGTCACCGCGCTGGACCGATCCAAGCGGTTGGCGGACGACCTGGGATATGACTCGCTGCTGCAGCTTCGGCTGCTGGATCGACTGCGCAGGGAATATCCGCAGCTGCACAACGTTCGTGGCGCCGATCTACTACAGCGAATCCGCAATGTCGGCGACCTCGTCGACTTCGTGGTGCATCGGTTGGACGAGAGGGCCTAGCCGCATGGCACCCGTCGGTTCGCAAGCAACAACGACTATCCTCCGCGCGCTGCTGCCGTGGCGTCCAGGGAGCGGAATCCGTTGAGCACCTTCGCCCGCGAGCTTCTTGCCACGGCGGCGGCGTCACCACGACACTTGACCGGAGGCACCTTCGCGGATCCGATACGGCTCAGTTGGCGAGACGTCCACGAGCGGGCCAAGCGGATAGGTGGCGGCCTGGCCACCAGAGGTGTCGGTCGCGGCGGTTCCATCGCCGTGCTGGCGACCGATGCCGCCGATGTCGCGCCGCTGGCGCAGGCGGCGTGGCTGCGGGGTGCCGCGCTGACCATGCTGCAACAGCCCACACCGCGCACTGATCTGACTGTCTGGCTGGCGGACACGGTGCGAGCAGTCAGGCTGATCAACGCTGACGTGGTGGTCGTCGGCGGCCAGTTCCTGGCCGCACTGGATCATCACTCCGCGCAACAGCTGGCCGTCTGTACCGTCGATTCCTTACGTACCGCCACACCGATCGAGTTCGACACCGAAACCAACGACACCGATATCGCATTGCGGCAGTTGACCTCCGGATCAACCGGCGTACCCAAGGCCGTCGAGATCAGCCACGGTAATCTCGCGGCGAGCGCTATCGCGTTGCACGACGGACTGGACCTGGATATCAGCACGGACGTCTTCGCCAGCTGGCTCCCGCTCTCCCATGACATGGGCATGATCGCCTTTGTGTGCCTGCCGATGCAGCTGGGACTCGACGTAGCCATCATCCCGCCCGACGAGTTTCTCCGGCGCCCGATCATCTGGGCGGAATTGATCAGCAGACACCGCGCAACGATCACATCAGGACCCAATTTCGCTTACTCGGTGCTAACCCGCGCGTTACAGCGTCGCACCGATCCCAGCAGCATCGACCTGTCGTCGGTTCGGGTGGCGGTCAACGGAGCCGAACCGATCGATCACCGCGCCATCACCGAATTCACCACCGCCGGTGCACGCTTCGGGATGAGGGCAACCGCCGCGATGCCCGGCTATGGGCTCGCCGAAGCCACACTGGTCGTGTCATTGGGCGCACCGCACGATCGTGCGGTGGTCGACACCGTCTCGCGCCGGGCCATCGTGGAGTCGCACCGCGCGCTGCCCGGCTCAGGTGACCCTGATCAGCTGCGGCATATCGTGTGCGTCGGGGAGCCCGTGACGGGGATGGACGTGCGCATCAGCCGGGGTGGGCAAGCATTGGCGCACAGGGAAATTGGCGACATCGAATTGCGCGGCCCTACGATCGCCGAGAACTATCTCACGTCGGCCGGTCGGGTGCCGTTGGCCCGGGATGATGGTTGGTTCGACACCGGGGACCTGGGATACCTCGACGAGCAGGGGCGACTCTACGTCTGCGGCCGCTCCAAGGATCTCATCGTGCTTGCCGGCAGGAACCTCTACCCGCACGATATCGAGCGCGCCGCCGAAACCGTGGACGGTGTGCGCAAAGGCGGTGTGATCGCCGTGCGTGTCGACGGCGATCCGGAAGGCTTCGCCGTCCTCGCCGAAGTGCACGACGCCGACGCCGACGCCGAGGACGTTCGTATGCGGATCAGCCAGGCCGTCACCGCCCGGGTGAGCCGTCACGTCGGCCATCTCCCGCGCTATGTTCTGCTGCTGCCCGCGGGCAGTCTGCCCAAGACGGCATCCGGCAAGCTGCGCCGAAGTAGCGCGCGCGACCTGCTGCCGGATTCACCGATGTCTGGCGTGCGCCGGGTGAGGTGACGAGGGATTCGCGCCGTGGGACTGGTTTCGACAGCCGCCACGGCAAGCGCCTGGATCGGGCGCTCGGCTGGCTAGCTACTTCGACCTGAAGAAGTCGGCTGCCGCTGAGCGGTCTGCGGTCGGCG
>CAZVST010000011.1:0-86420 GCA_964629725.1 uncultured Mycobacterium sp.
GGCGCGACGGGGAGAGCAGGACGTCGATGGCCACCGGCGTGGCGACCACCAGGCACAACATGGATATCAAGGCCGGCGAGAACAATCGGGACAGTGCTCAACAACGGCGCAGTGCTCAACAACGGCGAACCACCCGAGCCTGTACCCGAGTCGCGACAAATTTCCTTCAAGCGGGGTGCTCGAAAAGAAGTGTCCACTCTTATGATCTTCGTCACCTTGCCTGATGTGCAACGGATTGGTCACACTAATCCCGACGGATAGGTCACATTAAATCCACATAAAAAATAAAGTCAACGCCCAGGAAGAACGACTCCGCCGGCGGTGACCGCGAGCGGTGCGAGGACGACATTGTAGGGTTGGCGGCGCAAAGACCGGCGTGCCAGCCACCGCCTCCGCAGTCAACTCAGTGGTCAGAAGGCACGGGTTGTATTTGGCTGTGCTGACCGATTTGGCTCATGCGGATCACGACCGGACATCCGGCGTAGCCGGTGCGCGGGGGCCGCAGGCCCCGGAATATGTTCTCCCCCAGTCACTGAGACATCCTCTCCCACCGGCAGTGGCGTCGCATCCGGTGACACGCGAACGGTTCAGTTACGGGTTGCCCGGTTGACCGCCGTCTGTGTCGATGTCGCCGCTACAGCCAGGCGAGTTGGTGTCCCGGCGGTTCCTTGATCCAGTCACACCTCGATGCGGGCGCCGATGATGACAGTGCGGTCGAGGGGCAATCCGAAGTAGCCGGCGGCGTCGGCGGTCATGTGTGAGATCGCGATGAACAACCGCTTGCGCCATGCCGCCATCGTCGGCTCTGAGCCGGCAATGAAGTCGACCTTGGACAGGATGTGGGATGCGTGGCCGAGGTCGATCGGGCTTCGGTTAGTGCCGGGTCGACCAACCGCAGCGCGGAGGGCACATCGGGCTTGTTCCATGTAGCCGTAGCGGATCGACACGAGGAAGATTTCGTCGTCGCTGCGGCCGAGATCGTCGACGGTGACGCGTTGGTCGGCGGGCACTCTGGGCACCGGCAGAGTGTCGGCCGACACGATGATCACATGCTCCTGAAGCACGCGGATGTGGTCGACGTTGGTGCGCATGGACAGCGGGGCGGTGGTGGCCCCGCGGTTGAGGAACACCGCGGTTCCGGGAAGCCGCGGCAGTGGCGGCCGGGTGTCGTCGATCCGGGTGATGAATTCGGCCTACTGGCCTTCCGCCTTGTCCCGCGCAGCGGTGACGATCTCCCGCCCGCGCCGCCACGTGGTCAGCACGGCGAAGGCCAGTAGGCCGATCAGCAGCGGTAGCCAGGCGCCGTGCAGCAGCTTGGTCAGATTGGCGCCCAGGAACATCAGGTCGACCAACAGCAGGGCGCCGCCGCCAAGGATCAGCAGCCACGTCGGCGTGTTCCAGCGGACTTTGGCCACATAGAGGAACAGCAGGGTGGTGATGGCGATGGTCCCGGTCACCGCCATGCCGTAGGCATAGCCGAGCGCGGCTGAACTGCGGAACGCAAAAATCAGCACGAGCACTGCGGCCCAGAGCATCCCGTTGATCCACGGGCACGTAGATCTGGCCGATCGAGGATTCCGAGGTGTGCGCGATCCGAAGCCGTGGCAGGTAACCGATCTGGGAGGCCCGGGAGGCCACCGAGTAGGCGCCGGTGATCACCGCCTGGGAGGCGATCACTGTCGCAGCGGTGGACAGCACCACCATGGGGATCTGGGCCCAGCCGGGAACCAGCATGAAGTACTGCGCGTCGACCACATTCTGGTTGCCCAGCAGCAGTGCGCCCTGCCCCAGGTAGTTGAGGACCAGGGCGGGCAGCACCAGGCCGAGCCGGCTCCAGGTGATCGCCGCCCGCCCGAAATGCTCCATGTCGGCATACAACGCCTCCGCGCCGGTGACCGAGAGCACAACGGCGGCCAGGGCGAAGAAAGCGACGTGGAAATGCCCGGCCATGAAGCCGAGCGCGTAGGTCGGTGACAGTGCTTGCAGGATCTGCGGATGCTCGATGATGCCGCGGACTCCGCAGGCCCCGATGATCAGGAACCACACCACCATGACCGGGCCGAACAATCTGCCCACTGTGGCGGTGCCGTGTCGTTGTACCGCGAACAGGCCGGTGATGATCACCGCGGTGATGGGAACTACGAACTCCGCCAGGTGTGGACTGACAACCTTGAGCCCCTCGACGCGGAGAGCACCGAGATCGCGGGCGTGATCATGCTGTCGCCGAAAAACAGTGCTGCGCCGAGGATTCCGAGTATCGACAACGCCGCGATGAGCTGAGCGTTGGAGCGGCCACCGATTCGCTGGATCAGGGTGATCAACGCCATCACGCCGCCCTCCCCGTCATTGTCGGCGCGCATGACCTGAGGTTCCCCCCGATTCGTGGACATCATGACCAGCCGGGCATGTGCCCGGAGGGAGAGGATGCACTCATGGGTGCGAAGAGAAAGAGTTACATCCCGAAGTACCGTGCGGAGGCTGCCCGTCTGGTGATCGACACCGGGCGCACGATCGTGGAGGTTGCGCGGGAGATCGGGGTCGGGGAGGCCCTGCTGGGCCGGTGGGTGGCGATCGAGCGGTCCCGGATGGAAGATCCGCCGGAGGCCCTCGACCTCGACGAGCGGGCCGAACTGGCTCGGCTGCGTCGTGAGGTGGCCGAGCTGCGGATGGACGTTGGCCTTCTTGAAAAAAGCTGCGGCCTTCTTTGCGGCCGAGAACTCGAACCCGAACGGGCGTTCGCAGTGATTGACGCGGAGAAGGCCAGCCACAGCATCACCAGGATGGCCGAGTTGCTGGCGGTGTCCCGGTCGGGGTACTACCCGTGGGCCGCCCGCAAGGATGCCCCACCAGGACCCCGCGCGGTCCGCAACGCGGAGCTGACCGGGAACGGGGACAATTCGCGGGTCATGTAGGTCTGATACTGCTTGGACTGGTCGTTGACCCAGTCGGCGTACCAACTGAACTGTCCGCCTTGCGGGGAGACGACGTTGACGTTACTTGGCGAAGAAGCCTTGGATGTCGGTAATGCCGAACCAGCTCTCAGGTGCACGCCAAGAATTATGCAGGCAGGTCGATTTCTTCGTCGATTGTGCGTCCCCTCAGGCCGGACGGGCGACGTCGATGCGCGCCGCCAACCGGGCCAGCGAGTGGACCACCACCGGAATGGTGGCCGGCTCGGGTTCGGCAGCGACCGGGGTCGGGAGCGCAACGGCATGCCGGCGCAGGTGAGCGGCGATTACCCGAATGGCGCCATACTGCAGCAAGCCCACCGCCATCACCGGCCACAGCGCTGCTGCTGCGGCGACGGCCACCAGGCGTGAGGAATCCCCTCGCAGAGCATGCGCGCAGCGGATCGTCAGGCCGGCGAGCACTCCGACGGCAACCAATCCATAGATCATGAGCCACGACATCGTGAACCTCCTGCTAGCAGCTAGTTTTAGGGTCCACGACAAACCCTGCAATAGCGCGCACGCACGCTGACACGTCGCTGATTTGTTACTAAGTGATTCTGATCCGTGACACGGCCGTGCTTTAGGGCCGCCCGTTGACCCGGCGCAGGAATTGCCGGGTCCGTTCGTGTTGCGGATCGGTGAGGACCTGTTCGGCGCTGCCGGATTCGATGATCCGGCCGCCGTCGAGGAAGCAGACGGTGTGGGCCACCTCACGCGCGAAACCCATTTCGTGGGTAGCCATGACGATGGTGCGGCCCGACTCGGCGAGTTCGCGCACCAGGTCGAGCACTTCCCCGACCAGTTCGGGATCCAGCGCGCTGGTGATCTCGTCGAGCAACAGCAGGCGCGGGTCGTAGGCCAGCGCCCTGGCGATGGCAACCCGCTGCTGCTGACCGCCCGACAGCTTGTCGGGATAGGCGTCCGCCTTCTCCGCCAGTCCAACTCGCGCGAGCAGCTCGCGCCCGCGCTCGTCGGCGTCGGACCGGTTGCGCCGGAACACGACTCGCGGTGCGAGCGTCACGTTCTGCAGGACCGACATGTGGGGGAAGAGGTTGAACGACTGGAACACCATGCCCATGCTGCGGCGGGACTCCTCGGCGTCCGTCCGTGGGTCGCTGATGTCGCGGCCGTCCAGGATGATCTGCCCGTCGTCGACATCTTCAATCAGGTCAACGCATTTGAGCAATGTGGACTTTCCGGACCCGGAGGCGCCGATGAGCACCACGACTTCGTGTTCGGTGACATCGAGGTCCACCCCGTTGAGGACGGAGCGTTCGCCGTACCTTTTGACCAGGCCTCGGACAGACAGAACCGGGCCGCTCACAGGCCACCCTGCCGGTTGGCCGCGCGTCGCGTCGCCCAATCCGCAAGTCGTGCGGACGGGACTGCCAGCGCAACGAACAACAGTCCGGCGACGACGTAGGGAGTGAAGTTGTAGGAGGTGGCCACCTGGATTTGCGCGGCCCGTACCGCGTCGACGGCGCCCAGGACCGAGATCAAGCCGCAATCCTTCTGCAGCGCAACGAAATCGTTCAGCAGAGCCGGGGTCACCCGGCGGGCGGCCTGGGGCAGGACTACCAGTCGCATAGTCTGCCGGTAGTTCAACCCCAGTGACGTCGCCGCCGAAAGCTGGGAGGGGTGCACGGACTCTATTCCGGCCCGGAACACCTCGGCCACGTAGGCGGAATACACCAGGACCAGAGCCAACCCGCCCAGCAAAACCGGATTGTTCGGGATGCCGGCCAACCGCAATCCCGGCAACCCGAACCCGACCAGGTACAGCACGATGATCAGCGGCAGTCCGCGGAACAGATCGACATACCCGGTGGCCAAGGCGCGCAACGGAAACCACACCGGGCCCCGCAGGGTCCGTACCGCCGCGAGCGTCAGGCCGATGATCAGGATGAGGATCTGGCAGACCACCAACACCCTCACGTTCAGCCAGAGGCCCTGCAGGATGGCCGGTAGGCTCTCCCAGCCGACCCGCCAGTTGAGGAAGGATTCGCGCACCCGCGGCCAGCCCGGCGACGCGGTCGTCGCGAACAGCAGCACGGCGGCGAACACCACGGTGGAGATCAGTGCGATCCCGGTCGAACGCCGGGCCCGCGACTGCCGGAAGGCCAGGCGCTCCTCGGCCAGAGCGGTCAGCGCGAGACCGTCGGCCGGTGCGGTCATTTCAGGACCGGGGCGTTACCGGCCTCGTTGAGCCACTGCTGCTGCAGACCAGCCAGGGTCCCGTCGCTGCGCAGCGCGTCCACCGCACCCGACACGCACGACGTCAGCGCGCTGCCCTTGTCGAGCACAATGCCGAATTGCTCGGGTTTATCGCCGCCGCCGGGCAATTGGCCCACGATCTGGCCGTCGGGCAGGTCGGCTTGGACCTGGAACGCGGTCGGCAGGTCGAGCACCAGGGCGTCGATCTGGCCGCTGGTGAGTGCCGCTTTGGCGTCGTCGTTGTTGTTGTAGACCGACACCGGTTGCTTAGTGCCCAAGGCTTTTGCCGCGTTGTAACTCGTGCTGCCCACCTGCGCGCCCAGCTTGAGGCCCCGCAACGCCTCCAGCGTCGTCACTTTCGCCGCCGGTGACGACGTGACGGCGACGACGGCCTGGGTCACGTCGTAATACGGCGAGGAGAAGTCGACGGCGTTCTTGCGCTCGTCGGTGATCGAGAACTCGTTGAGGTTGGCATCGAACGACTTCGGTCCGGGAGCGATGGCGGCGTTGAACGGCACCCGCACCCACGCCACCTCGTTCGGCGGATACCCGAGCTTCCCGGCGACGGCGTAGGCCACCGCAGACTCGAAACCGTTGCCGTTCGAGGGCACGTCGCCGACGAACCACGGCGGGTAGGCGGGCTGATCGGTGCCGAACGTCAAGGTGCCGGGCTTCACGGTCTTCAGTGTGGCCTTGTCGCACTGACCGGACGGACCGCCGGCGGTCGGCTTCTCATCAGCGGGTGCGCAGCCGGAGGTTGCCAACAGCGCGGCAATCACCGGAACGAGAATCGCCAACCCTTTGCTCATGGGCCGTCATCATTGCGCAGGACGTCACCGGACGCCAGCGATACGATCACGACGACCTCGAATCGTGTCCGTTCCGTCCGGCGTGTCGCCGGCGGCAGACCACCGCACCGGGGCGGCGCGGTTTCTACGATCGCCGGGTGTCTGATCGCTACGGCGCCGACGTTCTCGCCGACAACCCGCACCAGTCCCGACGGCCGCGTTCGGTGCCGTGCAGCGCCGAGATCGGCTTGGTCGTCGAGGATCCGCAGTCCGGCTACGTCGGGGCGATCATCGGAGTCGAGGGCGGACGGGTGGAACTCGAAGACCGCCATCGCCGCCTTCGGGTCTTCCCGCTCGGCCCCGGGTTCCTCGTCGACGGCCGTCCGGTGATCTTGACCGCGCCGCGTCCCGCCGGACCGGCGGCAGGCACGCAGCGAACCGCGTCGGGGTCGGTGAAGGTGACCGGCGCGAAAGCCCGGGTGGCACTGGCGGGCCGCATCTACGTCGAGGGCCGCCACGACGCCGAACTGGTCGAGCAAGTCTGGGGCGACGACCTTCGGATCGAAGGCGTGGTGGTCGAATACCTCGGCGGCGTCGACGATCTCGCCGCCGTCGTCGCCGATTTCCGGCCGGGTCCGCGGCGTCGACTCGGCGTACTGGTGGACCATCTGGTCCCCGGGTCCAAGGAGGCCCGCATCGCCGATGCGGTGCGCCGGGGGCCGGGCGGCCAGCACACTCTGGTGGTCGGCCATCCCTACGTCGACATCTGGCAGGCGGTCAAACCGGCACGCGTCGGCCTGCAGGCATGGCCGGAGGTTCCCCGCAGCATCGAATGGAAGCACGGCATCTGTCAGGCGCTGGGCTGGCCGCACCGCACCCAGGCTGATATCGCCACCGCCTGGCAGCGCATCCGCCGCTCGGTGCGCGACTGGACGGACCTGGAGCCCGAACTCATCGGCCGGGTGGAAGAACTGATCGACTTTGTGACCCAGGAGGATTGCCCTCAGCGATGAGCGCTAGGGCGACATGCCCAGCACGCTGACGATCTCCAGCGCTAATTCGATCTGGACACTACGGCCTCCGATCGGCCCGCCGATCCGCCTCTCCCCCTGCCGGATGCGGTAGCGAACGGAATTGGGGTGAAGTCGCAACACGTCACCCGCCGCCGTGGCGTCGCCGCCCTGTTTGAGGTAGACCCGCAAGGTGTCGCGCAGCCGTTCGGTGGTGTCATCGTCGGCCGCCAAATCCCCCAACTCGCGCCGGACGAAAGCGACCCTGGCCTCCGAACCGAGAACTCCTGTTGCCAGACAGGCGATTTCCACGTCGGCGAAGCGAACAACCGCCGGGGGGTGGTCGGTTGAAACCCGAAGGGCTGCGACGGCTTCGGTATGGGTCAACCGGAAACCCGCCAGGCCGGAGTGGCAATTACCCACGGTCACCTGGAGGTTCTGGGGGCACTCGAACTGGGGGACCGCAGCAACACGATGGGACAACGCAGTCCAGCACCACGCCGACCTCGCTCCGCTGGAGACGATGAACGGCCGTTCGCCACCCAGGGTGGCGCTGATCGACCGGGCGCCGGACTCCAACATCTGCTGCACATCGGGTTCCGGGAGTTCTTCATCGACACGCAGCGTGAACGCGATGTGATGCTGCCGCAGCGGATAGGCCAAAGTTTTTGCCGCGGAATCGATCTCGATGGGTCGCTCGGCAAGAATCGCTTTCACGACCGCGGCGCGCTGGGCGAGTATGCCGCGTTGCCACTGCTCGCGCTCGGTGGTGAAGACCACGATCAAAGCCTCCACCGTAGAGTCGAGCCAGTGCGCGGCATGCGACCAGAGCTGGAGCAGTACCGCAGATCGCACTGCCGGATCGGGGACCTCGTCCTGCAGAACCCCGGTGATGAACTGCCATAACGCCCGCTGGCCGATCCGGTACACCGACAGCAACAACGGGAGTTCGTAACCGCGGCGAGCCAGGGTGCGGGCCAGTTCGGAGATCTGCGGCGCCGGTTGCACCTCGATCGTCTCGCGGGACACGACAGTCAGAAAGCCCTTCCAGTGCGCCCGGGTGCTGGCGTGCAATTCGGGGCGCAGGGTGGGATCGAGGAACTCGTGGAGCGCCTCGACGATCCGGTCGTCGACGACGTCGACAGGCGGTCGAGAATTTCGCTGCTCTCGGATTTCCGTGCGAATTCGTCCAGCCATGCCCCGGCTGCGACCGCATCCGATTGAGTCACGATGGTCCACCTCCGGTTGTCTTTGTTCGTGGGAACAAACACCCTGCAGACGTTTTCGCCCATTCCCGAGACAGGGCCCGCGCCGCACTAGACCCTAGAGTGCACGCTCAGGCCTACCTGAAGGGCAAATCCGACCATGGGAATGATTGCGCCACTGGACTCGGCGTTCCTGATTCAAGAGGCACGCGAGCATCCGATGCATGTCGCGGGTTTGCAGATCTTCAAGACTCCACCGGACAAGGATGAGGACTATCCCGGCGACCTGTACCGGGAATTGCTCACCTACACCGATGTGGCGCCGCTGTTCTCCCGGCGCCCCCGCGATCCGGTCGAGTCCCTCGGCAACTTCTGGTGGAAGACCGAGGCCCACGTCGACGTCGACTACCACGTCCGCCGCTCGGCGCTGCCCCGGCCGGGCCGGATCCGGGAACTCCTGGAACTTGTCTCACGGTTGCACGGCAGCCTGCTCGATCGGCACCGACCGCTGTGGGAGTACCACGTCATCGAGGGCTTGCCGGACAGCCGGTTTGCCACCTACGCCAAGTGCCATCATTCCCTGGCCGACGGGATCACGCTGACGCGAAAAGTGCTGCAATCGTGCAGTCCCGACCCGGAGGTCCGGGGCAGACCGCCGATGTGGGCTGCCGGCGACGAACGACCGGCGGTAGCAAAGCAGCGGCGGATCGCCCATCCCGTCGAGACCTTCCGCAGTGCGGGCCGAACGCTCATGGGGTTCCGGGGAATGGGCTCCATGCTGGCGGACTACGGCCGCGCGGCCCTGAAAGATCAGACGGCTGTTCTGCCCTACGGAGCGCCCAAGAGCATGCTTAACGTCCCGATCAGCGGATCACGCCGGGTGGCCGCCCAGTCCTGGGACATCGCGCGCATCCTCAAAGTCGCCAAGGCGCGCGGAGTCACCCTCAACGACATGGTGCTGGCCATGAGCGCGGGCGCGCTGCGCCGCTACTTGCTGGCCAACGACGCGCTGCCCGACGAACCGTTGATCGCGTCGATACCGGTATCCCTGCGCACCGGTGACGGGGACGGGCAAGGCAACGCGATCACCTTCGTACTGTGCAATCTGGCCACCGACCTCGGTGACCCGGAGGCTCGGCTGGAGGCCATCACATCGTCGATGCGCGCGACCAAAGCGGTGATGGCGGACCGGCCCGGGCTGCAGATGGCGGCACTGGGCGTCCTGACCACAGTCGGGCCATCCGCATTGACTCGCGTGCCGGGGGCTTCGAACGTCGCTCCGCCCTACAACGTCCTCATCTCGAATGTGCCGGGTCCGCGCGAACGGCTGTATTGGAACGGCGCCGAACTCGAGTCGATCTATCCGCTGTCGATCCCCACCGAGAACCAGGCCCTCAACATCACCTGTTTGAGCTACGCGGACCATCTCGAGTTCGGACTCGTCGGTTGCCGGCTCGCCGTCCCGAAACTTCAGCGGCTCCTGGATTATCTTGAGGACAGTCTGCAGGAACTTGAGTTGATTCTCCGTCAAACCACTTTCCCGGCAAATTTCTAGGAATCTGATTGATGACTGAGCACAGCCCTGATCCCGCCGCGACGCCTGAGGAGCAACCAACCGGTCCGGGGTTGTCCCGGCGAAAAATCCTCGGCGGCCTGGCCGCTGGTGCGGGTGTCGCCGCCGCGTCGACGTTCGCCGCGGGATGCGGTCCGAAGGGCTCGGGCGGCTCGGGGTCGGCCTCCGGCGGCGGGGACGGTCCGCCGGGGTACGGCACCGGCATCAACGACGGTTTCGACGGCAAGATCGAGCTCGACGTCCGTGATTCGACCCCGGACTGGAAGCCGTTCGAACTGAAGAAGGCGCCCGAAGGCGCGCCGAACATCCTGGTGGTGCTCTACGACGACACCGGCATGGCGGCCTGGTCGCCCTACGGCGGCCGGATCAACATGCCGGTCATGGACAAGCTGGCCGAGAACGGTTTGACCTACACCCAGTGGCACACCACCGCGCTGTGCTCGCCGACGAGGTCCTGCTTCCTCACCGGCCGCAACCACCACGTGAACCGGTTCGCCGCCATCACGGAAGGCTCGAACGGATTCCCGGGCGCCGCGGCTCGCACGCCTGCGCAGTGCGCGACGGTGGGGCAGGTGTTGCAGGACAACGGCTACAGCACGTTCTGGCTCGGCAAGAACCACAATGTGCCCGAGGAGGACGTCTCCAGCGGCGGCAGCAAGTCGGAATGGCCGCTGCAGAAGGGGTTTGACCGCTTCTATGGATTCCTGGGCGGGGAGACCAACCAGTGGTATCCGGATCTGGTCGAGGACAACCGCTTCGTCGAACAGCCCTATGGCCCGGAGGAGGGTTATCACCTCTCTAAGGATCTTGCCGATAACGCGATCCGGATGTTGCGGGATCAGAAGTCGTCGAATCCGTCGAAGCCCTGGTTCATGTGGTTCTGCCCGGGGGCCAATCACGCTCCGCACCATGCCCCGCAGGAGTACATCGACAAGTACAAGGGCAAGTTCGACGACGGGTATGAGGCCTACCGCGATTGGGTGCTGCCCCGGATGGTCCAGAAGGGGATCTTCCCCGAAGGCACGAAGTTGACCCCGATCAATCCTTTGCCGGCCGATGTCGCCGCCGCCAATGATGCTGTGCGGCCGTGGAATACGCTCAATGACGATGAGAAGAAGTTGTTCTCGCGGATGGCGGAGGTGTATGCCGGTTTCTCGGAGTACACCGATGCGCAGGTCGGCCGGATCATCGACTACCTCGAGCAGACCGGGCAGTTGGAGAACACGATCGTCTTCTACAGCGCCGACAACGGCGCCTCGGGGGAGGGCTCCCCCAATGGTTCGGTGAACGAGAACAAGTTCTTCAACGGCTATCCCGACGAGTTGTCGGAGAACATGAAATATCTCAACACCCTGGGCAGCCCGGATACCTATAACCATTATCCGACCGGATGGGCGACGGCGTTCTCCACGCCGTTCCAGATGTTCAAGCGCTACAGCCAGTTCGCGGGTGGCACCTGCGATCCGATGGTGATCTCCTGGCCGAAGGGCATCAAGGCCAAAGGTGAAGTGCGCCATCAGTATCACCACGCCACCGACGTTGCGGCGACTGTCCTCGATGTCGCGGGGTTGGAGATGCCCAAGGAGTACAAGGGCATCAAGCAGTATCCGCTCAACGGGGTGTCGATGCGCTACAGCTTCGACTCCAAGGAAGCCCCGACCATCCGCAAGCGCCAGTATTTCGCGATGCTGGGCACCCGCGGGATCTGGCAGGACGGCTGGAAGGCTGCGACCCTGCATGCCCCGATCAGCGGCCGGGGGCATTTCGACGAGGACAAGTGGGAGCTCTACCACGTCGAGGAGGATCGCTCGGAATCCACCAACCTGGCCGACCAGAACCCGGACAAGCTCAAGGAGCTGATCGACGCCTGGTTCGAGGAGGCCAAGAACAATTTCGTGCTACCGCTGGACGACCGCGTTGCCACCGAAGTGCTCAACACGCCGCGTCCGCAGTCCGAACCACCGCGGGATCGCTACATCTATTACCCCGAGACCGCGCCGGTGCCCGAGGGGGTGGCGGTCAGCATCCGCGGGCGCTCCTACAAGATCATCGCGAATGTCGATATCAAGCCCGAAGCCGAGGGAGTTCTGTTCGCGCACGGTTCGCGGTTCGGTGGGCACACGTTGTTCATCAAGGACGGCCGGCTGCACTACGTGTACAACTTCCTGGGCATCAAGCCCGAGCAGGACTTCGTCTCCCCGCCGCTGCCGCCGGGCAAGCACACCCTCGGCATGGAGTTCAATCGGGAGAAGGCCGGCGAGCACGGCGAGTCGTTGGGCAAGACGGTTCTTTACGTCGACGACAAGCCGGTCGCGGAAGGACCGATGAAGGCGCAGATCGGCAAGTTCACCCTCTCCGGTGACGGTCTGTGTGTCGGCTATGACAGCGGCGACAACGTCTCCGAGCAGTACAAAAACCCCGGCACGTTCACCGGCGGCACCATCCAGGGCGTCGCGATCGATGTGAGCGAGAAGGCCTACGTCGATCTTCAGCGCGACGCCGCCGCGGCGTTCTCGACAGACTGACGCACCGAAAAAACCGAGAGGAACCCATGACTGAGACGAGGCCCCGCGGAGATTCGACTCCGGAAGATCAACCCGTTCAGCGGGTTTCCCGGCGGAAGATCCTCGGCGGCTTGGCTGCTGGTGCGGGGGTGGCGGCGGCATCGACGTTCGTGGCGGGGTGTGGTTCGAAGGACTCGGGTGGTTCGGGCGCGGCGGCCGGCGGTGGCGATGGTCCGCCGGGGTACGGGACGGGCATCAACGAGGGCTTCGACGGCAAGATCGAGCTCGATGTGCGGGACTCGACGCCGGACTGGAAACCGTTCGAGTTGAAGAAGGCGCCCGACGGCGCACCGAACATCCTCATCGTCCTCTACGACGACACTGGGCTGGCCACCTGGTCGCCGTATGGCGGGCGCGTCAACATGCCGGTCCTGCAGCGGCTGGCCGACAACGGGGTGATGTATTCGCAGTGGCACACTACGGCGCTGTGCTCCCCGACGCGCTCCTGCTTCCTCACTGGGCGCAGCCAGCACGTCAATCGGTCGGGATCGATCACGGAGGGCTCCAACGGTTTTCCGGGCATGGCCGCCCGGTTGCCCGCGCAGTGCGCGACGATCGGGCAGGTGTTGCAGGACAACGGCTACAGCACATTCTGGCTGGGCAAGAACCACAACGTGCCCGAAGAGGACGTCTCCAGCGGCGGCAGCAAGTCGGAGTGGCCGTTGCAGAAGGGATTCGACCGGTTCTACGGGTTCCTGGGCGGGGAGACCAACCAGTGGTATCCCGACCTGGTTGAGGACAACCGGTTCGTCGAGCAGCCGTTCAGCCCGGAGGAGGGTTATCACCTCTCCAAGGATCTTGCCGATAACGCGATTCGGATGTTGCGGGACCAGAAGTCGAGCAATCCGTCGAAGCCCTGGTTCATGTGGTTCTGTCCGGGTGCCAACCACGCCCCGCATCAGGCCCCGCAGGAGTACATCGACAAGTACAAGGGCAAGTTCGACGACGGGTATGAGGCCTACCGCGATTGGGTGCTGCCCCGGATGATCGCCAAGGGTGTCCTGCCGGAGGGCACCAAGATGACCCCGATCAATCCGCTGCCCGAGGACGTCGCCGCCGCCAATGACGCTGTGCGGCCATGGAATTCGCTCAACGCCGACGAGAAGAAACTGTTCTCCCGGATGGCTGAGGTCTTCGCCGGGTTCTCCGAGTACACCGACGCCCAGGTCGGCCGGATCGTCGACTACCTGGAGCAGACCGGGCAGTTGGAGAACACGATCGTCTTCTACTGTGCCGACAACGGCGCCTCCGGCGAGGGCTCGCCCAACGGCTCGGTCAACGAGAACAAGTTCTTCAACGGCTATCCCGATGAGCTGAGCGAGAACATGAAGTACATCGACACCCTCGGCAGCCCGGACACCTACGAGCACTACCCGACGGGGTGGGCGACGGCGTTCTCCACGCCGTTCCAGATGTTCAAGCGCTACGCCCAGTTCGCCGGCGGCACCTGCGACCCGATGGTCATCTCTTGGCCGAAGGGCATCAAGGCCAAAGGTGAAGTGCGAAACCAGTACCACCACGCGACCGACGTCGCGGCGACCGTTCTCGACGTGGCGGGCTTGGAGATGCCCAAGGAGTACAAGGGCATCAAGCAGTATCCGCTCAACGGGGTGTCGATGCGCTACAGCTTCGACTCGAAGGACGCCCCGACCACCCGCAAGCGTCAGTACTTCGCGATGCTCGGTACCCGCGGGATCTGGCAGGACGGCTGGAAGGCCGCCTCGTTGCATGCTCCGCTGAGCAACAAGGGCCATTTCGACCAGGATCGGTGGGAGCTCTACCACGTCGACGAGGACCGCTCGGAGTCCACCAACGTCGCCGACCAGCACCCCGACAAGCTCAAGGAGCTCATCAAGGCCTGGGATGAAGAGGCCAGGGATAACTTCGTGCTTCCCCTCGACGACCGCTCTGCGGTGGAGCAGGCCGGCACCCCGCGACCGCAGTCCGAACCGCCCCGGGACCGCTACATCTATTACCCCGACACCGCGCCGGTGCCCGAGGGCGTGGCGGTCAGCATCCGCGGGCGTTCCTACAAGATCGCCGCCAACGCCGACCTGAAAACCGGCGCCGACGGCGTAATTTTCGCCCATGGTTCGCGCTTCGGCGGGCACACCCTGTTCATCAAGGACGGCCGGCTGCACTACGTGTACAACTTCCTGGGCATCAAGCCCGAGCAGGACTTCGTCTCCCCGCCGCTGTCCCCGGGCAAGCACACCCTCGGCATGGAGTTCAAACGGGAGAAAGCCGGCGAACACGGCGAATCGCTAGGGAAGACCACGTTGTTCGTCGACGGCAAGCCGGTGACAGACGGACCGATGCGCGCCCAGATCGGCAAGTTCACCCTGGCCGGTGACGGCCTGTGCGTCGGCTACGACAGCGGCGACAACGTCTCGGCGCAGTACAAGAACCCGGGACACTTCACCGGCGGGACGATCCAGAGCGTCGCCTTCGACGTCAGCGACAAGGCCTACGTCGACCTCAACCGGGATGCGGAGGCCGACTTCGCGACGGATTAGCGGCGCCGGCAACGGTAATCTGTGCCGGTGGCCGGACCGACGACGCTCTTCATCTTCCCGCATGCAGGCGGGTCGGCGCAGTACTACATACCGTTCGCCAAGACGTTCACCTCCGACGTCAAACGTGTGGCGGTGCAGTATCCGGGCAAAGGCGGCAGCCACGATCTGGCATCCTTCCGCAGCATTCCCGACCTGGCCGAGCGGGTCTTCGGACTGCTGCCCGCCAAGTCCGACGGACCCGTGGCGTTCTTCGGGCATAGCATGGGTGCGCTGGTTTCATTCGAGGTCGCCCGTCGGTTCGAGGCAGCGGACAGACCGATCTCGGCGCTGTTCGTGTCGGCATCCGCGGCACCGGGCCTGCTCGGGACGGAATACATTCCCGAGTCCGATCGAGGCCTGCTCGAGGTGGTGGGGGAGATGACCGGGGTCAACCCGGAGTTCCTGGAAAACGAGGAATTCGCCGCGCGGATCCTGCCCACCCTCCGGGGATACAAGGCGATCATGAACTACGAGTGCCCATCCGACGCTGCGGTGTCCTGCCCGATCGCCGCCTACCTGGCCGACGACGACGCGATCGCCGCCCCGGAGAAAGTTCAGCCCTGGGCTGACCGAACCACCGGCGAGTTCAGCATGCGGGAGTTCAGCGGGCACCATTTTTACGTCAACGATCATTTAGCGGAGTTGGTCGCCGACATCGAGGACAAGCTTCAGCGGTACTGCTGACGCAGTGTGTTCCTGAGTTCCGGGGGTTGATGGCGCTTCGCTTGCCGCCTTAAACGTGAAAATCCTGGGGGAAGCATTAATTTTTGCTGAGCGCATGTAAGCTTTCGCTGAGAACGCGGTTTCGTGACCGGGTGCCAAGTTTGTTAGCCTGTCGTGCCTAGATGCGTGCGTTGGCTGGGGTGTTGATGAGTGATGCCGGAGATACTGTTGCCTATTTCTGAACTACTGAAAAACCGAGCTGAGCAGCGGGCCGACGAAATTGCCTACACGTTCCTGGACTACGACGTCGACCCCGCCGGATTTGCCGACACCGTCACGTGGTCCGAGCTCTACGTCCGGGTCCAGGCGGTGGCGGGGCGGTTGCTGCACTGCGGTGCTCCCGGTGACCGCGCGGCGATTCTGGCTCCGCAGGGCATGGACTACATCGTCGCGTTCTTCGGCGCCATACACGCCGGTTTCATCGCTGTCCCGCTGCCCGTACCGTTCGCCGGCGGGCTCGACGAGCGGGTCGTGGGTGCGCTCAGGGACTCCGCCCCGACGGTTCTGCTGACCACCTCCGCGGTGGCGGGTGACGTTGCGCGCTACTCCGGCGGCCAGGCCGGCGGACCGGCCGCAGAGGTGGTCGAGGTCGACGCGCTCGATCCCTTCGCCGCGCCGGTGCCCATTGTGCGTATGACCGGTTCCGATTCTGCGGTGTTCGATTCCTCGACCGCCTATCTGCAGTACACCTCCGGGTCCACCCGATCGCCGGCCGGCGTGGTACTCACCCACAAGAACGTCATCAGTAACCTGGCGCAGATTCTGGGCGACTACGGCGAGCACATTCCCGGCGGTGCGCCATCCGACGTGACGATGGTCTCCTGGCTGCCGTTCTATCACGACATGGGCCTGGTGATGGGCGTGCTCGCACCGCTCATCGTGAACCGCCGCGGAGTCGTATTGAGCCCGGTGGGCTTCCTACAGAAGCCCGCGCGCTGGATCCGCCAGTTGGCGATCAACCCCAAGGCCTTCACCGCCGCGCCGAACTTCGGGCTCGAACTGTCTGCCCGCCGCACCTCTGATGCCGACCTCGAGGGCCTGGACCTGGGCGACGTGCTCGGCATCATCAGTGGCGCCGAACGAGTGCATCCCAGCACGTTGCACCGCTTCACCGAACGGTTCGCCCCGCACGGGCTGTCCGCGTCGACGGTGCGGTCGTCCTATGGACTGGCCGAGGCCACCGTATACGTCGTGGCGTCACCGGGCGGACGGCCGCCGACGGAGGTGCGGTTCGACTCCGAAAAGCTCGCCGCCGGGCACGTCGAGGAGTGCTCCGCGGGCGGCTCGGAACTGGTCGGCTGCGGGATACCGCGTTCGTCGGACGTCCGGATCGTCGATCCGGAGAAGGCCGTCGAGCTGGCCGCCGGGGAGGTGGGTGAAATCTGGGTTCACGGCGATCAGGTGTCGCCGGGATACTGGCGCAACCCCGAGCTCACCGCTCGGACGTTCGGGGGCCGTTTGGCGGCGCCGTCGGAGGGCACGCCGGCAGGCCCGTGGTTGCGGACTGGGGACCTGGGTGCCATCTTCTCCGACGAGCTCTACATCATCGGCCGGATCAAGGACCTGCTGATCGTCGACGGTCGCAACCACTATCCGGAAGACATCGAACTGACCGTCAGTGAGATCACCGTCGGCCGGGTCGCCGCGGTGTCCATCCCGGACGAGGCCACCGAAAAACTCGTCGCGATCGCGGAGATCAAGCTGCCCGCCGGCTCGCCCGATGAGGTGGCCGAGAAGCTGCGCGACATCAAACGCCGGGTGGCGGCGGCGGTCAGGAACACCCACGGCGTTCGGGTCGGCGACCTGGTCCTGGTCGCCCAGGGGGCGTTGCCGATCACGACCAGCGGCAAGGTTCGGCGTTCCAGTTGCGCCCAGATGTATACGGCCGGCGAGTTCAGTCGCTTGGACGCCGGTTCATGACCTTTGACGAGGACGGCTTGCGGCAGTGGCTTGTTGACTACCTGGTCAACACCATCGGCCTGAGTCCGGACGAAATCGATTGCGACGCTCCGCTGAACGATCTCGCGGTCGGCTCGGCCGACGCCGTGGTGCTCACCGGCGAACTGGCGGAGGTGCTGGGTCGCCCGGTGTCGCCGATCGAATTCTGGCAGTACCCCACGGTCAACGCGCTGTCGACGTTCCTCACCGGCGGCGAAGTCGAACCGGTGCAGATGGTCGCATCCGATCCCGGGGCCGGTATAGAGCGTGAGGCGATCGCCGTCATCGGCGTCGGTTGCCGATTCCCCGGCGGCGTCAACGGACCCGACGAACTCTGGGACTTCATCGCCGACGGTTGGTCGGGTGTCCGTGAGGTCCCGGCGGAGCGTTGGGCATGGTTCGCCGACGATTCCCCGGAGACCGCGGCGGCGCTGGCCGGAACCAGCAAGTGGGGCGGGTTCCTCGACGACGTGGCGGCGTTCGACGCCGAGTTCTTCGACATCCCGCCCGGTGAGGCCGACAAGATGGACCCCCAGCAGCGGCTGCTGCTGGAGGTCACCCAGGAGGCGTTCGAACACGCCGGCATCGCGCCGCAGACGTTGCGCCACAGCCGGACCGGCGTCTTCGTCGGCGCTTGCCTCGGCGAGTACGGCTACCTCGCCGCCTCCGACCTGAGCGCGGTCGACGCCTGGTCGGGGACCGGCGGCGCGATGAGCATCATCGCCAACCGGCTGTCGTACTTCTTCGATCTGCGCGGCCCGTCGGTGACGGTGGACACCGCGTGTTCGTCCTCGTTGGTGGCCGTGCACCTGGCGTGTCAGAGCCTGCGGTCGGGGGAGTCCGACATGGCCCTTGCGGCCGGGGTCAACGTACTGCTGTCGCCAGCCCCGACCCGCAGTTTCGATGTGGCCGAAGCGATGTCGGCATCGGGGCAGTGTCACTCCTTCGACGCCGCGGCGGACGGTTTCGTGCGCAGTGAGGGCGCCGGGGTGGTGGTGCTCAAGCGGCTCAGTGATGCACTGCGCGACGGTGACCGGGTGCTGGCGGTGGTGCGCGGTTCGGCGGTCAATCAGGACGGCCGATCCAACGGCTTGATGGCGCCCAATCCTGCCGCGCAGATGGAAGTGTTGCGCGCGGCCTACGCCGATGCCGACGTCGACATGCGTGAGGTGGACTACATCGAGGCGCACGGCACCGGAACCCTGCTGGGCGATCCGATCGAAGCCCGCGCGCTGGGTACGGTGCTGGGCCGGGGCCGTCCGGCCGACGACCCGCTGCTCATCGGGTCGGTGAAGTCCAACCTCGGCCATATGGAGGCCGCCGCCGGCGTGGCCGGTCTGGCCAAGGCGGTCCTGGCTCTTCAGCGCGGCTCGATCCCCGCGACGGCCGGGTACCGAAACCCCAACCCGCACATCCCCTTCGAAAATCTGCGCCTCAAAGTCGTTGCCGAACAGACGGATTGGACCGACCGCGGCCGTCCGCGCCGGGCCGGGGTGTCGTCGTTCGGGTTCGGCGGCACCAATGCGCACGTGGTCTTGGAACAGGCGCCCGTGCAGGCGCAGCCTCCGGCGGCGGGCAACGGCGCCGTCAGCACCCTGGTGATCTCCGGCAAGAGCCCGGCGCGCATCGACGCGACCGCGCAGATGCTGGCCGACTGGCTCGGCGGCGCGGGCAAGGGTGTCGAACTGGAACAGGTGGCTCACTCCCTCAACCACCATCGCAGCGGCCATCGGCTGTTCGCCACCGTCTGCGCCCGCGACTCCGAGCAGGCAGCGGCCGGCCTGGCCGCGCTCGCCGCCGGTCAGTCCGCACCGGGTGCCGTCTCGGCACATGAGGGCCCGTGCCGGGCCGGCACCGTGTTCGTGTATTCGGGTCAGGGTTCGCAGTGGGCGGGGATGGGCCGTCGGTTGTTGGCCGAGGAGCCGGCGTTCGCGGTGGCGGTGGCGGAGTTGGAGCCGGATTTCGTTGCGCAGGCGGGTTTTTCGCTGCGTGAGGTGCTGGAGTCCGGTGAGTCCGTCGTCGGGATCGACCGGATCCAGCCGGTGCTGGTCGGTGTTCAGTTGGCGCTGACGGCGCTGTGGCGGTCCTACGGTGTGACTCCGGATACGGTGATCGGTCACTCGATGGGTGAGGTCACCGCGGCGGTGGTAGCCGGTGCGTTGAGCCCGGCCGAGGGGCTGAAAGTGATTGCGACGCGGTCGCAGTTGATGCGGCGGCTGTCGGGTCAGGGCGCGATGGCGCTGCTGGAGCTCTCCGGTGCTGATGCCGAGGAGTTGTTGGCCGGGTATCCGGATGTGACGGTGGCGGTGGAGGCCTCGCCGCGGCAGGTCGTGGTGGCCGGTCCGCCGGATCAGGTGGACGCCGTGATCGCGGTGGTGGCCGGTCGGGATCTGCTGGCGCGTCGGGTCGAGGTGGACGTGGCCTCCCATCACGCGATCATCGATCCGGTGCTGGACGATCTGCGTGCGGAGTTGGCGGATCTGAACCCGAAGCCGCCGGTGATCCCGGTATTCGTGACCACCGGCGGTCGGGATGCAACCACTGCGTTCGACGCCGGCCACTGGGTGGACAACCTGCGCAACCCGGTCCGCTTCACCCAGGCCGTCGCCGCCGCCGGAGCCGAACACTCGATCTTCGTCGAGATCAGTCCGAACCCGGTGCTGACCTACTCGATCGACGACACCCTCGGTGACGTTCACCATCACACCGTCGGCACGCTGGCCCGTGACAGTGACGACACGTTCACGTTCCACACCAATCTCAACACCACCCACACCACCCGACCGCCGGTCACGCCGCACCCGCCCGAGCCGCACATCGCCCTGCCGACAACCCCGTGGCAGCACGCGCACCACTGGATACCGGCTCCGAAGAGACGCCACAGCGCAGGTTCGGCGACGCCCCGATACGGCTCACTCCTGGGGACACACACGCCGGTGGCGGGCGCGACGGCCGGGCACCTGTGGCAGGCCCGGCTGGTGCCCGACGCCAGGCCCTATCCCGGGTACCGGCGGATTGCCGGAGCCGACATCGTCCCGCCCTCGGTGCTCGTCGCGTCGCTCGCCGCGGCCGCGGCCGAATGTGGCGCCGCCGGCATCGAGGACATCCGGTTCGACAGCCCGTTGACGCTCGACCAGCCCCGGATGGTGCAGGTGTTCACCGACGGTGAGCTCGTCACGATCGCCTCTGCCGCCGCCGACGCCGACACCCAGAACTGGGTGCGGCACGTCACCGCCAGGATCGGTGACGGGCCGTCGCCGGTAGGTGAGCCCGAACTCAGCGACGTCGTCGCCGCAGATCCGTCTGCGATGGACGACGTCATGGGCGGACTGCGCATTGAGGGCCACGCTTTCGAGTGGTCGGTCGACTCCCACGAGTCGACGCCGGGGCGCGTGCGGGCCCACATCACACTGCCGGCCGCGCCGGCAGTGCCGCTGACCGTCGCCCTGCTCGATGCGGCGATGGACACCGCCCAGCTCGTCGTCGCCGCCGAGGTAGGTCTGGTTCTGCCGGTCGCCGCCGACGCGATTAGAGTCACCGGCGGCCCGTCGGGCCTGCTGACTGCGCCGAGTGCAGGCGTGGTCGATGTCCGGCAACGGGCGGGATCCGAGGACGGCCTGGTCGTCGACGCCGCGGTCCAGACTCCGGACGGCCACCTCCGGGTCGAGGTGGGCGGGCTGCGCTACCGGGTCGTGGAGTCCAGTGCCGCGCTGACCCCGGCCGCCGATCCGGCGACGGTGGCGCACGCCATCGAATGGCAGCCGTGGGAGCGTGACGACGTCGGTGCTGCGGTAGCATCTGCTCCGATTGCTGTTGTGGGAGAACAGGATTCGACGCAGGAATTGCGCGATCAGTTCTCCGCGCTGGGCTACCCCGCGGCGGATCTGTCCGACGCCCGCTATGTCGTCTACGTCCCGAAGATCGACACCGCCGAGGCCGACGTCGACGTCGCCGTCCGGCTCATCTGCGACGTAGGGGAGATCGTCACCCGGTTGGCGGAACGGGATCCCCGCAAACCGGTCACTCTGTGGATCCTCACCCACGGGGTGTACGAGGCCGCCTCGGATGCGGCTCGCCGGCAGAGTTGCCTGTGGGCGCTGGCCGGTGTCATCGACGCGGAGCAGCCGCAACTGTGGGGCGGACTGCTGGACGCCGGCGCGACCGACGACGCCGCGGACACGGCCACCACGTTGAGCGCCATCCTGCACACCCCGTCGAAGTCGACCGTGCTGGTGCGCGACGGTCAGCTCCTGACGTCCGCACTTGGCCCGTTCCACGACGACCCGGTCCGTCAACCGCTGCGCTGTCGCTCCGATGCGGCCTATCTGATCACCGGCGGCCTGGGTGACCTCGGTCTGCTGATGGCCGACTGGCTGGGCAACCGCGGCGCCCGCCGGGTCATTCTGCTCGGGCGCACCAAGGCGCCCGCCGGCGGCGAGGCCGCCAACGCCGATGCGGGTACGCGCCGGCGACTGGCCGCGATCCGCGGGCTCCAGCGGCGCGGTGTGACCGTCGAGACCGCCGCGATCGACATCGGCTCGGCCGAGGCCGTGCAGGAGTTCCTCGCCGGGCGGGACGCCGACGGCGCACCGCCGATCCGCGGGGTGATCCACGCCGCCGGTCTGGCTGAGGGGCAGCTGCTCACCGATCTGGATCCCGACCGGGTGCACCGGACCGTATGGCCCAAGATCGCCGGTGCGCAGGTGCTCGACCGGGCCTTCCCGCCCGGTCAGCTGGACTTCCTGTACCTGACCGCCTCGGCCGGAACGGTGTTCGGCGTGCCCGGCCAGGCGGCCTACGCATGCGGCAACGCCTACCTCGACGGCCTCGCGCGCGCCCGCCACGGCCGGGGCGATAACACTGTCAGTCTCGACTGGGTGGCCTGGGAGGGTCTCGGGTTCGGCAAGGACGCCGCAATCGTCGTCGACGAGCTGCAGCGGGTCGGGTCGCGTCCGATCAACCCGGTCGAGGCCTCCGCCGCATGGGAGTACGTCAGCCGCTACGACACCGCCCAGGTGGTCATGGCCCCGATGCGGCCCTCGGCGCAGACCGCCGGCGCTGGTCCGGCGGCAAAGCCGGCCGTGGAGTGGGCGCAGATGCCGCCGGAGGAGATGCGGGCCGGGCTGCAGCAGGGAGTCCGGGCGATCCTGGCCGGCGAACTGCGCCTCCCGGAGGACCAGATCGAACTCGACAAGCCGTTCGCCGAGATGGGCCTGAACTCGGTGATGGCGATCTCGATCCGCCGCCAGCTCGAACAACTCGTCGGCATAGAGCTGTCCGCGACGATGCTGTTCAACCACCCCACCATCGCCAGCTTCACCGGCTACCTGGTGGCGCGGATTTCGCCCTCGGAGACCGAGGACAACTTCGAAGACGACGATTCCGCGGGCAGCGTGCTGGATTCGTTGTTCGACAGCGTCGAATCAACCCAGCTGTGACCCTTCCCAAAGGAGCTGTGATGCCGGAGACCGATATCTCGATTCCCGCTCTGCTCGAGCACAGGGCGCTCGAGCAACCCGACGATCCGGCGTACACGTTCGTCGACTACGAGGTCGACCCGGAGGGCTTCGCCGAAACCCTGACCTGGTCCGAAATGCACCACCGGGCCCAGGTCGTCGCGGCGGAACTACTCAAGCACGGTGCGCCGGGGGACCGTGCCGTCATTCTGGCACCGCAGAGTATGGAGTACGTCGTCGGCTTTTACGGCGCGCTGCTCGCGGGCTTCATCGCCGCTCCGCTGACGGTGCCGGTGTCCGGGCAACACGACGAGCGAATCGTCGGCGCGCTGAAGGACTGCCGACCGGTGGCGGTACTGACCAACTCCGCCTCCGCCGATGCCATCGCCGAGTATGTGCAGGGCACCCCGACGCCACGGCCGCCGAAGGTGATCGAGGTCGACACCCTAGATTTCTACTCGCCGTTGACTCCGGCGGCGGCCCCCGCGGTGTCACCGTCGAAAGTTGCCTACCTGCAGTACACCTCCGGATCCACCCGCCAGCCCGCGGGCGTGGCGGTGACGCATCGCAACGTCATCGCCAACGTCAAGCAGATGCTGCCCGACCTGTGGGAAGCCGAGGGCACGACCCCGCCGGCCGACCTTACTGCGGTCTCCTGGCTGCCCCTCTATCACGACATGGGACTGATCGTGGGGATCTTCAACGCGTTGATCACCGGCCGGCCGGCCGTCTTGTTGAGCCCGGTGGCGTTTCTGCAGAAGCCAGCCCGCTGGCTTGCTCAAATCGCCTCGCACACCTGCGTTTTCACGGCCGCGCCAAACTTCGCCTACCTGCTCACAGCACTGCGGACAAACGACGAGGACATCTCCGGCCTCGACCTCTCCAGTGCGAAGGTCATGGTCAACGGCGCCGAGCGGGTGCTCGGGTCGACGGTGCGGCTCTTCACCGAACGATTCGCACCCTTCGGCCTCGCGCCCGCGGCCATCCGGCCGGCGTACGGACTGGCCGAGGCAACCGTGTACGTGGTGACCTCATCGGGCGGGCAGCCTCCCACCGTGCTGGAGTTCGACATCGACAAGCTTGCTGCCGGACATGCCGAACGGTGCGCCGAGGGCGGCAGCGAGATGGTGGGCTGCGGAGCACCCCGGTCTTCGGGTGCTGTGCGGATCGTCGACCCGGAGACTTTTCTGGAGAAGCCCGCTGGTGAACTCGGCGAGATCTGGCTGCACGGCGAGCACGTGACCGCCGGCTACTGGCGCAACCCGGAGCTGACGGCCCAACTGTTCGGCGGCCAGCTGACTGACGCGTCGGTGGGGACACCGGCCGGTCCATGGCTGCGCACCGGCGATCTCGGGGTGATCTTCGAAGGCGAACTGTTCATCATCGGCCGGATCAAGGACCTGCTGATCGTCGATGGGCGCAACATCTACCCCGACGACATCGAGGCCACCGTCATCGCCATCACCGGCGGTCGCGTTGCGGCGGTGTCGGTTCCCGACGAGCACACCGAAAAGCTGATGGTGTTTGCCGAACTCAGAACCTACGACCGCGAGGCGCTGGCGGAGCTGAAACGCGAAGTGAGGGCAGCGATTTCGCGGGCCCACGCAATTCGGGTGTCAGAGGTGGTGTTGCTGGAGTCCGGGTCGCTGCCGATCACGACCAGCGGCAAGGTGCGCCGGTCGGCGTCGGTGGAGCGCTACCGATCCGGCCGGCTCCACCCCCTGGACGGGCCTTCATGACTTCCGGCGGGCAGGAGCGCAGCGACCCGGGGAATGGATCTGACGCGACCGAGGACAGCCTCCGTCGGTGGCTGGTCGATTACCTGGTCGAGACACTGGAATGCAACCGGGAGCAGATCGACCTCGGCGCTTCCATGCACGATCTCGGCGTCGGCTCGCGCGATGCGGTCGTGCTGACCGGTCGGCTCTCGGAGTTACTGAACCGGCCGGTGTCCCCGGTGGAGTTCTGGCAGTACCCGACCGTCACGGCGCTGGCGCGGTTCCTGACCGGCGGAGACGTCGCTCCTGTTGTCCCCAAACATGTTTCGTCCGTGCCGACGACCCGTGAGCCGATCGCACTGATCGGGATGGGCTGCCGCTTCCCGGGCGGTGTGTCCAGTCTGGACGGGCTGGCGGAGTTTCTGGCCGCCGGGGAATCCGGCATCGGCCAGGTGCCACCGGGCCGGTGGGCATCGTTCGAACACGGCGCGCCGCAGGACTCCGCGGTGGTCGCCGCCACCACCCGTTGGGGCGGCTACCTCGAGGACGTCGCGGCATTCGACGCCGAGTTCTTCGACATCCCGGCCGGCGAGGCCGACAAGATGGATCCCCAGCAGCGCTTGCTGCTGGAGGTCACCAGCGAGGCCCTCGACGACGCCGGTATTCCGGCCGACGTCCTGGCCGGCACCCGCACCGGAGTGTTCGCCGGCGCCTGCTCACCCGAGTACTGGCAACTGGCGACGGCGGATCTGACCGCGGTCGACGCCTGGTCGGGCACCGGCGGCGCGCTGAGCATCATCGCCAACCGGCTGTCGTACTTCTTCGACCTGCGAGGCCCGTCGGTGACGGTGGACACCGCCTGTTCGTCGTCGTTGGTGGCCGTTCACCTGGCGTGCCAGAGCCTGCGGTCGGGGGAGTCCGACATGGCACTGGCCGGCGGTGTCAACGTCGTGCTGACCCCAGCTCCCACCCGCAGTTTCGATGTGGCCGAGGTGCTTTCGCGCTCCGGTGCATGCCACGCCTTCGACGCCGCCGCCGACGGTTTCGTGCGCAGCGAGGGTGCCGGGGTGGTGGTGCTCAAGCGCCTCAGTGACGCGCTGCGCGACGGCGACCGGGTGCTCGCCGTCATCCGCGGGTCGGCGGTCAATCAGGACGGCCGGTCCAACGGGTTGATGGCGCCCAATCCGGCCGCCCAGATGGCGGTGTTGCGGGCGGCCTACGCCAACGCCGGCGTCGAGGCCCGCGACGTCGGCTACGTCGAGGCACACGGCACCGGGACGCTGCTGGGCGATCCGATCGAGGCCCGGGCGCTGGGCACCGTGCTGGGTAAGGGCCGCCCGGCCGGCGCCCCCCTGCTGATCGGGTCGGTGAAGTCGAATCTCGGCCATCTTGAGGCCGCGGCCGGCGTCGCCGGACTGGCCAAAGCGGTGCTCGCGGTGAACCGCGGGCTGATCCCGGCCAATCGCGACTACCAGAATCCCAACCCGCACATCCCGTTCGCGAACCTGCGATTGAAGGTCGTCGCCGAACCGACACCCTGGCCGGACGGTAAGGGCAGGCGCATCGCCGGTGTCTCGTCCTTCGGGTTCGGCGGCACCAACGCGCACGTGGTGCTCGAGTCTCCCCCGGCGCCCGCACCGGAATCCGCTGCGCCGCGTGAGCCGTCGGCCGTCACCACCCTGGTGGTGTCCGGCAAGACCCCTGTGCGGCTCGCCGCCTGGGCGGGGGAGCTTGCCGATTGGATGGGTGGCACCGGCGCCGGGGTCGACCTCGAACAGGTGGCCCACACGCTGAACCACCACCGCACCCGGCAGTCGTTGTTCGGCACGGTGTGCGCCCGGGACCGGGCCGGCGCGCTTGCCGGTCTGGCGGCGCTGGCAGCCGGCCAGTCCGCGCCCGGCGTGGTCGCCCCGCACCCTGGCCGGTGCGGCACCGGAACGGTATTCGTCTACTCCGGGCAGGGTTCGCAGTGGGTCGGCATGGGCCGGCAACTGCTCGCCGACGAGCCGGCCTTCGCCGCCGCCGTCGCGGACCTGGAACCGGATTTCGTTGCTCAGGTAGGGTTTTCGTTGCAGAAGGTCCTCGCCGACGCCGAACCGGTGGTGGGCGACGCGCGGGTCCAACCGGTCGTGATGGGCCTTCAGCTGGCCCTGACCGCGCTGTGGCGGGCATACGGCGTTCTTCCCGACGCGGTGATCGGTCACTCCATGGGCGAGGTGACCGCCGCGGTGGTCGCCGGGGCGCTGACTCCGCAACAGGGCTTCGCGGTGATCGCGGCACGGTCGCGGTTGATGTCCGAGCTGGCCGGGCCGGGCGCCGTCGCGCTGCTCGACGCCGATGCCGACACCGCCGGGGCCCTGATCGCCGACTACGCGGGAGTGGTGATCGCCGGCTACCTCTCGCCCCGGCAGACGGTGGTGGCCGGGCCGGTCGCTGCGATCGAGGCGCTCCTGGCGGCCGCGACGGCCGCCAACCGGTTCGCCCGTCGGGTCAACATGGAAGTCGCTTCCCACACCGCCCTGATGGACCCGGTCAGCGAGCCGCTGCGCGCCGCGTTGGCGGGGTTGACACCGCGGATGCCCAACATCGCGATGCTGTCGACGGTCGTCGAGAACGATCCCACCGCCGTTGGGGTGCTCGACGCCGACTACTGGGTGGCCAACGTGCGCCAGCCGGTGCGGTTCCACCAGGCGGTCAGCGCCGCGGCCGTCGATCACGCCACCTTCATCGAGATCAGCCCCAATCCGATCCTGACCCACGCCATCGACGACACCCTGGCCGATCTCCACCACCACGCCATCGGCACACTGGTCCGCGACTCCGACGACACGGTCAGCTTCCGCACCAGCCTCAACGCCACCCACACCGCCCATCCGCCGGTCACCCCGCACCTCCCCGAACCGCACCCGGCGCTGCCCGTCACGCCGTGGCAGCACAGCGACCACTGGGTCCCGGCGCCGTCTGCCGAGGGAACCGCCGTCGCCGAGGCCGGCCCCGGGCTGGCGGCCGCCTCCGTGGTGCCGGCCGGCTGGGTCACCGCCCTGCACTGGCCGGCGCAGCCCCTGGCGCCCGAACCGGCCGGCGCCGACGACCACTGGCTGGTGATCGCCGACAGCGACCTCGGCGCCGAGATCGGCCGGCGTCTCGGCGCAGACGCGGCCGTCACCGTCGCCGCACCGTCGGAACTCACCGACGATCCCGATGCGGTCATCGCCGAACTCGCCACCGTCACCGACGTGCTCTATGCGCCCCCGACCCCGGCGTCAGCCTGGGATCCATTGTGCGCCAAGGAGATCTTCGCCGCCGCCCGGAAGCTCGCCGTGGCGATGGCCGATCGTCCGCTGCCGCCGAGGCTGACCCTGCTGACCCGCAACGCCGCGCCTGTCGACGCCGGCGGTCGTGCCAACCCCGCGCACGCGGTGCTGTGGGGACTGGGCCGCACGCTGGCGCTGGAACATCCCGAGATATGGGGCCGCGTCATCGATGTCGACGAGTCCGTCCCGGCCGACGTGGCCGCAGCCTGGGTGCTCGCCGAGGCGCACGGCGGCGGAACCGAGGATCAGATCGTCTACCGCGCCGGGGTGCGGCGCGTCGCCCGGCTGCGGTCGGCCTCGATTCCGGCCGCGCCGGTGCGTCTGGACCCCGACGGCAGCCACCTCGTCGTCGGGGCGACCGGCAACATCGGCCCGCACCTGATCAGTTACCTCGCTGCACAGGGGGCCGGGACAATCGTCGCGGTGTCCCGCAATCCGGGCTCGCGCCTCGACGATCTGACAGCGGCGTTGTCGCAGCGCGGAATTCGGCTGGTGACCGTGGCCGCCGATGCGTCCGACGAGGCGGCCCTGCGCGCGCTGTTCGACAGGTTCGGCGCAGACCTGCCTCCGCTGGCCGGGGTGTATCTGGCGGCGTTCGGTGGCGGCCCGGTGACCCTGCGGGACATGACCGACCGCGACGTCGCCGCCATGTTCGGGCCGAAATTGGACGCGGTCTGGCTGTTGCACACGCTGTCGCGTCGGCATCGGGTCCAGCAATTCGTGCTGTTCACCTCGATCTCGGGGCTGCTCGGGTCGCGGTGGCTGGGCCACTACGCGGCCACCACGACGTTCCTCGACGCCTTCGCCTACGCCCGCCGGGCGGCGGGCCTGCCCGCCACCGCCGTCGAATGGGGTTGGTGGAAGTCCCTGGCGGACAACCAGTCCGACACCGAACGGCAGGTCAGCCTGGAGTCCGGGCTGCTGCCGATGCCCGACGATACCGCGGTCCGGGCGCTGTCGGTGCTCACCGCACCGGAGGCACCGGTGTGCTGCGCCATCGTCGCCGCCGACTGGAATCGTCTGGCCGGCGCCTACCGCAGCCGCGCGGCGCTGCGCATCGTCGACGAGCTCATCGGCGGTGCCGGCCCCGAATCGACCTCGGCAACGGGTTTCCGGGCCGCACTGGCCGAGTGCGAACCGGCCGGACGCCACCAGATGCTGACCGACACGGTCTGCCAACTGGTGGCCGAGGCCATGGGCGTCGCCTCGCCACAACAGCTGGACCGCGGTGCCGGTTTCTTCCAGTCGGGGATGAACTCGCTGCAGAGCGTGGCGCTTCGGCGCTCGCTCAGCGACGCGATCGGGGAGGAACTTCCGGCGTCGGTGGTCTTCGACTACCCGACGGTCGACGATCTCGTCGGCTACCTGGTGGCCCGCCTGCCGGAAACCGTCTCCACCACCGAGACCTCCGACGCCACCGACGACGACTACGACGACCTCGCCGAAGCCGAATTGCTTCAGAAACTATCGGAAAGACTGAGTTAATCCATGACAGCCCCGTCGTCCGACCGCCGCGCGATCATCACCGAGGCGTTGCGCAAGATCGATGACCTGACCGCGCGCCTCGCGATCGCCGAGAAGGCCTCGACCGAGCCGATCGCCGTGGTCGGTATCGGCTGTCGGCTGCCCGGCGGGGTGAACAGTGCCGAGGAGTTCTGGACGCTGCTGCGCGAGGGCGCCAGCGGCGTGATCCGGGTGCCCGCCGACCGGTGGGACGCCGACGCTCTCTACTCCGACGACCACACCGTCCCGGGCACCATCTGCAACCGCGTGGGCGGCTTCCTGACGTCGTGGCAGCCCGACGAGTTCGACGCCGAGTTCTTCAACATCGCCCCCCGCGAGGCGGCGGCGATCGACCCCCAGCAGCGCCTGCTGCTCGAAGTCACCTGGGAGGCACTGGAGAACGCGGGCATCAACCCGCAGTCGATTCGCGGCAGCCAGACCGGCGTGTTCATCGGGCTGACGACCAACGACTACTACCACTCGGTGGCGGGCAAGCTGCGCCGCGACCAGATCGACGCCTATATCCCGTTCGGGAACGCGCCGAACTTCGCGGCCGGCCGGTTGTCCTACTTCCTCGGTGTGCGCGGTCCGGCCGTGGTCATGGACACGGCGTGCTCGTCGTCGCTGGTCTCGATCCACCTCGCGTGTGAGAGCCTGCGCCGCCGGGAGAGCGACACCGCCCTGGCCGCCGGGGTGAACCTGATCCTGAGCCCGGAGAACAGCATCGCCTGCTCCCGGTTCGGGATGCTTTCCTCGGACGGCACCATCAAGACGTTCGACGCCGATGCCAACGGCTACGTCCGCAGCGAGGGCTGCGGCGTGGTGGTGCTCAAGCGGCTGGAAGACGCTCTGCGCGATGGGGATTCGGTGCTCGCGGTGGTGCGGGGTTCGGCGGTCAACCAGGACGGCGCCAGCAGCGGCCAGACCGTGCCCAACGGACCGGCGCAGCAGGCGCTCATGCGCCAGGCGCTGCACACTGCGCGATTGGCCCCGTCCGAAGTGGACTACATCGAGGCGCACGGCACCGGTACCGGCCTGGGCGACCCGATCGAACTCGACGCGCTGGCCGAGGTCTACGGCAACCGCGACGGCTCCGCGCCGCTGATCCTCGGATCGGTGAAGACCAATCTCGGCCACCTGGAGTCGGCGGCCGGTGTCACCGGGTTCATCAAGACGGTCCTGTCCGTGGCCCGCGGCCACATCCCGCGCCAGCTGAATTTCACCCGGCTCACCCCGCAGGCCGGCCCCGGCGCGTCGAAGTTCGTCATCGCCTCCGAGCCACACGATTGGCCGGACGTCAACCGTCCGCGCCGGGCCGCGGTCTCGTCGTTCGGCGTCAGCGGCACCAACGCCCACATCATCGTCGAACAGGCCCCCGTCACCGAACCCGCAGCGCCGCAACAGGAGCCGCCGCTCAGCACCCTCATCGTCACCGGCCGAACCCCGGATCGCATCGCGGCGACCGCCGGGCGGCTGGCCGACTGGCTCGACAGCTCGCACAGCGACGGCATCCCGCTGGCCGACATCGCCCACACCCTCAACCACCACCGGGTCCGGCACCCGCTGTTCGCTACCGTCACCGCCGGGGACCGCGATCAGGCGCTGGCTGGACTGCGTGCCCTGGCTGGGGGATACCCGGCCCCCGGCGTGGCAGCCCCACACGTCGGTCCCTGCCGGGGCGGTGTGGTGTTCCTGTATTCGGGTCAGGGTTCGCAGTGGGCGGGGATGGGCCGTCGGTTGTTGGCCGAGGAGCCGGCGTTCGCGGTGGCGGTGGCGGAGTTGGAGCCGGATTTCGTTGCGCAGGCGGGTTTTTCGCTGCGTGAGGTGCTGGAGTCCGGTGAGTCCGTCGTCGGGATCGACCGGATCCAGCCGGTGCTGGTCGGTGTTCAGTTGGCGCTGACGGCGCTGTGGCGGTCCTACGGTGTGACTCCGGATACGGTGATCGGTCACTCGATGGGTGAGGTCACCGCGGCGGTGGTAGCCGGTGCGTTGAGCCCGGCCGAGGGGCTGAAAGTGATTGCGACGCGGTCGCAGTTGATGCGGCGGCTGTCGGGTCAGGGCGCGATGGCGCTGCTGGAGCTCTCCGGTGCTGATGCCGAGGAGTTGTTGGCCGGGTATCCGGATGTGACGGTGGCGGTGGAGGCCTCGCCGCGGCAGGTCGTGGTGGCCGGTCCGCCGGATCAGGTGGACGCCGTGATCGCGGTGGTGGCCGGTCGGGATCTGCTGGCGCGTCGGGTCGAGGTGGACGTGGCCTCCCATCACGCGATCATCGATCCGGTGCTGGACGATCTGCGTGCGGAGTTGGCGGATCTGAACCCGAAGCCGCCGGTGATCCCGGTATTCGTGACCACCGGCGGTCGGGATGCAACCACTGCGTTCGACGCCGGCCACTGGGTGGACAACCTGCGCAACCCGGTCCGCTTCACCCAGGCCGTCGCCGCCGCCGGAGCCGAACACTCGATCTTCATCGAGGTCAGCCCGCACCCGCTGCTCAGCTACGCCATCGACCAGAGCCTCGACGGCGTCCACCACCACACCCTGGGAACGCTGCAGCGCGACACCAACGACACCGTCACCTTCCGCGCAGCCGTCAACGCAGCACACACCGTCCGCCCGCCGGAGGTGACGCACCCGGCCGAGCCGCGCATCGTTCTGCCCGCCACTCCGTGGCACCACACCCGGCACTGGCTGCAGATCACGGCGGACGCTCCGGCCGCCCCGGCGGCGTCCACGCCGTCCACCAACGACTGGTTCCACGAGTTGGCCTGGCCGGTCAGAGATCTGCCCGCCGCTGACATCGACGGCCGCTGGCTAGTCATCGCCGAGCATGACACCGGTGCCGAACTGGCCGCCTTGCTGGGCAACGACTCCCGCACACTCGACACCCGCGGACTTGAATCCGAACCGCACGCCGCCGAGGCGCTGCACGGGGCACTGACCGGTATGGACTACGTGCTGTACGCGCCCGCACCGGTCGGGCGGGTCGACGCCCCCGCGGGCTACCGGCTCTTCCATACCGCGCGCCGGCTGCTCACCGTGCTGGCGGCGATGCCGCAGCCGCCCAAGCTGTTGATCCTGACCCGCAACGCCCAGCCGATCGCCGACGGCGACCGGGCCGACCCGGCGCATGCCGTGCTGTGGGGTATGGCGCGCACCATCCGCCTGGAGCACCCGGAACTGTGGGGCGGCATCGTCGACGTCGACGAATCCGCGCCTGCCGAACTGGTGTCCGGGATTCTGGCGGCCGAGGTGGCCGGCTCCGGCGACGACGACCAGTCCGTGCACCGCCGCGGCCTGCGCCACGTGCCCCGCATCGAGCCGCGCCCGGTGCCCGCGGTGGCGCTGACCCGATTCGAGGGCAACACCAGTCACCTGGTGATCGGCGCGACCGGCAACGTCGGGCCCTACCTGATCCGACAGCTCGCCGAGATGGGCGCCGCCACGGTGGTCGCGGTATCCCGCAGCGGCGCAGGGCAATTGACGGAGCTGGGCGCCGAACTCAAGGCCGGCGGAACCACCCTGGTCGAGGTGGCGGCCGACGCCGCCGACGAGGCTGCGATGGCCGCGCTGTTCGCCCGGTTCGGCGGTGACCTGCCGCCGTTGGAGGGTGTCTACCTCGCGGCACTGGCGGGCAGCGAGGCGCTGCTGACCGAGATGACCGACGCCGACCTTGCCGCGATGTTCCGGCCGAAGCTGGATGCTGCGGCGGTGCTGCACCGGCTGACGCTGCGTCATCGGGTACGCCGGTTCGTGCTGTTCTCGTCGGTCACCGGTCTGCTCGGGTCGCGGATGGTCGGGCATTACACCGCCGCCAACGCGTTCCTGGACACCCTGGCCTACGCCCGGCGCGCCCTCGGCCTGTCGGCCACCGTCGTCGACTGGGGGCTGTGGAAGAGCTGGGCCGACGCACAGCCGTCGACGAAAGCCGCTGGGCTGCAACCGATGCCGAACGACGTCGCCATTCGGATGATGCCCCTGGTGCTCAGCCCGGACGCCGGCGTGCAGTCGGTGGTGGCCGGCGCGGACTGGCAGCGACTGTCCGACACATTCGGGATGCGGGCTCCGATGCCGATCCTCGACCACCTGCTGGCCGGCGGCGACACCGGCGGAGTCGACCAACTGCCGCGCCCGGCCTTCGGGACGCTGCTCGGCGAGCCCGCCGGCACGGGCCCGGCCCGGATCTGGCGGGCGGCCCTGCTGCCCGATGCCAAGCCCTATCCGGGCGGGCACAAGGTCCGCGGGGTGGAGGTGGTTCCGGTCTCGGTGCTGCTGACGACCCTGGCGGCGACCGGCTACGGAACGGCGCTGGGCGACGTGCGGTTCGAGTACCCGGTCGTCGCCGAGGCGTCCCGCGCCATCCAGGTTTCGTCCGACGGCGCCACCGTCACGATGTCCTCCAGCACCGGCCCGTCGCTGCCGCCGGACCGCTGGACCCGGCACTGCAGCGCGCGCCTGATCGCCGAACTGCCCGCCGCCTCCGTCGCTGAGGGTGCCGCAATCCCGGAGATCGCCTGGGATCCGGCATCGATCACCGACTTGCAGCGCGCCTCCGGTATCGACGGCCAGCCGCTGCGGTGGACGGTGGCCGGGTTTGACGCGGTGCCCGGCGGACTGCGCGCGACGATCGACCTGCCTGAGCCGTCGGTCGTCGCTCTGGTCGACGCCGCGGTCCACCTGGCCCGGCTGCTGGACAATTCCGACTCCCTGATGCTGCCTGCCGGCGCCGACGCCGTCGCACTAGCCGAAGACCTCGGCGGTGCGGACACCGTGGAGATCCAGCGGCGCGGCAACGGCGCCGACCTCGTCGTCGACATCACCGCGCGATCCGCCGACGGCACCCCGTGCGTCGACATCCGGGGCCTGCGTTTCGCCCAGGTGGACGCCGTCACGGTGGCGTCCGACGCCGCACCGGAGTCGGCGCCGCTGGACGCCCCGGACTGGTCGACGCTGACGGCCGAGGAAACCGTCGCCGAACTGCGCATCCGGCTGCGGGCCATCCTGGCCCGCGAACTCGGCATGCCGGCAGAGGCGGTGGACTACGACCGGCCGTTCCCCGAGCTCGGGCTGGATTCGATGATGGCCATGACGCTGCTGCGGGACGCCAAGCAATTGGTCCAGACGGAGTTGTCGGCGACAATGTTGTGGAACAACCCGACGCTCACCGCGTTCGCCGACCATGTCGCGGGGTTGCTGACGCCGCAGTCCGAACCCGAACCGGCGCCGATCGAGGACGAGACCGACGATTCGGTCAGTCTGCTGGAAGCCCTGTTCGACAGTGTGGAAGGCAGCTTCGAAACAAGCCTGGAGGGCGAAGCCCGATGAACACCACGGAGTGCCACGCCCCATGACGAGCCCGATGAGAACGACGTTCGACCGCATTGCGGCGATGACCGCCGAGCAGCGCGGGGCACTGGCCGAACAATTCGACAAGGCATCCCGGATCGCCGGCGCCGAACCGATCGCGGTGATCGGCATCGGCTGCCGGCTGCCGGGCGGTATCAGCGGACCGGAGCAGTACTGGGAGTTCCTCGACGCCGGCCGCGACGGGGTGACCGAGGTGCCGGTCGACCGGTGGGACGCCGAGGCGTACTACGACACCGATCCGATGGCACCCGGCAAGATGCCCACCAAGTGGGGTGCCTTTCTGTCCGACGTGAGTGGCTTCGACGCCGACTTCTTCGGCATATCCCCGCGTGAGGCCGTCGCGATGGACCCCCAGCAGCGGGTGGCCCTCGAGGTGGCCTGGGAGGCGCTGGAGAACGCCGGTCTGGCGCCGGACCGGCTCTCCGAAACCAGGGCCGCGGTGATGCTCGGCGTCTACTACAACGAGTACCAGAGCATCGCCGGCACCAACCCGAACACCATCGACGCCTACTCGGCGACCGGCAACGCACACAGCGTCACGGTCGGCCGAATCGCCTACCTGCTGGGATTGCGCGGCCCGGCGGTAGCGGTCGACACCGCCTGCTCGTCGTCGCTGGTATCGGTGCACCTGGCCTGCCAGAGCCTTCGGACCCGGGAGAGCGACCTGGCGCTGGCCGGTGGGGTGAACCTCACGCTGCGCCCGGAGACCCAACTCGCGCTGGGCAAATGGGGCATGCTCTCGCCGCGCGGCAAGTGCAATGCCTTCGACACCCAGGCCGACGGCTTCGTGCGCGGCGAGGGCGCGGGCGTCATCGTGCTCAAGCGGCTGACCGACGCCGTCCGCGACGGCGACCGCGTGCTGGCGGTGGTGCGCGGATCGGCGCTCAACCAGGACGGCCGCTCCAACGGCCTGACCGCCCCCAACGCGCCGGCGCAGCGTGACGTGATCACCCGGGCCCTGCGCGCCGCGGACGTCGCGGCGGGGTCGGTGAACTTCGTCGAGACCCACGGCACCGGCACCCCACTGGGCGACCCGATCGAATTCGACGCTCTCGCAGCGGTGTACGGCCGCGGCGAGTTGCCGTGTGCTCTGGGCGCGGTGAAGTCGAACTTCGGTCACCTGGAAGCCGCGGCCGGTATCACCGGGATCATCAAAACCATACTGGCGCTGCGGCATTCGCGGATTCCGCGGAATCTGAACTTCAGCGAGTGGAATCCAGCGATCGACCCGTCGGGTACCCGGTTCTTCATCCCCACCGAGTCGGTCCCGTGGCCGGCCACCGACGGTCCGCGTCGCGCCGCGGTGTCGTCGTTCGGGATGGGCGGCACCAACGCTCACGTGGTGCTGGAACAGGGCCCGGCTCCGGCGGCACCGGCAGCGTCCGGTCCGCCCGTGACCACCCTCGTCGTGTCCGGTAAGAACCCACAGCGCGCCGCGGCCGCCGCCGGGGCGCTGGCGGACTGGATGGAAAGCGCCGCTGCCACCGTGCCGATCGCCGACGTCGCCGCAACGCTCAACCACCGCAGCCGGTACGGGATCGTCGCCACCGTCTCGGCGCGCGACTCAGCCGAGGCGGTCACCGGTCTTCGCGCCCTGGCTGCCGGGCAGCCGGCTCTCGGAGTGGTGGCTTCCCATGAGTCGTCGCCGGGCCCGGGAACCGTGTTCGTCTACTCGGGTCAGGGTGCGCAGTGGGCGGGAATGGGCCGCCAACTTCTTGCCGACGAACCGGCCTTCGCCGCGGCGATCGACGCCCTGGAGCCGGTCTTCGTCGACAAGGTCGGCTTCTCGCTGCGCCACGTCCTGGAAGTGGGGGAGCCGCTCACCGGGATCGCCCGCATCCAGCCGGTTCTGGTGGGCATCCAGCTGGCGCTGACCGAGTTGTGGCGCTCCTACGGTGTGCAGCCGGACGCGGTCATCGGCCACTCGATGGGCGAGGTCACCGCTGCGGTGGTCGCCGGCGCGCTGACGCCCGCCGAAGGCCTGGACGTGATCGCCACCCGTTCCCGGCTGATGTCGCGGCTGTCCGGTCAGGGTGCGATGGCCCTGGTGGAGTTGGACGCCGGCGCGGCCGAGCGGCTGATCGCCGACTACCCCGGCGTCTCCGTCGCGGTGTACGCCTCGCCCAACCAGTCGGTGATCGCCGGGCCCCCCGAGCAGGTCGACGAACTCATCGCGAAGGTCGACGCCAAGGGTCTGCTGGCCCGCCGGGTCGAGGTCGACGTGGCCTCCCATCACGCCACCATCGATCCGATCCTCCCAGAATTGCGCACCGCGCTGGCCTACCTGGATCCCGACGGCCCCACCATCCCGGTCATCAACACCGCCGAATATCCCAGTAAAGCAACGATGTTCGGCGCCGAATACTGGGTGGCCAACCTACGCAACCCGGTCCGGTTCAGCCGGGCGGTGCAAGAGGCGGCCGCCGACCACAGCACCTTCATCGAGATCAGCCCGCACCCGCTGCTGACCCACGCGATCAACGAGTCGCTGGGCCAGCGCAACGCGCGGGTGTCCGGCACCATCTACCGGGACCAGCCCGAGACACTGACCTTCCACACCCAGCTCGCGTTGGTGCGGCCGCCGGTTGACACCGCCCCGGCCGACCGCAGGGATCTGCTCGTCGACCTGCCGCCCACTCCGTGGATGCACACCCGCTACTGGATGCACGCGCCGGCCGCCGGGCAGGCATTCACCGGGTCGCACCCGCTGCTGGGTCTGCACGTCGAATTGCCCGGTGGCACCGGGCATGCCTGGCAGTCCGATGCCGGAACCGACCTGAACCCCTGGCTGGCCGACCACAAGGTCCACGGTCAACCGGTCATGCCAGGCGCGGGTTTCGCCGAGATCGCCCTGAGCGCCGGATGCGAGGCGCTGGGCGTGCCGGCCCGCGAACTGGTGGTGGACCGGCTCGAAGTGGAGCAGATGCTGCCGCTGGACGCCCAGACGCGGCTGACCACCCAGCTGACCCCGGAGGGCGACGGTACGGCCCGCGTCGAGGTGCACTCCCGGTCAGCGGCCGGTCGCTGGACACGCCATGCCGTGGCCCGGGTTCGCGCCGCCGGTGCCGAGGCAGGTGCCCCGCCGGTCGTCGAGCCGGCCACCGGCGCAACGAGCCTGCCGACCAAGGACTTCTACACCGCGCTGCGCCGAACCGGCGCACACCATGGTCAGGCGTTCGCCGCACTGACCCGGATCGACCGCCACTCGGCCGGCTGGACCGAGACCGAGATCGCCCTGCCCGACGAGGCGACGCCCTACCAGGGCGCGGTCCTGCACCCGGTGATGTTCGATGCCGCACTGCAGAGCCTGGCCGCCGCGATGCCCGCTGAATTGCTCTCGGAGTCAAGCGAAGTCACCTATCTGCCGGTGGCCATGGAGTCCATCCGCGTCTTCAGCGACCTGGGCCGGCGCGCCCGGTGCCGCGCCGAACTCGTCAGCATCGCCGACGGCGGGGGCGACGCGGTCGGACAGATCACCCTGATGGACGAGGCCGGCAACCCGACCGCTGCGGTCACCGGTGTGTACCTGCGCCGCGTGCAGCGCCGGACCGTGGCGCTGCCGCTGTCGCAGAAGCTGTTCGAGGCCTCCTGGGAGGAGCAGCCGGCATTGGGCGGCACCGCTGCGGGCGGCAGCTGGCTGGTTCTGGCCGACAATGAAAGCCGTTCGGCAGCAGTAGAATTCGCTGCGAAGTTCGGTTCGGATGAGCACCGCGTGACCATAGCCCCGCTCGACGACGAATCCGCTGTGCAGGCCGCCTTCGCCGACGCCGCCGCCGACCCGGGCCGGCCGCCGGTGGGGGTCGTCGTGCTGACCGGAAGCCCGGCAACCGACCCCGAAGCCGCACTGGCCCGGGCCCGCGACCTGATCTGGTCGGTGACCGCGGCGGTGCGGACCGTCACGGGGGGCTGGCACGGTAGATCGCCACGACTCTGGCTGGTGACCCGCGGCGGACTGGCGGTCGACGCCAGCGAAGGCGGCGACCCGGCGGCGGGCGCACTTCGGGGTGTCGTGCGGGTGCTCGCCTACGAGCACCCGGCCCTGCGCACCACACTGGTCGACCTCGATCCCGCGTTGGACAGCGACGCCGACGCGGCTACGGCCGCGTCACCGGACTCCGCCGCGGCTGATGCGCTGGCGACCGAATTGGCGGCCGCCGGCACGGACGACGTCGTGGCATGGCGTGGGGGCCGCCGGTTCGCTGAACGTCTCCGCCGTGCCGAGGTGCCGCAGAAGGTCACCGACCACGTGGTCCGCACCGACGGCTCCTACATCGTCACCGGCGGCCTGGGCGGCATCGGCCTGAAGGTTGCTGCGTGGCTGGTGGACCGCGGTGCCGGACGGGTGGTGCTCAACGGCCGCAGCGCCCCGTCCGAGCAGGCGCAGGCGGTACTCGCCGGCCTCGAGGCTCGCGCCGAGGTTGTGGTCGAACTCGCCGACATCGCCGAGGCCGGGGTGGCGCAGCGACTGGTCGGGGCCGCCGAGCAGACGGGACGCCCGCTGCGGGGTGTCGTCCACTCCGCCGCCGTCCTCGACGACGAACTGGTGTCCGGGCTGACCCGGGAGAGCCTGGCGGCGATCTGGGCGCCCAAGGCCGCGGGTGCGCTGCACCTGCACCAGGCCACCGCAGACCGTCAGCTGGACTGGTGGGCCGGCTTCTCCTCGATGGCCTCACTGCTGGGCTCGCCAGGGCAGCTGTCCTACGCCTGCGCCAACGCGTGGGTCGACGCCCTGGCCCAGTGGCGCCGCGCCGCCGGTCTGCCGGCCACCGCCGTCAACTGGGGTCAGTGGGCCGACGTGGGCCTGGCCCGGTCAATCACCTTCAGCGTGCTGGACCCGATGTCGCCCGCCGAGGGTATCGAGGCCCTGGAGGCCGTGCTGAGCGGCAGTAGCGGTGGTGGGGTCACCCGGATCGGCGTGGCCCGGCTGCGCCTGGACCGGGCCGCCGAAGCCTTCCCGGAGATCGGTCAGCTGGGCTATTTCACCAACCTTGCGGGGGAACTGGACGTCACCGACGCCGATGACGACTGGCCGGGCCCCGAGGCACTGCGCGACCTCGACGCCGACGAGATCGACCGGATCGTGACCGCACGGCTGCGCCGGCGGATCTCTGCGGTGATGGGATTCTCCGGAGAGGGCGCCATCGAGACCGACCAGCCGCTCACCGGTCTGGGGATGGACTCGCTGATGGCGGTGCGGATGCGCAACACCGTGCGCGCCGACTTCGGCGTCGAACCGCCGGTTGCGCTTATCCTGCAGGGCGCAACACTGGCCGACCTCGCCGTCGACCTGATCCGTCAGCTCGGACTGGCCGAGAAAAGTGCCGAGCGTCCCAACGCAGTTCGTGATCGTGCACAACAACGTGCCGCTGCGCGCCAGCAGGCCGCGGCACGGCGAAAGGTTAGACAGCGCCCATGAGTAGGTCCGTGAGCAGCATGACTCCCAATGCGATCGCGATCGTCGGCATGGCCGGCCGGTTCCCCGGCGCGGCGTCGGTGTCGGAGTACTGGCGCAACCTGCGCAGTGGCGTCGAATCCATCATCGACCTCTCTCACGACGACCTGATCAGCGCCGGGGTGGGCGAGAAGGCCCTGAACAACCGCTCCTACGTCCGGCGGGCCGCGGTGATGCCGGGCATCGAGGAGTTCGATGCCGGCTTCTTCGGGATCACCCCGCAGGCCGCCCGGATGCTCGATCCGCAGCACCGGCTGTTCCTACAGACCGCCTGGCATGCGCTGGAGGACGCCGGCTACGACCCGGCCGGCAGTGACGCCACGATCGGGGTGTTCGCCACCTCGTCGACCAGCGGCTACCTGTTGCACAACCTCATGTCGCACTACGACCCGAACATGGTGATCGGACAGGGCGCCAGCTTCGACATGGTCAACCTGTCGCTGAGCAACGACAAGGACCACCTGGCCACCCGGGTCGCCTACCAACTCAACCTGCGCGGCCCGGCGATGTCGGTGCAGACGGCGTGTTCGTCGTCGCTGGTCGCCGTCCACCTGGCCTGCCAGAGCATCCTCAACGGGGAATGCGAGGTGGCGCTGGCCGGTGGCTCATCGATCCGCATCCCGCACAACGTCGGCTACTGGTACGAACCGGGCACCATGGTGTCGCCCACCGGTCACTGCCGCCCGTTCGACATCCGTTCTGACGGAACGATTTTCGGCAGCGGCGTCGGTGCCCTCGTGCTCAAGCCGCTGCAGGACGCCCTCGACGACGGTGACCGGGTGCACGCCGTGATCCGCGGCTCGGCGCTCAACAACGACGGCTCGACCAAAATGAACTACGCCGCCCCCACCGCCGCCGGCCAGGCAGAGGTGATCGCCGAGGCGCACGCGGTGGCCGAGGTCGACGCCTCGACGATCAGTTACATCGAGTCGCACGGGACCGGCACCCCGCTGGGCGACCCGATCGAGATCGAGGGGTTGCGCCAGGCGTTCTCCATCTCCGAGGAGGAGCGGTCCGGTCCTTGCTACATCGGGTCGGCCAAGTCCAACATCGGTCACCTGGAGACCGCCGCCGGCATCGCCGGGCTGATCAAGACGATCCTGTGCCTCAAACACCGGGCCCTTCCGGCCACCCTGCACTTCACCAGCCCCAACCCCGAGTTGCACCTGGACCGCGGTCCGTTCGTCATCCGCGGTGAGGACGGCCCGTGGGAGTGGGACGGCCCGCTGCGAGCCGGCGTCAGTTCATTCGGCGTCGGCGGCACCAACGCCCACGTGGTGCTGGAGGAGGCGCCGGTCGCCGACGAGCCCGAGGCCGCACCCGGACCGCAGGTGTTGCTGCTGTCCGCACGCACAGAGGCGGCCCTGAGCAATGCCCGCACCGCGCTGGGGGCCGAACTGTCCGACGCTGATGAGCTGAACCTGCCCGACGCCGCCTACACCCTCACCCGGCGACGCCGGGAGCCGATCCGGCTGGCCGCGGTGGTCAACGACCAGGAAGACGCCGCCTCGGTGCTCGGCGACGCCGAGAACGACAACGTCTTCGTCGGCGCCGCGCCCGAACTGCCGCCGGACACCGAATCCGCAGGGGCCAGAATCGTTTTCGTGTTCCCCGGCCAGGGCGCCCAGCACATCGGGATGGCCCGCGGCCTGCACGACTGCGAAGAGGTGTTCCGCAAGCACTTCGACGCCTGCGCCGCGGCCTTCAGCCAGGAGATGGGCTTCGACCTGCGCGCTGAGGTCTTCGACGGCGCCGGACGCAACCTGGAGCGCACCGACCGCGCCCAGCCGGCCCTGTTCACCGTCGAGTACGCGCTGGCCAAGCTGGCCGAGTCCTACGGCGTCCGTCCGGCCGCCCTGGCCGGGCACAGCATCGGCGAATGGGTGGCCGGAACGCTGGCCGGAGTCTTCGACCTGCCCACCGCGGTCAAAGCGGTCGCCATGCGTGCCCGGCTGATGCACGCCTCGGCGCGCGGCGTCATGGTTGCGGTGGCACTGGGCCCCGACGCCATCGCCGAACACCTCACTGCCGACGTCGATCTCGCGGCGATCAACGATCCCGGCTCGTGCGTGGTCGCCGGCTCCGAGGAAGCCATTCGGGGCTTCCAGGCGCGGCTGGCCGAAAAGGGCATCACCGCCCGCCGGGTCCGCACCGCGCACGCCTTCCACTCCCGTCTGATGAACCCGGTCATCCCGGAGTTCACCGCCTTCCTGTCCCGGCTGGATCTGCGCGAACCCCAGATCCCGATCCTGTCCAACGTCACTGGACGGCAGATGACGACGGCCGAGGCGACCGACCCCTCGCTGTGGGCGCGGCAGATCCGCGAAACGGTGCGGTTCTCCGACGAACTCGACGTCCTGCTGGCCGAGCCGGGCCGGATCATCGTCGAGGTGGGTCCGGGCGGCAGCCTGACCGCATCGGCAATGCGCCACCCGAACTGGGGCAGCGGGCACCGTGCCGTGCGGTTGATGCGCCATCAAGCCCAGAACCGCAGCGACCATGACACGTTCCTGCTCGCCATGGGCCAGCTCTGGGCGGCCGGCGTCGAGGTGGACTGGACGCCGCGCTTCGGCGGCCGTCGGACCCTGGTGTCGGTTCCGGGCTATCCCTTTGAGCGCAAACGACATTGGGTCGAGTACAACCCGGCCAACCGGCTCGCGGGCGGCTCCGGCGACGGCTCCGGGCCGCCCTCGGAGGACGGCGCAGGGGCCAGCCCCGTCACGGGCACCTCCTCAATGGAAGCCACCCTGCAGCGGATCTGGGCGCAGTGCCTCGGCATCGCCGAGATCGATCGCAACACCAACTTCTTCGAGGTGGGCGGCGACTCGCTGATCGCTATCAGTGTCGCGATGACGGCCAGCAAGGAGGGTGTGGACCTCACCCCGCAGGACCTCTACGAGAACCAGACCCCGGCCGCGCTCGCCCGGGCCATCAGCGCCCGCTACGCCGAGGGCAGCCTCGCCCGCCACCAGCCCAGCGACGCCGACCATCCGCCGGTGCCGCCGAACGTGTCCTACTTCCTGGAGCACGGTCTGCGCGACGTCGGCAGCTGGCGGGTGCCGCTGGTGCTGCAACTGCGCCCCGACGTCAGCCTCGACGACATCCGCGCCGTGCTCACCGCGGTGGCCAATCACCATGACGCATTGCGGCTTCGGCTGGTGGACCACGCGGGAACCTGGGACCAGCGGCTCGGCGAGCCCGAAGAGTTCACCGCGCTCGCCACCCGCACGCTGCCCGACGGAATCGAGCCGGACAGCGAGGCCGAGCGCGAAGCCGTGATGGCGGTTCTGGCCGAACAGATGCGCGAGCACCACCTACTCGGCGCACCGCTGAACGCCACCTACGTCAGCGCCGGCGAGCGGGCCTGGCTGGTACTTAGCCTGCACCGCATCGCCGGAGACAACGCCTCGCGCGACATCCTGCTCACCGATGTGTTCACCGCCTTCGCCCAGCGCCTGGCCGGTGACCCGATCGTTCTGGAGCCGGTGGCCACCTCCTGGCGGGACTGGCTGCACCGGGCCGCCGGGCTGGCGATGCACCCGGCCGTGCTGGAAACCCGGGACTACTGGCTCGGCGTGGTGCGCAAAGCCACCCTGAGCGTGGCCGCGCCCGCGTCGGAACCCCCCGATGCAAGTGACCTGGCCCGGCTCCCGTCGGGGCTCACCGCCGAGGAGACCGGCGAGGTCGACGAGGCGCGCCGCCGCTTGCAGGTCCCGCTCGACGACATCCTGCTGGCCGCGCTGGGTCGTGCGGTCGCCGCAACCGTCGGCGACGGTGCGCTGGCCGTCGAACTCGCCGGTCAGGGCCGTTCGGTGCTGCGTCCCGACGTCGACGTGCGGCGCACAGTCGGCTGGTTCAAAACCATTTACCCCGTGGTCATCCCGTGCACGTCGCCGCGCAGGACCGGCTCGCGTCAGTTGCTCGACGACATCGGGGCCACCCTGAAAGCGGTTCCGCACTACGGGATCGGCTACGGACTGCTGCGCTATCTCTACGCGCCGACCGCCCGGCACCTCGGCGCCTTCCGTCCGGCGGACATCTTCGTCTCGCACCTGGGGACGATCCCCGACGTTCCGCCGGGCCAGTTCGAGGACGCGCCGGTGCGCCTCGACACCGACACCGCCCTGCCGGCTCGGGAGGCGGTGCCCGGTCTGGGCCACGCCATCGAACTGCGGGTCTACCGGGCGGCGGGGGAGTTGCACGTCGACTGGTGGTACGACACCCGCCGACTGGGCCGCACTGACGTCGAATCGCTGTCGCGGCAGTTCCGTAGGGCGTTGCTGGAGTTGACCCGCGAAACGGTGATCGAGGCCGACATCGATTCCGGTGAAAGCGAATTGGCTCTGGTGGATCTGTCGTGACACGAAGGGACTCACATGTCCAGCACTGATAAAGCGGTGGTCGTCGACGACCTGCGCAAGAGCTTCGGGGCGGTGATCGCCCTGCGGGGGATCAGCTTCGAGGTGGGCTGCGGCGAGGTCCTCGGCCTGCTCGGCCCGAACGGGGCGGGCAAGACCACCACCGTCGACATCCTCTCCACCCTGGCGACCCAGGACTCGGGGACTGCGATCGTGGCCGGCCACGACGTGCGGACCGACGCCGCCGGGGTGCGGCGCTCGATCATGCTCACCGGACAGCATGTGGCGCTCGACGATATGCTCACCGGCCGGCAGAACCTGGTGATGTTCGGGCGGCTGCAGGGTCTGAAGAAGGCCGAAGCCCGTTCCCGCGCAACCGAATTGCTGGAGCGATTCGATCTCGTGGGGGCCGCCGACCGCAGCGTCAAGCACTACTCCGGCGGCATGCGGCGGCGCATCGACATCGCCTGCGGCCTGGTGGTCCGCCCCGAGGTGGTGTTCCTCGACGAACCCACCACCGGACTGGATCCGCGCAGCCGCCTGGCGATCTGGGAACTGGTGTCGGACTTCAAGGCCGACGGCATCGCCACCCTGCTGACCACCCAGTACCTGGAGGAGGCGGACTCGCTGTCGGACCGCATCATCGTGATCGACAAGGGCACGATCATCGCCGAGGGCACCGCCGACTCGCTCAAGGAGCGCACCGGTGGCACCTACTGCGAGATTGTGCCGCGCGACATCAACGACGTACCCGCCGTCGCCGCCGCGCTCGGGTCGCTGCTGCCCGACGCGAACCGCGTCGCGCTGACCGACGTCTCCGACCGGGTCTCGATGCCGGCGCCCGACGGTGCCAACACCCTGATCTCGGCGCTGAACCTGATCACCGCCGCCGACATCGAGTTGCAGGACATCGCGCTGCGCCGGCCCTCGCTCGACGAGGTGTTCCTGCGGCTCACCGGCCAGGAGAACCGCGACGCCCGGGCGGAGGCGGAAGCGCTGACATGACCGTCGAGATGACGACCGGGGCCATCCCGGTTACGACGCGGCCCATGCCAACCACCGCGCAGCAGTGGTGGACGTTGACCACCCGGGCGATCCTGCCCACGTTCACCAACGGGGAACTGGCCACCCAGATCATCAGTTCGATCGTCTTCACCGTGGGTTTTTACCTGCCGCTGAAGAACATTCTCGGTGCCCTGCAGCCGATGAGCAGCTATGCGCAGTACCTCACCCCGCTGATCGTGGTCCAGGCGATCTTCTTCGCCGCGGTGTCGGCGGCCTTTCGTTCGGCGCTCGACGCGCTGGCCGGGATCAACCGCCGGTTCCGGGCCATGCCGATGGCGGCGCTGACGCCGCTGACCGCCCGCATGACGGCCAGCATGTACCGCGTCGTCATCGCCCTGGTGGTCTCGCTGGTGTGCGGCCACATCATCGGCTTCCGCTTCCACGGAAGTTATTGGCACACGGCAGGATTCATTGGGCTGAGCCTGCTGATCGGCGCGGCGCTCGCGCTGGCCGGTGACCTCATCGGGGCAGCCACCCGCAACCCGGAGGCCACCGCCCCGCTGCTCCTGGTTCCCCAGGTGACCCTCGGACTGGCCTCGGTCGGCCTGCAGCCGGTCGAGCGATTCCCCGGCTGGATCCAGCCGTTCGTGCGCGACCAGCCGCTGTCCCAGTGGCTCAATGCGCTGCGTGCCTTCGCCGGCGACTCCACCCCGGCAGCCCCGCCGGTGACCTGGTCGGTGATCGGCCCGGGGCTGGCCTCGCTGGCCGGTTCCATCGTGGTGTTCCTCTGGCTGCACGCCCGAGTCGCGGCGAGGCGCTCATGAGTCTGCTGAGCGAGACCTCACTGCTGACCGCGCGGATCCTGCGCCGCTGGAGCAGCGACACCGCCACGGTGGCCCAGTCGCTGCTGTTCCCGGCCGGATTCCTGGTCGCCCTCAACGTCGTCCTCGGCGACGGCGTCAAACGCGCGACCGGCCACAGCGCCTTGTACGGCAGCGTTCCGCTGGTGTCGCTGATCGGCGCCACCTCCGGGGCGATCATCGTCACCGTCGGCATCATGCGGGAACGCGACGACGGACTACTGTCCCGGTTCTGGGTGGTCCCGTCGCACCGGGCGTCGGGTCTGCTCTCCCGGCTGACCGCGGAGTTCGTCCGGATCACGCTCATCACCGCCTTCGTGATGTGCGTCGGGCTGCTGCTGGGTTTCCGGTTCACCCAGGGGATTCCGCAGGCGGTGGCCTGGGTGTTCATGCCGGCCGTGTTCGGCGTGGCGTTCTCGGCGGTGGTCATGACCATCGGCCTGTACGCGCAGAACACCCTGGTGCCGCAGGCCACCGAGGTCATCGCCGCGGTGATGTTCTTCTTCAGCAGCGGATTCGTCCCGCGTGACCAGTTCCCGAATTGGTTGCAGCCGTTAGTCGAACACCAACCGTGCAGCTACGTCGTCGAGGCGATGCGCGGCCTGTCCATGGGCGGACCCGTGCTCAAGCCGGTGCTCGGAACACTGCTATGGTCCGCGGGAATAGCTGCCGTGATCGCGGTGCCCCTGGCGTTCGGGTACCGACGGGCCAGCAGACGTGACTGATCGGAGGGGGAGGTAGCGGCCGTGTTTCCTTCATCGGCAATCCGGAAACTCGCGCGCAGCGAGGAGATGTTCGCCGAGACCCAGAATTTCGTCGGGCTGGGCGCCCACGTCGAGGGGCCGTTGGACCTCGACGCGCTGTCGGAGGCCTTCGACCTGCTGCTGCAATCCCATCCTGTCCTCAACAGCCACCTGGAGAAGGGTGCCGACGGACGCTACGAGATCGTCGTCGACGACCTGCTGCATCCGGGTATCGAGATCATCGAACTCGACGGCCCGGACGCGCAGGCGCCCGAGCCGTTCTTCGACCAGTCGGCCTGCCTGTTCCATCTGCGGGTGATCGTCCGCGACGGACAGGCCGAGCCGACGGTGTACATCCACCACAGCCTGGCCGACGGCCACCACCAGTTCAGCCTGGTCGAGGAGCTGTTCACCACGTACACCGATCTGGTGACCACCGGCAAGACCCGGCCGATGACGGTGCACCCGGCGCCGGACCCGATGGAAAAGGTGCTCGCCGACCGCGGTGTGGAGAAGAAGGGCCGATCGGGGCTGGAACGGATGCTCGGCGCCATGTTCACCTACGAGCTGCCGCCCTCGCGCCGGGCCGCCCCGGAATCGAATCCCGTGTCCAATCCCATTGTGCCCAAACGTGTTCCGATGGTGTCCTGCACGCTCACCGTCGAGGAGACCGAACGCATCGTCGCGTTCTGCCGAGCTCACAAGCTTGGCCTGAACGGCCTGTTGTCGGCGGTGGTGCTGACCGCCGAGTGGCAGGTCCGCGACACGCCCAACATTCCGGTTCCCTACGTCTACCCGGTGGATCTGCGCTACCTGCTCTCGCCACCGGTGTCGGCCACCGGGTGCACCAACCCGGTGGGAATCGCGACGTATCTCGCCGACATCCGACCGGACACCGACATCGTCGAGTTGGCCCGCGACATCAACGACACCTTCAAGAAGGACATCGCCGAAGGCGTGATCCAGCAGTCCTTTCTGCACTTCAGCCCGCAGTACGTCGGTAACCCGCCGGGGCTGCCGGACGTGGTGATGTTCACCGACAACGGCATTGTCCCGCCGATGCCGACACCGCCCGACCTCACACTCACCGGCAGCCACGGCGAACTCTACTTCGCCGTCGGCGCCGGGATCGAGATCTACACCAGCAAGATCTTCGCCGAACGGCTCATGATCGAGTACCACTCGCACGGCCCGGAACCCGAAAAGCCTGTCGCCGCAATCGAATCCCTGCTGCGCGAGATCGCCGCACGCGAGATTTAGCCGAACTCGTACACGTGGTACTGCGCCGCCTTGCGGATCGCGGGCGCCAGGCGGGCCGCGCGCTTGGCCGCGCGGTAGCGGGCGGGCACCTTGCTGAACGTGCTCGCGTCGAAGAACGTCGCCGATTCGCGCAGGCGCAACCCGGGCACGCGGCGCACGACGTCGCCGGGGGAGTTGACCGCCCAGTACAGCGTCGAACCTGAATTGCGCACCAGGGTCTGGGTTTTCTGCGACTTGATGGCCAGCCAGTTGAAGAAGTCGATCTGGATCTCACCGGAGGGAAAGCGGTCGACGACCCGGCGCAGCAAGGCGATGCCCTCGTCATCGGTGAGATACATGCTGATGCCCTCGGCGAGGAACAGCACCGGACGGTCCGCCGGGATCAGGTCGAGCCAGGACGGGTCGGTCGCCGCGGTGGGCGTGAGGTGGTAGTGCGGCCGCGCCGGATACACCTTTTCCCGCAACGCGATCACATCCGGGAAATCCACGTCGTACCACTCGACATCCGGACCGGGGTCGAGCCGGAACACCCGGGCGTCCAGACCACAGCCGAGGTGGACCACCGTGCAGTGCGGGTGGCGGGCGATGAAGCGGCGGGCCCAGATGTCGTACTGCGCGGTGCGCACCGTGCACAGCGGCGCCCAAGCGCCGCCGATGTCGAGGGAACCCCAGTCGTAGTCGATGCGCGAGATCGCTTCCTTCGCAAACCGGTCGGCGAGGACCGGGCGCTTGAAATCGGCATCGAGAGCCTTCAGATACAGCGTCGACAGCATCGTCTGGGCCGGGCCGCTGAGGTTCACGGCAACTCTGTCGCTCACCCGTGTGAGAGTATTCGTAGTTGCTGGAGTGCGCGAAATCCGTGTGTTCTTCAGGGGAGACTGGAGGTGCCGCCCGTGACCGAAGGTGGTCAGAGTCCGGACCGTCCGCCCCGGGTACTGCTGCTGTACTACAGCTACACTGGCCAGGCCCGCAGGGTTCTCGACGCGGCCGGCGAGGTGTTCACACAGCGAGGTTTCGAGGTGTCCCGAGCGCCGATCGAGTTCACCGATCCGCGCTATGCCGAACGGTTCTCGCGTTTTCCGATGCACAACGTCTGGCGTGAGTTCTTAGGCATGTTGCCTCCCCAGACCCTGCGGGCCACCGGGGAGATCCGCACCCCCGACGAGGTGCGCCGCAGCGACTACGACCTGATCTGTATCGGCTCGCCCACGTGGTGGCGAGACATCAGCATGCCGCTGCGGTCCTTCCTGAAGTCCCCCGAGGCGCGTCCGCTGCTGGACGGCACGCCCTTTGCCGCCTTCGTGGTCTGCCGGCGGTACTGGCGGGAGAACTTCAACGCCGTTCGCAAGCTGGCCACCAAGGCCGGGGGCCGCTTCGCCGGGGAGATCCACTTCACGTATCCGGGCGACCAGGTGCGTTCGATGCTGTCGTTGACGAGCTATCTGGGGTCGGGGGAGTACCGGGACCGCTACCTGGGACTGCGGATGCCACCCACCAACGTCAGTGCGGATCAACTCGAGGAGAGCCGCCGGTTCGCCGCCAAGCTGGCCGATCGGGTGCAGGGGGGGCGCAGTGCCGCGAAGCTTTGACGTGGCGACCGCCAACCGCTCCAGCGTGCCGGCGGTGCTGGCCGTATTCGGAGAGCGCAGTTACTGGATCGACCGGTTGCAGGCCTACGGCGGCGACGCCATGACGCTCGACGCGCTGACCGTGGCCGACGACGGAACCGTGGAAGTCGTCAGCACTCAGGACATGCGCCGCGGCGCGCTGCCCGCGGCGATCGCCAGGGCATTGCCTGGCAATTTCGCGCTGCACCGCACCGAGATCTGGCGACCTGCCGCCGACTGCGGGGCCCGCGGCGACATCCAGGTCCATGCCTCCGGGGTCCGCGGGTCGGTGGTCGGCGCAGCCGCGGTCACCCCGCTTCCCGGTGGATCGAGCATGCGGTTCAGCGGCACCGTGGCGGTCCCGGTGCCCATCGTCGGCGGACAGATCGAGAAGTACATCGCCGCCGAAATCGTCAAGGAGATCCCTGGTGTGGGCCGGTTCACCGACGACTGGATCGCCGCCAATGGCTGATCCTGTTTTCATGGGGCCCGACCAGATCCCGACTGCAGCGCAAGCCGTCGCCCGCCTGGACATGCCACTCGTCGAGGCGATGATGACCCAGCGCGCGATCCGGCGGGTGCGTCCCGATCCGGTCGACGACGCCGTGGTGCTCAAGTGCATCGAACTGGCGTTGCGGGCACCCACCGGCGCCAACGGCCAGAACTGGGAATTCATCGTCGTCAAAGATCCCAAGATCAAGAAGAAGCTGGCCAAGCGCTACCGCCAGATGTGGAAGCTCTACTACAAGACAGTCATCGAGTCCGTCACCGAGTGGGACGAGTCGATGGCCAAGACCGCCCGCGCGGTGCAATGGCAGGTCGACCACTTCGAAGAGATCCCGGTGCTGGTGGTGGCCTGCCTGCTGCTGACTGCCCGGGAGGGCCGGGTGCCGTATCTACCGATGCCGCATGCGGCGGTGTCCGGATTCTTCGGGTCGATCTACCCCAGCGTGCAGAACCTGCTGCTGGCCGCGCGCAGCATGGGACTGGGCGCTTCGCTGATCACCCTGCCGTTGTGGAGCCTGGCATCGGCGCGCCACACACTCAAGTTGCCCACCTCGGTGACGCCGTGCTGCATTGTGCCGATGGGCTGGCCGAAGGGCCGCTACGGCCCGACCACCCGCCGTCCGGTCGACGAGGTGGTGCACCTGGACACCTACGGCAACCGGGCGTGGTTCTCCCGGGTCCCGTTGACCCCCGACACCAAGCTGCTGCAGATCGACGGCTGACACCGCCCCGTCCGGTGTCCCCGCCGGGGAGGCCTCAGCGCTGGCGCTCGGCCGCGCGCCTGAGCGCCGGCAGCAGAATGCGCCGCGGCGTCAGCCGCCCGCCCGCGCCGATCAGCTTGGGAGCTACGCCTGGTACCACCAGGCGTTTTCCATGCCGCATCCCGCTGATTCCGGCTTCGGCGACCGCGGCCGCCGACGTCGCCGCGAAACCGACTGCCGACCGGTCCGCCCCTGCGACGTCCCACCACTCGGTCGGCACCGGACCCGGGCAGAGGACCGTGCACGACACACCGGTCCCGTGCAGGCCCTCGTGCACCGCCTCGGAGAACGTCTGGACGAACGCCTTGGTCGCCGAGTACACGGCGCCGTCGGGCACCGGCTGAAAACCGGCGATCGACCCGACGTTGAGCACCGCGCCGGACCCGCGGGCGATCATCCCGGGCAGCGCGGCATGGGTCAGTTCCAACAGCGCCAGCGCGTTGAGCGTCACCTGCTCGCTCTCCCGCGCCAGCGGCAGCGACTGGAACAGCCCGTTGGTGCCGAATCCGGCGCTGTTGACCAGGCCGGCGGGGGAGCGGTCGGCGATGACGTCGATGAGTTGGGCTCTTGCCGCGGCGTCGGCGAGGTCGAGCGGCAGCACCTCGGCACGCACCGAGTGCTGCCGGGTCAGCTCCTCGGCGAGGTCGCGTAGCCGGTCTGCGCGACGTGCGACCAGGATCGGGTGGTAGCCCAGCCGGCTGAGGCCACGGGCGATCTCGGCGCCGATCCCCGACGAGGCGCCGGTGACGACGACGATGCTGGCGATATGCGGTGCGGGAAGGCTCATAGTGCGGCGATCCTATGCCCGGCCCCTACGCTGAGCCCGATGCTTGAGGTCATCGACAAAGGGACAGCCGGACCGTCGCACCCGGTTCCGCTGTTGTTCGTGCACGGCGCTTGGCACGCGGCATGGTGCTGGGACGAGCACTTCCTCGATTACTTCGCCGCCCGCGGGTTCCGTGCCGTGGCGTTGAGCTTGCGCGGTCACGGGAGCAGCCCGGCGTCCCAACGGCTGCGGGATCTGTCCTTCGCCGACTACGTCGAGGACCTCACCACGGTCGCCCGCAGCCTGCCCGCGCCGCCGGTGGTGATCGGTCATTCCATGGGCGGTGTCATCACCCAGCTGTATCTGGCGGCCAACGACGCGCCCGCCGCGGCGCTGATGTGCTCGATGCCGCCGCAGGGCTATCTGCGGTCCGGACTGCGGTGGATGCGCCGGCATCCGTGGCACTTCGCCAAGCTGACCGCGACCGGCGCATCGCTGCCGTATGTCAGCACCCCGGAACTGGCCCGGGAGCGGTTCTTCTCGCCCGGCACTCCCGAGGATCTGGTGCGGCGGTATGCCGCGAGGCTGCAGGAGGAAAGCGCGCGGTCCGGGCTGGACGGCCTGCTGAAACTGCCGCGACCCGGACGGGTCAGGGCGCCGGTGCTGGTCATGGGCGCCGCCCAGGATGGCGCCGTCACACCGGCCGAAGTTCGCGCCACGGCCCGGGCCTACCGCACCGAGCCGGTCTTCTTCGACGGCGTGGGGCACGACATGATGCTGGAGCCGGGCTGGCTGACGGTCGCGGAGTGTCTGGCGGATTGGCTGGTCAGTCGTGGATTGTGAGCATTGTTACGCCGCTCTTGGGCGAGTCGCTGGTTTGCTGCAATCCGGACGGCTCACTAGTATCGGGGCTACTTCCTGTACTGATAAAACCCTGAGAAGGTCGTTCATGCCTGTTGCCGTCCGTTCGTACGTTGCCATCGGCTTGGCCCTGATGGTTACGGGGGCGGTGGGTGCCGCCCAGATCACGCCGCCGCTGCAGAAGACCGAAAACCGGATCGTCCAGGCAGCGGTGAGCCTCGTGGCCGCGGTCGGCAACGGCCAGGCCTGCTCCGGGTACAACACCGAGGGCTGCGACATCTGGGCGAGCCCGACGTACACACCGGTCGCGGCCGACCCGAACGGCTCAGCCGCCAACATCCCTGCCAATCTTTTCAACGCCATCGTCAGCATGCCGCGGGCGTGGGTCGACGGGCTCAACGGACTGTCTTACGCCCTCGAGGTCACCGGGAACTGGTGGGTCTACAGCCCGACCAATGTGCTCGGCTTCGACCCCGCTGATCCGCCGAAGATCACGGCACTGGTCGACCTGTCCATCCCGTTCAAGCCGCTGTCGCATGCCATCGGCGACCAGCTGGCGTGGTGGGCACGGTCGAACCTGCCGATGAACGCGAGCTGCACCGGCACGGTCGGCCCCGCGTGCTCGGACATCGGCCCGATCTTCAACGACATGTTCAAGGCGCCCATCTGGACGCTGGCTTCCGGTTACCAATTCCCCACGCTCTACAACCCGGTCAGCGATGCCGAGGGAGCCGCGGGCGTCGAGATCCCCGGCGAGACCGGCCAGTTGGTTCCGTGGTCCGGGGAGTACGTCAAGCTCAACACCTCGGACTGGCTCACCTCGGTCGTCAATTACCTGCAGGCCGACCCGGCAACGAACGCCCCGAAGCCGCTGGGTCTGCCCGAGATCGGCGCGACCCTGGACCGCTTCGTCAAGGCTCTGGTAATCGCCTTCAACCCATTCGTGCCGAACAGCTACCTGCTCAAAGGTTGGCCGTACACCGCGCTCACACCGCTGTTCCTGCCGTTCGTCCCGATCTTCTGCAAGACCTGCAACCCGGACGACCCCGGCGGCCCGCCGATCACCCCGGCCCAGAGTGCCGCGGCTGAGGTGGCGCCGGCGGAGCTGGTCAGCGCCAAGGTCGAAGAGCCCGTTGCGTCGGTTACCGTCGCCGCCACGGCGGCCGTCGATGCGGCGGCGGGGACCGGCAAGAACGACAACGGGTCTGCCGACCAGACCGAGGCCTTCGCCGGGGTCGCGGACACCACCGACGTCCCAGCCGCCGACACCACCGACGTCGCAGCGGCGGACACCGCCGGCGTCGCAGCGGGCGGTGTCGACACCTCCACGCCGGCGTCGCGCGCAAGCGCCGCCCGGGCCGAGTTCCCGGATCTACAGCCGGTTGACGTCGTGGTCCCGTCCGACACGGCACCTACCGACACGGCCCCGTCCGACACGGCGCAAGCCCCGCCGCAGTCTGTCAGTAAGCCCCACCGGGGTCAGACCCGGGCCTCGAGGTCCGGCGCGAACGCCGACAGCGGCGGGAACGCCACCAGCAGCAACGTCGGGGCGGCCGCGGGGTGAGTATGGAGTCGCTCGACGCAATCATCGTCGGGGCCGGATTCGGCGGGATGGGTGCGGCCATCCAGCTCAACCGGATGGGCTACGAAACGCTCGCCATCATCGACCGCGAAGACGACCTGGGCGGGACCTGGCACGTCAACCATTACCCCGGGCTTACCGTCGACGTCCCGTCGACGACCTACTCCTACTGGTTCGAACCCAACCCGTACTGGTCGCGCCTGTACGCGCCGGGCGTGGAGTTGAAGCGCTACGCCGAGCATGTCGCCGACAAGTACAACCTGCGGCGGTACCTGCGGCTCAACACCACCGTCGACAGTGCCCGATGGGACGAGGACGCCCGGCGCTGGGTCGTCACGCTGGTCGGCGGAAAAGTTCTGCAGGCCCAGTTCCTCATCGCCGCAACGGGTTACCTGTGTCAGCCGCGGATGCCCGACATCCCGGGCATCGAGTCCTTCCAGGGCCGGGTCATGCACGCGGCGCAATGGGACGACAGCTACGCCATGCGGGGCCGGCGTGCCGCCGTCGTCGGCACCGGCTCCACCGGTGTGCAACTGATTCCCGAACTGGCCAAAGAGGTTTCGGATCTCACCGTCTACCAGCGGACCCCGATCTGGGTGCTGCCGAAGATGGATTTCGGCTTCGCCCCCGGGGTGCAGCGGACTTTTGCGCGGCGGCCGGTCACCCAGCAGATCATCCGGAAGTCCACCGACAACTTCACCGATCTGCTGGTCCTGATCGCGATGTGGAAGTACAGGTACTTCAAGCCGATCAACAAATTCGCCGGCGTGGTCGCTGGGGTGCACCGGTTCGTGTCGCTGCGGGACAAGAACCTCCGGCGCTCACTGACCCCGCACTACGACTACGGCTGCAAGCGTCCGACACTGTCCAATTCGTACTACCGGACCTTCAACAGGTCCAATGTCCATCTGGAGACTGCTGGCATCGACCGGATCGAGTCCGACGGTGTGGTATCGCGCGACGGCACCAAGCGGGTCGTCGACACCCTGGTCTTCGCCACCGGTTTCGATGTCTGGAACACCAACATGCCGGCGTTCGAGGTGCTCGGCCGGGACGGCCGGAATCTCGGAAAGTGGTGGCGGGAGAACAAGTTCCAGGCCTACGAGGGTTTGACGGTGCCCGGGTTCCCGAACTTCCTTTCGCTGTCCAGTCCCTATGCCTGGGTCGGGATGTCGTGGTTCGACACCGTCGAATGCCAGATGCGGCATATGAAGCGACTGTTCGGGGAGTTGCAGCGCCGGGGCGCGAGCACCTTCGAGGTCACCGACGAGGCAAACGCCCGGTTCCTGGACCGCATGACCGAGTTGCTGGGCGATTCGGTGTTCATGCTCGGCAACTGCGCCTCCTCGAACTCCTACTGGTTCAACGGTTCCGGGGAAGCACCGCTGTTCCGGCCGACGTCGATCCGTAGTGCGGTCAAGGAGCAGGACCGCTACCCGCTCACCGACTACGCCATCAATTGACTCCACGCGCATAGCGCCTTTGCTACATTTCGTCGGCGGGGGCACGCGTGGAGCGAAGCCAACTCCTAGGGGGAGTTATGTTAATTGCTGGTCGTTCCGTGGCGGGAGTTGGTGCCGCTCGGTCAGTGCTAGCGGCGGGTGTCGCGGTGGTGAGCGTGGGCGTGGTGTCGGCCAGTCCGGTCGAAGCGCCGCTGCCTGCTCATCCGATGTCGACCCAGGCTTACACCTTGGCGGCGTCATCGGCGCTGCTGAACGTGCCGGTGAACCTGTTCAACATGGCACTGAGCATGCCGGCCTGGGAAGTGCAGGCCATGAACCGCTTCGCCGATGCGATGATCGACACGGGCAGTTGGCAAGTGTGGGGCCCGACCAACGTGTTCGGCTTCGACGGATGGGATCCGCCGAAGCTGGCCGGCGTGATCGACATGATGATGCCGGTCCAGCCGTTCTCCTCGGTGCTCGGCGATCAGATCAACTGGTGGGCCAAGGCCAATTTCCCGATGAACGCCGGTTGCGCCGCGGCGCCCGGCGCCTGCCCGGACTTCGGGACGGCCGCGAGCGGCTACCTGAAGGTGCCCGCCTCGCAGCTGAATAAGGGCTACCAGTTCCCGACGGTGACCAACCCGTTCACCCTTCAGCCGACCTCCTGGTCCGGCCAGTACGTCAAACTGGATCCCGGGGCGGCCTTCACGTCGCTGTGGAACTACCTCAGCAGTGACCCACGGGGTGTGCAGACCGCACCGATCGGCGATTACTTCAGCGTTCCGCTCAAACTGGCCAAATCGATGTTCGATGCCTATTACCCGTTCGTGCAGAACAGCGAATGGTTCAACCCCAGGACGCCGTTCTCCTGGGCGTTCCGCGCACTCGCACCCCTGACCTGCCCGTCCTGCGGTCCTGAGCCATACGACAATCCGTGGCTCTATCAGAACTTTCCGCCCAAGCCGGCCGGGACCAGCCGCACTCCGGCGCCGGCGGCCACCGTCGACGCGGTCGCAGCCGTCGCCCCGACGTCTCTCGCACCGGCCGCGGGCCCAGTGAGCATGCCGGCCGCGGGCCCAGTGAACGTGCAGGCCGATCACGTGGCGGCCGTCGCACCCCCGGCAGCCGAGCGGGTGAAGGCTCCCGCTGCGCCAGCCGCCGGTGAGGCTGTCGATCGGGCCGATGTCACCGAGCCACCGGCCACCGTTCCGGACGCGCCGGTCTCCGCGCCGAGCACGGCGGACGGCGGTGTGACCGGTCATCGCGGGCCGGTCGGTGCCGACCGGTCGCCGACCAGGACCACCGGGACCCACGCAAAGACCCGCGGCCACTCCGGACAGTCCGGCCAGGCATAGTGACAAGGCAGTCTCGAAACCGATGAGGGGGATGATGTGACCAGGTCAGAGGATTTGAGGCAACCGGAGTGCCGGAGGACATCGAAGATCGCGATCTCTCCGACCGCGACGTGATCGTTCCCCCCGCCGGGACTTCCCGCCGCGGTAACCCATTGTCGCTGTTCGCGTTGCTTCTGGGCGTGCTCATCCTCGTGCTCGACGTCTACCTGCTGGTGCGGTTGTCGGTCTTGTTCTTCCAGAAGAGCTTCCAGAGCGCGATCTCGCTGGCCCTGCTCTTCTCCAGTGTCATCATCTGCATCTCGCGTTGGCGACGTGGATCGGCATTCCGTTGGCGATGGGACTGGTGGCGCTCAGCGCGACCATCGGCGGCATGGAACTGAACCGGGCGACGACAGAGCGCCAGACTCCGACTCCGACGCCGTGCGTCGAGCTGTACGAGAAGGCTCAGGGGATCGCGAAAGACAATCCTCGGTTCAAGATGCCGGCGACGGACCGCGACGAGAAGCGCTGCGGTATCAACGCCGCGATCGGGCGTTAGACAGCCGGCGGGTCAACCCGTGCCGGGCTCGGTGCGGACTTCGACCAGGGTTTCGGAGTCGCACAGCTGCGCCTCGTGAGCGATTTCCGCGGCCCGCGCCGCGTCGGCCACCAGATGCAGCGGAATACCTTCTGCGCGAAGTGATTTTGCGTGCGAACGTAAGGTCGTGTTGCGCTCTTCGTCATCGGAGCCGACCTGGCGGATGAGGATCAGCCGGACGCGACCGGGAAATTCGCGGGCCATCTCCTCGTAGGTCAGCGGATCGCGCTGGCCGCTGTCACCCACCAGGATGAAATCCATCTCCGGGTAGGCCTGGAACAGCCGGCGGATTGCGGTGCGCTTATGCTCCGCGCCGCTGCGCCGCAGATAACGCTCGGTGGGACCCCAATCGGTGAGAAACATTGGGCCCTGAGGGAACCCACGCAGCTGCATGAACTCCTGCAGCGTCGGGTAGAACGACCAGCTGCCGGTGGACACGTAGAAGAAGGTCGGCTCGGGATGGCGTTTCCCGGTGCGGCTCGGGAGGCCGCGCGCCAAGCCGCGGTATAGCGAGGCCATACCGGCGATCGCGGCGCGCTGGCTGGCTTCGCGTAGGACGGTGCGGGCCACCATGGCGACGCCTTCGGTGAGTCCGGTGAGCAGGATCGTGTCGTCGATGTCCGAGATCACCAGAAACGGGGCCTTCAGCGACGGCTTGACGACTCGGCCTGTGCCGGAAGCGGATTCGCCTTCCTCGATCGGCGTCGTCACGGCTGCCGCGTTATGCCAGCCGACTCGCAATTTGGGAACCGGTAGGGAGAAGTTGGCGAAGCCGTGGCTGTCGGTGAGCTCCGTCGCTCGATAGTTGCCGATCCGCAACTCGACCTCAGCGCCGACGATGCGCAGCGCGGCGTGCCTGCGGAGGTTGGCCTGTGCGACCTCCCAATACGGAATGCGGCTGTCACCGGGCAGCTCGGGCGCCTCCATGACGCGCACCCGCACCTTGGCGACGTCGCCGGCGACGAAGCCGCGGTACACCACGACATGCAGACCGCGGAAGGCGCCGGACTTGATCTTCTGCTCGCGACGGCGCTGGGTGAGGCCGGTCTCGACGCCGGCCACAAGGGCGGCGGTCTCAGGACTGCGCAGCTTGGCGTTCAGTTCCGAGGCTATCCGGCGGGGAAGGCTTGGCATGCGTCCAGCATCCCAAAATCCCCCGCCGGTCGGGCCCGGTATCGGCCGCGCGGCAATCACGGCGCCTTGATCGTCGCCTGGTTGTCGATGGCCTCGGTGGCCTGCACCAGCGCATCGCCCTGCTCTTTGAGGCCGTCGGCGTTGAGCTGCAGCACGAACAGCGCGTCCCCGCTCGGGATCACCACGGTCTTCTGGGCGATCAACCGCGTCTTCCCGTCGCGAACGTACATGCCGCTGATCTGGGCGGAGTCGAAATTGGAAAGCTTGCCCGGACGCGGATCGGTGCCCTTGAACTCGGGCAGGTTTTTGACCTCATTGGGCGCCAGCTGAAGGATCTGGGCAGGATCGACCGGACCGGTCAGTTTCGAGAGCACGGCGACGATGGACGGCGGGTCAGCTTTGAACGCCGGGTCCGCGTCGATGATGGCCGCATAGGCGTAGGCCGGTGTGGCCCGGCCGAGGTCCTTCCAACTGGGCAGCATGGGCAGGGTGATGTCCGGGGTGCCGGGCTGGCCAGGCTTCACCTGGGCTTCGGTGATGTTGTTCTGCTTGATGTAGTCGCTCAGCGTCGGCGGACGGCCGTCGGCTCCGACGGTCGGCGTATTCGGCTTCTCCGCACTCTGCGACGGCGCTGACTGTTTGGTGTCCGAACCGTCCTTCGAGCAGCCGGCTACCGGCACCGATACCGCGGTCAACGCCACGCACACGGCTGCGATCCAGTGGGCTCTCCGTCGGCCGAACGGCATTGGCTCAATCCTTGAGGTCGGTGCGATGGGCGCGCACAGAAAAGTCCCGCGACTCCCCGCGCTCCGCGCCATTATGCCCGACACCGGAAAAGCCCAGGACGGCGGCGGATCACCGGGCGGACGGATCGCTCGACGCGCCAGGAACACCGTCGTGTGGTGGGATGAGGCGCTGTGGGAATCAAAGTGGCGCTGGAACACCGCACCAGCTACATCTTCGACCGACTGGTCGAAGTGCACCCGCATGTCGTAAGGCTCCGACCGGCCCCGCACACCCGGACCACGATCGAGGCCTACTCGATCGACGTCGAACCGGCCGACCATTTCATCAACTGGCAGCAGGACGCCTTCGGCAACTTCCTCGCCCGCCTCGTTTTTCCCAATCCCACCCGATCGCTGACCATCACTGTCGGTCTGATCGCCGATCTGAAGGTGATCAACCCGTTCGACTTCTTCATCGAGGAGTACGCCGAGCAGGTCCCGTTCGAGTACCCGAAGGACCTGAGAGACGACCTCGAGGCCTACCTGCGGCCGGTGGACGAAGGCGACGAGGGTTCGGGGCCCGGCGAACTGGTGCGGACCTGGGTGCACGGCCACCCGATGGTGCCCGGCATGCGCACCATCGACTTCCTCGTCGAACTCAACCGCGTCGTCAACTCCGACGTCAGCTACAGCGTCCGGATGGAACCGGGGGTGCAGACCCCCGACCACACGCTGCGCACCGGCGTCGGCTCGTGTCGCGACTCGGCCTGGTTACTGGTCTCGGTCCTGCGTGAGTTCGGCCTGGCGGCCCGGTTCGTCTCGGGCTACCTGGTCCAGTTGACCTCGGACGTGCCGGCGTTGGACGGTCCGTCGGGACCGGCGGCCGACTTCACCGACCTCCACGCGTGGACCGAGGTGTACATCCCCGGGGCCGGCTGGATCGGGCTTGACCCGACGTCGGGACTGTTCGCGGGGGAAGGCCACATCCCGCTCGCCGCGACGCCGCAGCCGGCCTCAGCGGCGCCCATCACCGGCACCACCGGGATCACCGAGACGATCTTCGAATTCTCCAACACCGTCACCCGGATTCACGAGGACCCGCGCGTCACGCTGCCCTACACCGAGACTGCGTGGGAATCGATCACGGCGCTGGGGGAGCAGGTCGACGCCCGTTTGGACGACGCCGATGTCCGATTGACCATGGGCGGGGAACCCACGTTCGTCTCGGTCGACAACCAACTCGATCCCGAGTGGAACACCGACGCCGACGGACCCCACAAACGTGAGCGAGCCTCGGTGCTGGCCGCGCTGTTGAAGGCGGTGTGGGCGCCGCAGGGCCTGGTGCAGCGCAGCCAGGGTAAGTGGTATCCGGGAGAACCGTTGCCGCGCTGGCAGATTGGGCTCTACTGGCGACGCGACGGGCAGCCGCTGTGGCGTGACGCGGCCCTGCTGGCGGACCCGTGGAGCGGCGACGCCGCGCCGGTGCCCCCCGGCGCCGCCGAACGTCTGGTCTCGGAACTGGCCACCGGGCTCGGGCTGCCCGATTCCCAGGTACGGCCCGCCTACGAAGATCCGCTGGCCCGGCTGCTCGCGGCGGTCCGGCGGCCCGCCGGATCGGCCGTCGAACCGTCCGAGGACCTCCAAACCGACACCGCGCAGACCCGGGAGGCCCTGCTGGGCCGCCTCGATGAGGCCGCCGACGCCCCGGTCGCCTGGGTGCTCCCGCTGCACCGGCGTGACGATGACGCAGGCTGGGCCAGCGCCGACTGGCGGCTGCGACGCGGCCGGATCGTACTGCTGGAGGGCCAGTCCCCGGCAGGACTGCGACTTCCCCTGGACTCGATCAGCTGGCTCCCGCCGCGGGGCACGTTCGAGGCCGATCCGCTCGCCGTCGGCGCCTTGCTGCCGAGTGGCACCGAGCCCGACGAAGCCGTCGTCGACGACACCCCGGACGCCCCGATCACCGCGTTGGTGGCCGAGGTGCGCGACGGCGTGCTCTACGTGTTCCTGCCGCCGAGCGACGCTCTGGAGCATTTCGTCGATCTGGTCGGGCGGGTCGAGGACGCCGCGGCGGCGATCGGGTGCCCGGTGGTGGTGGAGGGCTACGGTCCGCCGCCGGACCCCCGGTTGGAGTTTGCATCCATCACACCGGACCCCGGTGTCATCGAGGTCAACCTCGCGCCGGCCGCCAGCTTCGCCGAGCAGAGCGAACAATTGCGCACGCTGTACGACCAGGCCCGTCTGGCCAGGCTGTCCACCGAATCCTTCGACCTGGACGGCACCCACGGTGGCACCGGCGGAGGGAACCACATCACCCTGGGCGGGCGGACCCCCGCGGACTCGCCGCTGCTGCGCCGGCCGGAACTGCTGGTCTCCCTGCTCACCTACTGGCAGCGGCACCCGTCGTTGTCTTACCTGTTCGCCGGGCGCTTCGTGGGCACCACCTCGCAAGCGCCCCGCGTCGACGAGGGGCGGGCCGAAGCGCTCTACGAGTTGGAGATCGCCTTCGCCGAGATCGCCCGGCTGACCGCGGCGGGCGATCCGTCGCCCTGGGTTACCGACCGGGCGCTGCGCCACCTGCTCACCGACATCACCGGCAACACCCACCGCGCCGAGTTCTGCATCGACAAGCTCTACAGCCCTGACGGGGCCCGCGGCCGACTCGGGCTGCTTGAACTCCGCGGCTTCGAGATGCCCCCGCACTATCAGATGGCGATGGTGCAGTCGCTGCTCGTCCGCGCCTTGGTCGCCAGGTTCTGGGACGATCCGCTGCGGGCCCCGCTGATCCGGCATGGAGTGAACCTGCACGGCCGGTACCTGTTGCCGTACTTCCTGATTCACGATATCGCCGAGGTCGCCGCCGACCTGCGCGGGCACGGCATCGGATTCGACACCAGCTGGCTCGATCCGTTCACCGAGTTCCGGTTTCCCCGGATCGGCACCGCCGTCTTCGACCGGGTCGAGATCGAACTGCGGGGCGCGATCGAGCCGTGGTTAACCCTCGGCGAGGAGTCGACGGCCACCGGAATGGCCCGTTACGTCGACTCGTCGGTGGAACGGCTGCAGGTGCGTACGATCGGCGCCGACCGGCAGCGGCACGTGGTCACCTGTAACGGCCACCCCATCCCGATGCTGGCCACCGACAATCCCGACGTCTCCGTCGGCGGGGTCCGGTATCGGGCCTGGCAGCCGCCTAGTGCCCTGCATCCGAGCATCACGGTCGACAACCCGCTGCGCTTCGAACTGGTGGATCTGGCCACCGGCACCTCACGGGGCGGGTGCACCTACCATGTCGCCCATCCGGGCGGCCGAGCCTACGACGTCCCGCCGGTCAATGCCGTCGAAGCGGAGTCGCGCCGGGGCAGTCGGTTCGAGGCGCACGGCTTCACCGCGGGCCGCATCGACATCGCCGCTCTGCGGGAGAAACTGGCACGGCTGTCGACCGACATCGGTGCGCCTGGCATTCTCGATCTGCGCCGGATGCGTACCGTCCTGCGCGGCTGATCCCCGGCGCAGCATCGCCAGGGGCACGCGAGTGAGTCTGTCCGTTTGAGGAGGTGGGTTGATGTCGCTCTCGCTCGACGTCAGCAGCCACGATCCGGACCGGCTGCTCCAGGACTACTGCGCTGCGCGTGCCCAGGAGACGTTGTTCGACGTCCGCGCCGGCGCCCCGTCGACGGGCGCGGCGGGATGCACCGGGTACGACGAGTTCACCGACCGCTCCGGTGAGGTCCGGCCGGCGTGGCGGGAACTGGCCGATCTGGTCGGCGAACGCGGCCGGGCCGGCATGGACAGGCTGCGTGACGTGCTGCGTGGGTTGGTCGACAGCGACGGCATCACCTACATCGAGATCGACCGGCATGGCGAGACCGTCACCGACAGCCACGGCATGGCGATGCCCGGCCAATGGCATCTTGACGGCATCCCGCTGCTGATCTCCGCCGAGGATTGGCAGACCCTCGAAGCCGGCGTCACCCAGCGCTCCCGGCTGCTCGACGCCGTGCTGACTGACCTCTACAGCGATCAGCGCTGCCTGACCAGCGGTGTGCTGCCGCCCCAGCTGTTGTTCGGGCACTCCGGATACATCCGGGCAGTGCTCGGGGTACAGAACCCCGGCCGCCACCAGTTGTTCATGCACGGGTGCGATCTGAGCCGTGCCGCCGACGGCCGGTTTCGGGTGAACGCCGACTGGACGCAGGCGCCGTCGGGTGCGGGGTACGCACTGGCCGACCGCCGGGTGGTGGCCCACGCTGTCCCCGACATCTACGAACGGATTCGGCCCCGGCCTGCCTCGCCGTTTGCTCAGGCGTTGCGACTGGCCCTGATCGACGCCGCCCCGGAAGTCGCCGAGGACCCGGTGGTGGTGGTGCTCAGCCCGGGAATCCACTCCGAGACGGCGTTCGACCAGGCCTATCTGGCGACGGTTCTGGGCTTTCCGTTGGTCGAGAGCGCCGACCTGGTCGTGCGCGAGGGCAAGCTGTGGATGCGTTCGCTGGGAACGCTCAAGCAGGTGGACGTCGTCCTGCGCCGGGTCGACGCCGAATACGTCGACCCGCTGGATCTGCGGCCGGACTCCCGTCTCGGGGTGGTCGGACTCGTCGAGGCGCAGCGGCGCGGTTCGGTGACGATCGTCAACAGTCTGGGCAGCGGCATACTGGAAAGTGCTGGGCTGCAACGCTTTCTGCCGGCGATGTCCGAACTTCTGCTGGGGGAGAAGCCGCTGCTCGATACCCCGCAGTACTACTGGGCGGGTATCGATTCCGAGCGGTCGCACATCCTGGCCCGGTTGTCGTCGCTGCTGATCAAGTCGACCGTCGACGCCGAAACGGTAGTGGGACCGAGGCTGACCGCGGCGCAGCGCTTCGAACTGGCCGCCCGGATCAACGCGGCGCCGTGGCAATGGGCGGCCCAGGAACTGCCGCAGTTCTCCACCGCCCCCACCGACCATTACCCGGGCGGCCTCTCGGCGGCAGGCGTCGGACTCCGGCTGTTCACTGTGGCCCAGCGCAGCGGCTATGCGCCGATGGTGGGCGGTCTGGGCTACGTGCTCATTCCCGGGACGGGGGCCTATCAACTGAAGACTGCCGCGGCGAAGGATATCTGGGTCCGACCACCGACCCGCTCGGGCGGTGCCGAGCAGGCGATCACGGTGCCGTCGGTGAAACTTCCGAGCGGAACGCAGTTCATCAGTTCCCCGCGCGTGCTCTCAGACCTGTTCTGGATCGGGCGGTACGCCGAGCGCACCGAGGACCTGGCGCGGCTGCTCATCGTGACGCGGCAGCGCTATCACGAGTTCCGCAGTCGCCCCGACGTCGAGGGCAGTGACTGCCTGCCGGTCCTGTTCAACGCACTAGCCGCCGTCACCGAGAACGACCGGCCCGCACGCCAGTCGGCCGACGATGCGCTGGCGCAGGCGCCGCACACCCTGTGGGCGCTGACCGCCGACCGCCAGCAGGCAGGTTCTCTGGCGCAGTCGGTGGAAGGGCTGGCGCTGGCCGCCCGCGCGGTCCGCGACCAGATGTCCAACGACACCTGGATGGTGCTGGGCGCGGTGGAGCGGACGCTGGCCCGTCAGGCCGAACCGCCCGCTGCGCGCGCGGCCGACGACACTTCCCTGGCCGATGCCCAGCAGCGGACGCTGGCCGGCATGCTGGCGCTGTCGGGCATGGCCGCCGAGTCCATGGTGCAGGACGCCGGCTGGCTGATGATGGACATCGGCAAGCGCATCGAGCGCAGCGTGGCGCTGACCGCCCTGCTGCGCGCCACGCTGACCGTGCGGCGCCGTCCCGGTGCCGAGCAGACGGTCACCGACTCGGTGCTGGTGGCCTGCGAGTCCTCGGTCATCTACCGGCGCCGCAACCTCGGGCAGGCCAGCGTCGCGGCCGTCGCCGAGCTCCTGCTGTTCGACGCCAGCAACCCGCGGTCGCTGGTGTACCAGCTGGAGCGGTTGCGGTCGCATCTGCGTGCGCTGCCCGGAGCGTCCGGATCGTCACGGCCGCTGCGGCTGGTCGAGGAGATCAGCACGCGGTTGCGCCGACTCGACCCCGAGGACCTCGAACACACCGACGACACCGGTCGCCGTCGTGAGCTCGACGAACTGCTCGGTGGCATGCACGCCGCGCTTCGGGAACTCTCCGACGTCATCACCGCGACCCAGCTCTCGCTGCCGGGCGACATGCAGCCGCTGTGGGGACCGGATCAACGGCGGGACCTGCCATGACCGGGCAACTGCTGCCGCCGCGGCGCTACCAGATCAGCCACCGCACCGAGTACCGGTACTCCGACGTGGTGACCAGCTCGTACGGCCGGGCCCATCTGGTTCCGCGCACCAGCGCCCGGCAGCGTTGTCTGCGTTTCGATCTCGACATCGATCCGCTGCCCGCCGACCGGTCCACCAGCCGCGACGGGTTCGGCAACATCAGCTCGTATTTCCATGTGACGCAGAAGCATCGGGTCCTCTGTGTGCTGGGAACGTCGGTGGTCGAGGTCGATCCGCCGCCCGCCGAGCGGTACGGCGCCGGCGCTGTTCTGCAGCCGTGGGAGTCCGCCCGCCCCACCGGGCCCGCCGGGCTGCTCGCGACGGAGTTCACCCTCGACCTCCGGCCCCCCGAAATCACCGCCGGCGTCCGGGAATACGCGGCGCCGAGTTTCACCCCCGGCCGGCCGCTGATCGAGGTGGTGCGGGAGCTGAACTCGCGGATCTTCGCCGATTTCATCTACCGTTCCGGGTCGACCACGGTGTCCACCCAGGTGGCGGAGGTTTTAGAGGCGCGGGAGGGGGTATGCCAGGACTTCGCCCGGCTGGCCATCGCATGCCTGCGGGCCAACGGGCTCGCGGCCAGTTATGTCTCCGGATATCTCGCGACCGATCCGCCGCCCGGAAAGGAACGGATGTTCGGTGTGGATGCGACGCACGCCTGGGCGGCGGTATGGACCGGTGAGCGGTGGCTGGGGTTCGATCCCACCAACGATCAACTGGTCGACGAGCGCTACATCACGGTCGGGTGGGGCCGGGACTATGCCGATGTCCCGCCGCTGTGCGGGATCATCTACACCGACTCCGAGTACAGCGTGATCGACGTCTCGGTCGACGTGGCCCCACTCGATGCGTGACTTCCGTTGTCCCAGATGCGGTCAGCAACTGGCGTTCGAAAACTCGCTATGCCTGTCCTGCGGCAGCGCACTGGGATTCTCCCTGCCGGACATGGCCTTCCTGGTGATCGCCGATGACGGCGGCACCGTAACCAGCGGGACCGTCGATGCGCAGGAGCGCCAGCTGTGCGCGAATCTTCATCTGGCCGAATGCAACTGGCTAGTGGAGGTACAGCCGGTGCGGCAGCTGTGTGCGTCGTGCCGGCTGACCAGAACCCGGCCCCGCGACGACGACGCCGCCGCGCTCACCGCCTTCGCCGAGACGGAGCGGGCCAAACGGCGCCTGATCGCCGAACTGTACGATCTGCGACTGCCGGTCGTCGATCGCCAGCAGGATCCGCACTACGGTCTGGCCTTCGATCTGCTCTCCAGTGCGAACCAACAGGTGGTCACCGGCCATGACAACGGCATCATCACCGTGGACCTGGCCGAGGGCGACGACGTGCACCGCGAGCAGTTGCGCGTCGCGATGGACGAGCCCTACCGCACTGTGCTCGGACACTTCCGCCACGAGATCGGCCACTACTACTTCTATAGCCTGATCGGGAGAAACCCTGGCCGTCTCGCCGAGTTCACCGCGCTGTTCGGCGATCCGGACGCCGACTACGAGGCCACGATCGATCGGCACTATAGGCAGGGTCCTCCGGCGGGATGGGAGGAACAGCACGTCTCGGCCTATGCCACCATGCATCCCGCCGAGGACTGGGCCGAGACGTTCGCGCATTATCTGCACATTCGCAGCACGCTGGACACCGCCGCGGCCTACGGCCTCGCTCCGGCTACCGGAACGTATCAACGAAAGATACTGGGCCCCAGCGCATTCGATACGCTCATCGGCATGTGGCTGCCGCTGGCATGGTCGCTGAACATGGTGAACCGGTCGATGGGAAAAACGGACCTGTACCCGTTCGTCCTACCGCCGCCCGTGCTGGACAAGATGCGCCTCATCCACACCGTCATCGACGACACTGCGGCCGGGGAGCCGACCCTGGGGTGAGCCGGCTCAGTGCTTGCCGGGCGAGAAGCTCATCGGGGTGCGGGTGACGTTGATCCGCGGGCCGGCCGGGCTCGCGCTCTGGCTCGCGGTCGGCTCCGGTGGAGGCTCCACGGCAGAGGCCGTCGGCTCGACGGGCGCGGGGATGTCCACCGCGCTGGGTTGTTCGGAGGACGACGCCGCCGAGGTCGGCGTCGTCGTCGGCACCGGCGGCCGCGGTGCGCTTCTCGGACTCGGCGCGCTCGAAGCGGTCGCCGGGGTCCTGGTGGTCAATTCGGGGACGGTGGGAATCTCACCGGATCCCCGTCCGGTGACCAGCAGCACGGTCGCCACGACGAGGGCCGTCGCGGCCAGTGCGATGAGTCCGAACAGCCAGCGGGGATCCCGGTACCAGGGCCGCGTTGCCTGCGGCGGCGACGCGGGGCGCGGGGCGGCAACGTAGCCGTCCCACTGGTCGCCCTCCCAGTCCCCGCCGTCCCACTGGTCGCCGTCCCACTCGCGGCCGTCCCATTCGTCGAACGACGGGTCGAGCGTCCGATCCCCGTAGCCGTCGTCGGCGTACCCGGGTTCGTCATACCCGGGCTGGGCGTAGCCGGTCTCGTCCACGGCGTCCTCGGACCGGGGGAGGGCGTCAGCGTCATACCCGTCCGCGGGGTGGCGAAGGATCTGCTGATCAGTCATGGACAAGATGCTAATTCGCCGGGCGTCACGACGCCGAACGTGCCCCTGCCGGCTTGCCGCAACGCCGGGACCCTTGCTGTCTGTTCCCTGTCAACCCGGTCCGGATGTTCTGGGAATGTGCCTGTGGCGGAGCCGGATTGGGGTGATCAACCTGATTGCGTCGCTAGATTCGTCTCTATGTTTGCAATCAACCGAACCATCGTGGCATCGTCCGCCGTTGCGCTGGCCCTCCTGGGCGGCGTGGCGATCGGGGTCAGTCCCGTCGCTTCGGCGGTGAACAGCAATGTCACCGCGACCGGTGGTGACGGTACGTCCGTCGACCACGACGGCACTCAGGGCGACTTCAACCCTGCGGTCCAGGGCGCCTCGGACTCCGACGGCGACCAGGACGCCTATCTCCTCAACTCCGAAGAGGCCACGCCGCAGATCCAGGGCAAGACGTAGCGGTCGCTCCGGCGCAGCCGGCGAGTACCAACCCGGTCGCGGAGGCCTTCACGTCATGGGTGGTCTGACCGGGCTGTCCCGGCTGCCCCTGACGGCCCGGGCGCATACCCCACAGCACCAGGAGCAGGATCAGCACGGCCGCTGCGACAGCGGCGATGATCCATCCACGAACGTTGCGATTCATCGGGTTTCAGTCCTTCCGGCGCCGCAGTCGGATGGTGACGAATCCGACGAACAGCAGCACAGGGGTTGGGGAACCAGAGTTCACGGTGTAACCGATGTCGGCGAGGATGCCCAATTCCACCGGGCTGAGCACCCGCGGCCCCGGTCCCAGGCTGACGTTGGCGTTCATCAGCGTATCGGCGGTGAGGTGGGACAGCGAGCTCCCCGACTCCCACGGGTTCGGCGTATACAGCGCGACGTTGCCGTGGTTGGCGGCAACGGCATGCGGTCCGCCGAAGTACAGTCCGCCGTTGCCGCCGGTGAGATTGGAGTTGAAGGCCGTGTTCCAGGTGAAGTTGCTGCTGTTGATCGCGCGGGTTCCGGCGGCGTTGACCACGTAGCCGTCGTAGAGCGTCCAGATCCGGCCGGTGTTGGAGCCGGCCTGGTCGATGTTGGACAGGAACCCGAAGGTATGCAGCAGTTCGTGCATGGCGGTGGACTGGAAGTCGTACTCACCGCTCGACGTGCTGCTGCCCAGGGCCCAGGATCGGCCGAAATTCCAGTCGATCGTGCCGTCGGCGGACGACCCGTTGGCGTCGTAGCCGGACTGGATCTTGCTCTGAACCACCGTCTGCAGGAAGCCCGAGCCGTCGTTGATGAAGTCGCTGCCGGCCGAGGCCAGGGTCTGGGAGAACGGCGAGTATTCGCCGGTGACGGCGTAGGTGATGGTCACCGGTGAGGTGACCACGATGTAGGACGCGAGTTGCGTCGCTGCGGACTCCAGGGCACTGCGCGCGGCGCTGGACCAGTTCTGCGATCCGGTTCCGTACACGAACTGGAAGCGCAGCATCGAGGCCAGCTCGCCCTGGCTCACCGCGACGCTCGCCGAGGTGCTTGCCGGGCGGAAAAGGTCCAGCAGATTGATGTGGAATCCGGTGTCGGTCACCGCAACGACGAAGCTGTCGTTGCCGGCGAAACCCGTTGCGGGAGTGTAGGTATAGGTCCCGTCGCCGTTGACCACCGCGGCACCGTGCTGCGGAGTGGCGGAGATGGAGTAGCTGAGCGCATCGCCCTCGGGATCGACGGCCCCGATCGTTCCGGTGATCGGCCCCTCGGACTGCCCGGTCAATTGGACCGGAGTGGCGCTGGGCGCCTCGTTGAACAAGGTGCGGCGCACCAGCAGCGCCGTACCCTCGCCGAAGATGGTCCGGATCGGCGCCAGCAGATTGTCGATCAGCGACGCCTGCGACGACGCGTTCGCGCTCGCCCCGGGAATGACGGTCATGACGGCCAGGGGGTGGGGAGCCGACCGCGCGGGCGGGACGTTGGCGGTGGTTGCGGCGGTGATGGTGGCCGCCGGCTGCGGGGCCGGCGGTGCTGCGGCGACCTGTGCGGGCACCGGCGCGACGGGCCCTGCGGATGCCAGCGCCGCCGACGAGGGCACCGATGTAGGTGATGGCACAGGATCCGGTGCAGTAACGGGGGTAGCCGCCGCGCGGCTGGCGGGCGGCGCAGAACCGGTGGGCACGTCGTCGGTCGCGGTGCCGGTGACGCCGAACCCACGGTGAGGCCTGGGCGCCGCCGACTCCGCCTCGGGCGCACCGACCGCGTCGGCGCCGCCACGTGCCGCGGCCGGCTTGGGTAGGCCCACGTCCCGTGTTGCAGAGCCCGGGCGGCGCGCCGGACGGGCGGTGCTGTCGGCACTCCGGTCGCCCCGGACGGAGCCACCGTCTGCGGCGGAGGACGTATCCGGGCCGTCGGCGTGGGCGATCGGGGAGGGCAGGGGAGCCGCCAGTCCGACACCTGCGGAAAACGCCGCCGCACCGACCATCGCAGCGAATCTGACCTTCGCCATCCCGGCACCCCCATTTCTCGTGATTACCGAGGTCGGCAAGACTTCGAATCTATCGGCGTCGCAAACCGAGCGTCAACACGGCCCGCCGGCGCCCCGCCGCAGACCGGAGGTCCAAACGGCGACTTGGCGGGGCAACCCGCTAGATTCCCACGCGTCACTAGGCGTTCGCAGATGCAAGGGGCTGGCGTGAAGACCGACAACATCAACCATGCATTCCTCGACGGCGTGCTATCGGGTGACCACGAGGACGTCTACTACCACTTCGGAGTGGCGTCGTCCGATCCGATCCTGGACAAACTGCGTGGCGTCCGGGCAGTGATCATGGCCGGCTCCGGCGGCCGGATCAAGGAGTTCGCTCAGCGGTGGAGCGAAATGTCCGGCGACCCCGAGATCGTGGCGTTCCCCAAGGAGGACCGGTTCGTCACCCGCCACACCGGCGGCGTCTTATTCGCCTCGCACGGTATGGGCATGCCCAGCGCGTCGATCGCGATGCAGGAACTCATGCGCCTGGTGTTCTTCCTCAAGCGCGGAGACCTCGATGCCATGTCGGAGGTCTTCTGGTGCCGGGTGGGCACCAGCGGCGGCGTCGGTCTGCCCGGCGGCACGGTGGTGGTGTCGTCGGAGGGACTGATGGCCGACCTCAAGCCCTTCCGCCTGCTGCGCGGCGGGGACGGGGAGTACTGGTTCGACGGGACCTTCCCGGCCGCCACCTACCAGGCCATCATCGCCGCGAACTCGCACACCGACTTCGACATCGTCTCCGGAAAAACCGTCGCCGGCAACGAATTCTTCCTCGAGCAGTTCCGGCTCGACGGTGCCCTGTGTTTCGAGACCCACGAGTCCAAGATGGAGTGGCTGCGCTGGCTCGACGACAACGGCGTTCGCAACATCGAGATGGAAGGCGCGATGCTCGCCGGCTATCTGAACCATTGGGGTTTCCCGAAATTCGCGATGATCTGCTGCACGCTGCTCAACCGGCTGGAGGGCGATCAGGTGACCGCCAGCCCCGAACAACTGCACAAATTCAGTGAGGACTCCGGCGTCGCGCTGTTCAACTACCTCAAAGCCAGCCTGTTGCCCGCCTGACGGACCCACCTACCGAGAGGACCAGATGAACACCTACGTGGCCGACTACTCCGGACTGTACAACCGGGCCAACGAGGCGGTGACCGCCGCACTCGGCCCCATTCCCGACGGCGTGGAGGTGCCGACGGTGTTGCGGAATTCCGAGACCCTGGCGGGGCGCATCGACCACACCGTGCTCAAGCCGGACGCCACCCTGTCGTCCGTCGAGACACTGTGCGCCGAGGCCGTTGAGCACAAGTTCGCCTCGGTGTGCGTGAACACCCGCTGGGTGCCCACCGCCGCCGAGCGACTCGCCGGAACCGGCGTCATGGTCTGCACCGTGGTCGGATTCCCGCTGGGGGCGATGACGCGGCTGGCCAAAGCCGAGGAGGCCCGGATCACGGTGGCCGAGGGCGCCGACGAAGTGGACATGGTGATCGACATCGGCGGCCTGCGATCGCGGGATCTGGCCGCGGTGTACGACGACATCCTCGGCGTGGTGGCGGCGGCCCGTCCGGCGCCGGTGAAGGTGATCCTGGAGACCAGCATGCTCGACGACGACCAGAAGGCGATCGCCTGCCTGATCGCCGCCCGGGCCGGAGCGGCGTATGTCAAGACCTCCACCGGTTTCGGCGGCGGCGGAGCCAACGCGCACGACATCGCACTGATGCGAGCGATGGTGGGAGATGCTTTGGGCGTCAAGGCATCCGGTGCGGTTCGGACCCGTGAGGATGCGCGGGCGATGATCAAGGCCGGGGCCGACCGGATCGGCGCGTCGTCGTCGGTGGCGATCGTCACCGGTGGCGCCGGTGAAGAAGGCGGATACTGACCATGGCCGACGGCACAGTGACCGACGCACCTCTGCTGGACACCGCGCGTGCCTGGCTGGCGGAGGATCCGGATCCGGCGACGGCCGCGGAGTTGTCGGCGCTGATCGCCAAGGTGGAGGCGGGCCACTCCGATGCGGTTGCCGAACTCGTCGATGCCTTCGACGGCACTCTGCAATTCGGGACCGCGGGACTGCGCGGCAGGCTGGGCCCCGGCAGCAACCGGATGAACCGGGTCGTCGTCGCTCGCGCGGCGGCCGGACTGGCGGCCTATCTGGTGGCCAACGGGGGAGGTTCAGTCGTGGTTGGCTATGACGCTCGCCGCAACTCCGACGTGTTCGCCCGCGACACTGCGCGGATCATGGCCGGCACCGGCATCACGGCGATGGTGCTGCCCACCGCGCTGCCGACACCGGTTCTTGCCTTCGCCATCCGCGAATTGGGTTGTGCGGCAGGGGTGATGGTCACCGCGTCGCACAATCCGCCCGACGACAACGGCTACAAGGTGTATCTGGGCGACGGCAGCCAGATCGTCCCGCCTGCCGATGCGGAGATCTCAGCGTGCATCGCCGCGGTCGGCGCCCTGGCAGACATCCCACAGTCCGATGACTTCTCCACCCTCGACGACGCGGTGCTCGACGCCTATGTGGCGCGCGCGGTGTCGTTGCTCGGCGACGGTCCCCGCGACGTTTCGGCGGTGTACACCGCGATGCACGGCGTCGGCGGTGAGGTCTTCATGCGGGCCGTCGAGCGGGCTGGTTTTGGTGCCCCGACCGCGGTGGCGGCGCAGTTCGCGCCGGACGGCCGTTTCCCGACGGTGAACTTCCCCAACCCGGAAGAGCCAGGGGCCATGGATCTTTCCCTCGCCGACGCCCGCGCGCAGGCGGCCGACGTGATCATCGCCAACGATCCCGACGCCGACCGCTGTGCGGCCGGGATTCGCTACGGCGGTGACTACCGGATGCTCACCGGCGACGAGGTCGGCGCGCTGCTGGGCTGGTGGATAGCCGAACGCGGACGCCGCAACGGCACTCCGGCCCGCGGGGTGTACGCCCAGTCCATCGTGTCCGGCACACTGCTGGAGCGGATTGCCACCGACGCCGGTCTGGGCTACGCCACCACGCTGACCGGGTTCAAGTGGATCTCGAAGGTGCCCGATCTGCGCTTCGGCTACGAAGAGGCACTCGGTTACTGCGTCGACCCCACCGCGGTCAAGGACAAGGACGGCATCACCGCCTCGCTGCTGATGCTGGAGATGGTGGCGGCCCTCAAGGCCGAGGACCGCGGACCGCAGGATGTGCTCGACGACCTCGCCCGCAAGTTCGGCCTGTACGCCACGAGTCAACTGTCGGTTCGGGTTTCGGATCTATCGTTGATCACCGATGCGATGGCGCGACTGCGGACCGATCCGCCTGCCGTGCTCGGCGGTCGTGAGGTGCTGCGCATGGACGACCTGGAAAAGGGCGCCGACGGCCTTCCGCCGACCGACGGCTTGCGGTTCAGCCTGCCCGACGCCCGGGTGATCATCCGGCCCAGCGGCACCGAGCCGAAGCTGAAATGCTATCTGCAGGTGGTGGTTCCGGTCGGCGGCGATATCGCTGATGCGCGCAGCACGGCGAGTGCCGAACTCGAAGCACTGCGCTCCAGTGTCGCCGCGGCACTGGGGCTTTAGGGTCCGTCTCGGAGGTGGCCGGTCAGGCCGCCGCGTCAGACTGCGGCCTCAGACGACGGCCTCGGCCACCTGAATGTGGTCAGGGGTGCGGCGTCGCCCGATCACCACCCAGGCGAAGGTCGCCCCGCCCAAAGCGACCGCGGCCAGCACCAGCATCGACGTGGTGATGGCACTCGACGTGGCGCCGGCGACGGCGTTCTTGATCGCGTCCACCGAATCCTGCGGCAGTCCCGACAGCAGTCCGTCGGCCCGCCCCATGTCGCCGTCCTCAACCGCGTCGGCGTACTGCGCTGCGGTGTCGTGCAACTCGGAGCTCACTCCGGGTCCGACCTTGGAGGCGGTGAGCGTGCCGATCACCGAGGTCACCAGTGCCACGCAAACGCCGCGGGAATGTTGAACGTCATCTGCATCAACTCCGAACCCATGCCGGCGCGTTCGGGGTCGACCGCGGACATGCTGGCGGTGTTACAGGCCGGCAGTGAGATGCCGATCATCGTGACTTCGCCCACCAGGTCGCCCATCTGGCCGCCGGCCACCAGTGCGGCCTCGAATGCCAGGCTGTAGGCGGTGATCGTCCAGGTCTGCGCCGAAAGGCCCAGCCCCAGACCATCTTTGATGGTCGGCAGAGCGGGACCGATCACAGTGCTGAACATCTGCGCGATCAGGGCCCCGAAATCCATCGCCGCCAGGATCGCCCATGCCGCCTTGCTGGCTTTCTAGCCGCCCAGCACGGGCGCTGCCCCAGTGTCACCGGTCACGGGTCTGCCTTTCCACAAGATCCCATGGCCCAAAGGGCTGAGGCAGGATCTGCGCCATCGTCTGCACGCCCTCGGGGGTCATCACGGCCAGGTCCGGACCGCCGTGTTCGTAAAGCAACTGGCGGCAACGGCCGCACGGCATCAGCGGGTCGCCGTTGCCGTCCACGCAGTAGACCGCCGTTAGCCGTCCACCGCCGGTGGCGTACAACGACGACACCATCGAACATTCGGCACATAGGGTGATGCCGTACGACGCGTTTTCGACATTGGCGCCGGATACGACCCGACCGTCGTCAGCGAATCCGGCTACGCCGACAGGGAAATTCGAGTAGGGCGAGTACGAGTTGGCGGTCGCGGCGACTGCTGCCTCATGGAGCGTTTCCCAGTCGACATGGCCACCGGGTCCACTCATCCGATCCGCCTCCTGCGCGAAGACATCTCAGCCGCCGTCGGGCTGATCGCGTCAAGGTAGCACCGCAGACGTGGCAGCGGCCCGAAACAAACCGAGGGCCCGCGAGTGATGCGGCGATCAGGTGGCGGCGTTGCCGACCGGGACCGCCGTCATCGGGATGTACACCGTGCCCTGGCAGGCGCCACTCCCGATATTGGTGGCGAAGGTCCCGGTGAGCGTGCCGTCGGGCTGGGGGGAGTAGGTTGTCACCGACCGTGCCGGATCGAACGTGATGGTGCCGTCCGGGAGCAGACAGTCCCATCGCCAGCCGTTGGTGTGTGACCAGTGGGTGCCGGTCCAGTCGAATTTCACCGACTGCTCCACGTTGTCTTTGGAACCGGGGCCGTCGAGCGCTGTTGCCTGACACGTGCCTGAGGAGCAGTCCGTGCCGAATCGGTAGGAGACGGTATAGGGCTCCTCGGACTGCTTGGCCGCCAGGCTCGAGCCGGACTTCTGATCGGTATGGAACGTGATCCGGAACCAGCCATTCCAGTTCGGGGCCGGATCGGCGTGCGCCGACGGGGCAGCTGCCGCGGCGATCGTCAGCGCGGCAGCTGCCTTGGCCACGCGTCGAATACGCATATGGCCGGCCGATTTAGCGGATGCAGACGCCGTTGACGATCTTCGTGCAGACCGCGCCCGGCGGAACTGGGTCAACGCTGGGGGAGAAGGAGTTTCCGCCGCCGGGGGTCAGGGCCTTCTCGGTGGGGGACGGTGCCACCGAACTGGACGTGGGCGCCGGCGCGGATGTCGTCGCCGTCGTCGTCGAGGGTGCCTCTTTCTCGGTGGTCGGGCTGCACGCGGTCAGCGTGCCCATGGCGACCAGTGCGGTACCCCCCGCGACGATCGCCATCCGGCGGGTCAGACGACCAGAGTTCATGATGTGTCCCTTCGTGCCAAAGCTGCCCAACCATATTGTCATGCGGGACCGGATCAGGGAGCGGTGAAACCCTCGCGCTTGTGCGCCCCGTCGCAGAACGGCTTGTTCTCCGAGTGGCCGCACCGGCACAGGTAGCTCTTGCTGGTCTCCTTGACCACCGAGCCGTCAGCGGCGAGGATCTCGACCTCACCGGACACCTCGAGGGGACCGTCGGTCACGGACTTGATGGTGACTTCACTCATGGTCGGCATTCTGCCGCACGATGGGCTGAACCCAACGTGCGACCGACCGGGTTCGTGACAGAAGTGAGCGCGGCCCCTTGGGGGCTCGACATTATAGGGCACTTGTCGCGCTTACCGCGTGCTCAAGCCGTACAGTGTGCTGTGAACTTGCTGTGTGCACCCCTTGTTTGGGCACCGCACCTCCGGGGAGTCCAGGACGTCGCCGGGCACCTCCAGGGCTCGCAAAGGTGTTTCAACCAGAACGGCGCGGTCCACATGGGAAGTGCGCGGTACATCGGCCGAGTCGGAGCGCTTGCAGTCGCTCTCGGCATCAGTGGTGCAGTGGCGGCATGGCCGGGCGTTGCCTTCGCTGAGCCGCCCTCCGGCGGGGCCGAGTCCCCGTCGTCCCCTACAGCGCCGTCCACGAATTCCACCCGGGCCTACAGGGGGTTCAACCCGGACAGCATCCGCCGGGCGCGCCGCGAACACGTCCGAAGCTGATCCGCCATCGGCGGGCATCCCCATAGCTGGGCGGGCACCCGCCGCCTCGATCCGAGCGGACGCCGGGTCAAGTTCGGTTGCTGATTCCGTCCGCCCGGCGAAGGCAGCCGCCAGCGGACCGTCGAGGCGATCCGCGCATCCGACGGCAGTCGGCCATCACCCCTCCGACACCACCACGGTAACCTACACTCCTGCAGCAGATTTCACTGGTGTCGACTTTTTCACCTACGCCGCGATCACCAACTATGCAAGCCTGACCGCAATGGTCTACGTGACGGTCACCGGCATCAACAACCCCCAGGCGCCGCTGAAGCCGTCGCCGCGGCCGTCGTCACACCCCGACCATTGACTGAAGACCGTCGCGGGCGAAGTAGAGCAGGAAACCGGCGGCGACCACCCACAGCAGCGGGCTGATATCGCGGGCCCGGCCGAGGGCTGATCGCATTACCACCCAGCTGATGAATCCCACACCGATGCCGTTGGCGATCGAGTAGCTCAGCGGCATTACCGCGACCGTGAGGATCACCGGCAGGGCGACGGAGAACTCCGAGATGTCGATGTGGCGCAGTTGCGACACCATCATCGCCCCGACGATCACCAGAGCCGCGGCGGCGACCTCGCTCGGGACGATGGAGGCCAGGGGCGCGACGAACATCGCGGCTAGGAACAGCGCGCCGGTGACGACATTGGCCAGACCCGTGCGGGCACCTTCCTCGATGCCGGCGCCGGACTCGATGAAGACGGTGTTGGACGACGACGACGTCGCCCCGCCCAGAACCGCGCCGGCGCCCTCCACGATCAGCGCCGCCCGCACTCGCGGGAAGTTCCCCTGCGCGTCGGCCAGTCCCGCTTCTCGGGACAGGCCAGTCAGGGTGCCCAGCGCGTCGAAGAAATTGGCGAAAACCAATGTGAAGACCAGCACGATCGCCGCGAGCGTCCCGATCCGGCTGAAGCTGTGAAAGCTCAACGCACCCACCAGGGACAGATCGGGAAGCGCGAACGGTGAACCGGACAGCGTCGGCACCGACAGACCCCAGCCGCCGGGATGATCCACCGCCGATCCCAGATGCCAGATCGCTTCGATGGCCACGGCCAGCACGGTGCCGCCGACCAGTCCGATCAGGATGCCGCCGCGGACGCGCCGGGCCACCATGACTCCGGTCAGCAGCAGCGTCACGACGAACACCAGCGTCGGCACAGCGGTGATCGAGCCGTGACCGCCGCTTCCGAGTCCGACCGGCGGCGACGGCAGTCCCGTCGATCCGATGAAGCCGGCGTCGACCAACCCGATGAACAGGATGAACAACCCGATGCCGGCGGTGATCGCGAGTTTCAGCTGCATGGGCACGGCGTCGAACACCATTTTGCGCAGCCCGGACACCGCCAGGGCCACGATGATGAGCCCGTCGATGACCACCAGGCCCATCGCCTCGGGCCAGGTCAGCGCGCCCACCACCGAGGTGGCCAGGAACGAGTTGATGCCCAGACCGGCAGCGAAGGCGAACGGCAGCCGAGCGATGACCCCGAAGGCAATGGTCATCAGACCGGCGGTCAACGCCGTCACCGCCGACACCTGGGTGAACTGCAGCTGATTTCCGGCGACGTCCTTGGGCCCGGCCAGGATGATCGGGTTCAGCACGATGATGTAGGCCATCGCGATGAAGGTGACGATGCCGCCGCGCACTTCCGCGCCGACGGTGGAGCCACGCTCGGAAACCTCGAAGAAACGATCGAGACGGTTCACGGATGGACCTTAAGGCCTTGCGGCACGATGTCGCCCGTTATCGGCGCGCGGCCGAGCGCGACGATGCTGACGAGGCTCAGCACGGTGAGGCCGCACATCATCAGGCCCACCGCCCAACTGCCGACGGAGTTCAGCAGGGCAGGAGAGATCACCGGCGGTATGCCGCCCCCCATGATTCCGCCGATGTTGTCGACAGCGCGGTCCCGGTGTAGCGGTACCGGGTCGCGAAGATGCCGGGCAGGTAGGCCGCCAGCGGACCCGTCGCCAGCCGATGATGGCGTAAGTCACCGCGATGGCCAGGGTGAACACCACCGGGCGCCGGGTCTCGACGAGCGGCAACAGCACCAGCGACCAGGGCACGGCGAGCGCGATCCCGACCGTGATGCAGCGGCGCTGACCATAGCGGTCGGACAGGACGGCCGACGCCGCGACGCAGCCGACCGTGCACAGGCCCCCGATCACACCGGCCAGCAGGATGACGTCGTTGGAGTAGTGCAGGTGGACCGCCGCGTAATGGGTGAAGAAGGTGCCCACCTGATAGACCAGCATGAGCACCCCGGAGACCAGGCCGCCGGCGAGCAGAACCGCTTTCCACTGCCGGCTCAGCAGTTCGGCCAGCGGCAGACCCTCGCCCGCCTCGGTTGCCTGACGCTGGAGTTGCGGGGCTCGGGGATGTGGCTGCGGATGTAGAGCGCGGTGGCCACCAGCACCGCACTGAGCAGAAAAGGAAGGCGCCAGACCCAGGTGAGAAAGGCGGTGCTCTTGTCTCCGATCGTCCGGTGCACCAGCAGGAAAACAAGATTCGCGAGCACCAGGGCCGTGCCGAGACCCAGCTGGGTGAACATCCCGTAATACCCGCGTCTGCCAGGCGGGGCGGATTCCGCTCCGAACAGGACCGATCCCGCCCAATCGCCGCCGACGGCGAAACCCTGGGCCAGCCGTAGCAGGATCAGCAGGCAGGGGGCGGCCAGCCCGATGTCGGCGGCGCTCGGGATCAGGCCAACGCCCACCGTGGCGCAGCACATGATCAGCAGCGTGAACACCAGAGTTCGCTTGCGCCCGATGCGGTCCCCGAAATGGCCGAACACAGCCGCGCCCACCGGTCGCGAAAGAAACGCTGCGGCAAAGGTTCCCAACGACGCGATGGTGGCCACCACCGGACTCAGGTGGGAAAGAACACGGTGGGGAAGACCAGGGCCGCAGCGGTGCCGTAGATGAAGAAGTCGTAGAACTCGATCGCCGAACCCAGATAACTGGCCAGTGAGATGTTGCGCATCGAACGCGCCGTCTCGGTCTTGCTCATTCAAAAATGGTGGCGGCGGACGACATCGCTGTCCACTTCAGCGAGTTCTCCAGTGGTTGGCGAGGATTCACCGCAGCGGCGTCGCCTCCACGACACCGATCTCCGCCGGGTTGGTGATGGCCGCCGGCAGGAACCTCTCGATGCAGAACACGAAAAGCGCACCGCCGATCAGTCCGCCGATCAGGGGAGCCACGATCGGCAGCCAGAAGTACAACTGCGGACCGTTGGCCGAGTGCCAGGCATCGTGGTAACCGGTCAGGAAGGACGCCAGGCGCGGACCGAAGTCGCGGGCCGGGTTGATGGCGTACCCGGCGTTGGCGCCCCAGCCCAGACCGATGGCGACCACCAGCAGGCCGATGACCAGGGGCCCCATATTCGACAACGGCGGGTTGTTGACCGCACTGGTGAGCGCGAAGATGACCGCGACCAGGATCGCGGTGCCGACCACCTGGTCGGAGAACGCGGTCCAAATGGAGACCCCCGCGTCCGGAGACGTGGAGAAGATGCCCTGGGTCGCCTTGGTGTGCTGGGGGTCGGCCTTGTAGATGAGATCGGCGTAGTTGAACCGTACGATCAGGGCGCCGACGAAGGCGCCGAGTACCTGTGCGGCGATGTACGGCGCGATCTTTCGCGCGGGGAAGCCTTTGAACGCCGCCAGTGCAACCGTGACAGCGGGATTGAGATGCGCGCCGCTGAGACGCCCGGCGACGTAGACGGCCATCGCCACGCCGAGGCCCCAACCCCAGGCAACGGAGTTGTAGTCACCGGTGGCTCCTGGCGCCGTCGAGAGCGGCGTCCCGCCGGTGACCACCTGAGCGACGACCCCGCAACCGAAGAGGATCAGCAGCATCGTGCCGAAGAATTCCGCGGAGCACTCGCCGAGCAACGGAGTTCGGTTCACTGGGGGACCCCTTACCTGTCGTGTGTTTGTCGCCGGGGGAAAATTAGCAACGAAAGCCTTTGCCGCGTGTGGCTTTGGCCAAGGTCGGGCCTGGTTTACCGGTGTGAACCCGCCAATTCGAATCGGCGAATAACCCATGCGACGGCGCGACCCTGTGATAACTCTGTGACTCTGGACTCTAAATCTGCGCAAAGACTGAGTTGATTCGAATTAGCGAGCGGAGATTGAACCAATGAGTCCAGCCACATTTGTGGGCCGCGTCGGTGGACTCGCCGTCGCCTTGGGCATCGGTGTCGCGTCTTACAACGGCGTCGGGATCGCCTGGGCGGATAACGGATCGGGTACCGACGACGGCGGTGCGACGCAATCGTCGAGCCACCCTGCCCGGGCCTGGTCCGCGCGGGGGAGCGCGAGCGGCGCCGCTTATGGGTCGGCCGCCTCGGCCGGCACAGCCGCCCACCGCGGGGCGGGAGCGCCGGGCGTGGTGAGCGCCGGTTCGACGCTGGGTGACTCCAATTCCGCTCCGACAGTGGCCGCCACGATGCTGTTCCAGGGCATCCAGGACACGCTGTTCCCGCTAAATCAGTCGGAGGCCAACGGCCAGACCATTCAGACCAGCCCGGCCAATCCGCCGCTGAAGCTGTTCTGGTTCTGCGGCGGCCACGGCGACTGCGACATCCCGAACATTCCGAAGGAGCAGGAGGCCCAGGGCGTAATCCAGAACCTGCACTGGCTGGATCAGTACGCGGGCAAGACCGGAACCCCGGCCGACAACATTCCGACGTTTCAGTGGTACGACGAGCAGGGGCTGTACTACACCTCCAAGAACATGCCGTGGGATCCGAAGTTCAATGACGGCGGCACCTACAGCGCCACCGGCAAGGGCGGCTTCCTGGGCATCTGGCCCGGGCCGATCGGTGGATCGGGCCCGTACCCGATCAATGACCTGCCGTTCTCGATCGTCAACGCCGGACCGGCCTGGAATTCACTGAAGGTGACCGTTGATCCTCCGGTGGGCAAGCAGGTCATCGGTTCCCCGACGCTGAGCTTCAGCTACTCGGGTCTCGGCACCAGCCACGCGGTGTACGCGCAGTTGGTGGACAACTCCACAGGCCTGGTGCTCAGCAACATCGTCACCCCGGTGCCGGTCACGCTGGACGGCAAGACCCACACCGTGAGCATCCCGATGGAGTCCGTCGCCTTCACCCCGGATCCCGGCCAGACGCTGACCCTGCAGATCACCAGCTCAGCGGTGAACTACCTCAACGCCTGGACCTACGGCTTCGCCAACATCTCCGACATCAAGCTCGACATGCCGCAGCACATCGCGGTAACGCCGCCGCCTTGGACCCCCTGACGCGACGACGCCGCGGGTCAGGGCGGCGGCGCGGCCTCCGCGCCCTGCTGGCGGTGTTGGTGCTGACGGCCGTCGTGGTGGTCGCTGCGGTGCTGGTCCAGCGGTATCGCGGTGACAACGGCCGGTTGTCCGGGCCGTCGCCGACCTGGCGGGCCGACGAACCGGCGTCCACCGTCACCGCCCAGCCGGTCGGCCCCCAGCCGCGCTTCGACGACGCGCGGCGCGCGCTGAAGGGGCTTCCGGTGCGCGGTTGGGATCGCACGTCGGATTTCCGGCGTTCGGAGTTCGGCGTTGCCTGGAGCGACGACGTCGACGTCGAGTTGGGTCACAACGGCTGCAACACCCGCGACGACATCCTGCGCCGCGACCTCAAAGACCTTGTGGTGCGACCGTTCACGTGTTACGCGCAGAGCGGCACACTGGTCGATCCCTACACCGGGGCCGCCATCGCGTTCGTCCGCGGCCCGCAGACCTCCAACAGTATCGAGATCGACCACGTGGTCTCCCTCGCCGACGCCTGGTACAAGGGTGCGCGGAGCTGGGATCCGAAGCGCCGGTTGGATTTTGCCAACGATCCCCGCAATCTGCTCGCCGTGAGCCCGAAAGCCAACTTCGACAAGGCTTTTCGCGACGCCGCCGGTTGGCTGCCACCCAATGCCGCGTTCCGCTGCGACTTTGTGGCCCGTCAGGTCGAGGTGAAGACGGCGTACGGGCTCTGGGCCTCGGCCAAGGAGAAGAAGGCGATGACCGACGTTCTGTCCCGCTGCTGACGCGCTAGCGTTGTCCACCATGACATCTCGACGGCCGGTGGCGGTGGTGACCGGCGCCACCCGTGGTGCGGGCCGCGGGATTGCCCGTGCGCTCGGTGCGGCGGGCTGGCGGGTGTATCTCTCCGGCCGCACGGCCGGGCCGGAGGACGCCGAAGCGGTGACCCAGGCCGGCGGCGAGGGGGTGGCCGTCGTCGTCGACCACGCCGACGACGCCTCGGTGGCCGCACTGTTCGAGCGGGTGAAGGCCGACAGTGGCGCGCTGGACCTGCTGGTCAACAACGCCGCCGCGATCAGCGACGCACTGACCGGCCCCGCTCCGTTCTGGGAGAAGCCGCTCGGCCTGGCCGACGTGATCGACGTCGGTCTGCGGTCGGCGTATGTGGCGTCGTGGTACGCCGCACCGCTGTTGCTGCGCGCCGAGCACGGCCTGATCGTGTTCACATCCTCGCCGGGATCGGTGTGCTACATGCACGGCCCCGCCTATGGCGCTCAGAAGGCCGGCGTGGACAAGATGGCCGCCGACATGGCCGTTGACTTCCGCGGCACCCGTGTCGTCACGGCGTCGGTGTGGATGGGCATCCTGCTGACCGAACGGATGCGGGCGGCCTTCGACGGCCGGCCGGAGGCCCTGGAGGCTTTCGCCCGGCACTCCGAGACCCCTGAGTTCACCGGCCGCGTCATCGACGCCCTCTATCGCGACCCGAGTCTGCCGGAACTGTCCGGCCAGACCCTCATCGGCGCTGAACTGGCCGACCACTACGGCATCACTGACGAGGCCGGCCGACGGCCGCCGTCGCACCGTGACGCCCTGGGCGCCCCGCGGCAGCCGAGTAACGTCGTGGTCCGTTGATCACATCGCATGAGCCGGGCGAACCAGGTAGCCGGACCATGTTGGGGATCCGCCGAAATATGTAATTCCGTCGGATAGCCGTCGCCAACTGCGATAGCAGTTCGGGTTCCTTCGAAAGCCAGTTGTGCCGGTTGGGATGTGTGTCGTCAGGTCAGGTTCTGGAGCAGGAACTCCCACGCAAGGGCGGCTTGGAAGGCGGCTTGGGAGTTGTTCGGGGCGCCGGAGTGCCCACCCTCGGTGCTCTCGTAGTAGTGGATGTCGTGGCCGGCGGCTTCCAAAGCTGCCGCCATTTTCCGTGCGTGTCCCGGATGTACGCGGTCATCGCCGGTCGATGTGGCGATCAACACCGCCGGGGTAGCGGCGATCCGCGGAGATGTTGTGATAAGGCGAATAGTCCCTGAGGAAAGCCCAGTCATCGGGATCGTCGGGGTTGCCGAACTCCGCCATCCAGGACGCCCCGGCCAGCAGGGTGTGGTAGCGGCGCATATCCAGCAGCGGATTCTCACAGATAAACGCCCCGAACAACTCTGGGTATTGCGTCAACATGACGCCCATCAACAGACCGCCGGCGCTGCCTCCCATGGCACCGAGTTGGGCGGCGGTCGTGACGCCCGTGGTTACGAGGTCCTGCGCGGCGGCGGCGAAGTCCTCGGCGACCTTGTGTCTGTTTTCGCGCACCGCCTGGTCGTGCCAGGCCGGCCCGTACTCGGCGCCGCCGCGGATGTTGGCCACAACGTAGCTGCCACCGCGAGCCAGCCATAGCCGGCCTGCCAACCCGAGGTAGCCCGGTAGCTGCGCCATCCGGAAGGCACCGTAGCCCGCGAGCAGGGTCGGACTGGGCCCGATCGTATCTTGATGCGCGATCAGGAAGTACGGCACGCGGGTGCCGTCAGCAGAAGTGGCGAAGCACTGCCTGACAACGAGGTTGTTACCGTCGAACAATGCTGGCGCGGACTTGATTTCGGCAACAGGTCCGGTGGAGCGACCGTGCAGCAGACGCGTCGGTGTTTCGAAGCTGGACGCGGACAAGAAGATCTCGTCACCGAAGCGGTCGACCCCGACCAGTCCGATGGTGGCGTTGTCGGGAACACCCGGAAGCGGCACGGCCTGCCAGGTCCCTGGGGTGAGGAACTCCACCACCGTAGCCACGTCGCGCAACTTGATACTGAGGAACACCTCCCCGCTGAACGCGCCCATCGCGAAGAAGTCCCCGCCCCCGGCTCGAACACCGGGCGCGGTTCGGCGTTCCCGGCGAGGAGGTCCTCGTACTCGGTGATCAGCACGGAGCCGGCCTGGTAGGTGGCGTCGCCCCGGGTCCAGTCCGACAGCAGAACGATCATCGCCCACTGGCGGTGCACCGCCATGCTGGCGTCGCTGGGAATGTCGACGCGGATCAGCTCGCTGTCGCGTAGCTCGAAGGTCTCCTTGTTGTAGAAGTCGACGTGCCGGTAGATGAAAGTCCGCTCGAATCCGGGTTGGTCGGAACACATCACGGAGACCGAGACGTCGCCAACCTCAAGGGGTATATTTCGCCGTTTCGGTGACACCACTTCCTCAAGACATTCTGGTCCGGTCAAAACGGTTGGCGCGAGATGCAGTTCAGTGACGCGCCACCATCGTCTGGACGTCCCCATCGGGACGCACGTATACGACCGCACCTGGCGGTGCGCTGTTCTTTCCGTCGCTGGCGATACCGACCGAGGAACTGAACAACGCCGTTCGGCAACCTGACGATCCAAGCCGGGACGCAACCGTGCTCATGCCCACCCGGAAACGGACCCGAGCGGCCGAACACGCGACGCGAATCGCGTGGGAGCGTGGCGTCAACGAGGCTCGTTGGGCCACCGAACCTCCACCCTTCTAGCGCAACTTCGACCTGAGTGTGTCCCTCCCGCCACTCACCAAAAGTCGGCTGCCGCTGAGCGGTCTGCGGTCAGCGAGTAAGCCGGTATCTGGTT
>CAZVST010000012.1:0-80669 GCA_964629725.1 uncultured Mycobacterium sp.
GAACACTCGCGTGGCTTGACATCCGTTAGGAACTCAAGCGGGACGGTCTGGGCGGGCGTGCCGAGGCGCGCCTGGTCGGACGGCGCTGGGAGATGGCGGCGCTCGACGCCGTCGTGGACCGCGCGATCGATGGTCGTGGTGGTGTGGTGAAAGTGGTGGGACCGCCAGGCATCGGCAAGAGCCGGACGGCCCGGGAGACGGCGGCCTTGGCAGCCGGTCGCGGCGTCGAGGTGTTTTGGACGTTCTGCGAATCCCATGCGAGCGACATCCCGTTTCAGGCGGTGGCGGCGCTGTTGCGCGGGAGCGTCGGCGTAGCCAAACTCGACGGCGACGCCGCCCGAGCACGGGTCCGGGAACGAATCCCGGATGCCGACCCGCAGGATCTGCTGCTACTCGAAGACCTGTTGGGCATCGCCGACCCCGAGGTGGCGCTGCCCAGGATCGACGCGGATGCGCGGTGGCGCCGGCTGACCGCGTTGATCAACACAGCATCGTTGGCCCGCACAAGGCCGGCGCTGTTCATCATTGAGGATGCGCACTGGACCGATGCGGTCAGCGCGTCGCTGATCGCCGACTTTCTGGCGGTGATCCCGCGCACCCCATCGACGGTGCTGATCACCTATCGCTCCGAATACCAGGGCGTATTGACAGGGGTGCACGCCGCCCAGAGGATAGCGCTTGGCCCACTGGGTGATTCGGATATTGCTGCGCTGCTCGATGAGCTGCTGGGACCGGATCCCTCGGTCGGTGAGCTGGCGGCGATCATCGCCGAGCGGGCCGCCGGGAATCCGTTTCTTGCTGAGGAGATGGTGCGCGAGTTGGCCCAGCGCGGCGTGCTACGCCGCGACAGCGGTGGCTATCTGTGTTCCGCGAAAGCCGCGGACGTCGCCGTGCCGGCCACGGTGGAGGCGGCCATCGAGGCGCGCATCGACAGGCTCAGCAGCGGGGCCAAGCGGACGCTGAACGCGGCGTCGGTGATCGGCGCCCGTTTCGACACGGGGCTGCTGGCCGCGGTGGGTATCGATGCGGTCGTCGACGAACTGCTCGGTGCAGAGCTGATCGATCAGGTGGGGCTTCCCCCGAGCGCCGAGTACGCGTTCCGGCACCCGCTGATCCTCGCGGTGGCCTACGAATCGCAGCTGAGATCCGATCGAGCGGAGTGGCACGGGCGTCTGGCTACCGCGATTCAAGAGCGTGCGCCTGGGTCGGTGGAGGAGAACGCGGCGCTGATCGCCGAACATCTGGAGGCCGCCGGAGAACTGCACGCCGCCTACGGCTGGCACATGCGCGCGGGCGCATGGTCAACCAACCGCGATCTCGTCGCGGCCCGGCTCCGTTGGGAGCGGGCACGAAAGATCGCCGACGCACTGCCCGCCGGCGACCTCGACCGGCTGGCGATGCGCATCGCGCCGCGCACCATGCTGTGCGCCACCGACATTCAAGCCCGAGATGTCCAGGACAGCCGGGCCCGCTTCGCGGAGCTGCGGGAGTTGTGCAGCGCGGCCGGGGATAACGTCTCGCTGGCCATCGGCATGACCGCGCTGGCCACCGAGGCCTGCTACGCCGGGCGGGCGCGTGAGGCGGCGCAGCTGTCATCACAACAGATGGAGCTGCTGGAGTCGAGCAACGATCCCACCCCGGCCATGGGGTTGGCGGCCATAGCCTTCGTCAACTGGCTCGGTGTCTTTGAATTCGGCGAAGTCTTGCGGTGGTCGCAGACCATCGTCGACCTAGCGGCCGGTGACCCCGTCAAGGGCGCCGGCTACGGCGTGGGATCACCGCTCGCGATCGCGTTGGCGTGGCGCGGCACAGCTCGGTGGTGGCTGGGCCGTCCTGGATGGCGCCAGGATCTCCACGACGGCGTCTCGATGGCTCGACGCAGCAACCCGGAAACCCTCTCTGGTGCGGTCGCCTGGACTTACGGTTTCGCGATGCAGTACGGGGTGCTTCGGGCCGATGACTCCGTACTGCGCGCCAGCGAGGATGCGCTGCGGACCGCCCAGAAAGCCAGCACCGATCGCGCACTGGGCCTGGCTGGGTACGCGGTGGCTGTCGGCCTGCTGAATCAGGACGACGCGGCCGACCGTCGCCGCGGGCTTGAACTGATGATGCAGATCCGCGACCTATGGTTGCGCAAGCGCGCCCTTTTCCTCATCCCGGTCACCGACGTCTGGGCTCGCCTGCGGCCGCCTCGTCGAGCACAGCGTCGGCTTCCTCGCCACGTGCGAGCCAGGAAAGTGCGTGTGCCCGGACGAAAGCCGGCTCCGGTCCTGCCCCGTTGGCAATTGCAGTCTCGGCAAGCCGATCGGCGAGTTCCAGGTCGGCCAGCCACACCGCGCCGTGGGCCGCCCGGACGAGACGATCGGCGTCTGGCGGCAGATCTGACTGCACGCTCAATTCGGCCCTCTTCACCACAACCCGGACATCCTCGGAGTCAGCAGATCTGGCCAATTCAGCGGCGACCAGCCCGCGCAGTCGGCGCAGTCGGGCCAGGGATGCCCGGCGGCGCCGCACCTCGCTGTAGATCGGGTGAGCCACCCGTACCTGGACTCTGCCGCGTGCGGGCTCAAGTGTGACGAGGTTGCGGATTTCAGCCTCTTCGATAGCGGCGGAATCGGTGATTCGCGTCGGTGTGACCGGATCCATCGCTTCGGCAACGGCCAGCGCGTCGATCACGTCGCCGACCGGGGCCGGCAGTATCCCGATCCGGGACTCGACCAACCCGATCAGGTCGGGCGGCAGAACGGGGTCGCCGCTCCAGAGCCATGTGTCGTGCTGCTGTGCGAGTCGCCCGTCTGCCACCTCCTGCTCGACGATATTGCGCAGGAACAGTGCATTACCGCCTGTAAGTTTCCAAAGTCTTTGCGCTGAAGCGGGTTCCACGGGTCCGGCAAGGGTGGCGGAGAGCAGGCTAGAGGTCTCGTCAGGGGACAGCGGCTCGATATTGAGCCGGTCGAACCGGCCGGCCGTCCAAATCTCCTGGAGTGCGGAGGGAACGGGCTCACCGTCCCGGACGGTCAGGACCACCTTCGCCGCGCTCCGTTGTACGAGCTGATGGACGACGAATGTGGACAGATCGTCAAGCAGATGCGCATCGTCGACAGCCACCACCACTCGAGCGCCCGGGCTCGCGACGGTCAGTGATTCGATTACGCCCCGCACTAGTTGAACGGTCTCGATGGCCCCGGGCTGGGTCCACGCGGTGAAGGCGCCCAACGGAATCGACCGGGCCTAGGAGTCGCCGACAACCCCATCGGCCCTCGAATCCCCGCGACTCCGCAGTCGTCAACGCCTCCCGCGCGATCCTGCTCTTGCCGACTCCCGCCGCTCCCGACACGACGACACCCGCGACGTCCGGTGCCGCGATCACGGATTCGATGGTTCTTATCTGCCCGGTGCGGCCGATCAGCGGCCACGACAAGCGCATTCGAGAAGCCTAGACGTGCCAGGCCAGGATCTCGGCTCAGTCTGTGATCTCGGCGAAGTCGATCCACAGGTGCCGCGGTCCGCGGAAGACCTGGTTGTGCCGGTAGGGCGGCGGGTCGACCACCAGCCGCGGCGATTTCACTCGGCGCAGGAAGACCTCCAGGGCGAGGTTCACCTCAAGTCGCGCCAGCGGGCCGCCGAAGCAGGTGTGGATGCCGCTGCCGAATCCGAGGTGTTCGTTGTCCTCGCGGGTCGGGTCGAACCGGTCGGGGTCGGGGAATTTCCGCGGATCGCGGTTGGCCGCCGCCCACACCAGGAACACCGCCGACCCGGCTGGAATCCGGGTGCCGCCGATCTCGATGTCGGCGGTGGCCCAGCGGCTGGGGAAGAACTGGACGGCACCCTGCAGCCGCTGCACCTCTTCGACGGCGCGCGGGATCAGATCGGGGTTGTCGCGCACCAGGTCCCACGAACCCGGATTGCGCAGCAGTGTCATGATGCAGTTGCTGATGGTGTTGACCGTCGAGTCGTGCCCGGCGACCAGCAGCAGCATGGCGTTGGCTGCGGCCGCGTCGTGCGATACCGGCCCGTCCGGGCCGTCGTCGTGCAGCACCGCTGACAACAGTCCCGGTCCGGGCTCGCGGGCCAAGCGCTCGACCATGGCCCGCACGTAGGCGTTGAGTTCGGCCATGCTTGCGGCGGCCTTCTGCACGGCGGCCTGGCCCTCGGCGGTGTCGCGTTCCGGCCCCACGTCGGCACCCTGCATGAAGTCCACCACCCAGCTGTGGAACTTCGGCTCGTCGGCGAGTGGCGCCCCCATCACCCGGAAAATCACCGACACCGGAATCGGGTAGGAGAAGTCGTCGACGACATCCATCCGGGTGCCGCAGCGGGTCTTCACCTTGTCCAGCAGTTCGTTGGCCAGGTCGACCACGAACGACTCCATGGACGGGATCAGGTCCGGCGTGTGCGGCGGCCCGAAGTGGCGCATGAACTGCCGGCGCATGGTGTCGTGGCCGGGAGGGTCGGAGACCAGCATGCTGCTGTCTTTGGCCTGGGCGGCTTCTGCGGTTTCGAGTTTGGCGTCGCTCTCCCCGAACAGCCCGGACGGGCTGCGGCCGATGTCCGAGCTGATCCTCGGATCATGGGCCAGCGCAAGCACTTCGGGGTAACCGGTGACGACGTAGGTGTGTGCGGCGACCTTGGCCACCGGCGTCTTGCGCAGTTCTTCGTAATACGGGTACGGGTTCGGCCGGTTGGAGAATTTCATCGCCTCGGTCCAGGCGGTTGCGGCTTCCATGTTGTGTCTCCCCTAGAACTTCAGTGGCTGCGGGGGCGGAACTCCGCGCCCCGCGAGGTCGGGTCGTGTCCGGTGAGCACCACATCGGGATTGCCGGACGGTTCGCGAGGATCGGGGAATCGGGCCGGCATCACCTCGTGGTCCACCGGCTGGTCATAGCCGGGCGGCGGCGGCGGGAACGGCGCGGACCGCTCGATGAGTTCGGCGTAATAGGGCAGCCACTTGCCGTGGTTGAAGGTGACCGCCCCGACGATGCGGCCGTTCTTCCCGTATGCCGCCGCGAACCGTCGATCCTCCGGGGAGCCCTGGGTGAAGACGATCTCGTCGCCGAAGGAGCACACTCCGACGCTCTTGATGTTCACCCCGAACTGGCCGGACCAGAACGACGGCAGCGGTAAGTGCGGGCGGCGGCCCACCTCCAGGTTGAGCATGTTGTTGGCGGCCACCTCGGCGCCCAGAACCGCGTTGTCCCAATGTTCCAGGGCCAGGAACTCGTATCCGTACAGCACATGCGGAGCGCGGGCGACGTCGCCGGCCACGAAGATGTGGTCGGTCACCACGCCGTTGATGTCGAAGGCGCGGCAGCCGGCGTCGCAGCCGACGCCCCACTGGCCGGCCGCCAGGCCGGCGCCGTCGAGCCATTCCACGTTGCGGATCGAGCCCAGCGACGGCACCACCACGTCGACGTCGAGCACGGTGCCGTCCGACAGCGTCGCCGAGCGGACGTGGCCGGAGTCGTCGCCCTGCAGGGCCGTCACCGAGGTGCCGGTGCGCAGATCGACCCCGGCGTCGCGCATCATGCCGGCGGCGATATCGCTGATCACCCCACCCAGCGCGCCCTTGAGCGGGCCGCTGCCGCGTTCGGTCACCGTCACCGGAAGGTTCAGATCGCGGCACACCGAGGCGATCTCCGAGCCGACGAACCCCGACCCGATGATCAGCACGCGCTTCGGCCCCGCCTTGAGGGCGGCGGCCAGTGCGGTGGAGTCTTCCACGGTCCGCACCGTGAAGACGCCCTGCAGCGCGGCCTCTGCCGGGTTCGGCCAGGGCCGGGCCCGGGTGCCGGTGGCGATCAGCAGCCGGTCGTAGCCCACCTCTTCGCCGTTGCCCAGTTGCACCAGGTGGTTGATCCGGTCCAGGCCCACCGCCGCGACGCCGAGCTTCCAGTCGGCGTCCACCCGGCGCAGCCGGGGCAGCTTGGTGTGATCGGCCGGCACCCAGCCCTTGAGTACCTGCTTGGACAGCGGCGGCCGGTCGTAGGGCTCGTGCGGCTCGTCGCCGACGATCGTCAGCGACCCTTGGAAACCCTTCTCCCGCAGGGCTTCCGCAGCTCGCAGACCGGCCAGCGAGGCACCGACGATGACGATGCGGCCCTCGGCACGGAACTTCTTGACGATGTCGTCGAACGAGTAGATGCCGTTCAACGGATGACTCACAGCGTGTCCCTGTCCGCCGGCGGGTCCAACTCCAAGATGATCGCCTGCACCGGGCAGGACGCCACCGCCCGCAGCACCTGCTGGCGCTGGGACTCGTCCGGGTTGGGGTCGTAGACGAGGGCCTCCTCGCCGTTGAGCTTGAGTACCTCCGGCGCCAGCGGCACGCATTGGGCGTAACCCTGGCATTTGTTGAGATCGACAACGAGTCGCATGGGCACCGAGGGTAGTGGCGTGCGTGGCAATATTCAGGGGCATGGCAGAGATTCGTCCGTTCCGCATGGTCGTGCCCGATGAGGATCTCGACGATCTGCGCGAGCGCCTGAATCGCACCCGTTGGCCGGACCGCGAGTGCGTCGACGACTGGATTCAGGGAATCCCGCTGGACTACGTCCGCGAACTTGCGAAGTACTGGGCCGACGAGTACGACTGGCGGGCGCGGGAGGCGCGCTTGAACACTTTTGACCAGTTCGTCACCGAGATTGACGGACTCGACATCCACTTCATCCACCAACGCAGCGCCAACCCGGATGCGCTGCCACTGGTCATGACGCACGGCTGGCCGGGGTCGATCGTCGAGTTCAGCAAGGTGATCGAACCGCTCAGTCGGGACTTCCACGTCGTGTGCCCGACATTGCCGGGGTACGGCTTCTCCGGCAAGCCGACATCGGCGGGCTGGACGATCGAACGCATCGCCGTGGCGTGGGACACCCTGATGAAACGCCTGGGTTATCACCGCTACGGCGCCCAGGGCGGGGACTGGGGCGCGGCGGTGACGACCCAGATCGGGCGAAACGGATTGGGCTGCATCGGGATCCACCTCAATATGCCGATCGGCGTGCCGCCCGGCCCGTTGACCGACCCGACGCCGGCCGAACTGGCCGCGCTGGAAGCTTTCGCCTATTACGAGAAGTGGGACTCCGGCTACTCCAAACAGCAGTCGACGCGCCCGCAGACGCTGGGCTACGGGCTCGCTGACTCGCCCGTCGGTCAGCTGGCCTGGATCGTCGAGAAGTTCTGGGCCTGGACCGACTGCGACGGCCACCCCGAGAAAGCGCTGACGCGCGACGAAATACTCGACGACGTGATGCTCTACTGGCTGACCAACTCCGCGGCGTCCTCGGCCCGCCTGTACTGGGAGAGCTTCGGCAAGCTCAGCCGCGGCAAGGTCGAGGTGCCCACCGGGGTCGCGGCCTTCCCGAAGGAGATCATGAAGGCCCCGCGCAACTGGTGTGAGGCGCGCTACAACGTGACCCACTGGACCGACATGCCGCGCGGCGGGCACTTCGCAGCCTATGAACAACCCGAGTTGTTCATCGAGGACGTCCGGGCCTTCTTCGCGACGGTGCGGTGAGTCAGGACGCCGGCACCGGTTACCGGCCATCGCCGGCAGCGGTGAAAATGTAGGAGCGCTGGGAGATTCCGCGCCGGGGTTTTCCTCCCGCCGGCCGGGGTATGGGCGCAGGTATGACGAGAACCCACAACAATGTCGCGACCGCGCTCATGGCGGCGGCAGTCCTCGCCCTGTTTGCCGGTGTCCGGCTGATCCTCGCCGACCGTATCCCGGACGCCGCGCTGTCATTGGGTCTCGCCGTCGCCCTGGGGACATCCGGGGCGATGATGCTGCTCATCGAGCGCCGGATGGCCCACCGCCAGCCACGGGTCCCGGCGCTGCATCAGAAGCTGCGGATCAGCGAGATCAGGCCCTCCTTGTTGAGGCCCGAGTAACCCGAGATGCCCAACTGTCTGGCCCGCTTCTTCAACTCAGTGACGGTCCACCCCTCGTAGGCGCAGGACCGGCTGGGCCGGAAGTGCCGGGCGTCGTCGTACGTTCTGATCGGCATTTGCCACCCCCTTCGGTTCGGTTCGCCCTCCCCATGCACCTCCCTTGTACCCGTGGTGTGGGTGGCCTCAAACCTTCGGGCGTTAGCCAGAGCGCCGGTCTGCACTCATCTGGGCGGGGTGCGGCCGACGGCAGGGTCCTGGAAGGGCCTGACACAACGCCCCGCGGCCACACGCCGCCACCATGATCAACGAACCCGGGCGCCTGCGTTCCGCTGCGCTACACGTACGCAGTCATCGTTGGATCCGTTGTCCACCAGAATGATTGGGCAGGGTGTGGTATCGAGCAACCGCCGGGTCGTGGTGGCCAATCCGCTGCGGTTGCGGCTGGCGATCGCGAACGACGTATTTCTCGCGGCCGTCGCGGGCGTCTATACCCGCGCGCCGAACCAATCAAACACCGTTTACGTAATCACACCCGTAGCCACGAGGTGGCGACGCCCGCCGGCCATCCGTGCCTCGACGCCCTGATCGACCAACAAGGAGAACAACGATGATCAACGAACACTTCACCGCACTGCGCTGGGACCGCGACCGTGCAGGAGATCCATCTGCTGCTGATCCACGCACTGTGCATCGCCGTCGACGACAGTGTGCTGCGCCCGGAGCTGCTGTCACCGGCGCGCGGGTGATCGTCGGGGACAGCATGCTCGACATCGATCATCGAAGGCAGCGCGAACCGTACGGGCCGTTCCCAAGAAAATTACCGGCGCGATGTTTAACCGGGGCCCGGCATTGGGTATTCGCTATCACCGTGACAACCCGCGCCTGGCCACTCATGGCCAGGGCGTACCCGGCAGAGGCGGACGCGACACCATGACGATCCGGCACCTCCGCCCGAGTACCGTCGGGGCCGTCCTGGCCGTAGGCCGGAAGGCGGACAAACTGGCCGGAGGCCAGGTGATTGGCGAAGCGGTGGGAGGTCATATGACGGACGGCCAGAGCCGACGCGGCGGGGAGAATCGTGGTCCCGCCGCGGTGGAAGTCAGGGTTGCGGCACAGCTGGAGAACCTGGCGGTATTGCGCACCGTCGTCGGTGCGATCGGAACGTTCTCCGACCTCGATTTCGATTCGGTGGCCGATCTTCGGCTGGCGGTCGACGAGGCCTGCACCCGGCTGATCCGGTCAGCCACCCCCGACGCGACGCTGGTGGTGGTCGTCGATCCTCGCGAAGACGTGGTGGTGGTGGAGGCGTCGACGACCTGCGACACCTATGACGTGGTCACCGAGGGCAGTTTCAGCTGGCATGTGCTCAGCTCGCTGACCGATCGGGTGGAGACATTTCACAACGGTCACGACCCCAGCCCCGACGGCCTCGTCTTCGGTATCACCCTGACCACGAGGCGGGCAGGCTTAGCGCAGTGACCCCACGATCGGCCAACGCGAGCGCTGGGGGTTCCTCGCCCCCGCGGTCGAACTCCGAATATGCCGACGTTCCCGACATGTTCCGGAAACTGGCCAAGCTTGAACCCGACTCGGCGGAGTTCCGCCGCTACCGGGACCGCATCGTCGAGAGGTGCCTCCCGCTCGCGGACCATATCGCCCGCCGGTTCGACGGCCGCGGCGAAACGCGCGACGACCTGGTGCAGGTCGCCCGCGTCGGGCTGGTCAACGCCGTCATCCGCTACGACGTCGACATCGGATCGGACTTCGTGTCCTTCGCCGTGCCGACGATCATGGGTGAGGTTCGCCGGCACTTCCGGGACAACAGCTGGTCGGTGAAAGTGCCGCGGCGGCTCAAGGAACTGCACCTGCGGCTGGGTGCGGCCACCGCGGAGCTGTCGCAGAAGCTGGGCCGTGCGCCGACCGCCTCGGAACTGGCCGCCGAACTCGACATGGACCGTCAAGAAGTGGTGGAGGGTCTGGTCGCCGGCAGTTCCTACAACACGCTCTCCATCGACAGCGGCGGAGGCGGCGACGAGAATGCGCCCGCGATCGCCGACACCCTCGGCGACCTTGACCTCAGCCTCGATCAGATCGAGAACAGGGAAGCGTTGCGGCCCTTGCTCGCCGCCCTTCCCGAGCGCGAACGCACCGTCCTGCTGCTGCGCTTCTTCGAGTCACTGACCCAGACCCAGATCGCCGAACGGGTCGGCATCTCGCAGATGCACGTCTCGCGGCTGCTCGCGAAATCACTCGCCCGGCTGCGCGACCAACTGCAGTAGGAACCGTCGCACCGCTTCGGCCCCGGCAGTCGCGGCCTCGGCATCGCCCCGTGTGGACACCGCACCGCTGGCCGGATCGGCCGTCACCTCCGCGAACGGCTCGCCGGTCGTGGGCTCGCACACCGCCCACGCGTAGCCGGTATCGGCGGCCCACTCGTCGGCACGCCGCGCGCGCAAATACCATGCGCCGGCATTGATTTCGACCGGTTCCATCGGACCGCGGTGGGCGCTACGACTGGTTCTCGGTCCGCTTCACGAGGTCGCGAAGCAAGGGACCGTAGCTCGGATGCGCCAGGGCGAACGCGAATTGCGCGGTCAGGTAGTCGGCGGGATTGCCGGTGTCGTACCACTTGCCCTGGATCACCTGGCCGTAAACGGCGCGGCTCTTCGCGTAGGCGTTGATGGCATCAGTCAGATAGATCTCGCCGGTTCTGTGCTCATACCAGCGCTTCGTCTGATCCCGCAACTCGTCGATGACGCCGGGGGTCAGCACATAACCGCCGATGGCGGCGAAGGATGAAGGCGCTTCCTCAGGCTCCGGTTTCTCGATCAGCCCGGTGATCCGAAGCAGCCCGCCGTCGAGGTCCTCCTTGACAACCGGCACGCCGTAGCGACGCGACTGCTCCGGCGGCATGGGCATCAGGGCAAGCACCGGGCTCGAGGTCTGTTCGTAGGCCTGGATCAGTTGTTGCGCCCGGGGTACGTCGGCAACGAACACATCGTCGGGCCACAACACCAGCACCGGCTCGTCACCAAGGGAACGCGCTGCATTCAACACCGGTGTGCCATTGCCATACGGGCCGTGCTGGTCGAGATAGGTGATGTGTCCGCGATGGGAGAGCTCGCCGACCTCTTGCACGGCATCGGCGTAGGCATCTTTTCCGTCGGCGCGCAGCTGTTCGACCAGGCTCGTATTGGGCCGAAAGTGCTCCTGGATCAACGACTTCCCCCCCGAGACCACGATCGTGATATCGGTGATTCCGGAATTGACCAGCTCTCGCACGGTGTGTTCGATCACCGGTTTGTCGCCCACCGGAAGCATCTCCTTAGGGATGGCCTTGGTCAGCGGTAGCAGACGGGAGCCGATGCCGGCGGCGGGGATGACGGCCTTGCGGATCGCGCTAGCCATGGTTGGGCCTTTCGTGCCGGTTGCGTCTGGGTTACTACTTGATCTCCGCGAGCACCGTGCCCTGGGTGATGGCCGCACCCGCCTCGACCGCGAGTCCGGTGATGACACCGTCCTTGTGCGCGGTGACCGGGTTCTCCATCTTCATGGCCTCCAGCACCACGACCAGTTCGCCCACGGTGACGGTCTGGCCCTCTTCGACGGCGACCTTGACCACGGTGCCCTGCATCGGCGCGGTGACAGCGTCACCGGATGCGGCCGTGCCGGTGTGGCCGCCCCGCTTGCGTGCCTTGGGCTTCTTGCGGATCACTCCGGGTTCGGCGGCGCCGCCGTTGCCGAGTGCGAGGTCGCCGGGCAGCGACACCTCCAGCCGACGGCCGCCTACCTCGACGACAACGGTCTGGCGCGGCTGCGCCTCTTCTTCGTCGACCGCACCGCCGCCGGTGAACGGTTCGACGGTGTTGTTCCACTCGGTCTCGATCCAGCGGGTGTGCACGGTGAAGCCGTTCTCGTCACCGATGAACGCCGGGTCGCTGACGATCGCGCGGTGGAACGGGATGACGGTGGCCAGACCCTCCACGTGGAACTCGTCCAGCGCCCGGCGGGCCCGTTCGATGGCCTCGGTGCGGGTGGCACCGGAGACGATCAGCTTGGCCAGCATCGAGTCGAACTGTCCGCCGATGACCGATCCGGTCTCCACGCCGGAGTCCAGTCGTACGCCGGGACCCGTCGGCGGGTCGAAGCGGTTGACCGGGCCGGGTGCGGGCAGGAAGCCGCGGCCGGCGTCCTCGCCGTTGATCCGGAACTCGATCGAATGCCCGCGCGGCGCAGGATCTTCGGTGAGATCGAGCTTCTCGCCGTTGGCGATGCGGAACTGCTCGCGCACCAGGTCGATGCCGGAGGTCTCCTCGGTGACCGGGTGCTCCACCTGCAGACGGGTGTTGACCTCCAGGAACGAGATCAGCCCGTCCTGGCCGACGAGGTACTCGACGGTTCCGGCGCCGAAGTAGCCGGCCTCCTTGCAGATCCGCTTGGCCGACTCGTGGATCTCGGCGCGTTGCGCTTCGGTGAGGAACGGTGCCGGCGCCTCCTCGACGAGTTTCTGGAAGCGGCGCTGCAGCGAGCAGTCCCGGGTGCCGGCGACCACGACGTTGCCGTGCTGATCGGCGATCACCTGCGCCTCGACGTGGCGCGGCTTGTCCAGGTAGCGCTCGACGAAGCACTCGCCGCGGCCGAAGGCCGAGATGGCCTCGCGGGTTGCCGAGTCGAACAGCTCGGGGATCTCCTCGATGGTGCGGGCCACCTTCATGCCGCGCCCACCGCCGCCGAAGGCGGCCTTGATGGCGATCGGGACGCCGTACTCGCGGGCGAAGGCCACGACCTCGTCGGCGTCCTTGACCGGGTCGGGGGTGCCGGGCACCAGGGGTGCCTGCGCGCGGGCGGCGATGTGCCGGGCGGTCACCTTGTCGCCGAGGTCGCGGATGGACTGCGGGCTGGGGCCGATCCAGATCAGCCCGGCGTCGATGACGGCCTGGGCGAAGTCGGCGTTCTCCGAGAGGAACCCGTAGCCGGGATGGATGGCGTTCGCGCCGGACTTGGCCGCGGCGTCGAGAATCTTGCCGAAGTCCAGGTAGGACTCCGCCGAGGTCTGCCCACCCAGGGCAAAGGCCTCGTCGGCGAGCTTGACGTGGGGTGCGTCGGCGTCGGGTTCGGCGTACACCGCGACGCTGGTCAGGCCCGCGTCTTTGGCCGCCCGGATCACCCTGACCGCGATCTCACCCCGGTTGGCGACGAGGACCTTGGAGATGGTGGGCACGAGCGCCTCCTGCTGTGTGACTCTAAGAAACCGGTTTAGGAACGCGAGGTCTCAGGAAGTCTAAAGCGTCACCACAGCGGCAACTCGTCCAGACCGTCTATACCTCGTTGGGGGCGCTGCGGAAAGCGAAACCAAATCGCGACGTTCCGTACTGACGAACGTAACCGAAGGATGGGCACCATCATTGGCATTAGCATCGACTTCGCAGTCTCCGTCTTACGGGTCATCGCAGCGGTCCTCACCGGGGCCGCTCTTCTCTGCTGGGCTCGCGTCAGCCCCAAGGCCCTGGCCGCGGGACTCGCGGTGGTTATGGGCTTGCTGATCGTCGAGATCAACGCCGGATGGTTGAAGCACCTCGACACCTCGATCGAGTCGTGGATTCGCCCGCACCGATCGCCTGGTGCGCTGGCAATCGGGAAAGAGGTCTGGATTCATCTCAGCGACCCCGTCTACTTCCCGGCGGCGGTGGTGGCGTGCGGAATGGTGTTCTCCTGGCGCGCGCGGTGCGCGAAGCCAGGCGTCGTTCTGGTGGCCGCCGTCGGAGCGACGTTCGTTCTCGAGAAGACGCTCAAGGCAGTAGTCGAGCGGGCGACGTCGACGGCGGCTGTTTTACAGGACCGGCCCGGGACCGGCGCCACGATGTTCTTTCTGCATTCATTCCCCTCCGGGCACGTCTCGGTGATCGGGGTCTTCCTGGGCACGGTCGCGGTCCTCCTCGGCTCCGGCCGGCCTACCGGTATGAAGATCCAGTTGGCCTTCCTGGTCGCGACCTGCGCGCTGTTCATCGGTATCTACGCGGTATATATCCGTGCGCACACCGCCACCGATGTCCTTGGCGGGATGGTCCTTGCCGGACTTCTCATCGCGACAGCAGCCAGCGTCCCGGCCCTCACCATGCGGGCGGCGCGTCGGCATCCGGCCCCGCACCGATATCCGGTTCTCCAGCGGTATCTCGCCGGGGTCAGTCGGCCATTGCCGGCGCGCGTTCCCGTGAACTGAAACGACGGTCGCCGGCCTGCCGTGATCTGTCATGCGACTGTGAGGTCAAGGTGGAACCGCCGTCGTTGTTAGTATTTCCGGGTGCCGATGCGTGAAGGTCCAGCGTCGTGACCTCCGCTGACGGTCACGAATTCGATCCGCTGCTGACATACCTTCGCAACGTCGAGGAGTATGGCTCGCACAACGTCTTCCTTCTCGAATCCAAGGGTGGCCCGGCGGCGGACAGCCGTGAGACGGTCATCGGAATCCTCGGGCCGCTGTTCATCGGAATCCGCGAGGACCGGGTCACCGTCGAGGCGCCGGAGGAACTCCGGCACACCATCGAACAGACTCTCACCCGGTGCGACGTGATGGACGCCGACGGTCGGGTGCGCAACCGCGACAGTGTCTGGCGCATCCCGGAACTGATCTTCGCCGATCTCGAGTTCGACGCCATGCCCGAGGGTTTCAACGGCTTCTTCGTCAACATCGGCTACGACGGCGTGTTCTACGCCGAGGACATGGCGCGCCGGATTCCCGCCGACGCCGACACCGGCTACGACATCGAGTACCGAGTCGTCATCTCGACGATGAGGGTGCCGGCCGACGGGCGCGCGATGACGGTGTCGTCCATCTCCGGCCCGCACTGGCAGTACCGCCCGGTGATTCCGGCGTTCGGCCCGCCGGCGCCCGAACCGCAGCGAGAACCGGTTCCGGAGTTCACCTTTCACGATGAGATGACGCGAGGTGAGTTCATCTCGAAGGTGGAGATCTGCAAGGACCACATCCGCGCCGGCGACATTTACCAGGTCCAGATCGGTCACAAGATCGACATCCGTTCGCCGATCCACCCGGTCGAGGTGTACCGCCGTCTGCGCCAGCGCAACCCGTCGCCGTACATGGCGATCGCCCCGGTGTTCGGCGGTCTGATGCTGGTCGCCAGCCCTGAGCTGTTCGTTCGCAAGGAGGGCGCGCGCGCGGCCATGCGGCCCATCGCCGGAACCGTGCGCAAAACCGCGGGCACCACCCGCGAATCGGCCCACGCCACCCTGCTGGCCGACGAGAAGGAGTGTGCCGAGCACATCATGCTCGTCGACCTTTGCCGCAACGACCTGGGCCGGGTGGCCGAATACGGATCGCTGTGCGTCCCGGAATTGATGGTCTGCGAGGAGTATTCGCACCTGTACCACATGGTGTCGGAGGTACAGGTGGCGGTACGGAACCCCTTCGACGTCTACGACGCGATCGAGGCCACCTTCCCGGCCGGCACCGTGACCGGCGCCCCGAAGGTCCGCGCGATGGAGATCATCGAGGAGCTCGAACTCAGCCGCCGGGAGTACTACGCCGGGGCGTTCGGCCTGGTGCCGTTCACCGGCGACTGCGTGCTCGGCCTGTCCATCCGCATGATGCAGTACCGGGAGGGCACCTACACCGTCCGTGCTTCGGCCGGCATCGTCGCCGACTCCGACCCGTCCAACGAATGGCGCGAGACGTTGACGAAGATGAGCGCCACGTTTTGGGCGATCACCGGTGAGGAGCTTCTCGACTATGCGTAATGCCGGGGGAATCAGTCAGTCCGAACGCGATCGTCCCGTCGTCGCCCTCATCGACGCGTTCGACAGCTTCGTCTACGTCATCGAGCAGTACCTCGGTGAACTGGGTGCGGCGACGACGGTGATCCGCTCCGGGCTGCGCACCGCCGAGGCTCTGCGGGAGGTGAAGCCCGACGCTGTCGTGCTCGGTCCCGGCCCTGGGACCCCGGAGGACTCCGGTCACGTGGAACTCGTCCAGGCCTTCGGCAACGACATCCCGATCCTGGGGGTGTGCCTGGGGCACCAGGCGATCGCGGTGGCGTTCGGCGGCAACGTCGTTCGGGCGCAACACATCATGCACGGCAAGCGCAGCGATGTCTCGCACGATTCGCTCGGGGTGTACAAGGGCATCGCCACGCCGGTGTCGGTCACCCGCTATCACTCGCTGGTGGTCGATCGCGACACCGTGCCGGACTGCCTGGAGGTCACCTCCACCAGCGATGACGACGGCTACGTCATGGGGCTGCGGCACCGCGAGCTGCCCATCGAGTCGGTGCAGTTCCACCCCGAGAGCGTCACCACCGACTCCGGGATGTCGATGCTGAGCAACTTCTTCGACGGCGTCGGGCTTCGCCTTGGCGCAACGGTCTAGCCTGGGCGCCGCCGCTTGATCGTCATGCGGCGAGCCTGATTGCCGTATTCCTCATCGCGGCTCCTTCGTCGCCGCTTGATCGTCATGCGGCGAGGCGCCGTTTGATCCGGGTCAGCATCGCCGACATGCCGCGCAGTCGCAGCGGGCTGATCAGCTTGGCCAGACCCAGGTCGGCGTAGAAGTCGTCGGGCACCGCCAGGATTGCCGCCGCGGACTGGCCGTCGAGGCCGTTGGCCAGGATCGAGGCGAATCCCCGCGTCGTCGGCGCCTCGGCCGGAGCACTGAAGTGCAGCCGCACATGGTCGGGGTCGCCGGCGTCGACATGCAGGAACAAGGGCGACTGGCATTCCGGCACCGGCTCCATGGCCGCCTCCTCCAGATCGGCGGGCAGCGGCGGCAGGTCGTCGGCGAATTCCAGCAGCAGTCTGAGCTTGTCCTGGCCGGAGACCTCGGCGAACTCCGCAACTACCTCGGCCAGGGGAGTAGGCATGGTCATGTGAGAGCGGAAACCGTCCCCGGCTGCTCGCCGTCGACCACCGGCACCCGCACGGTGTTGCCCCACTCCGTCCACGAGCCGTCGTAATTGCGGACGCCGGGGATGCCCAGCAGGTGAGTGAGAACGAACCAGGTGTGGCTGGACCGCTCGCCGATGCGGCAGTAGGCGATGGTGTCGTCACCTGGCTTCACGAACGAATAGATCTCGTCGAGTTCGGCGCGCCCGCGGAAGCGCCCCTGCTCGTCGGCCGCCCTGGCCCACGGCACCGAGAACGCGGTCGGGATGTGACCGGCGCGCAGCGCGCCCTCCTCGGGATAGTCCGGCATGTGAGTGCGCTCGCCGGTGTACTCCTGCGGGGAGCGGACGTCGATCAGGGTGGCTGTCCCAAGCGCGGCCAGCACGTCGTCGCGGTAGGCGCGGATCGGCCCGTCGTCGCGCGTGACCACCGGATAGCCGGTCGTCGTGCGCTCCGGCACATCCAGGGTGGTGTCGCGGCCCTCGGCCAGCCACAGGTCGCGGCCGCCGTTGAGCAGACGGACATCCGGGTGCCCGAACAGGGTGAACACCCACAGCGCGTAGGCCGCCCACCAGTTGCTCTTGTCGCCGTAGATCACCACGGTGTCGTCGCGGGAGATGCCCTTGCGGTTCATCAGGTCGGCGAACTGGTCGCCGTTGATGTAGTCGCGCACGTGCGGATCGTTGAGGTCGGTGTGCCAGTCGACCTTCACCGCACCCGGAATGTGGCCGACGTCGTAGAGCAGGACGTCCTCGTCGGACTCGACGATGGCCAGACCGGGTGTGCCGAGATGCTCGGACATCCAGTCGCAGGTGACGAGGCGCTCGGGGTGCGCGTACTGCTGAAGGCTGGGATGAGGATCAGGAGGTAAGGCCACGTCAAAAGCCTACCGATCGCCGCTCCTCAGCGGCTCGCTTCGCTGCGCCGCGTCGGTCGCGGCGGGATGCCTACCGATCGCCGCTCCTCAGCGGCTCGCTTCGCTGCGCCGCGTCGGTCGCGGCGGGATGCCTACCGATCGCCGCTCCTCAGCGGCTCGCTTCGCTGCGCCACCCCGGTCGCGGCGGGATGCCTACCGACTATTTGCCCGCCACAGTTCACCGATGGGCAGTCCCACCGACTCCAGCAATCGGCGGGTGAGCGACAGGCTCAGGCCGATGACGTTGGAGGGTTCCCCGTCGATGCCGTCGATGAACCAGCCGCCCCGCCCGTCGAGGGTGAACGCACCCGCCACGCCGAGCGGTTCGCCGCTGTCGATGTAGGCGCTCAACTCGGCCTCGGTCGGCGTCCCGAACCGCACCGTCGTCACCGCCGCGGCGCTTCGTCCGGCAACCGCGGCACCGTCGCGCATCCGGATGACACAGTGCCCGGTGTGCAGCTGCCCTGACCGCCCGGCCATCGAATTCCATTGCCGCCGAGTCTGTTCCGGTGTTCCGGGCTTTCCGCTGAGCCGGCCGTCGAAGAACAACATGGAGTCGCAGCCGATCACCACGCAGTCGGCAGCCACATCCGCCGGCACGCTGGACTCCAGGGTGGCGCAGACCGACCCGGCTTTCGCGGCGGCCAGCGCGGTGACCACTGCGGCCGGGCCGGCGTCGCCCAGTCCGGCGAGCAGCGCGTCCTCGTCGACCGCGGAGACCACGACCAGCGGGTCGATCCCGGCGTCACGCAGCACCCGGCGCCGGCCGGCCGACGCCGACCCCAGCACGACCCGGGTCACGCGGCGCTCATCGCCTGATGTGCGTCCGCTCCAGCAGGGTGACCCGCTGCCAGCTGGTCACCGCGTACCGGAGCTTGTCCACCGGGTGGCCCCACAGGTTCAGTTCCTGCGGACCGGGCGCCGATGTTCCGCCTGTCGCCGCGGCCAGAACTGCGACCACCGCGGCCAGCTCGGCGTCGGTGGGGTGGCCCTTGAGGATCCGGATTTCCGGCGCCGCGTGCGTGGGTTCGTCGATGGTCAGCTGGTGCGGATCGCTGACTTCGGTGATGTCTTTGTGTTTCACAGGGGCCCAATCGTTCGTGTCACTTCGTTCCACTCACAGCGGCGTTCCACTCACAGCGGCGTTCCACTCACAGCGGCGTTCCACTCACAGCGGGATGTTTCCGTGCTTCTTCGGGGGAGTCTGAACGATCTTTCGCTCCAGCAGCCGCAGCGACGTCGCGATGTATCCCCGGGTGTGCGACGGCGGGATGACGGCGTCGAGGAAGCCGCGTTCGGCCGCGACGTAGGGGTTGACTAGGGTGTCCTCGTAGTCGCGCTGCAACTCCAGCCGCAGCGCGTCGACGTCCTCGCCCTTCTCGGCGGCCACCTTGAGCTGGGAGCGATAGACGAAGCCGACCGCTCCGGAGGCGCCCATCACGGCGATCTGGGCCGTCGGCCAGGCCACGTTGACGTCGCAGCCCATGTCCTTGGAGCCCATGACGCAGTACGCCCCGCCGTAGGCCTTGCGGGTGATGACGGTGATCTTGGCGACGGTGGCCTCGCCGTAGGCGTAGAGCAGCTTTGCGCCGCGGCGGATGATGCCGTTGTACTCCTGCTCGGTGCCGGGCAGGAAGCCCGGGACGTCCACAAGCATGATGATCGGGATGTTGAAGCAGTCGCAGGTCCGGATGAACCGCGCGGCCTTCTCCGAGGCGTTGATGTCCAGGCAGCCGGCGAACTGGGTGGGCTGGTTGGCCACGATGCCCACCGGCCGGCCGTCGACCCGGCCGAAACCGACCAGGATGTTGCCCGCGTACCCGGCCTGGATCTCGAGGAACTCGTCGTCGTCGAGGATGCGGGTGATCACCTCGTGCATGTCGTACGGCTGGTTCGGCGAATCCGGGATCAAGGTGTCGAGTTCGAGGTCCTCCTCGGTGAGGTTGTCCTCGATCGCGCCGGGATGCGGCGGCGCGGGGAAGCGCGGCGGCTCGGCGTAGCTGTTCGGCGGAAGGAAGCTCAGCAGGTCCCGGACGAAATCGAAGGCGTCCTGTTCGCCGGAGGCGACGTAGTGGGCGGTGCCCGACTTGCCCATGTGGGTGTGCGCGCCGCCGAGTTCCTCCATGCTGACGTCCTCGCCGGTGACGGTCTTGATGACGTCGGGGCCGGTGATGAACATCTGGCTGGTCTGGTCGACCATGATGACGAAATCGGTCAGCGCGGGGGAGTAGACGTGCCCGCCGGCTGCCGCGCCCATGATGAGCGAGATCTGCGGGATCACCCCGGAGGCCTTGATGTTGTTGTGGAAAATGCGGCTATAGAGACCGAGTGAGACCACACCTTCCTGGATGCGGGCGCCGGCGCCGTCGTTGATGCCGATCAGCGGGCGGCCGGTCTTGAGCGCCAGTTCCTGGACTTTCACGATCTTCTCGCCGTACACCTCGCCGAGGCTGCCGCCGAACACCGTGGCGTCCTGGCTGAAGATGCACACCTCGCGGCCGTCGATGGTGCCGTACCCGGTGACGACGCCGTCGCCGACCGGGCGATTCTGCTGCAGATTGAAGGTGGTGGCCCGGTGTCGCGCCAGCGCGTCGAGTTCGACGAAGGAGTCCTCGTCGAGCAGGGCAAGGATGCGTTCGCGGGCGGTGAGCTTGCCCTTGGCGTGGGTCTTCTCGACGGCGGCCTCACCAACCGGGTGCTGCGTCTCCTCGGCGCGCTTGCGCAGATCGGCCAGCTTGCCCGCGGTGGTGTGAATGTCGGGTTCGGTAACGCTCGTCATGGGTGACGATCGTAGCCGCCGGGGGTCACGTGCCGACGACCGTCCTTGCTGGCCGTCGCCGGACTACTCGCGGACGACGAGCACCGTTTCCAGCATCGGGTCACCGCAGTAGGCGATCCGGGTGCCACTCTTTGTTTCGGCCTGCAGTGCGGCCAGGGTCGAGGCGTGGATCCGCTCGCCGGGCGCCAGTGCGGGCACTCCGGGCGGGTAGGGGACCGCGGTCTCGGCGGCGATCCGCCCGATGGCGTCGGCGGCGGGAACCCGATCATGGTCGGCGAAGAAGGCGTCGCGCGGGCTCATCGCGGTGTCCGGTTCGAGCGTCCAGGCGGTGATCGGCACCAGCGGACGCGGTACCCCGCGGTGTCGCTCGATCCCGGCAATGATCTCGGTCACCAGGAAGTCCACCGTCTCGGGGGTGTCGCCCATCGTGATGACCGGCGCGAACGTGTCTTTGTCGGAGTACTCCAGCTGGAGCCCGCGCTCCTCCAGTTCGTCGGCGATCACCTGGCCGTCGGCGCCGGTCCCGGTAAGGGTCAGCACGATCTTGGTCGGGTCGTGCATGAGCAGCGCCGGGGAGCGATCGGCGATCTCCCCCCCGACGACACCGAGCCCCGGCACCTCGCGGAAGCGCCGGCGGGCGCTCTCGGCCAGTTCGATCGCCCGGCCAAGCAGTTCCTCACCCCGTTCGGCCAGGATGTCCCGGGTCAGATCGATGCTGGCGAAGATCGCGCCGGAGGGACTGGTGGTGTGCAGGCCCTCGAAGGCCGCTTCCAGCCGTTCCAGGTCGATGCGTTCGCCCTGGGCCAGCACCATCGACGACTGGGTGAAGCCGGTGACCATCTTGTGGATGCTGGTCACCAGGATGTCGGCGCCGGCCTGAATGGCATGCGGCGGCAGGTCGGGATGGAAGCCGAGGTGGGCTCCCCAGGCCGCGTCGACGGCCAGTGGGATCCCGTGGGCGTGGGCCAGTTCGGCGTGCGCGGCCACGTCGGAGACGCCGCCGACATAGCTCGGCTCCACCAGCAGAACGGCCTTGGCGTCGGGGTGCGCTTTCAACGCTTCGGCGACCCGATCGACGGGCATCCCGGCGGTCAGGCCGGTCTGCGCATCGATGTCCGGCCGGATCCAGACCGGGACCAGCCCGGCGAGCACGAGCCCGAAGAACACGGACTTGTGGATGGTGCGGGCGACGATCACTTTGTCGCCCGGCTTGCCAATGGTGAGGCACATCGCTTCGTTGCCGTGGGTGGAGCCCTGGACCGAGAATCCGCACCAGTCCGCGCCCCACAGTTCGCCGGCCTTGCGTTCGGCGGTGGCCAGCCGCCGGGTGGACACCCGCCGGTCCTCCACACCGAGGTAGTGCGGGACGTCGAAGGCCAGGAATTCGTCGATCAACTCGGGGTTGTATTTGTGCCCGGGGGTGCAGAACGGTGTGCCGGGATTGGCGAGGAAACGTTGATACGCGTCGTACAAGGGTTTTTCGCCCATGGGATCCTCCGATGCGACTGGCGCCCCTTGCACAATGCGGTGACAGTGACGTAAGAGAAGACTATGGGTTATCCCGACAGCGCGTTGGCAGAAGGCGAACACGTGGTGCTGCACCGGCACCCGCATTGGAAGCGACTGATCGGGCCGGTGTTCGCGCTGCTGGTGACCACCGCGCTGGCCTCCTTCGCAGCGGCGGTCGTCAACGGCACCGACTGGGACGCCCGCACCCGGCAGATCGTGTGGGCCGTCATCGGGGTGATCTGGCTGCTGCTCGTGGTCTGGGCGACGCTGCGGCCGTTTCTGGCTTGGCGGACAACGCATTTCGTGATCACCGACCGGCGGGTGATGTACCGCCACGGCCTGCTGACGCGCTCGGGGATCGACATTCCGCTGGCCCGGATCAACAGCGTGGAGTTCCGGCACGGCCTGTTCGACCGCATGGTGCGCAGCGGCACCTTGGTGATCGAGTCGGCCTCGCAGGACCCGTTGGAGTTCGACGACGTTCCCCAGGTCGAGCAGGTCCACTCACTGCTCTATCACGAGGTCTTCGACGACGACCGGGCTGCGCCCTGGGCCGCGGATGAGGAGCGTTAGGCGTGCGTTAGGCGGCGGGAGGGGTGCGGCGCCCGCTCAACGGCATGACCACCGAAGCCCGAGCCTCCGCCTCGTCTTCGAGAGCCTCGGCCAGACCGCCCGTGGTGAGGGACGACTCCAGGGCCCGGTCCGGTTCGCGGCCCACTTCGTCGGGGAACACCCAACGGCGGAACGCCCAGAACCGGAACGCCATCTGCAGCAGGTTGCCGATGAGGTAGGCCGACAGGAAGTCGGCGAGGTTCTCCAACGCCAGCGATACCTGCGGAACCTGAAGGTCAAGAACGTATCGCGAGAACCACAGCGGCGCCATGCTGAGCACCACGCCGACCGCGCTGACGCCGAAGAACAGCAATGCCTCGTGGTGGCGCTCGCGGCCGCCGCGGTCGCGGAAACTCCACTCCCGGTTGAGGACGTAGGACGCGATGACCGCGACGATGCCGGCGATCACCTTGGCGGTCACCGGCTTGGGCTCCAGGATCGTCAGCTTCAAGGTGTAGAAGATGGCGGAGTCGATGACGAACGTGGTGGCGCCGACGATCGCGAACTTGATCAGCTCGTGATGCCGCTCGGCGAAGGGCCGGATCGGGCCGGGGAACCGGGCGATCGTGGCATCAGCGAAAGACACGAGGGGAAATTCTACGGAAATCGCCGCTGGTTGCGTAGTGCTGCTGGTCACCGCCGGTAAACCCCGGGACCGGCATGACACCATGGTCGCGTGCCGAATGGACCGGTGGTGGCGATGGTGGGCGGCGGGCAACTGGCCCGGATGACCCACCAGTCGGCGATCGCGCTGGGCCAGACTCTGCGGGTGCTGGCCGCGAGCCCCGACGACCCGGCAGCTCAGGTGAGTCCCGACGTGGTGATCGGCTCGCACACCGACATCGACGCGCTGCGCCGCGCCGCCACCGGCGCCGACGCGCTGACCTTCGACCACGAGCACGTGCCGACCGAACTGCTGCGCACCCTGGTCGCCGAAGGAGTGTCGGTGCTGCCGCCCCCGGAGGCGCTGGTGTGCGCCCAGGACAAGCTGGTAATGCGCCAACGACTCGCCGGGATCGGCGCGCCGGTGCCCCGGTTCGCGGAGGTGCGGACGCCTGCCGACGTCGACGACTTTGCCGCGCGGATCGGCGGCCCGGTGGTGGTCAAAACGGTGCGCGGTGGCTACGACGGCCGCGGTGTGGTGCTGGCCGACGATCTGGCAGCGGCTCGCGCCGCGGTGGAACGGTATCTCGCCGAAGGGGTGCCGGTGCTGCTTGAGGAGCGGGTGCCCATGCGCCGCGAACTGGCCGCACTGGTGGCCCGCTCGCCCTACGGCCAGGGCGCCGCCTGGCCGGTGGTGGAAACCGTTCAGCGACAAGGGATCTGCGTGACCGTGCTGGCGCCGGCTCCCGGGCTCTCCGACGAATTGTCCTCGGCGGCAGAACAACTCGGATTGGGGATCGCCGAGCGGCTCGGGGTGGCCGGCGTGCTCGCCGTCGAACTGTTCGAGACCCGTGACGGCGGACTGCTGGTCAACGAATTGGCCATGCGGCCGCACAATTCCGGGCACTGGACGATGAACGGTTCGGTCACCAGCCAGTTCGAACAGCACCTCCGGGCAGTGCTGGATTACCCGCTGGGCGACCCCCGGCCACTGGCCCCCGTGACGGTGATGGCCAACGTCCTCGGCGCGGTGCAGTCGCCGGTGATGGCCATGGACGAACGAGTCCACCACCTGTTCGGCCGCATCCCGGAGGCGCATGTCCACCTTTACGGCAAGGACGAGCGGCCCGGACGCAAGATCGGGCACGTCAACGTGCTGGGGGACGACGTCGAATCGGTGCGGGAGCGCGCCGAACGGGCGGCACACTGGTTGTCGAGCGGTGTGTGGCGCGCCGACGCCGATGCGGAGCGCAGCGACGAGGAGAAGCGGCGCCAATGAGCACGGATGGACGGGACGGTTGATGAACGACAACAGGCCCCGCGTCGGCCTCATCATGGGCAGCGACAGCGACTGGCCGGTCATGCAGGCTGCCGCCGAGGCGCTGGCTGAGTTCGACGTTCCCTTCGAGGTGGGCGTCGTCTCCGCGCACCGTACGCCCGGACGGATGCTGGAGTATGCCGGCAACGCCGCCCGGCGCGGTATCGAGGTGATCGTCGCCGGGGCTGGCGGCGCGGCGCACCTGCCCGGCATGGTGGCCTCGGCCACCCCGCTGCCGGTGATCGGAGTCCCGGTGCCGCTGGCCAAACTCGACGGGCTCGATGCGCTGCTGTCGATCGTGCAGATGCCGGCCGGGGTGCCGGTGGCGACGGTATCGATCGGCGGCGCCCGCAATGCCGGTCTGCTGGCCGTTCGGATCCTCGGCAGTGCCGATGCGGTCCTGCGGGCGCGGATGACGGCGTTCCAGGCTGACCTGGAGGCCCAGGTGTTAGCCAAGGACCGTGCGCTACGTGAGCGTTTACTGGGTGAGTGAGCTGAGGCGGTAACGTGCCTGCCAGTAGCCCCGGACCAATTCGAGGAGCAATCATGGCTGGTGATCAGTCGTTCGACGTCTTCCGTCTGCCCGAGGAGCACGAGGAGTTGCGTGCTGCCATCCGGGCGCTGTGTGAGAAGGAAGTCGCGCCGTACGCGGCAGCCGTCGACGAAGAGGCCCGTTTCCCCCAGGAGGCCCTCGACGCGCTGAACGCGTCGGGCTTCAATGCGGTGCACGTGCCCGAGGAGTACGGCGGGCAGGGCGCCGATTCGGTCGCCGCCTGCATCGTCATCGAGGAGGTCGCCCGGGTCGACGCGTCGGCGTCGCTGATCCCAGCGGTCAACAAGCTGGGCACCATGGGCCTGATCCTGCGCGGCTCCGACGACCTCAAGAAGCGGGTGCTGCCGGAGATCGCCGACGGCAAGATGGCGTCCTATGCGCTCTCCGAGCGCGAGGCCGGCAGCGACGCCGCCGCCATGCGGACCCGCGCCAAGGCCGACGGCGACGACTGGATCCTCAACGGCTCCAAGTGCTGGATCACCAACGGCGGCAAGTCGGCCTGGTACACCGTCATGGCGGTCAGCGACCCGGACAAGGGCGCCAACGGCATCTCGGCCTTCATGGTCCACGAGGACGACGAGGGCTTCACCGTCGGCCCGAAGGAGCGCAAGCTCGGCATCAAGGGCTCGCCCACCACCGAGTTGTACTTCGAGAACTGCCGCATCCCGGGTGATCGGATCATCGGCGAGCCCGGCACCGGGTTCAAGACCGCGCTGGCCACCCTCGACCACACCCGGCCCACCATCGGCGCCCAGGCCGTCGGCATCGCGCAGGGCGCGCTGGACGCGGCGATCGCCTACACCAAGGACCGCAAGCAGTTCGGCCGTCCGGTCGCCGACAACCAGGGTGTGCAGTTCATGCTCGCCGACATGGCGATGAAGGTGGAGGCCGCCCGGTTGATGGTGTACTCGGCGGCCGCGCGCGCCGAGCGCGGCGAGCCGAACCTCGGCTTCATCTCGGCGGCGTCGAAGTGCTTCGCCTCTGACGTCGCGATGGAGGTGACCACCGACGCCGTGCAGCTGTTCGGCGGTGCGGGGTACACCGTCGACTTCCCCGTCGAGCGGATGATGCGCGACGCCAAGATCACCCAGATTTACGAGGGCACCAATCAGATTCAGCGCGTGGTGATGTCGCGCGCGCTGCTGCGCTGACGACCTTCGCCGACCGTCGCTCCAGAGCGACATTCGGTGCCGAGCGTCGCTCCAGAGGGACGGCGGGCGCTACGCAATGGCCTTTATTCGTCTTGGTCCGCGGCGGGTCGAAGGTGGGTGATGTCACCCGCCGACACCGCTATAGTCTGCGCGCCGGTGTCGATGTTCAGGTGGCCCAGGTCGTCCAGATCTGTTGCGGTTCCGGTGATCTCGCGATCGCCAGGCAGCAGTGCCCGAACCCGGGTGCCCAGTGTTGCGCTGCGGGCCCGGTAGTCCTCGATCAACCGGGAATCGGGTCCGGCCGACTGCCAGCGGTCTATCCGGGCGGACAGCTCGGCCAGGATGCTGCCTAACAGCGCACTGCGGTCCAGCATCGTCGAACCCAGCATGAGCAGGGATGTGGCATCTGGCGCCACGGGCCCGATTTCGGGGGCGGTCGGCGTCACGTTCACTCCCAGGCCTACCACGATGACCGGCGCCGGGGAGGCCACCTCGGCCAGGATGCCGCCCAGTTTGCGTCCGCCGACGAGGATGTCGTTGGGCCATTTCAGGCCCGGTGAGATCCCGGTGGTGGCGTGCACGGCGTCGGCGACTGCGACGCCGGTCAGCAGCGGTAGCCATCCCCAGGCCGCCGGCGGCCGGCCGCCGGCGTTCACCCCCACCGACAGTGCGATCTGTGAGCGGGCTGGGGTGGACCAGGGCCGGCCCTGGCGTCCGCGTCCGGCGCTCTGGTGTTCGGCGATCAGCACCGCACCGCTGATGTCCTCTCCGGCGGCGTGCCGGGCCAACAAGTCGGCGTTGGTCGATCCGGTGGTCTCCACGACGTCGAGACGGCGCAGCGCCCGCCCGGGGCCGACGAGGTCGCGGCGCACGCCTGCGACGTCCAGGTCGGGGCGATGCGGGGATTCGGCCATGGCCATGAGCCTAGGTACTGGCCGTTTTTGACGAGACCGGCGCCTGGGATAAGTTCAGCCGCCATGACTACTCTTCGCTCTTTCAGCGGTGCCGTCGTTCTGGCCGGCACCATCGCCGCAGGTGCTCTGGGCTTCCCGGCGGTCGGTTCGGCGGATCCGGACGCCGTTCCGCCGGCCATGCTGAACACCACCTGCTCGCTCGACCAGATCATGGCCGCCACCAAGGTCGTCGACCCGATCGCCTACGGGGAGATCGTGGAGAAGTACAACACCGAGTCGCCGTGGATCCAGGGTGAGATCGTCCGCCACATGAACCTGCTGCTGCAGAAGACCCCGGACCAGCGCCAGGCCGAGGTTGACGAGCTGGCCAACATCTTCCCGGCCTACGTCGGCTTGTTCCGGAGCGCAGAGCCGGTCGCGAACGCCGTGGCGGCGAAGTGCCCCACCTTCCCGGCCGAGGACCCCGCGGTGTGGAATGCCGCCGCGCCCGCCCCGGCTCCGGTGGCCGCGCCCGCGCCGGCCACCGCCGCCACGCCCGAAGCGGACCCGGCCGCTCCCGCGGCTCCGGCCGCGCCTGCCGCTCCCGCGGCTCCGGCCGCTTAGTCCCCGACGCCCTCCGGCCCTGGGACTGCCAGGACCGGGGCGGCGTGTATCGGAAGGTCGCTGAAGACCAGGGTGAGGCGCAGCGGTCCGATCCGGTTGCGGAGTTCTTCGTAGGTACGAGCCCGCAGTTCGTCTAGTTCGGCGACGGTCATCGTGCCGCTGTAGGCGACCCGAAGGTCGATCTCGACGGTCTTGCCGCGGCTGATCGCACAGGCATCGACCAGCGTCAGTTCGTGCTCGAGTTCGTCGCCGTGCTCCTCGGCGACCGCGGTGATCGCGGCCCGGACCGCGGCATCGAGGTCGGGGTCGGCCCGCCGCCCGGAGAGCCGGCCGAACTCACGACGGACTTCCGAGATCGGCTCGCTCACCAGCAGCAGGCACAGGACCAGCACGATGATGCTGTCTGCAATGTCCTTGATGTTGAACGCGGGCGACGTGAGCACCGTGCCTTCGGGGAGTACGGCGACGATCACCAGCGAGGCGCACAGCCCCGCGCTGACGAGTCCGGCCATCTTGGCAGCGTTGGCCTCCACTCGCAGCAGTGCCGAGGCGTTGCCGACTGAGCGGTTGTTGCGATCGTGAATGTACTTGAGCCCCAGGCAAATCAGAGCGACGACGGCGGTGTAGACCGCGGCCAGGCCGAATTCGGGTTCGCTGCCTTTTCGGGTGATGAGGTAGTCGACCACCTTCACGGTGTTGGTCACCACGCCCACCACGATCACGCCTAGGATCATCAGCGACCGAAACAGCGCGTACAGATTCTCCAGCGCAAGCCGACCGTACGGGTTTTCCGCGTCGGGCGGCCGCACTGACGTCTCGGCCAGTCGGGCCGCGATGAACGCCGCGGCGGCGTTGATCAGAGAGAGGACTCCATCGAACTGCGTCGCCGATACCCGGGTGATCGAGTAGACGGCGAAACCGACCACCGCGAGCGCCAGCATCGTGAACATGTAGATATGCAGGCTGCGGCGCTCGGCCCGAAGAACCGCGGCTTCGTCTACTCGAGCATTCATGTGAGTGAGCCTATTCGATTGTGCGAGTAACCTTCTCGGTCATCCGGCGCCGTTCCAGCAGGCTCGGGTCCGGATGGGCCAGCTGCACCAGCGACGCACCCGCGGCGAGCACCGCGATGAGGTTGTCGGTCAGCTCCTGCGGCGTCGACCATGCCCGATCGGACATCACCCGGTCGGACGGCGTCAATGCCCGCTCCGACGCGCTGCGTCGCGCCTCGGCCAGAACCTCCGCGACGCTGCGGCCGTCCAGCGCCGGGCCGGGCGCCGCCGCGCCCGCCACCGCATCGCCGTGCACGCGAACGGCCGTCGCGTAATCGGTCACCCCGATCGGCAGGTCGGGTACGGGGGCGCCGAACGGATCGAGTGATAGGACAGCGACTTCGGTGGTTCCGTTGCCGCCGGCCACCGCCTCGTCGGCTTCGTCGAGCCGGTCGGCCGTGCACAGGGCGACATCGGCTTCGATACGGGATTCATCGGCGAGCACCACCTCGGCGCCGATCCACCACACCCCGAGCAGCACCGCGGCGGTCTGCCAGTGCGCCGGCAACAGCACCGCGACCCGGCTGCCGGGACCTGCGCCCAACTCGTCGCGCAGCAGATTGGCGGTCTTGGCCGCCCAGTTGGCCAGCGTCACGGTCGACAGTTCGATCCGCTCGCCGCTGGCGTCGTCGTAATAGGTGATGCGCGGACCCTTGGGGTCGGCGGCCAGCAGCGGATCGAGCAGCGCGTCGGTCAGCGTCGTCATCAGTTGACGCACTTGGCCGGATTGGGCGTCAATTGACGCACTTCGGGTCGTTGGACCCCGCGGTGATCACCGGTGACGGCGGAGGCGCCTGCTCGCCGGCGTTCGGGTCGGCGGCGGCCTTGTCGACGGTGGCGCTGGGCAGCGTGCCATCCTGGCCGGAACCGGGACCGTCGTACCCGTCGGCCAGGATGACGCGGACGGAGCCGGCCGGGATGGAGCCGTCGGCCTTCACCGGTAGTCCGCCGAGCTCCTGGGCGACGGCCTGTGCGCCGGGGTCGTCCTCCCGGGCGGCCAGGACCTGGCTCTCGGTGACCTTGCCGCCGTCGTTGTTGCCGACGGTCCCGCCGGTGAACCCGGCCGCGGTCAGCCGGTCCGACACCGCCCCGGCCAGGCCGCTGACGTCGCTGTCGTTGACGACGTCGACGGTGGTCTGCCCACGGGAGTAGGGGAGCTCGGCGACCTTGCCCTCGTCCTGGTTGTGCAGCAGTCCGGCCACCCACTCGCGTACCTGCGGCGGATTGACCGTCACCACCGACTGGGTGCCGTCGTCGCTCCAGCCGTCCTCGGCGAGCACCGGGATGGTCGCGAACGTCACATTGCCCGCCGCGAGCCGCTGTAACTGGTTGAGGAAATCCATGATGTCCCAGCCCGAGGAGATGACCACGGATCGCTGGATCGCGTCCTCCAGCCGGTTCAGGGTGCCGCGGCTGCGCAGTGTCTTGCCCGAAATGACCTGGTGGGCGAGTGAAGCCATGACCACTTGCTGGCGTACCACCCGGTCCAGGTCGCCGCGCGGCAGGTCGTGGCGCTGCCGCACGAAGCTCAGCGCCTGCGGTCCGTCCAGCCGCTGCCAACCGGCCGGGAAGTCCGCACCCGACAGCGGTTCGTTCACCGGCTCCTTCAGGCACACCTCGACGCCACCCAGCGCGTCGGTGATCAGGGAGAAGCCGAGCAGGCCGATCTCGGCGTAGTGATCGACCGTCACCCCGGTGAGGTCCGCCACGGTCTTGATCAACGCGTTGCGGCCAGCTTCGACGGCCTGGGGCTCGGCCTGTGCGTGATCCATGCCCTGACCCTCGACCAGGTCCTTCATCTTCTCCAGCTTGGTCTGGCCGTAGACGCCGTTGACCTTGGTCTTGTCCAGGCCGGGCGCCTCGACGTAGGAGTCGCGGGGGATGGAGATGGCGGTGGCCGAACGCCCGTTGTTGGGGATGCGGACCAGGATGATCGTGTCGGTGTTGGTCGCGGTCTCGTCACCCGCGTGCAGGTCGGCCAGTTCCTCCGGCGACAACGGATTGCCGTGGGCGTCGGACCGGCTGTCCATGCCGACCAGCAGGATGTCGGTGGCGCCGTCGTCGCCGTTGTCGGTGCCGCCCAGCAGTGCGGTGGTGAAGTGGAAGATGCCGCTGTCGAAGGATCGGACCGATCCCCACGCCACCCCGGTGCCGAGCAGGATCGTCACCGCCAGCAGCGCCAGCATGGTGCGCGCCACCGGGCGTGCGCGCGTCACTACCGTCACTTCCGTCTCATCTGACACCTGCCCAGGCTACTGGGGAGCAGGTCGCATCCGTGGTAGCGAAACCGGCGTGCCAGACTCGACTCCGTGTCTCAGCGGATGGTGGTGACCGGCGCCGGGGGGCAGGTCGGCCGGTTGCTCGCCGCCGAGGCAGGCCGTCGCGGCTACCGGGTGGCGGCGCTGACCCGCAGCGATTTCGACATCACCGACCCCGCCGCGGTCGACAGGCAGGTCGCCGGAGGCGACGTGGTGGTCAACTGCGCCGCGTTCACCAACGTCGACGCCGCGGAGTCCGCGCCCGAGGAGGCGCAGGCCATCAACGCGGTGGGGCCGCAGAATCTGGCGCGGGCCTGTGCCCGCGCCGGCGCCCGCCTGGTGCACATCTCCACCGACTACGTCTTCGGCGGCGAGCTGCGCCGGCCCTACGAGATCTCCGATCCCACCGGCCCGATCAACGTCTACGGCCGCAGCAAGCTCGACGGTGAACTCGCGGTTCACGCCGCCCTTCCCGAGGCCCATGTAGTGCGGACGTCCTGGGTCTTCACCGGCGGACCCGGACCCGGTGGATCCGACTTCGTCGCGGTGATGCGCGAGCTGGCCGCCACCGACCGCACCGTGGACATGGTCGCCGACCAGACCGGCTCGCCCACCTATGCGCATGACCTGGTCTCAGCGTTGCTCGACATCGCCGGCGGGCACATCCGGGCACCTCTGCTGCATGTCGCCAATGCCGGCTGGGCCAGCCGGTTCGACCAGGCCCGCGCCGTGTTCGCGGCACTAGGCGCCGACCCGGAGCGGGTCCGGCCGGTCGACACCGCCGCGGTGCTGCGCCCGGCGCGCCGGCCGGTGTTCTCCGCGCTGGGCATGGGGGAGTCGGTTCGCGCCGGTCTGACCCCGCTGCGGCCCTGGCGCGAGGCACTTCACGCGGCGCTGGCCCCGGCCCGACCCAACGGACAGTCGCCGCCTCTTGGATAGCCGCGAGGCCCAGGGACGATAACCTCATTCCCGTGAATGCGGAATCGGTGCTGGCGGTGGTCACCGTGAGTTACTCGTCCGGTTCGCATCTGGACCGTTTCCTGTCCTCGCTGACGGTGGCGACCGATCGGCCGCTGCAGGTGGTGATCGCCGACAACGGATCCACCGACGGTGCGCCGGAGGAGGCGGTGGAGCGTTATCCCGGCACCCGGCTGCTGCGCACCGGCGGCAACCTGGGCTACGGCACTGCCGTCAACCGGGCGGTGGCGACGTTGGCGCCCGACGACGAATTCGTGCTGATCGCCAATCCCGACGTGGTGTGGGGTCCGGGCAGCATCGATGCGCTGCTGGAAGCCGCCCAGCGGTGGCCGCAGGCCGGCAGCCTGGGCCCGTTGATCCGCGACCCAGACGGCGACGTCTACCCCTCGGCGCGGCACCTGCCGAGCCTGGTCCGCGGCGGAATGCACGCCGTCGTCGGCTTCGCCTGGAAGAACAACCCGTGGACGAAGTCCTACCGCCAGCAGTATCTCGAGCCCAGCGAGCGGCCCGTCGGCTGGCTCTCGGGTTCGTGTCTTCTTGTGCGCCGCAAGGCGTTTGACGCTATCGGCGGGTTCGACGAGCGCTACTTCATGTACATGGAGGACGTCGACCTCGGCGATCGGCTCGGCCGCGCGGGCTGGCTCAACGTCTACGTTCCGGCCGCGGAAATCCTGCACGCCAAGGGGCACTCGACCGGCCGGGATCCGGCGCGCAACCTGCGCGCCCATCACGACAGCACCTACATCTACCTGTCGGACCGACACGTCGATTGGTGGCAGGCGCCGTTGCGTTGGACGATGAAGGGCGCTCTGCGGGTGCGGGCACGCGCGGCGGTGCGTAAATCGCGCCGGGAGCTGGCAGAAGGGACGCAATGAGCATCACCACGGAGGAGCAGACGCCGATCGACCCGAGCCGGGTGGACGCGGTCATTCTGGTGGGCGGCAAGGGCACCCGGCTCCGGCCGCTCACCCTGTCGGCGCCCAAGCCGATGCTGCCCACCGCGGGGGTGCCGTTTTTGACCCACCTGCTGTCGCGGATCGCGGCGGCCGGCATCGAGCACGTCGTCCTGGGTACCTCCTACAAGGCGGAGACCTTCGAGGAGGAGTTCGGCGACGGATCCAAACTCGGACTGCAGATCGACTACGTCGTCGAGAAGGATCCGCTCGGGACCGGCGGTGGCATCGCCAACGTGGCCTCCCGCCTGCGCAACGACACCGTGATGGTCTTCAACGGCGACGTGCTGTCCGGGGCCGACCTGACCGCCATGCTGACCAGCCATCAGCAGCGCGACGCCGACGTCACCCTGCACTTGGTCCGGGTCAGCGATCCGCGGGCCTTCGGTTCGGTGCCCACCGACGCCGACGGGAACGTGCTGGCTTTCCTGGAGAAGAACGAGGATCCGCCGACCGACCAGATCAACGCCGGCACCTACATCTTCCGGCGCAGCATCATCGACCGGATTCCCACTGGCCGCGAGGTGTCGGTGGAGCGGGAGGTCTTTCCGGCGCTGCTCGCCGAAGGTGCCAAGGTGTGCGGGCACGTCGACATGTCCTACTGGCGCGACATGGGCACGCCCGAGGATTTCGTCCGCGGCTCCGCCGACCTGGTTCGCGGTATCGCCCCGTCGCCGGTGCTGGCCGGGCACCGCGGCGAGAGCCTGGTGCACGACGGCGCCTCGGTGGCCCCTGGTTCGCTGCTGTACGGCGGCACTGTCGTGGGCCGCGGCGCCGAAATCGGTGCCGGGGTCCGACTCGATGGCGCCGTGATCTTCGACGGCGCGCGGATCGAACCCGGCGCGGTGGTGGAGCGTTCGATCATCGGGTTCGGCGCCAGGATCGGCCCGCGAGCCCTGATCCGCGACGGCGTGATCGGCGACGGCGCCGACATCGGGGCCCGCTGCGAGTTGTTGCGCGGGGCGCGGGTGTGGCCGGGGGTGCTCATCCCGGACTGCGGGATTCGCTACTCCAGCGATATTTGACGGCTTCGCCGCCGGCCGCGATTGTTGACGGCTTCGCCGCCGGCCGCGATTATTGACCGCTTCGCCACCGGGCGACGCCGATCAGCCGGGTCAGTCCGGCGTCGGCGCCCGGCGGCGGCGCGTCGATCGGCCACCACCGCAGGTCCAGTGACTCATCGCTGATGACGTGCAGCGCCCCCGCCGGCGCATGCACGATGAACTGCAGGTCCAGGTGGCGGGTGGGCACACCCAGTGAACAGGTCAGCGGGTGAACGTGGATCGCGGCCAGCACCGGGTCGATCTGCAGGCCCTCGATGCCGGATTCCTCGGTGGCTTCTCGCAGGGCCGCGGCGACGATAGAGGTGTCCACCTCTTCGCAGTGCCCGCCCAACTGCACCCAGCGGCCCAGCCGGGGATGCAGGGTGAGCAGCGCCGCGTTGGAGGTGTGGTCGAGCACTAGCGCTGAGGCGGTGATATGGCCGGGCACGCAGGCCCGCCGGCAGCTGTCTGGGCGGGCCTCCAGGAACGCCATGACGGCGTGCCGCAGCGAATCCTGTTCTGCGACAGGCGGTTCCCAGTCGCGCAGCGTTTCCAGCGCGGACTGGCGCACCTGCTCGCTCACCGGCGTACCAGCAGGTCGCCCGGCTGCGCCGGTTCCCGCGGCTGCGGCGGCTCGTCGGGGTAGCCGATGGCGACCGCCCCCAGGGGTTCCCAGTCGGCCGGAAGATCGAGGACTCCGCGAACCACGTCTGGGGCGAAGATCGTCGATCCGATCCAGCAGCTGCCCACGCCGCGGACGGCCAGCGCGACCAGCAGGCCCTGCACCGCCGCCCCGACGGCGACGGTGAACATGGTGTGCTCGGCGGCGGTGCGGTGTGCGTCGGGGTAGCTGTGCGCGCCGTCGGGCACCATGAACGGGATGACGACTTCTGGTGCGTCGTAAAGGATCTGGCCTTTGGCCACCCGGCGCTCGACGGCCTCGGGGGCGGCGCCGTCGCCGGTGAGGTCGGCCCGCCAGGCCTCTTTGAGCGCGTCCAGGAGGCGGCGGCGCAGGGCCGGGTCGGACAGCCATACGAACCGGGCGGGCCGGGTGTGGTGCGGCGCCGGTGCGGTCAGCGCCTCGGCCACGGCGTCGTCGATGATCTCCGGCGCGACCGGCTGGTCGGCGAACCGGCGCACCGAGCGGCGCAGCAGTTGAGCCTGCCGGCGGCCGAGGTCGATGGACTCGGCCGTACCCAGCCAGAACAGGTCGTCGTCGCCGCCGCGCAGTAGGTTGGCGGCGGTGGAGCCGTCGTCGCGCAGGGTCATTCCCCGCACGACCGCCACCGGCACCGCGGTGAGCTTGCCCTTGACCAGATCGGCGGCCGCGGCGATCTCGTCGGCCACCGCGACCTCGGTGACGAGCAGTTCGTTGCCGTGGCTGTCGCGTGCCCCGGCATAGCTGTGTAGCACCGGGACTCCGGCGGACCCGATGACGGCGTCGATCTGGCCGTTGCGCCAGGCCCGGCCCATCGTGTCGGTGACGACGACGCCGACGTCCACGCCCAGGTGCCGGTGCAGCGCGGTGCGCAGTGCGGCGGCGCTGGCGTCGGGATCCTCGGGCAGCAGCGCCAATTCGGTTGTGCCGATATTGGATCCGTCGACGCCGGCCGCCGCCTGGACCAGTCCGTGCCGGTTCTCGGTGATGAGCGTGCGGCCCTTGCGGGCCAGAATGCGCACCGCCTCGGACTCGATCAGCTTGCGGCGCAGGGCATCCCGCTCATCGGGGTCGGCGGGGGAGGGGACCACCCGGCCCTCGCATTTGGAGACCACTTTGCTGGTGACGACGACGATGTCGCCGTCGCGCAGCCAGGCCGCGGCCGAAGCGATGGCCGTGGCGAGGTCGTCGCCCGGCCGGAATTCTCCAAGCCCGGGGACGGGGAGGATCTCGACGGGCGCGGCCGTGCCGTGCTCGACGGTCACGGGCGCAACCCGGCCAACTCGATTCCGGCCCGCACCATCTCGGCGGTCGCCTCGGGACTTGTCATAAGCAACGGAATGGACGCCACCGTGACGCCCGGCACGTCGGCGGTGTCGGTCTCGTGCACCAGCCAGTAGTCGAGCAGGCCGGTGGCCGACCGGGCGCCGTAGTGCCGGCCGACGGCCTGCGAACTGGTCTCGACACCGATGACCGATAGGCAGTCGTCGGCCATGCCCCGTAACGGTTTTCCGCTGATGATCGGTGAATATCCGATCACCGGAGCGGGGGTGGACCGCAACGCGCCGCGGATACCCCCGACGGCCAGGGTGGCTCCGATGCTGACCACCGGATTGGACGGCGCGAGCAGCACGACGTCCGCCGACGCGATCGCGTCGAGCACCCCCGGCCCGGCGGTGGCGGTCTCGGCGCCGATGAAAGCGAAGCTGTGCGTGGGGATCTGCGCGCGGTAGCGCACCCACCACTCCTGGAAGTGGATGGCCTTCTGGTCGCCGGTGTCGGGATCGGTCACCACCACATGGGTCTCGCAGCGGTCGTCGCTGGCGGGGAGCAGCCTCGCCCCGGGCGACCACCTATGGCACAGTGCCTCGGTCACCTGGGAGAGCGGGTAGCCGGCCCGCAGCATCTGACTGCGCACCAGGTGGGTCGCCAGGTCGCGGTCGCCCAGGCCGAACCAGTCGGGTTGCACACCGTAGGCGGCGAGTTCCTCTTTGGCGTGCCAGGTTTCGTCACGGTGACCCCAGCCGCGCTCCGGGTCGATCCCCCCGCCGAGGGTGTACATGCAGGTATCCAGATCCGGGCAGATGCGCACGCCGAACATCCAGGCGTCGTCGCCGATGTTGACGACCGCGGTCAGATCATGGCCGCCGTCACCCTCGGTGGCGAATTGGCCGCCGTCACCCTCGGTGGCGAATTGGCCGCCGTCACCCTCGGTGGCGAATTGGCCTAAGCCCAGCAGTCGCTGCACACCCAGCAGGAACCGGGCGCCGCCGATTCCGCCGACGAGAACGGTGACTTTCACACCGACCGACAGTAGGCGGTTGGGTCCGCTGCGAGCGCGCCGGTGGTCACGGTGATGTATCTCGCAAGACACGCCAAGGCGTCGACACGCCGCATCAGGTCACGAAAGTGGTAGTGAATCGCGCGATACGGCTTGACCTGGATAGCCCGGCAATGTCTAATCACACCAGTGTCATTCCCGGTCCACCAGCCGATTTCGGTGTCGCAGACCGTGATTCGACCAAATGTTCGAACACTTTGGTGAATAAGACATCTTGATCTGGGCTGGAGAGGCGGACATGACCTACGAGCATTTCCTCGGAGCGCTGGGCACACCGCGCGACGCAATCCCGTCGATGGGCCTGTCGGGCGCGGCGCGCGCTCACCTGAGCCTGGTGCCGGATCCGGTCGACTACTCCGGCCTGACCCCGGACGACGACCTGTGGCAGGAGAACGCGCTGTGCGCCCAGACCGATCCGGAGGCCTTCTTCCCGGAGAAGGGCGGTTCGACTCGTGAGGCCAAGCGCATCTGCCAGGGCTGCGAGGTGCGTGATGCCTGCTTGGAGTACGCGCTGGCCAATGACGAGCGATTCGGCATCTGGGGCGGTCTGTCGGAGCGGGAACGCCGTCGCCTCAAGCGCGGCATCATCTGATCAGTCCTCGGCGTCCATGCTGGGGTCGATGACGGAGGGTTCGACGCCCAGATATGTGGCCACCTGAGCCACCAGAATTTCGTGCAGTAGATCTGTCAAGTCATCCGAGTCCTTCGCTCGCCGCTCGATCGGCTTGCGGAACAAAACAATTCGAGCCCGCGTGACGTCGCCGCGGACATCAACCCCGGCCGGAATCAACCGCGCCAGCGCGATCGGCCCGTCGGCCACCACCTCTGGCGGCCATTGCACGCTGTCGGGATCCTTCGGCGTGATACGCGGAATCTCGTCGACAGCAACATCAAGTTCGGACAGCCGCTTGTGCCAGCGCCGCTCGATCGGTTCGTAGGCCTCCAGCACCGCCATGTCGAAACGTTCGGCCCGGCTGCGCCATCCGGGCACGGTCGGCGGCAGCAGCGGTCCGCGCATCTCGCGTCCGCGCCGGGAACCTCCGCCGGGCCCGCCGCCACGCCGGGAACTGCGGGTATCGGCCATGAACTGCAGATCGTAACGGTTCAACATCGGCGTGCGGCGTGCCGAGCGTGTCCGGCGTCACGCGGTTAAACAGCGCGATAGCCTCACCGGCGTGAATGTTCCCCGTCGCTGCAGCCGGCCAGGGTGCGGGCATTACGCGGTGGCAACGCTGACGTATGTCTATTCCGACTCCACCGCCGTCGTGGGGCCGATGGCGACGTCCCGTGAGCCGCACTCCTGGGATCTGTGCCTGGGACACGCGAATCGGATCACCGCGCCGCGCGGCTGGGAACTGGTGCGGCACGCGGCACCGCTGCCCACCAATCCCGACGAGGACGACCTCATCGCGCTCGCCGAGGCCGTTCGCGAGAACGGGGTGTCCGGTGGTGTGCCGATGCCGGCGTTCTCCGATCCCCATGGGGGCCCCCACGCGTCGGCGATCCGTCCCGTCGACTCGGCCAGGATCGCCCCGGTGGCCCAGCGACCGTCGGGCACCGGACGGCGGCGCGGTCATCTCCGGGTTCTCCCCGATCCCGTCGACTAGAGCCGCGACCGTCTCGCTCCTCCGCCGCCTCGTACCTCGGCGGCATCGTCGACTCGACTAACCCCTGCGGGCGCTCCTACTCGTTACGGTGAGCGGTTAGGCTGACGGCCAACGAAGTCCGTCCCCCAAGGAGTGCCATGCCCAGGCCCGCCGCCGATGTGCGCCGCGTCATCAAGGCCTACGACGTGCGTGGTCTCGTCGGTACCGAACTCGACGAAGACTTCGTCCGCGACGTCGGCGCCGCGTTCGCCCGGCTGATGCGCCAGGAGGCCGCCGAGGGTTCCTCGCGCATCGTGATCGGCTACGACATGCGGGAGAGCTCCCCGGTGCTGGCGGCCGCCTTCGCCGAGGGCGTGACGGCCCAGGGCCTCGATGTGGTGCGCATCGGACTGGCCTCGACCGACGAGTTGTACTTCGCCTCCGGCCTGCTGCACTGCCCGGGTGCGATGTTCACCGCCAGCCACAACCCGGCCGCCTACAACGGCATGAAGCTGTGCCGCGCCGAAGCCAAGCCGGTCGGGGAGGACACCGGCCTGGCCGTGATCCGCGACGAGATCATCGACGGCGCACCGGCCGACGATGCGACGCCCCCGACGCCGGGCCGGATCGTCGATCAGGACGTGCTTGCCGACTACGGAGATTTCCTGCGGTCCCTGGTCGACGTCAGCGCGCTGCGTCCGCTGCGGGTGGCGGTCGATGCCGGCAACGGCATGGCCGGGCACACCGCCCCGGCGGTGCTCGGGGCGATCCCGCGGCTGACCCTGCTACCGCTGTACTTCGAACTCGACGGCTCCTTCCCCAACCATGAGGCCAACCCCCTGGAGCCGGCCAACCTGCTCGACCTTCAAGCCTTCGTCCGCCAGACCGGCGCCGACATCGGGCTGGCCTTCGACGGCGACGCCGACCGGTGCTTCGTCGTCGACGAACGGGGCGAGCCGGTCTCGCCGTCGGCAGTCACCGCCCTGGTCGCGGCCAGAGAGCTCGGCCGCGAACCGGGTTCGTCGGTGATCCACAACCTGATCACCTCCCGGACGGTGCCCGAAGTCATCGCCGAGTGCGGCGGCACCGCGGTGCGCTCCCGGGTCGGACACTCCTACATCAAGGCGCTGATGGCGCAGACCGGTGCGATCTTCGGAGGGGAGCACTCCGCGCACTACTACTTCCGCGACTTCTGGGGCGCCGACTCGGGAATGCTGGCGGCCCTGCACGTGCTGGCTGCGCTCGGGGGAGACTCCCGGCCGCTGTCTGAGCTGATGCGCGAATACCAGCGCTATGCGGCCTCCGGCGAGATCAACTTCCGCGTCGAGGACGCTCCGGCGTGCGTGGATGCGGTGCTGGATTTCTTTGCCGCACAGACGGTGTCGACCGACCGGCTCGACGGCGTGACGGTGGACCTGAGCAACGGCGCCTGGTTCAACCTGCGGACGTCCAACACCGAGCCCCTGCTGCGGCTCAACGTCGAGGCGCCGACCGACGCCGAGGTCGACGCGATCGTGGCCCGGGCCGGTGAGCAGATCGCCGCGCGCAACGGAGGGGGCGGATGAGTTCAGCGCACGCCACGGTCGACCTCGACGACACCAGCGCACTGCTGGCTGCTGATCGGGACGGCCTGCTGCGCTCTGCGGCGATGGCGGGCGCCGGGGTCCGCGCGACCGCGGCCGCCGTCGAGGAAGGGGCTCTGGAGTCCCTCGCCGCCGACCAGCGTCCGCGCACCGTCATCTGGCTGGCCCGCCGCGGTCCGGCCGAGACGGCCGGGGCCATGCTTGCCGCCGCCCTCGGCGCAACCGCCGGCGAGCCGCTGGTCACCGCGGCCCAGGTGCCGCCGTGGATCGGTCCGCTCGATGTGCTGATCGTCGCCGGCGACGACCCGGCCGACCCGGTGCTGGTCTCGGCGGCGGCCACCGCGGCGCGGCGCGGCGCGCGCGTCGTCGTGGTCGCACCCTACGAAGGCCCGCTGCGGGACGCCACCGCCGGGCGGGCCGCGGTGCTGGCACCCCGGCTCTGGACCCCCGACGAGTTCGGACTGTGCCGCTATCTCGCCGCCTGCCTGGCCACGCTCTCGGTGGTGGACCCCGGCCTGCAGGCATTGGGTGAGGGCCTGGGCGGGCTGGCCGACCAACTCGACGCCGAGGCGCTGCGCAACAGCCCCGACCGCGAAGTCTTCACCAACCCGGCCAAAGCCCTCGCCGATCGGATAACGGGCCGGCGGGCGGTGCTGGCCGGCGATAACCCGGCAACCCTGGCCCTGGCCCGGCACGGCGCGACGGTGCTGCTGCGGGTCGGCGGACAGACGGTGGCTGCGGTCGGGGTGGCCGACGCGCTGGTGGCGCTCCGGCGGGCAGGAGCGAAGCGACTCGGGGAATCGGCAGGGCGGGCAGGAGCGAAGCGACTCGGGGAATCGGCAGGGCGGGGTGCGGCACACCGTTTTGCCGACCCGGTGGACGCCCTGTTCCACGACGAGGACATCGACGGCCCACTGCCCGCCCGGTCCCGGGTGCTGGCCCTCACACTGGCGGACGAGCGGCCGATGCTGGGCGCCCGCATTGAGGGGATCGACGACGTCGATCTGGTCGGCGCCGAGGACGTCGGGGAGGCCGGAGCGGTGCGGGCCGGCGGCGTCGAACAACAATTGGCCATGCTGGCCGTTCGGATCGAGATGGCCGCGGTTTATCTGGGATTAGCAGGGGGATAGCAACGCCGTGCAGTTGTTACGCGGAGCGATCCGCACGTATGCCTGGGGGTCACGCACCGCGATCGCCGATTTCACCGGCCGGCCGTCGCCGACGGCTCATCCGGAGGCCGAGTTGTGGCTGGGCGCCCACCCCGGCGATCCGGCCCGGCTCGACGGCCCGGAGGGTGAGGTGTCGCTGCTCGACGCCATCGCCGCCGACCCGGAGGCTGAACTCGGTCCGGCGGTGCGGGCGCGGTTCGGCGACACGCTGCCGTTTCTGGTGAAGGTGCTCGCCGCCGACGAGCCGTTGTCGCTGCAGGCCCACCCCAGCGCCGAGCAGGCGGTCGAAGGCTATGAGCGCGAGGACCGCGCCGGCGTTCCGGTCACCTCGCCGGTCCGCAACTACCGCGATCGCAGTCACAAGCCGGAAATTCTGGTGGCGCTCAGCGACTTCCAGGCCCTGGCGGGATTCCGTCCCGCAGGGCGGTCGGTGGACCTGATGCGGGCTCTGGCGGTGCCCGAACTCAATTCCTATCTCGCGCTGCTCACCGACCAGTCCGACGCCGCCGGACTGCGTGCCCTCTTCACCACGTGGATCACCGCCCCGCAACCCGACATCGACGCCCTCATCCCGGCGGTGCTGGAGGGGGCGGTCACCTACATCCGTTCCGGTGCAAAGGAATTCGCCGACGTGGCCCGGACGATTCTCGAACTCGGCGAACGTTATCCCGGTGATGCCGGCGTGCTGGCGGCGTTGCTGCTCAACCGGGTCGCCCTGGCGCCCGGCGAGGGGATCTTCCTGCCGGCCGGCAACCTGCACAGCTACCTGCACGGCATCGGGATGGAGGTGATGGCCAACTCCGACAACGTTCTTCGCGGCGGGCTGACCCCCAAACACGTCGACGTCCCGGAACTGCTGCGGGTGCTGGACTTCACCCCGGTGGCGGACGCCCGGGTGGGCACCCATCGCGACGGCATCGAGACGGTCTACCAGACCCCGGCCGTCGAGTTCGCCGCTTCGGTGCTAACGCTCGACGGCGAAGCACTCGGGCACGAGGTGGACGCACCGTCCCGCCACGACGGCCCGCAGATCCTGGTCTGCACCGAAGGCTCCGTGGTGACGCGGTCCAACTACGGCGAGGTGCGCCTCGACCGAGGGATGGCGGCATGGGTGGCCGCCGACGACGGACCGATCCGGGTGCAGGCCGCCGTCCCGAGCCGGCTGTTCCGCGCCACCGTCGGCGTCTGAGCGGCACTTCTCCAGCAAACCCCACCTCAATCGGCCGCACGCCCGGTAGCGTCTGCGCGCATGAGAGCCACCCGCACGAAGTCGGTGGAGCAGTCCCTCCTGGACACCGACGAGCCGTCCACCCGGCTCCGAAAAGACCTCACCTGGTGGGATCTCACGGTGTTCGGAGTCTCTGTGGTGATCGGGGCGGGCATCTTCACCGTCACCGCGAGCACGTTCGGCAACATCACCGGTCCGGCGCTGTCGATCTCATTCCTCATCGCGGCCGTCACCTGCGGGCTGGCCGCGCTGTGCTACGCCGAATTCGCCTCCACGCTGCCGGTCGCCGGCAGCGCATACACGTTCTCTTACGCCACATTTGGCGAATTCGTCGCCTGGATCATCGGCTGGGACCTCATCCTGGAGTTCTCCGTCGGCGCCGCGGTGGTCGCCAAAGGATGGTCGAGCTATCTGGGCACGGTGTTCGGGTTCTCCGGCGGCGTGGTGCACATCGGCCCGATGGACATCGATTGGGGCGCACTGCTGATCGTCGCCGCGGTGTCCACACTGTTGGCCGTGGGCACCAAGCTCTCCTCGAACGTCTCGGCGGCCATCACCGCGGTCAAGGTGGCCGTCGTCCTGCTCGTGGTCGTCGTCGGCTCGTTCTACATCAAGGCCGACAACTACCGTCCGTTCATCCCGCCGACCGAGACGGGGGAGGGGGCAGCGGGAACGGGGCTGGACCAGTCGGTCTTCTCACTGCTCACCGGTGGCGCCGGAAGCCACTACGGCTGGTACGGGGTGCTGGCCGGTGCGTCCATCGTGTTCTTCGCGTTCATCGGTTTCGACGTCGTGGCCACCACGGCCGAGGAGACCAAGAACCCGCAGCGCGACGTGGCCCGCGGCATCCTGGCGTCGCTGGCCATCGTCACCGTCCTCTACGTCGCGGTGTCGATCGTGCTGTCCGGGATGGTCCACTACACCCAGTTGCGCGATGCCGGCAACGGTCACGCCAACCTCGCTACGGCGTTCTCGCTCAACGGGATTGGCTGGGCCGCCAAGATCATCTCGATCGGCGCGCTGGCCGGCTTGACGACCGTGGTCATGGTCCTCATCCTCGGGCTGTCCCGGGTCATGTTCGCGATGGCGCGCGACGGTCTGCTGCCGCGCAGTCTGGCCCAGACCGATTCCGCCGATCGCCCGGTGCGCGTCACCGTGATCGTCGCGCTGCTGATCGCCGTCGCCGCAACGGCTTTCCCGATGTCCAAGCTCGAGGAGATGGTCAACGTCGGGACGTTGTTCGCATTCGTTCTGGTGTCGGCGGGCGTCATCATCCTGCGCCGCACCCGCCCGGACCTCGACCGCGGATTCAAGGCGCCATTCGTCCCGGCGCTGCCGATCCTGTCCATCGCGGCCTGCCTCTGGCTGATGATCAACCTGACCGGACTTACCTGGATCCGGTTCGCCGTCTGGATGGCCCTCGGCATGGTGGTCTACGCCTTCTACGGGCACCGGCACTCGGTGCTCGGCCAGCGACTGGCGGCGGGGCAGGAAGCGCCGATCTCCCGGCTTTAGGTCACCACCCGAAGCCGACCAGGTGCAGGCCGGATCCGGCGAAGTTGGCCTCCGGCAGGCAGTTCCGGCCGTCCACGATGAGATTGCCCCGCATCACCCGCGACAGCCCCTCCGCATCGATCAGGCGGAACTGCGGCCACTCGGTAGCGAGGACGACGGCGTCGGCCCTCTCGGCCGCCGCGTAGACGTCATCGGCGAGTCGGACTGCGGCGAATTCCTCGGGCAACTCTTTGACCACAGGATCGAACGCCGAGACCATCGCACCACCGGCCAGCAGTCGACGCGCGATGTCCAGTGCCGGTGCGTCGCGCAGATCGTCGGTGCCGGGCTTGAAGGCCAGTCCCAGCAGGGCGATACGACGTCCTTTGAGCGAGTGCAGTTCTCGCTGCAGCTTGCGCATGGCACTGGCCCGCTGTGTCTCGTTGATCTCGACCGTCGCCTTCAGCATGGCGGGGGTGTGGCCGAATTCCCGGCTCGACGCGATCAGGGCCGACACGTCCTTGCCGAAACATGAACCGCCCCAGCCCACTCCGGGGTTGAGGAAGGCGCTGGCGATTCGGTGGTCGGCGCCGATGGCGGGCAGCACCTCGCGGACGTCGGCGCCGAACAACTCGCACATCTGCGAGATCTCGTTGGCGAAGCTGATCTTGGTGGCCAAGAATGCGTTCGCGGCGTATTTGATCATCTCCGCCGATGCCAATTCCGTGGTGATCAGTGACGGCTTCGCGCCCCGGCGGCCGCCGTCGAAGGATTGATCGAGCACCGGCTGGTACAGCTCGGCGACTCTGGTCACGGCGGCGATGGCACCTCCCAGGACGATGCGGTCCGGGTACAGGAAGTCGTCGATCGCCGACCCCTCCCGCAGGAACTCCGGATTGGACACCACGGCGAACGACAGCTGCCGGTTGCCCAGCAGGGCGTCTTCGAGGATGGTCCGAGTCCAGTTGCCCGACCCGACCGGCACGGTGGACTTGTTGACGATCACCGCGTCGGGCCGCAGGTGCGGGGCCAGGGATTGGATCGCGCCCTCCAGCTGCCCCAGATCGGGTGAGCCGTCCGGGCTTGGGGGCGTGCCGACGCAGAGGAATACGAACTCCGCATCCGACAGGGCCTCGACGGGGTTGTCGGTGAACCTCAGCCGGCCCGAGGCCAGCGTCGAGCGCAAGATCTCCGGCAGGCCGGGCTCGACGAACGGCGCCTCACCGTGGTTTAGCTGGTTGATCCGTACCGCGTCGGTATCCAGGCCACACACCGAGTGGCCCAGCGACGCCATGCAGGTGGCGGTGACGGCGCCGACGTACCCGGTGCCGATGACGGCAACCGTGTGGCTTGGGTGCGGATGTTCGACATCGACCTCGACCAGAACCGGCGCCGGGGCGTGTGAGGACTGGTCGCGGAACCACGCTATGGTGCGGCGCAGGCCATCACGCACCTCGACACGGGGCTCCCAGCGCAGTTCTCTGCGGGCCAGAGTGATGTCGGGCTGACGCTGCGACGGATCGTCCTCGGCGCGGGGGATGAAGTCGATCGGTGAATTCGACCCGGTGAGCTCGCGGATCAGTTCGGCCAGTTCGAGCACGGTCATCTCGTCTGGGTTGCCGACGTTCACCGGGCCGGCGAGGTCGGAGAACAGCAGCCGCAACGCACCCTCGACCAGATCGTCGACGTAGCACACCGACCGTGTCTGGCTGCCGTCACCCTGGACGGTGATCGCGTCGCCCCGGAGGCACTGGGTGATGAAGGTGGGGATCGCCCGCCCATCGTTCGGCCGCATCCGCGGTCCGTAGGTGTTGAAGATCCGCAGGATCGCTGTGTTGACACCGTGTTTGGTCCGATAGGCCGTCGTCAGCGCTTCGGCGAACCGCTTCGCCTCGTCGTAGCAGCCACGCGGACCCACCGGATTGACGTTGCCCCAGTAGGTTTCGGGCTGAGGATGCACCAGCGGGTCGCCGTAGGTCTCCGAGGTCGAGGCGAGCAGGAAGCGCGCCCCCTTCTCCTTGGCCAGGCCGAGGGTGTTGAGGGTGCCCAGCGATCCGACCTTCATCGTTTGGATCGGAAGCTCGGCGTAGTCGACCGGCGAGGCAGGCGAGGCGAAGTGCAAGACGTAGTCGACCGGGCCGGCGATCGAGATGTAGTTGCTGACATCGAGTTTGATCAACCGAAAACCGTTATGGCCCTGCAGATGGGCGACATTCTCCGGCGAACCTGTCGAGAAATTGTCCAGAACGGTGACGTCGACGTCTTGTGCCAGTAGACGCTCCGCGAGGTGGGAGCCGAGGAAACCGGCGCCTCCGGTCAACACCGCATGTGGCCGCATCTGATTCCTCCGTCGCTCGTCCTCCGCGGCTACGCTATCCAAGTCGCTCGTAGGATTATCGGACCATACGTAGGTTTGCCATGCCGCTGAGGAGTATTCCCGCCGATGAGGTCCGAGACGGTGCTGGTCACGGGGGGTGCCGGGTTCATCGGCAGCCATACCTGTGTGGAGCTTCTCAACGCCGGTTATGACGTCGTGGTCGTCGACGACCACTCCAACAGCCGCCCCGCCGCGCTGGATCGGGTCGGTCAGATCACTGGGCGGTCGCCGCTCGTCTATGAGACCGACCTGCGCGACCGTGCCGGACTGCGCTCGGTGTTCACGGCGCATCCGATCGACGCGGTCATCCACTTCGCGGCGAAGAAGGCGGTCGGTGAGTCGACCGAGATTCCGCTGGACTACTACGACATCAACATCGGCGGCACGACGAGCCTGATCCGAACGATGCACGAGCACGGGGTGACGCGGCTGGTGTTCTCCTCGTCGTGCTCGATCTACGGCGACGCCTCCTCGGCCCCGCTGTCGGAGGTGGACCCGGCGAATCCGACCAACCCCTACGCGCTGACCAAGTGGATCTGCGAACAATTGCTGTCCCAGGCATGCACCTACATCCCCGAACTGTCGGTGATAGCACTGCGGTACTTCAACCCGATCGGTGCGCACCCCACCGGATTGCTCGGCGAGGACCCGCTCGGCGTTCCCTACAACGTGATGCCGTACCTAACCCAGATCGCGGTGGGTCGGCTGATCGAGTTGAGTGTCTTCGGCGACGACTACCCGACACCCGACGGCACCGCGGTCCGTGACTACATTCACGTCGCCGACGTCGCCGACGCGCACCGGGTTGCCCTGGAGCATCTCGACGACCGGACCGGCTTCCGGGTCTTCAACCTCGGAACGGGGTCCGGTGTGTCGGTGCTTCAGCTCATCGCCGCGTTCTCGCAAGCCTGCGGGCGGGACATCCCCTACCGTATCGTCGGACGGCGGTTGGGTGACGTGGCGAGCCTGATCGCCGACGCCTCCCAGGTCGAACGCGAATGGGGTTGGCGCACAACGCGATCCCTTATGGACATGTGCCGGGATGCGTGGGAATTCCAGAGCCGCAATCCGCACGGTTACACCGACCGGCGCGCACGATCAACGGAAACGGATGAGCAATGACCAACCCTTCGGACGTGGCGGTCTCCGCCGTCATCTGTGCCTACACCGACGAGCGTCGGGAACTGCTCGACGGTTCAATCGAGGCCGTTCTTGAGCAACTCCGCCCCGGTGATCAGTTGGTGGTCTGTATCGACTACAACGACGCGGTACTTGATCGGGTCACGGCCCAGTACGGGTCTCGGGCCACCGTTGTGCCGAACTCGGGCGCGAAGGGGTTGTGCGGAGCCCGTAACTCGGGCATCGAGGCGTCAGTGGGGGATGTCGTCGCCTTCGTCGATGACGATGCGCAGATACAGCCGGGTTGGCTGGATCGTCTTCGTGAGGACTACCGCGACCCGGCGATCACGGGAGTCGGAGGTAATGCCCGGCCGGTCTGGCCGACCGAACGGCCGCCCTGGTTCCCGGTCGAATTCGACTGGGTCGTCGGCTGCAGCCATAAGGGACTTCCGGAGAGCCCGACGCAGGTGCGCAACCTGCTGGGCTGCAATATGTCGTTTCGGCGGACGGCTCTTGAGGATGTCGGTGGTTTCAGCTCCGAGATCGGCCAGGTGGGCGGGAACATGATGCGTTGCGACGAGACGGAGTTGTGTATCCGGCTCAACCAGAATTCTCCGGCCACCCGACTGGTCCTGGACCCGGAGATCAAGGTGCGTCATTGGGTCTCCGCCGACCGCACCGATCTTCGGTACTTTGTGCGCCGATGCTTCTGGGAGGGCTTCTCGAAGCAGCGACTCAGCACCATGGTCGGCCGTTCGGACGCGTTGAGCACCGAGCGCGCGTACGTATCCCGCGTCTTGCCGATGGCCTTTGCGCGGGAACTGGTTGCCAGTGCCACGTCTTCGGGACATCGTCTCGACCATCTTGGCCAGGCCGCGGCGTTGGTTCTCGGGCTGGGTGTGACTACCTACGGATACGCCTACGCCTTGATCCAATCGCGGCTGCGCAGGCGCTGATTGTCGAAGCGCGGGCAACCGACCTCCTATATTCACCTGCATGGATTCGGGGGCGTTGCTGCGTGATTCCGTCCTCGACGCCATGCGCGGGGAACTGCTGACCAAAGACTGGTCGGCGATCACCCTGACCGACGTCGCGCGCACGGCGAGGGTAAGCCGGCAGAGCATCTACAACGAGTTCGGATCCCGCAAGGGTCTGGCGCAGGCCTACGCGCTGCGATTGGCTGACCGTCTGGTTGACGACGTGTCCCGCGCGATCGACGCGCACTTCGGCGAACTGCACGCGGCGTTCCTGGACGGGTTCCGCTCCTTCTTCACCGCGTCGGCCGCCGACCCGCTGGTGATCTCACTGCTGCGCGGGGCGGCCAAGCCGGACCTGCTGCAGATCATCACCACCGACAGTGGGCCGATCATCACGCACTGCTCGCAGCGGCTCACCGCAGCGGTCATGGACAGCTGGGTATGGGCCGACGCCGAGGACGCCGGTGTGCTCGCCCGCGCGATCGTGCGGCTGGCGATGAGCTACGTGTCGATGCCCGCCGAACCCGGTTCAGGGGCCGACCACGATGTCGCCGCCGATCTGGCCCGCTTGATGACTCCCTTTGCAGAGCGTTATGCGGGGGCCCAAACCCCCGATGCGGAGTTTGGCGCCCCTTCCGGTTAACGTAACGGCCATGTCTTCTGCCCTCTCGATAGTCGCCGATGCCCGCAACGGGATCGATTTCAAGGTTGCTGACCTGTCCCTGGCCGAGTTCGGCCGCAAAGAGATCCGCCTCGCCGAGCATGAGATGCCCGGCTTGATGGCGCTGCGCCGCGAGTACGCCGATGTGCTGCCGCTCAAGGGCGCGCGGATCTCCGGCTCGCTGCATATGACGGTGCAGACGGCCGTGCTCATCGAGACACTCGTGGCGCTCGGGGCGGAAGTTCGCTGGGCGTCCTGCAACATTTTCTCCACCCAGGATCACGCGGCCGCGGCGACGGTCGTCGGTCCGCACGGAACTCCCGAAGAGCCCAAAGGCGTGCCGATCTTCGCCTGGAAGGGCGAGACGCTCGAGGAGTACTGGTGGGCGGCCGAGCAGATGCTCACCTGGCCGGGCGAGCCCACCAACATGATCCTCGATGACGGCGGCGACGCCACCATGCTCGTGCTGCGCGGCGCGCAGTTCGAGAAGGCCGGCGTGGTTCCGCCGGAGGAGGAGGACCACTCCGCCGAATACAAGGTCTTCCTCAACCTGCTGCGCGAGAGCCTCAAGGCCGACCCGACCAAGTGGACCCGCATCGCCGATTCGGTCCGGGGCGTCACCGAGGAGACCACCACCGGCGTGCTGCGTCTCTACCAGTTCGCCGCTGCCGGTGAGCTCACCTTCCCGGCCATCAACGTCAACGACTCGGTCACCAAGAGCAAGTTCGACAACAAGTACGGCACCCGCCACTCACTGATCGACGGCATCAACCGCGGCACCGACGTCCTCATCGGCGGCAAGGCCGCCCTGGTGTGCGGCTACGGCGACGTCGGCAAGGGCTGCGCCGAGGCGCTCAAGGCGCAGGGTGCTCGCGTCGCGGTCACCGAGATCGATCCGATCAACGCTCTGCAGGCCATGATGGACGGCTTCGAGGTCAAGACCACCGAGGAAGCCATCGGCTGGGCGGACATCGTCATCACCGCCACCGGCAACAAGGACATCATCACCCTCGACCACATGCGGGCGATGAAGGACAAGGCGATCCTGGGCAACATCGGCCACTTCGACAACGAGATCGACATGGCCCGCCTGGAGCGCGATCCGCAGATCCGCCGGATCAACATCAAGCCGCAGGTCGACGAGTTCGTCTTCCCGGACGGCCACTCCATCATCGTGCTGAGCGAGGGCCGGCTGTTGAACCTCGGCAACGCCACCGGCCACCCGTCGTTCGTGATGAGCAACAGCTTCTCCAACCAGGTGATCGCCCAGATCGAGCTGTGGACCAAGAACGACGAGTACGACAACGAGGTCTTCCGGCTGCCCAAGCACCTCGATGAGAAAGTAGCCAAGATTCACGTCGAGGCGCTCGGCGGTTCGCTGACCCGGCTGACCAAGGACCAGGCCGAGTACATCGGCGTGGACGTCGAAGGTCCGTACAAGCCGGAGCACTACCGCTACTAAAGCGACCAAGCCACGACGACGGCGAGGGCGGAAACGGCGCGCAATGCGCCTTTTCCGCCCTCGCCCGTTGTTAGGCTCCGGCGGTGGGTCGTTGGGCGGGAATGACAGTCAGTCGACTCGCCGGGCTCGTCGCGGTGGCGGCGACCCTGTGCTGCCCGGTGGCGCACGCCGACGACCTTTACCACCCCGACGACCCGAACTTCAACGACGACGAGTACGCCGCGTTCTACACCCCGCCCGATCCGCTTCTGCCCGCACAACCCGGTGATCTGATCCGCACCGAGCCGTCGCCTCTGGTTCTCGAACCGTCGGGTCAGTTGGGCGCGATCATGGCCACCGGAACGCGGATCATGTACCGCAGCACCGACTCTCGCGGCAACCCCATGGCGGTGACCGGCACCTACTTCGAGCCGTTCAACGCCTGGCCGGGGGCCGGGCCGCGGCCGCTGATCGTCTACGGACCGGGCACCCAGGGCCTGGGCGACCAGTGCGCGCCGTCGCGTCAGTTCAACCAGGGCATCCACTTCGCGCCGTTTCTGGATCTGAGCTTCAACTACGAGGAGTTGATGGTCTCGACCATGGTGGCCCGCGGCTTCGCGGTGGTGATGACCGACTACCAGGGCCTGGGAACCCCGGGCGTGCACACCTACGTCAATCGGGTGGCCGAGGCCGACGCCATGCTGGACGCCGCGCGCGCCGCGATGCGGCTGCCGGGCACGTCGCTGGACCCGCACGGGCCGGTGGCGACGTTCGGCTACTCCCAGGGCGGCGGGGCGTCGGCCGCCGCGGCTGAACTGGCCTCCAGCTACGCCCCGGAACTGCATTTGGTCGGCTCCACCGCAGGAGCCCCGCCGGCCGATCTCGAAGAGCAGATCTCGTTCAGCGACGGCAGCGTCATCGTCGGGGTGATCGGCTACGCGCTGAACTCGGTGATCGCCACCTACCCCGAGTACGCCGACAGTCTGCGGGCCACGCTCACCCCGATGGGCCAGAAGTTGCTCGACGACACCCAGAACCAGTGCATCGCCGAGACCGCGATGCGGTTCCGGTTCAAGCATCTGCAGGACTTCTTCGTCGCCGACGTCGCCAAGGTCACGGCCAACCCCGTTTTCCATACGCTGTTCCACGCGCAGCGCCTCGGGAACTACAAACCCGAGGCGCCGGTCTTCGTCTTCAGCAACCGCTATGACCCGCTGGTGCCGTGGGCGCCGGCCGCCCAGATGGCCCGGGACTGGTGCGCCCAGGGTGCCGACGTCCAGTTCTGGACGAACGAACAACCGCCGTTGTTCAACAAACTTGCCGTCAACCACGCGCTGCCGTTCCTCGTGGACGGGGAACGCGTGCTGCAGTGGCTCGCCGACCGGTTCAACGGGCTGCCGACCACCCCTAACTGCGGGCAGTTCTAAGCGTGCTGATCGTCATCGAAGGACTCGACGGCGCTGGCAAGCGCACGCTGACCCGCGGGCTGGAGCAGGCCTTCATTGCCGCCGGGCGGTCGGTGACCACGCTGGCCTTCCCGCGCTACGGACAGTCGATCACCGCCGACCTGGCCAGTGAGGCGCTGTACGGGGCGCACGGCGACCTGGCCGGTTCGGTGTACGCGATGGCGGTGCTCTTCGCGCTGGACCGCGGCGCGGCGCGAGACCACCTCAGCGCGCTGTGCGCCGAGCGCGACGTCGTCATCTTGGACCGCTACGTCGCTTCCAACGCCGCCTACAGCGCGGCGCGGCTGCATCAGGACGCGGACGGGGACATGGTGTCCTGGGTCGGCGAATTGGAGTACGGGCGGCTGGGCCTGCCGACGCCGGACCGTCAGATCCTGCTCGACGTTTCGGTCGGCGTGGCCGCCGAACGCGCCGTGCGCCGCGCCGGTGAGGAGCCTGACCGGGCCCGCGACGCCTACGAGCGCGACGACGGGCTACAGCGTCGCACCGCTGAGGTCTACGCCGGGCTGGCGGCGCGGGACTGGTACGGGAGATGGACGGTGGCCGGGGGAGACGTGCGGGCCGACCGGTTGGTGGCCGAACTGCTCCCATGATCGCGCGACATGCGCGGGTGGCAGCCGGACAGTGCCGATCGCCCGGCGTGTACAGCCGGGCATCGTCGCGGTTCGGTGACACCATGGACGCCATGAGGCAACGGATCCTGGTCGTGGACGATGACCCCTCGCTGGCAGAGATGCTCACCATCGTGCTGCGCAACGAGGGCTTCGAGACGGCGGTCATCGCCGACGGCTCCCAGGCGCTCACCGCGGTGCGTGAGTTGCGCCCCGATCTGGTGCTGCTCGACCTGATGCTGCCCGGCATGAACGGCATCGACGTCTGCCGGGTGCTGCGGGCGGACTCCGGGGTGCCGATCGTCATGCTGACGGCCAAGACCGACACCGTCGACGTGGTGCTCGGCCTGGAATCCGGCGCCGACGACTACGTGATGAAGCCGTTCAAGCCCAAGGAGCTGGTGGCGCGGGTGCGGGCCCGGCTGCGCCGCAACGACGACGAGCCCGCCGAGATGCTGTCCATCGGCGATATCGAGATCGACGTGCCGGCGCACAAGGTGACGCGCGACGGTGAGCAGATCTCGTTGACGCCGCTGGAGTTCGACCTGCTGGTGGCGTTGGCGCGTAAACCGCGCCAGGTGTTTACTCGTGATGTGCTGCTCGAACAGGTGTGGGGGTACCGTCACCCGGCCGACACCCGTTTGGTGAACGTGCACGTCCAGCGGTTGCGGGCCAAGGTGGAACGGGACCCGGAGAACCCGCAGGTGGTGCTGACCGTTCGAGGAGTGGGTTACAAGGCCGGCCCGCCGTGACACGCCGATCCCGAGCGTCAGCGAGGGGGAGAAGTGGCACCATCTGCCACGTGAGCCGTCAGCGGCGATGATCTTCAGCACGCGGCGGCGCATGCGCTCCGGCCCGGTGATCCGGGGGACGAGCGCGGTGAGCCGGGCGCTGGCCCAGATCTGGCGGCGTTCTCTGCAGTTGCGGGTCGTGGTCCTCACACTCGGCTTGTCGGCCGTGGTGATCCTGGTTCTCGGCTTCGTGTTGACCAGTCAGATCACCAACCGGGTGCTCGACGTCAAGGTCCGCGCGGCCACCGAGGAGGTGGACCGCGCGCGAGGCACCGTCAGCGGGATCGTCAGCGGCGAAGAGGCCCGCTCGCTCGACAGCAGTCTGCAGCTGGCCCGCAACACGCTGATCTCCAAGCCGGGACAGGCGTCCCCCTCGGGGTTGGCGGGCGCCTTCGACGCTGTGCTCATGGTTCCCGGCGACGGTCCGCGCGAGGCGACCGGCGCCGGTCCGGTCGACCAGATCCCGCGCACGTTGCGCGATTTCGTCAAAGCCGGGCAGGTGAGCTACCAGTACGCGGCCGTGCGCACCGAAGGTTTCTCCGGCCCGGCACTGCTGGTCGGCACACCGGCGCCGTCGCGCGTCAGCAACCTGGAGCTGTATCTCATCTTCCCGCTGACCAGCGAGGAGAACACCATCACGCTGGTGCGCGGCACGATGGCCACCGGCGGACTGGTGCTGCTTCTCCTGCTGGCCGGCATCGCCCTGCTGGTCTCCCGCCAGGTCGTGCTGCCGGTGCGGTCGGCCTCCCGGATCGCCGAGCGGTTCGCCGAAGGTCATCTGTCCGAACGGATGCCGGTCCGCGGCGAGGACGACATGGCCCGGCTCGCGGTGTCGTTCAACGACATGGCCGAGAGCCTGCAGCGCCAGATCACAACCCTGGAGGAGTTCGGCAACCTGCAGCGCCGGTTCACCTCCGACGTCAGCCACGAACTTCGCACCCCGCTGACCACCGTCCGGATGGCCGCCGATCTCATTTACGACAACAGCGAGGACCTCGACCCGGCGCTGCAGCGCTCCACCGAACTGCTGGTCAGTGAACTGGACCGGTTCGAGACACTGCTCAACGACCTGCTTGAGATCTCCCGCCACGACGCCGGTGTCGCCGAATTGTCGGTCGAGGCGGTCGACCTGCGGTCCACGGTGAACAAGGCGCTGGCCAACGTCGGGCACCTGGCCGACGAGGCGGCGATCGAACTTCAGGTGGACCTCCCCGAAGACCCGGTCATCGCCGAGGTGGATCCCCGCCGGGTCGAGCGCATCCTGCGCAACCTGATCGCCAACGCGATCGACCACGCCGAACATCAGCCGGTGCAGATCCGGATGGGCGCCGACGAGGACACCGTCGCCGTCACGGTCCGCGACTTCGGGGTGGGCCTGCGGCCGGGGGAGGAGAAGCTGGTGTTCAGCCGGTTCTGGCGCTCCGACCCGTCGCGGGTGCGCCGCAGCGGCGGCACCGGACTGGGGCTGGCGATCAGCATCGAGGATGCCCGGCTGCACCAGGGCAGGCTGGAAGCCTGGGGTGAGCCCGGAAACGGGGCCTGCTTCCGCCTGACCCTGCCGCTGGTCCGCGGCCACAAGGTCACGACGAGTCCGTTGCCGCTGAAACCCCTTGCCGCCGAACGTTTCCGACAGCGAGAGATCGCGGGAGACCGGGTGTGATCCGACGTCTTCTATCGCTGGTGCTGATCGGTCTGGCGGTGCTACTGACCGGATGCGCCGGGGTGCCCGACTCCTCGGCGCCGCAGGCGGTCGGGACCGTCGAGCGGCCCGCACCGAAGCAGTTGCCCGAACCCGCTCCCGGGATGAGCCCTGAACAATTGCTGCGGGAATTCCTCAAAGCCACCGCCGATCCGGCCAACCGGCACTTGGCGGCCCGGCAGTTCCTCACCGATTCGGCCTCCAAGGACTGGGACGATCAGGGCAGCGCCCTGCTGGTGGACAAGGTCGTGTTCACCGAAACCCGTTCTACGGAAACGATTTCGGTGACCATGCAGGCCGAGATCCTCGGGTCGCTCTCCGACGTCGGTGTCTTCGAGACCGGGGACGGCAAGCTTCCCGACCCCGGGCCCCTCGAACTCGTCCAGACCCCGAACGGGTGGCGAATCAACCGGCTGCCCAACGGGGTTTTCCTGGACTGGCAGAAATTCCAGGCGGCTTACAAGCGCTACACGCTGTACTTCGTCGACCCCACCGGCAAGACCGTCGTGCCCGACCCGCGGTACGTGGCGGTGTCGGACTCCGACCTGCTGGCCACCGAACTGATCAACAAGCTCATCGCCGGGCCGCGCCCCGAAATGGCCAATGCGGTTCGCAATCTGCTGGGGGCGCCGTTGAAGCTGCGCGGGCCGGTCACCCGCGCCGACGGCGGCAAGACGGGGGTGGGCCGCGGTTACGGCGGGGCCCGGGTGGATCTGGAGAACCTGACGACCACCGATCCGGCCAGCCGCCTTCTCGTTGCGGCGCAGTTGATTTGGACGTTGGCCCGCTCGGATGTCAAGGGCCCCTACCTGATCAGCGTCGACGGGGCGCCATTGGACGACCGGTTCGTCGACGGCTGGAAGACCACCGACGTGGCCGCGACCGATCCGGGTGCGGTCGATGGGGCGCCGGCCGGTGTGCACGCCCTCATGGGTGGGGTGATGGTGGCCCTGGACGGCCAGCGCGCGACCAAGGTGAACGGCTCGTTCGGGACGATGCCCGACCAACGGGCGGCCAGCTTCTCGAGGTCCGGCCGCGACGTCGCCGCCGTGGTCGGCCCGCCCGACGCCGGCGCGTCGCTGTGGATCGGCCCCAACGGCGGGCAGGCGGTACGGGCCACCGACGGCCGCACCCTGTCCCGGCCGTCGTGGGCCCTGGACGACGCGGTCTGGGTGGTGGTCGACGGAAACAGTGTGGTGCGGGTGATCCGTGAGGCTGCGTCCGGCCAGCCGGCTCGCATCCCGGTCGACTCCGCCGCGGTGACCTCACGCTTTCCGGGTGCGATCTCCGAACTGCAGGTCTCCCGCGACGGCACCCGGGTGGCCATGGCGATCGACGGCCAGGTGGTGCTGGCCGGGGTGGAACAGACGCCCGGCGGCGAATTCGCGCTGACCTATCCGCGCCGGATCGGCTTCGGCCTAGGCAATTCGGTGGTCTCGCTGTCCTGGCGCACCGGTGACGACATGGTGGTCACCCGCAACGATCCCGCGCACCCGGTGTCCTACGTCAACCTCGACGGGGTCAACTCCGACGGCCCCAGCAACAACCTGGTGATGCCGGTCTCGGCGGTGGCCGCCAATCCGTCGGCCGTGTATGTGGCCGACGCCCGCGGCGTGCTGCAACTGCTGGCCACCAGCGCCACCAACGGCCAGGCGTGGTCGGATCTGGGGCCGTTCATGATGCCCGGGGCGGTGCCGGTGATGCCGGGCTGAATCCGGGTGCCGGTGAATTGTGCGCTCCCCGGGTGACTTACTAGCGTTTGCTTCCGTGAACGACGGACGGTTGGGGCTGGAGCCTGCGGTGTTGCGCGGCCCTGCCATTCGCTGGCCGGGGCTGCCGGCCACCTGCAGTCGCGACTTCAGTCGCTGGACGGCACGGTCACCGGGATGGTGGCGCAGTGGACAGGGCTCTCCGGCGGCGCGTACGGCGACGCATGGCAGCAGTGGCATCGCGGTGCCGGCGAGGCGGAGAAAGCGTTGTCCATGATGCAGGACGCCCTGAAGAGTCTGCACGCCGCGGGCGGACATGCCCACGGGAACTACACCCAGGCGGCGCACACCAACCGGGGCATGTAGCTGTAGCCGGAAGCCCCTGTGCTGCAAGATGATTCGTTCGCCGGGCTGCGCCGCCACGCTGGGGCCATGCTCGATCTCGTGTTGCCGTGGGAGTGCGGGGGCTGCGGTGCGCCGTCGCAACGCTGGTGCGACTCCTGCGCCGCAGCCCTGCGCGTCACGGCCGACCAACCCCACGTCGTCACCCCGCGCCTGGATCCAGGAGTGCCGGTCTTCGCGCTCGGCTCCTACGCCGGTCCGCGGCGGCAGGCCATCGTCGCACTCAAGGAACACGGCCGGCGCGATCTGGCCGGTCCACTGTCGCGCGCGCTCGCCCTCGCCATCCACCGGCTGACGACCTGGGGCATCCTCGGCGAACCGCTCACCGTGGTCCCGGCCCCGACCCGCCGGGCCGCCGCACGCCGCCGCGGTGGTGACCCGGTGACCCGCGTCGCGGTCGCCGCCGTCGCGGCGAGCCCGCACCATCAGGTGGCCACGGTGCTGCGCACCGGGGGCCTGGTGCGTGATTCCGTCGGACTGTCCACCACCGCTCGCGAACGCAACATCGCCGGCCGGGTCCGGCTGACCGGCCCGGTGCCGCGCGGCGAGATTCTGCTCGTCGACGACATTCTGACCACCGGGGCGACCGCCCGGGAGGCGGTGCGGGCGCTGACCGCCGGCGGTGGGGAGGTCAGTGCCGTCCTGACCATGGCGCACTGAAATTCGCCAGCCTTCGCGGCCTTCGGCAACGGGCCGATAACAAAGGACCAAAGACCCCCCAACGGGTCTGTGGAAAAGTGGCAAGACCCTACCGACTGCGACTACCGTCTGGCTTAACACGCCGTGAACACCACGGGGCGGCCGGGCTACCGGCCCGCCGCCTGGTCGACCGTGTAGGAGGTGGTTTCTTCGACCCCTGGCGTCGGCGGGCGAGGTTTCGTCCACCGTTGCGTCGGCGCGTTCACCCGCAATGACAGGCCCGGCACGCCGTCGTGCGTGCTACCCGTTAGAGAAACGAGTTGTCAAGCATGTCAACCCAATCCGTGCAATCCCCGCAACCCTCCGCAGACGACCAGGGTGCCGCTGACGGCCCCACAGCGTCAATCCAAGTGACCGGACGCAACGTCGAGATCCCCGACCATTACCGCGTCTACGTCGGGCAGAAGCTCGCCCGCGTCGAGCGGATCGACAACGCGATCCAGCGATTCGACGTCGAGCTTGAGCATGAGAAGAACCGACGCCAACGCAAGAACTGTCAGCACGTCGAAATCACCGCGCACGGCCCCGGCCCCGTCGTCCGCGGGGAAGGCTGCGCAGACACCTTCTACGGTGCCTTCGAGGCCGCCGTTCACAAACTTGAAAGCCGCGTCCGCCGCGGCAAGGACCGTCGCAAGGTGCACTACGGCGACAAGACACCGGTGTCGCTGCACCAGGCCACCGCGACGCCGCCCGCCCTGGATCTCGACGAGGCGTTCAAGCCCGCGCCGAGTCCGGACGGGCAGGCCCAGACCGCCGTCGAGGAGCATGTACCCGGCCGCATCGTGCGGGTCAAAGAGCATCCGGCGAAGCCGATGACCGTCGACGATGCGCTCTACGAGATGGAGTTGGTCGGGCATGACTTCTTCCTGTTCCACGACAAGGAGTCCGACTCGCCGTCGGTGGTCTACCGCCGTCACGCCTACGACTACGGCTTGATCCGCCTGGCCTGACGTCGACCCGCCGGCGTGATCCGCCTCGCCTGACGTTCGCCCCCGGTCAGGTCGGCTCGCCTGGGCGTGCCGACCTGACCGGGCGCTATCCGCGCGTCACCTAGGATGGAGTGCACCCAAACCTCCGATCCCCAGGGGAATCTCTTGCTGTCGAAGTTGCTGCGCCTCGGTGAAGGACGCACGGTCAAGCGGCTCCGAGGAGTCGCCGACTACGTCAATACCTTGTCGGACGAGGTGGAGAAGCTCACCGACGCCGAGTTGAGGGCCAAGACCGACGAGTTCCGGGCCCGCGTCAAAGGCGGCGAGCAGCTCGACGACATTCTCCCCGAGGCGTTCGCCGCGGCCCGCGAGGCGGCCTGGCGGGTGCTCGGCCAGCGGCACTTCGATGTCCAGGTGATGGGCGGTGCGGCGCTGCACTTCGGCAACGTCGCCGAGATGAAGACCGGTGAGGGTAAGACGTTGACCTGTGTGCTGCCCGCGTACCTCAACGCGTTGGGCGGCCAGGGCGTGCACGTCGTCACGGTCAACGACTACCTGGCCAAGCGCGACAGCGAGTGGATGGGCCGGGTGCACCGCTTCCTCGGCCTGGACGTCGGGGTGATCCTGTCCGGCTTGAACTCCGACGAGCGCCGGGCTGCCTACGCCGCCGACATCACCTACGGCACCAACAACGAGTTCGGCTTCGACTACCTGCGCGACAACATGGCGCACTCGCTGGACGACCTGGTGCAGCGCGGCCACAACTACGCCATCGTCGACGAGGTCGACTCCATCCTCATCGACGAGGCCCGCACCCCGCTGATCATCTCCGGCCCGGCCGACGGCGCCTCGCACTGGTACACCGAGTTCGCCCGGCTCGCCCCGCTGATGGAGAAGGACGTCCACTACGAAGTGGACATCCGCAAGCGCACCATCGGTGTGCACGAAGTCGGGGTGGAATTCGTCGAGGACCAGCTGGGCATCGACAACCTCTACGAGGCCGCCAACTCGCCGCTGGTCAGCTACCTCAACAACTCGCTCAAGGTCAAGGAGCTCTTCCAGCGGGACAAGGACTACATCGTCCGCGACGGCGAGGTGCTCATCGTCGATGAGTTCACCGGTCGCGTTCTCATAGGCCGCCGCTACAACGAAGGTATGCACCAGGCCATCGAGGCCAAGGAAAAGGTCGAGATCAAGGCCGAGAACCAGACGCTGGCCACCATCACCCTGCAGAACTACTTCAGGCTCTACGACAAGCTGGCCGGCATGACCGGCACCGCCGAGACCGAGGCGGCCGAGCTCTTCGAGATCTACAAGCTCGGTGTGGTGACCATCCCCACCAACCGGGACATGCTCCGCAAGGACCAGACCGACCTCATCTACAAGACCGAGGAAGCCAAGTTCATCGCCGTCGCCGACGACATCGGGGAGCGGTACGAGAAGGGCCAGCCGGTGCTGATCGGCACCACCAGCGTCGAGCGTTCCGAGTACCTGTCGCGGATGCTGCAGAAGCGTGGCATCCCGCACAGCGTGCTCAACGCCAAGTTTCACGAGCAGGAGGCCGGCATCGTCGCCGAGGCCGGCCGGCGCGGCGCGGTGACGGTGGCCACCAACATGGCCGGCCGCGGCACCGACATCGTGCTGGGCGGCAACGTCGACTATCTGGTCGACCAGCGGCTGCGGGGGCGCGGTCTGGACCCGGTCGAGACCCCCGACGAATACGACGAGGCCTGGCTCGTCGAGCTGCCGAAGGTCAAGGAGCAGGTGTCCGAGGAGGCCGATGCCGTCCGCGACGTCGGCGGGCTGTACGTCCTGGGCACCGAACGTCACGAGTCGCGCCGTATCGACAATCAGCTCCGCGGCCGATCAGGCCGCCAGGGCGATCCCGGCGAGTCGCGGTTCTACCTGTCGCTGGGTGACGAGCTCATGCGGCGGTTCAACGGCGCCACCCTGGAGTCGTTGCTCACCCGGCTGAACCTGCCCGACGACGTTCCGATCGAGGCCAAGATGGTCACCCGGGCGATCAAGAGCGCCCAGACGCAGGTCGAGCAGCAGAACTTCGAGATCCGCAAGAACGTGCTCAAGTACGACGAGGTGATGAACCAGCAGCGCAAGGTGATCTACGCCGAACGCAAGCGCATCCTCGAGGGTGAGGATCTCAAAAAGCAATCCCACGACATGCTCGTCGACGTCATCACGGCCTATGTCGACGGCGCCACCGCCGAGGGTTATTCCGAGGATTGGGATCTCGAAGAGTTGTGGGGTGCGCTGCGCACCCTATACCCGGTGGGCATCGAACACCACGATCTCCTGCACACCGAGGATGTCGGGGAGGCCGGCGACCTCACTCGCGAGGAACTCCTCGACGCGCTGGTCGCCGATGCCGAAGTGGCTTATGCCAAGCGGGAAGCCGAGATCGAGGCGATCGCCGGCCCGGATGCGATGCGCCAGCTCGAACGTAACGTTCTGCTCAATGTCCTGGACCGCAAGTGGCGCGAGCATCTCTACGAGATGGACTACCTCAAGGAGGGCATCGGTCTTCGGGCAATGGCGCAGCGCGACCCGCTCGTGGAGTACCAGCGCGAAGGGTACGACATGTTCATCGGTATGCTCGACGCGCTGAAGGAGGAGTCGGTCGGCTTCCTGTTCAACGTTCAGGTCGAGGGTGCCCCGCAGGCACCCGCCGTCGCCGCCCAGGCGATGCCGGAAGGCTTGCGGACCAGGGGCTTTGGGAGCGACGACTCTCGGCCGTTGACCTACGTGGGCCCGTCGGAGGACGGTGACGCCGAGGTTCAGCACCACGACGCCGAGCCGACCGCCGCGAACGGGGCGGGCTCGCGCCGGGAGCGGCGCGAGGCCAAGCGACAGGAAGGCAAGGAGCGAAAGCTGTTGCGCCGCCGCTAGATTCACTCCAGGTGCAGAGCGACCACCTGCCACCGAACTCCGGTAGGGGTCGGCACCTGTTCGATCCGGCAGGCCACGGCATGAACGCGTTCCCCGCGGGTGTAGTTCGCGGCTACTTCTGCGGCCGTCCCGTCCGTCCGGCTGATCTGGGCCAGCACCCGACGCAGTCTCGCTGCACCACCGTCGGCGTGCCGGATCGGCCCCGCCAGCAGCGAGTCCACCAGACCGGCGGCCAGCAGTGTCCGTAGCTGGGTCAACGGCCGTCTCCGGTCGATGACCTCCAGCACTCGGCGCAACGCTGCGTCGGCGAACGCGGCTGCGGCGCGGCTGTCCGGTCCGTCCGGGCGGCCGGCGGCCCCGGCCGGGATGGTCCGTCGGCGCGGGGAGGACGTGACCGGGGGGAGTGTCGGTGGTCCGCCGAAAGCCGGTGGCTCGTAGTCGACCACCGCGGTCACCGCGGATGCGGATGTCGACATGGTGTGCAAACGTGCGTCGGGCATGGCTTTCTCCAGGGTCGGTTGTCGGGAATCCGGTCGCTGGAGAGTCGCGAGGCTGCGGTGATCGTGGCACATCGCGCCCGCGTGCGAAATTCAGCCCGCAATCGCTGCCGCTGGCGCTGCGGCCGACGGGTGAGGCGCTGGGCACGGTCTGCGTGTCGATCGGGATATGGAGAAGGTCAGGACGCATCGTGAAGCGCAGTCGGTCACGGATGTGCTGACTGGGGTCTGAAAGGCGCTTTCGTGATCTCTATCAGACCTGTGCTGCGTCTACGGCGTCTACTCGTCGAGAACTTGGTTGACGGAGCAGCGAAGTTCGTCTCGATCGTTCCAGATCAACTTGAAATTAGGGTTCTCTCTCTTGATGTTCAGTGCTTGCTGAAGGACGTCGATACACGGCCTTGGCGAGATAGGCTCAATGGTTGCGGCCGCCCACACGGCAAGGGCGGGCGCCGGCATTGCCACAAGAATTGGCCCCACGAGCCACTTGAGATATGGGTGGACGCGACTCGGCTCATAAGTTGAGACCGATGTGCGCTGGGATTCTTGCTGGATTTCGGTCTTCTCGTCATACCATTCTTCATAGTGGCGCAGAGCGATCGCATATCCGATCAACGCCAATCCGATGGCGAAACTTATAGTCATTAACGCCAAGAAAAATGTATTTGGCAGAGTGGCCCGGGATAAATACACAAAATTGCTGAAATATACGGACCGCCAAATCCGGATCAACACCAGAAGATCCAGGATGCAAATAAATAAACCCAAAAGTATCGGGACTGTGAATAAGAGTCGGCGCTGCTTTTCGCTGACCGAAGTGACCTCTTCTGGACCGCTTGCGCCGGCCGCAGAGTCGTCGGAGTTGAAATGGTCGCCCGAGGCCCCGGGATCACTTCCAGCATGGTTTGCCACCCCGCAAACACTAGTACCGGGAACTGGGGCAATTCCGTGTTTTCGGTGCTCTCCACTCGCGGCCGACCTCATGGACCGATGCCTGCCGTGCATGTTCGGACGGATGCGTGCCGTGCATGTTCGGAGGTGGCCGGACCGGTCGGTTCAGGGGATCCACCGAGGAAGCCCACGTATTCGCGGCCTATGATTGGGAAAGGAGTGCGCCTGTCAAGGGTGCGCCGAGTCGTGTCATCGAGGAGGGTTCTGGTGAGTGACCTGACGGGGTCCTCCGGCATGGAGATCGCGCCAGCCCAGCCTGGGCCTGAAGCGACGAAATACGTCATCGGTCCCGACGGCAAGCCGCTGATCGGTTCCGACGGCCAGCCGATCATCGATCGGCGTCGTCCGAAAAGCGAACGCCGGCCCAGCAACCCACGCGTCAGTGTCGTTGTGCCTGCCAAGAACGAGGCCCCCAACATCCGCGAAATTCTGCCCTACCTCGACAAGTACCACGAGGTCATCGTCGTCGTCAGCGAAGACGACCACGAGTCCGCGGAAGCGGCACGTCAAGCCCTGCCGTCGGCCAAGGTGATCCACCAGACCCGCAAGGGCAAAGGAAACGCCATGGCCTGCGGGTTCGCCGAGGTCACCGGCGACGCAATCGTGATGTTCGATATCGACGGTTCGGCCGACCCCAACGAGATCCCGCGCTTCATCAAAGCCCTGACCGACGGCGCCGACCTGGCCAAGGGGAGCCGCTTCTGCGAGGGCGGCGGCAGCGAGGACATCACGCTGCTTCGTTCGGCGGGCAACCTTGGGCTGAACCTGTTGGCCAGTGTGCTGACCAAGACCCGGTTCACGGATCTCTGCTACGGCTACAACGCCTTCTGGGCTGACCAGCTGTACATGCTCGACTTGCCGAAGACCGAGGTCGATGATGCCCCGGAGATGATTCGCGGCGACGGTTTCGAGATCGAAGCACTGATCATCGGTCGCTTCGCCCTCTCCGGAGCCGCCATTACCGAAGTGCCGAGCTTCGAGCACGACCGGTACCACGGTCATACGAACCTCAATACCTTCAGGGACGGGTTCCGGGTGCTTTGGACGATCCTGCAGGACCGCCTCTACGCCCGGCAGATTCGAAAGCTCGCCAAGCGCCGCAACCTCACCAACGCGGCAGGGCCACAGCGTCCGGGTTGGATGACGGGAGAAGCGCCGCAGCACGGCGTCCGTCGCACCAAGCGACTCGAAGTGGATAGCGCTTCAAGGAGTGCGTAGGTCATGGCCCCCGCGGTTGTCCTCGGCGAAGCTCCGGTGATCCCGCGCTGGGCGGGAGGCAACTGCGGTGGAATGTGCGCCGATTCCTGACGACGAGGCCGAGCGACTCGCCGAACTGGCAGAGCTTAAGATCATCGAAGCGCCCCAGGACGAGCAGCTCGATCGAATAACTGTTGCGGCCGCACAGTACTTCGGCGTGCCGATCAGCCTTGTGACCTTGATCGACCGAGATCGGCAGATATTCAAGTCCAAGGTCGGGCTTGCAGTGGAGCAGACCGGCCGTGATGTGTCGTTCTGCGGTCACGCCATCATGGGCGACGATCCACTCATCGTCGCCGACGCCCGCACTGATTCGCGGTTCGCCGACAACCCTTTGGTGACGGGGCCCCCGGATATCGGGTTCTACGCCGGCTATCCCATCAAGGGCCCCGGGGGCCACCGCCTCGGCACGCTTTGCGTCATCGACCAGCGGCCTCGGTCCCTGGATGACGGCGAACTCACGATGCTGCGGGTGTTCGCCGAAGCGGCGCAGAATCGAATCGCCCAGATGGCTCGGACCCGATGGCTTGAATCCCCCGCCCGGTTGCTCGCTCAAGCAACCAACGCGGCCGGTATCGGCCTGTGGCAGTGGGACGTCATCGCCGACGTTCTGACGTGGGACGACAAGATGTACGCGCTCTATGGAATCGAGGCTCCCGACTTCACCGGCGCCTACGAGGCATGGACGGCGGGGCTGCATCCTGATGATGTGCAGCAGGCCGAGGCGACGTTGCAGCGGGCGTTTGCAGGAGATGCGAAGTACGACACCCAGTTTCGGGTTGTGTGGCCCGGGGGAGACGTCCACTGGATTCAGGCCAGGGCGACGGTTCACCGAGATGAGTCCGGAAAGCCACTGTCGATGTTGGGTCTGAACTGGGACATTACGGCCGCGAAGACGATGGAAGCCGAACTCGCCAGGGCTGCTGCGCGCGATGCGACGACGGCTTTCATGGGACACGTCGAATCCGCCATCGTCGAGCTTCCCATCGTTCTTTACGGCACGGGCGTCCCGGAAAATCCCCTTATCGATCGTTGGCTGTTGGGCGATTCGATGCGACTCGTCGGTGTGAGCAAGACCGATTTCGAAGCCGGTGCCGACATCCTGTCCAATGTCATGCCCGGTGACCGCGCACCCACCGCGCAGAAGCCGGCCGGGGCCGGCGCGACGCCCGGTGTGGCGTCGATTTCCGAGCAATTCCGCATCCTTGGCCATGACGGAACCGAAAGATGGATTCAGCATGTCGCCACGGTCGACCCGGAGGCGGGCACCGAGACCGGCGCACTGCTCGATATCGACATCCCGACGCGACTCTCGCTCAAACTTAACGAGTCGGAAAAAATGGAAGCCCTCGGCCGCTTGGCGGGCGGCGTTGCGCAGGATTTCAACAATATCCTGGGGGTTATCTCCAACTTCGCCGCGCTCGCTCTCGACGCAGCCGACTCCGGCGCCGAAACTCGCGCGGATCTCGGCGAAATCATCGCTGCAACGGAGCGCGCGGAAAGTCTCACCCGTCAACTGCTGACGGTTTACCGACCGTCGGCCGGGTTGCACCTGACAGACCTCAACCACCGCGTGGCCGCACTGACCAGGTTCTTGTCGACGGTCCTCGGGGCGGCTGTTGATCTGAATGTCCAACCGTGTGATGGGCAGGCCGTGGTTCTCATTGATCCGGCAGAGCTTGATCGGGTCATCATCAATCTGGCCCTCAACGCCCGCGACGCCATGCCCCAGGGCGGGAAACTCGACATCATCGTGAACCGGGTGAACGGGCCGCCTGGTGACGCGACCCCTGTCGCTCGATTGACGGTGTCCGACACCGGCGTGGGAATGAATCCCGACGCGGCCCGCCGGGTATTCGAACCGTTTTTCACCAGGACTGGCGCGGGACTGGGTTTGTTCACCTGCTTTGGAATCATCACGGACGCGGGCGGAAAGATTTCGTGTAGCAGCGTCGAAGGTGCGGGCACGACGTTCACCGTTGACCTGCCGCTGTTGGAAACCAATCTGCCGTTGCTCGAAGACGACGGCAGCCAGATCGTCGCCGAGTTCGGGGGGGAATCGGCGGGCCAGGCGCCAGCCGACACCGAGCCGACAGAGCCGTCTACCGGGCGCGGTGACGATACGCGTACGTCGATTCTGATCGTGGAGGACGACCGGATGCTGAGGGCGTCCACCGAGCGAATCTTGGAGCGCGAAGGGTTCGCCGTCACCGCCGTCAGCACGATCGAGGCTGCCCGTGAGTCTCTGCTCGCCGTCGACTTCGATCTGCTGATTTCGGATATCCGGTTGCCCGATGGCGACGGAATGGACTTCGTGCGTGAGTTGAAGGGCACCCATGAAAATCTGCCGGTGTTGCTCTGGACGGGTCAACCGACGATCGACGATGCCACGCGGGCGGTCCGTGAAGGGGTCGCAGGGTTTCTGATCAAACCGGTCGGGGCCGCCGACCTCATCCGGGTCGCCCATGATGCCATCGGTCAAGGTCATCAAACTCGGTTGCGGAACAAACTCATGGCCAGCCACATGGAAGGCAACCAATTTCTCTCAGAGTTGTCCGGAGTGGAGGGAGCCCTCGCCGGCTTGGCTCGGATGGAGGAAGCCTTCGAAGCGGCGTTGTCCTCACTGCAGGTCTATTTCCAACCCATCGTTAACGCCGGTGACAGCTCGATTTTCAGCTACGAAGCCTTGCTCCGCTGCCGTGGACCATTGTTTGCGTCCCCAATGCGTTTCCTCGCGGCCGCCGAACTTCTCGGCCGCGTCGGCGAAGTCGGTTTGGCAGTTCGCAGCGCAGTCGCCGATGTGTTGTCGGCTCGCTCAGGACACGCCCTGACGATCTTCGTCAACCTTCATCCCTCTGAGGTGCGCGCAGACGTCCTGAGCATTGCAACTGAACCGCTGTTGCCGTTCGCCTCCCAGATTGTGCTGGAGATTACCGAACAAGCGGCACTCGGTAACGAACGGCAGCTGGAAGCGGATCTGAACCTGTTGCGCGAGTGCGGCTACCGCATAGCCATCGATGACTTGGGCGAGGGCTATGCGGGGCTGTCAAGCCTCGTTCGGGTACACCCGGACATCGTCAAGATCGACATGTCGCTTGTCAGCAACATCGACCGCACACCGCTGAAGCAGGACATCGTTTCGGCGGTCGTCGGTATGGCCCGGCCGCATCAGATTCTGGTCGTCGCCGAAGGTGTCGAAACGCTGGCGCAGCGAGCGATTTTGCGGGAACTGGGCTGTGATCTGTTACAGGGATATCTCTTCGCAGAACCCGGGCCGCCGTTCGTTGAATCCCGGACCGCTTTCGACGATTGACGGGGGGCAATCGATTGCAGGTTCATGTTCGTCGATGGCGGCGAAGTCAATTGCCTACGATCCTGGGGTGGGAATGAATCTGTTGAGCAGACTTGTGGCACTGGTCGGGGCTATCGCAATGCTGATGTTTGCGGCTCCGCATGCAATCGCAGCACCGCCCGGTGGCGGCGACGGTCCGCTCCTCGATTCGCCGACAATTTCCCTGGGCGACTTGGGCTCGTCCACGAAGATCAACTTCAAGGGGGATTTCCAGACCACCACCGCGTCACTGTCGTTTCCGGTTCCACTCGGGCTGGTGCCCGTCGCGATGACCGCGACGCTCAAACTCCCGACCGTTGCGCGTTCCAGCACGATGACCGTTACCCAGGATGAAAGGTTCATCAGCCGGGTGAGTATCGGCCCGCAGGACGTGGCTCCGGTGACTATCCCACTGTCCGGAGCCCAGGTCTTCGGCAACTATGTGAGCCTGACGTTAACGGCGACGGTCCTCCCGGTCGACGGGTATTGCTGGACTGCGCTGAATCAGGTTCAACTCTTCGACGGGCTCATCAGTTTCTCCGGAACTGAAACCCCGCCGACCACCGTCGCCGCCTTCATGCCGCCGGTGCTGCGCAAGCTGACAGTCGCCCTGCCGGCGAAACCGTCGCAGGCGGAGTCTGACGCGGCAGTGCAACTGATAACAGCCGTGCAGTCGCGCTATGGCGGGTCGACAAGGGAGTACGCCGTCGTACCCCTCCCGGACGGCGCCACCACTCTGCCGCCCCCATCGGCACCGCTGGAGCGGCAGGTCATCATCAAAGAGGGTCCAGACAAAGGACTGTCGCTGCAGGGCAACGCAGCGGTTCCCGCACTCCTCGTTTCCGGGCCGGGCGGCGAGTTGAAGAATCAGGCGCGGTTGCTGACCGATGATTCATTGAATCTTGCGCTGACTCGCAAGGCGGTGGCCGGACCGTTGGACACCAAGCAGAAGATCGTCGGCAACACCACGACCCTGAAAGAAATGGGGATGGGCGAGTTCACCTCGATAGCCGTTTGGCCAGAGGTGGGAATCGATCTGGACCAGAGCAAATTCGGTCACTCGCTGCAGGGCGTGCGGGTACATCTGATCGGCTCGTACACACCACTGGGAACGAATTACGGCGGTGATGTGACTGTCGAGGTCGGTGGGGAGACGATCGGCCGGTGGACGAGCGAAACCGGCGCGACCATCGACCACTGGGTGGATATTCCCGACCGATTGCTCAAGCGCAGCACCACCCTCACCATTGGGGTGCATAGCAGCGGTAACGGCAGCGCGAACGGGAATAACTGCGCCGAATATCTGCCGGTGACCCTCCGGATCGACCCCAGCACCGAAGTTCAGGTCGGCGGCACCTCGACGCCGCCTCTGCCGGCCGGTTTCACGTCGTTGCCGCAGACCCTGTTGCCGCGGGTTCAGGTCGGGATCGGCGCGAATGTGTTCGCCGACACCGTGCGGGCCGCGCAAATCATGGTCGGGTTGCAGCGGTTCGCCTCGGTGCCCATCGTGACCCAGGTGACCAATCTCGCGGATGCGGTCGCCAGCAAGGACCCGGCGATTCTGATCGAAGCGGACAAGTGGACGCAGAAGACGATCGGACTGCCGATTACCGCGGAGAACGGGCAGATCAACGTCAAAGGATTCGACGGCGATGGCAAGTTCACGACCCTGACACTGGAGCCCGCGATGAAGGTGGGCTCACTGCAGGTGGTCTTCGACGGAGTCCGCTCGGTGTTGATCGCGACGTCCAGTGGTTCGGCCGCGCAGCTTGACGAACTGCTGGGTTGGCTGACCGGCGACCCCAACCGGTGGCCCGGGCTCAGCGGCCGAGCGATCATCTCCGTCCCGGGCCAGACGCCGGTGGCCATTCCCATCCCAGAGTCCGAGCTTCCCTCGGTAGAGGCGCCGCCGACCGCCGCCAAGAGCGGTTTCGGGCTGGTGTGGATGGTCGCCGGCGGGGTGGTGGTCGCCGCGGTTATCGGCGCCTTGCTCATCCTGCTGAAGATGCGGAGGCATCGATCGGGAGCCCAGCCGCTGGTCGAAAACACCCCGGACGAATGACGCAGTCCCCTCGACGACGTGATACTGCAGTCCCCAGAACCGGGCGGTGAAAAAACCTAACCGGGCAACGTGGTCGGTATTCGCCGGTAGTGCCCGTACGGCCGTCAGCGGTCATGATGAGAGAGTGATCCTGCTGGCCTGGCAAGTGTCTGCCCTTGGCTTGCAGGTCGTCGCGGTCTTCCTGTCACGCCGCAGTCACGGCTATGAGGCCGCGCTATTCGGCTTTGCCGGCCTTGCGACGGCGTACGGCAGCGCGCTGTGGGTTCTGATCGGCCCGCAACTCACCAGGAAGGCGCGCAACATCGCGGTGCTCTGCCTCGGCGTCAATTCAACGTTGATTTGGCGCGCCACCAATCCGCTGCTGTTCACCGGCTTCGACGAGCAACTTCACATGCGCACCCTCGGCGACATCCTGTCCTCCCACCGGCTCTTCGAGGCCAACCCCCTGCTGCAGGTGAGTCCGCGCTACCCGGGCATCGAGACGATCACGGTGTTGGTGCATCAGACCGGCATTCCCACGATGGCGTCGGCCTTCATCGTCGTCATCGCGGCCCGCGTCGTGCTGGTCACCGTGCTCTGCGATGCCGTCGAGCAGTTGACCGGCAATATGCGGGCCGGTGGACTGGCCGTCGCGGTGTACGCGCTGGGGCCTCAGTTCATCTTCTTCAACTCCCAGTTCTCCTACCAGACGCTGGCAATCCCGCTGGCGCTGACGGGGGTCGCCCTCATCGCCCGCTCACGCTGGTCCGACGACCCGCTCCCGCTGTTCTTCGGCGCGACGGTCTGCCTGTTCGGCGCCGGTATGTCGCATCACGTGACCGGTTTCATCACGATGGCGTTCCTGCTCATGTGGACGCTCTTCCAACGAGGGTCCGCCAGGCTCCGCGTCCTGTACGGCGCGTTGGCCTCCATTGCGACGACGTTGGCCTGGATGATCGTGCAGCGGGCGCTTCTGGAAGAGTACTTCGGCCCCATCATCAAAGACGTGACGGGGTCGGCCGCAAAAGGTGAGAAGCGCGAGGCCTTCAAGGACTCGGCGGGTACGCCCACGCCGCTGCGGGACACCCTACTGCTTCTTTACTACGCGCTGGCGGTGGTGGTGGTGGTGGGAGCGTTGGCGATGCTCGCCTTGTACTGGTGGCGACGGGGTGATCGCCAGATCTTGCGGTGGAGTCCCCGCTTGTTGGTCTTCATGCTGTCAACGATGATCCCGGTGACGATGGCAGCACGCGTGATCCCCAAGGGCGGCGAGCTCTTCGACCGGGGGAGCAGTTTTCTCTTCTTCCCACTTGCCCTGACCGTGGCGATTTTCGCCCTCCGGCTGTGGTGGCCGGATCCCCACAACCCTCCGCCTCAACTGCGACCCCCGGGCCGATTGGAGCTGCGGTTGCGGGCGATAGGGGCAGCCGCGATCGCCCGCCTCGGCCTGGACCGTGCCATGCTCGGCCTGAGCCGTCGATCCTGGATACCACGCCTGGTGGTGGTCGGCTTGGCCTCGATAATGTTCGTCGGCGGCTTCGTGCTGGGCGCTGGGCCCTTCTGGGCCCGGCTACCGGGTCCTTACCTGGCCGCGGCCGACACCCGTTCGATGGATGCCGAGGTCCTCGCAGCCAGCGAATGGGCTCGCGGTGAATTGCCCGCCGGCAGCCGCATCGTCGGCGACCGGGTCGGCTCAGACCTGCTCGCCGCAAAGGCCGGTGTCTGGCCGGTGATGAAAGCGAACGGCGTCAGCGCCCCGCCGTTGTACTTTGCTGATAAATTCGGCCTGGACGAACAGGACATCGTCCGCAGTCTGCGTTTGCGCTTTCTCTATGTCGATCGCCGGCTCGCCCGCGAACTCCCTCACTTCGGGTCCTACTTCGAAAGCGGCGAGCCGGGCAACGGCCACCTGCTGCTCACCGACGCTCAACTCGCCAAGTTCGACGAGGTGCCCGGGATCAAGGAGATCTACCGGCATGGCCCGATATCGATTTATGACCTGAAGGATCTCGGCGTGCCGGAGCAGCGAAATGGCTGGTACGGGGAAACGCCGTCGGTCAGTCTCGTGCGACAGCTGGCAATCGGCCTGTTCTTCGGACTCGTGTTCGCTTTCGTCCCTCGCAGCCGGATCTGGCCACGCGTGGTCAGGCTCGTCAAGAGGCTTCGTCGCGCCGCCGGCCCCGCTCTCGTCGGGGGAATCGCCTTGGCGGGCACATCCATCATCTCGGCAGCCCTGCTGCTGCTCGGTATCTGGCTGACTCCGCTGGTCTTCGCCACGGCTCTGGTCGTTGTCGCGCTCTCCAACCCCCACCGAGCCGCATCCGTGGTGCGAAGGGCGGCGAGCAAAGCGGCGGGCGGAGTCACCCGGCCGCGGATACGCGTCGCGGCTTTGATCGCCGTACCGCTTGCCGCGATCGTGGCGGTAGCGGTCTTCGAAGCTGCCCGCGTCAACATCATCCAAGTTCGGCAGATTCTCAACGACCCCGCGGCGGTCCACATATCGCCGAACGAACAAAAGGGCTGAGGTAATGGCGAAGAATCGAAAAGGGCTGAGGTAATCGAAAAAGGGCTGAGGTTGGAGAAGAATCGAACTATGCTGCCCAACCAGGTATCGAACGGACAGAGTTCCGCGGCTGGTCTGCCGACTTGCGCTGTGGTGATCTGCGCTTACACCGAGGAACGCTGGGACGACACGTTGGAAGCGGTCGCTTCGGTGCAGGCCCAACGCCCGGCGCCCTACGACCTCATCGTGGTGGTCGACCACAATCCGACCTTGCAGGCCCGGCTTGCCGAACAACTCCCCGGCGTTCGTGTGGTGGCCAACCGCAACGACCGTGGCCTTTCGGGAGCCCGGAACACCGGCGTCGAACTCACCGACGCCGACGTGGTGGTGTTCCTCGACGACGACGCCGCAGCCCAGCCTGGCTGGCTAGAAGGCTTGGCCCGCCACTATGCCGATCCTGATGTGCTCGGCGTCGGCGGGCGTATCGACCCGTGGTGGGCCACCGAACGCCCCGCTTGGTGGCCGGCGGAATTCGACTGGGTCGTCGGTTGCAACTACACCGGCCAGCATGCGGGAGTCGTCCGAAATCTCATCGGCGCCAACGCCTCTTTCCGGCGCGAACTGTTCGCCGACGGCGGATTCGTCACCGGTATTGGGCGGACCGCGACCAACCGGCGTCCGGTCGGGTGCGAGGAAACCGAGTTCTGCATCCGGGCCGGCAAGGCGCGGCCCAACGGCGTCTTCCTCTACGACGACCGCGCGGCGGTCGTGCACCGGGTACCGGAGGCGCGGCAGAGCTTCTCGTACTTCAAAACCCGTTGCTACTCCGAAGGCCTGTCGAAAGCACAGGTGACCGAGAACGTGGGAGTCGGAACCGGCCTGGCCTCCGAGTGGACCTATTCGACCGTCACGCTCCCGCTGGGAGTTCTTCGGGGACTGTGGCGGGCGGTCCGCGGCGATCGGGCGGGGCTGCAGACGGCAGCGGTCATCCTGATCGGCCTGGCCTACACGACCGTCGGCTACGCGTTCGGTGTCCTGGCCGGGCAGTGGAGCAAGTTTGCCAGTGAGACGCAGTGAGCGATCCGATCAGCGCAGGCGCGCGCGAGGTTGCGATGGCTTGCACGTGGGACGATTGCGCGAAGCAGTGCGAACTGCTGTGTCGGGAGGTGTCAGCGTGAGGATCTTGTTGTTGGCGCAGTTCCTGCCCCCGGTCTCCGGGGGAGAGGAACGGCATGTCTGGAACCTGGCCCGAGCTTTGGCGGCCCGGTCCCATGACGTCACTCTGCTCGGTTTCGCCACCGACAACGAGGAGCCCGGGGAGAGCGTGTCGGAGGGGGTCCGGCTGGTTCGGGTTCGCACCGTCGCCTCCCGCGCACCGGTGCTGTACAGCGACACCTCCCGTCCGCATGCCCTCCCGCTGCCGGATCCCGCGGTCAGCCGGGCGATTCGTCGTGAACTCGCCGTAGGCCGGTTCGACGTGGTGCACGCCCACAACTGGATCGTCAACAGTGCGCTGGGGCCGGCGGCACGTGCCGGGGTTCCCCTGGTGATGACTCTTCACGACTACAGCCACATCTGCGTGACGAAGCGGCTGATGGAGCATGGGCAGACAAGGTGCCCGGGCCCGTCCCCGGCGCGCTGCCTGTCCTGTGGGTCTGCGCGCTACGGGGCGATCAACGGCGCGGTGACGCTGGCCGCCAACGTCTGGTCGGCGCGGCGCCGGGCAAAACGCATCACCGGGGCCGCGGCGGTCAGCAGTGCCGTCGCGGACGCGGTCGCCGTCCCGGAGCACCACTGGTTGCACAGCGCCCGGCTCAATGCGCGAGTCATCCCGAACTTCATCCCGGACGAGATCATCCTCGACGAGATTCCGCCGACTCAGCCCGACGCACCGCTGTTGTTCGTCGGCGACCTCAGCCCCGACAAGGGCGTGCAGACCCTGCTGGACGCCTACGAACTGCTGGATTCCCCGCCGCCCCTGGTGCTCGCCGGCCGCTCGGCGAATCCGGAGGGGTGGCGGTTTCCGCCCGGCGCGAACTGGACGGGGCCGCTGCCGCACGAGGCGGTCGTCGAACTGTTCCGGACGGCTCGGGTGGTGGTCGTCCCGTCGGTGTGGGCTGACCCCTGCCCGACCGTGGTCCTCGAGGCCATGGCAGCGGGCAGACCGGTCGTGGCCGCCGCGTCGGGGGGCATCCTCGACATGGTTGTCGATGGACGCACCGGCCTGTTGGTGCCGCCCGGCGACGCCCCAGCGCTGGCAGCGGCGCTCGCATCGGTGCTTCGCGATCCCGAGGCCGCACGCGCTTACGGGGTGGCCGGTCGTGACCGGGCCCACCAGTTCACCGTCAGCTCCGTGGTGGAACGCCTTGAGCAGATGTACGCAGACGCCATCGCCAGTCCCCGGCTTCCGGCGAGCGGATGACCGGCGCCAGTACCCCGGACGACAGCGGCCACGGCGGCGACCTCCGCGCCGGGCATCGCAGCAATCTCCAGTTCCTGCTGCGCAGTGCCGCCGCCCTGGTGTCGACGTCGATCGTCACCTCGGGATTGGGATTCATCTACTGGGCGGTCGCCGCGCGGGCGTTCCAGGCCTCCGCCGTCGGCGAGTCCGCCACCGCCATCGCCGCCATGAGCCTCATCGCGCCGTTCACCGTGCTCGGGCTCGGCACGGTTCTGGTGTCGCAACTCCCGACCATGAGTGCGGGCCGGGCCCAGTTGGTCTCCACTGCGGCCCTGGTCAGCGGGGTGGTCGGCACCGTCGCGGCGCTGGTGTGTGCGTTCGTGCTGCCCAGCGACTTCCTCGGGCTGCCCGGCATCGGCAGAGAAGTCGGCATGACGGTGCTCTTCACGGCGGCCGTGGCCACCCAAAGCATCGGCTACATGCTGGATATGGCGCTTCTCAGTCTCCTCGGCGGCGGACTGCAGCTCGTCCGCAATTCTGTTCAAGCGGTCGTCAAGCTGGCACTGCTGAGCGTTTTTGCGCTGGTGCTGGCGCGCTACGGATCGGTCACCATCTTCACCAGCTGGTTCGTGGCCAATGTCGTCTCGATCGTGGTGGTCATCATCACGATGATTCGCCGACACCGGGTACCGGTCCGTCGGGCCATGCCCAGGCTGTCGGCCTTGCGGGGAATGCACTTCGCCGCCGCCAAGCACCACATGCTCAACATCGCCCTGTTCACGCCCTTCTTTGCGATGCCGATCCTGGCCAACGTCATCCTGGGCTCCGAGCAGGCCGCCTATCTCTACGCGACGTGGTCGGTGGCCGGGTTCCTGTTCTACGTACCGATCGCGTTGGCGACCGCTCTGTTCGCCTCCGGCGCGCGGGATTCCGGCACGTTCCTCATGGAGTTTCGTTTCACGCTGCGCTCCGCCCTGCTCATCTGCGCCGCGGCCAACCTTGCGATCCTTGTGCTCGGTCACTGGGTGCTGCGCATATTCGGCGAGGCATATGCGGCCAACGGGCGCACGGCACTCACGCTGATGTGCCTGGGCGGGTTCGGGCTGATCATCAAAGATCACCATGTGGCCCTGGCGCGGGTCACCGGCACGGTCGGACGCGAAGCGGTTCTTATCGGTGCGCTGGGTCTGGGCGAGTTGGCCGGCGCTGCGATCGGCGCCTCGCGCGGTGGACTGAACGGCCTGAGTATCGGCTGGCTCGCAGCGGTGGGAGTGGAGGCTCTGGTGTGCGGCCCGCTGGTGTGGCGGGCATACCGGGGCCGGTTCCACGTGCCGGCGCGTGGCGGCGACGGGAAGCCCGACGAAGCCGCAGCGACCGGGCAATGAACCGGTTAGGCCGTCGGGGGGGCGATCGGGATGACGGAGTTCCTGTTCCGTGACTTGGCCTGATACATCGCCATGTCGGCGCGGGCGGTGACGGTCTCGGCGGACTCCCCGGGAACGGAGATAGTGGCCCCGATGCTCATCGTCGCCTGGATGGTCTGTCCGGCGTGATGAATCGGTTCGGAGGCGCGACGACGGATCATCTCGGCGATGTGGGCCGCCTCGTCGAGGCTGTGGATTCCCGGCAGCAGGACCACCAACTCGTCGCCTCCTATCCGCCCGACCGTGTCGCCCTGGCGGATGTTCTCCCGGATCCGAGTGGCGAGGGTCGACAGCACGACGTCGCCGGCGGCGTGTCCCCAGGTGTCGTTGATTTCTTTGAAGTGGTCGACGTCGCAGAACAGGACGCCCAGATGCACCCCGGGGACCCGGGGATGCTCGAGTGCCGATTCAAGGCGGCCGATGGCTTCGGCGCGGTTCGGCAGTCCGGTGAGGGTGTCAAACCTGGCCAGCCGGTCGAGTCGCTGCTGCGCCTCGACCTGGTCATCGACGATGCGCAGTGCCGCGATCAGCCCGTCGGCGTTGCCCTCGGCATCGACATAGGTTTTGCCGTGGGCATCGACCCAGTGGTGTCCACCGTCGGCGGTGCGGACCCGGAACCGGGCTAGGACCGGTTTATCGGGACCGATCCCCTCGATGGCGGCTGTGAGTGTGTCGAGGTCGTCGGGATGGATGCGGTGGCTCAAGTCGGCGCCGATCCAATGGCTCGCAGGCTCGCCAAACGCGGGCTCCACGGACGGGGAGACCCACGTGACCGTGTTGCCGTGGAGGTGAAATATGACGTCGACGGCGTTGTCGGCGAGGATGCGGTAGCGCATTTCAGCCTCGGCGCGCTGCCTGCTGAGTAGCTCCTTCTCGATCAGAAGTCCCTGCTCGCGTTGGCTCACGTAGAACGCGGACGCGCCGACAATGACGGTGGCTATCGTCGTCGCGAGAATCCAGGCCGCCTCAGTGCTCAGACCGAGTGCCAGGAATGGCAGCCGCGACAGGCCGACCAACACCGGAAGGCCACACACGACGCTGACTAACCGGAGCAGGGCCCAACGGTCGGGTCGGGCCAGCAGCCAGGCAACCGGGTTCCTGTCCGGACGTGCCGCCAGTGTTGCCCCGACCAGCAGCAGTACACCCACGGCCGTCCAGATGGCCTGGCCGGTTGACTCTGCCAAACTCACCGCAGAAACAGCCCTGAACATATGGCCCACGATGGTGACGAGCGGAACAACCAGGGCAGCCAGCAGGAAGATCCCCTGCAGCAGGCTGGTCCTCCGGCGATCGACTCGGATCAGCGCAACAGCGACAGAAAGGTACAGGATCGACGACGCCGTCCGGGGGCTCGGGCGAGCCGACAGCGCCGTTTGTCCAAACCACGCCTGGTCCCAGCCAAACGACCTGGCGGCAAAATGCTGGGCGAGGGCGCCGACGGCGACGGCCCCCACCGCCGCCGCCACGCCACGCCCGACCCACACCCGACCGCGTGACGGGCGCCCCGATTGCACGAGGGTCGCCGCCGACAGCCCGGCCAGCCACAGACCAGTCCACGGCGACACCTGCGGCCAGGACGGAAAGAGCCGCCGCAGACCGGTCGCCCAGCCCGCCTCGTCGAACACGGCGACGACCAGCACGACCACAGCGGCGGCGCGGCCCCAGCGAGCCAGCGCCACTTCCGATGCGGCGACGCCAGTGCCGGGCCGGTCCATCGGCTGCTCCTTTCCCGAGTCGTCGCCTGCCGACCGGTCGCGGAATGTTTTGAACGTCAGAGTTTCGGGCGCAGGCCGAAGGTCAGCCGGTCAATGTAGCCCTCTATGTCGGAGATGACCGACGCCGTTGTGTTGACACTGATCCCGACCATGTCGCCGATGCCGTGGATGCCATGGGTCAGGCCGATGGTGGGCGTCTGGAATGGATACCCGGCGGTCATGATTACCGGGCATCCACCGAAACTCAAGATCTTTGGGGCCGCGATTGACGCTGGACACGGCGGTATGGCCCATCAGAGTGAAAGGTAGCGTGCGCGACTGAACCCAGCGCAGCAGCCGCCCTGGCAGGTTGGCCAGTGCCAGCTCGTTGGTAGCTAATGCTGCGTGTTGGCGCCGGCTCTGGCGGTCTGCGAACTCGGTCGCGATCAAGGCAGCCCGTTCCGCCCTCGCCGTGATCTCCGGGTGAAGTCTGATGAATTCGGGGCCGGATTGGTTATGCGCACGGGCTACACCCGCATTGGCCATCGGCACGAGCGCGGTGAGCATCGACGGGTCCTCGCCGCGTTCCCGCAGATAACCGGACCGCCCCTCGGAAATCGCGATGAGCGCCCCGATGGTGGCCGACTTGCCGGGCAGCTGCGTGCGATGTCGGACGAACGTGCGGAGGAGGGGCGCACCGGTCGGAGCGTTGTTGATGCTGAGCGCCGGCACGGGCTCCGGAGCCGGCGGAACCAGACCGGCCTCGGTGTCGCGGACCAGTTGCCGGCGCGCGCGGACGGCCGCCACACTGCGGGCAAAGGGCAGATGAAGGGGTAGCGGTGTGATGACCGGTAGGGCTGCGGTGCGCCCGAACAGGACACCGGCCAGCGCGGACGACCGGATGCCGTCGGCGAGTGCGTGGCTGATCTGCGCGATGATCACGGTCGACGGCTGCCCGGGACTCGCGGGGACGCCGTGCACCCCCACGAAAACGTGCAGCCGCCACATCGCCTGCTCGGCATCGAGTTGGTGCTGCTCGATCAGTTGACTCGTGGCCTGCAGGCAACCCCGCCAGTCGAGCACCTCGGAGTCGTGGACGATGATCTGCGCGGCTTCGACGTCGCAGGGAATCCACTCGGGAAATCCCAGGCCGATCCCTCGGTAGCCGACTCTCAGTCGAAGTTCGGAACACGACCGGGCACGTTCGACCACTTCCTCAACGGCCTGTTCGACCGAGTCGGGGACTCCGGCGAACGCATACACCAGGAACTGGTCGGTATGAAGCGTCTCGGCAAACAAGCACCACGCGTCAGCGGGCGCCACCTGGGAATTGCCGGCCCGGTCGCTACGTGCCATCAGTGGGCTCCATCGCGCTCGGCCGAGTTCAACGCCAACCAACTGAGACGTATCGGCGTTCGCGCCTTCTCTTTCGCGGTCATCACGCTGCAGTAGACCCTCGACGATTCGGGAGATGCTGTGCACTTGCTGTAGAAGTTTGGCACAGCTTCGAGGCTGCCTCCGAAAACGGGGACGTAGGTCCACAGGCTTGCTGGATCAACGTTATCGTGTTGAGACCGGTGCCAGCGGGTCGATAGCTGCCGTCTTGAACATAGCGAGGAATGCCTCGGGGGTCACCGGTGGGCTGTAGAAGTAGCCCTGAGCCGCGTCGCACCCGTAGTCGCGCAGGCGGGTCGCGGTTTCGGCGTTCTCGACGCCCTCGGCGACGATGCTCGCACCCAGCGAATGGGCGAGAGCCACTACAGAACGCACGACGGTAACGGCACGTTCATCGACGAGTACCGGGGCGATGAAGTCGCGGTCCAGTTTCAGCTGGTCGACGGGCAGGTCACGAAGCCAGGACAGCGTCGAGTAGCCGCTGCCGAAGTCGTCGAGGGCGATCCGCACGCCGCTGTGGCGCAGGTGCTGAAGAACCGTCCGGGTGTGGTCGATGTCCTCCAGGAGCAGGTGTTCGGTGATCTCGATGATCAACGCCGCCGGGTTGAGGCCTCGGTCGGCCAGTGCCTGGGTGATCGCCGCGGGCAGTTCGGGGTTGGCCAGCGTCGGTGCGAAGAGGTTCACCGCGACCGGCACCTCGACCGATGCGGCATGCCATCGCCGGGCATCGTCGAGTGCCCTGTTCAGCACGAAGTCGTTGACCGATTCCATCAGGCCGTACCGGCGGACCAAGGGCAGGAATTCCTCGGCGCCCAGCAGACCACGGGTGGGATGGGCCCAGCGCACCAGGGCTTCGGCGCCCACGATCTGGGTGGTGTTCAGGTCGATCTGCGGCTGGTAGAGCAGGGTGAACTCGGAGCGGTCGAGGGCTCCTCGAAGTTCGCCGAGCATCGTGATCCGGGCCGATCCGCTGGCATCGGCAGACCGCAGGGGCGCCCGGCGCAGCGCGTCGTCGTCCATCCCGGCCAAACTCATCTGTGGGGTGAAGGTCCGCACCCCGCGGTCCCGCGATTTCTTCGAGGCATACATTGCAGCGTCGGCCCGTCGGAGCAGTTCGTCGACCGGCAGGTCGGGCTCATCGGCCGCCGCGATGGCCAGGCCGATGCTGGGCAGCATCGCGATTTCGTGGCCGTCGACGGTGAACGGCTCGTCGAAGGCGGCCAACACCCGTTCGGCGACCAGACGGGACTGATCGGCACGGTCCTCGATGAGGACCACGAACTCGTCGCCGCCGAGTCGGGCGACGG
>CAZVST010000013.1:0-36738 GCA_964629725.1 uncultured Mycobacterium sp.
CGACCCACCAATCCCAAGTTGCATAGCGACTGGACCACTAACTGGGTCCCCCTCAATCGACACGATGACCATGGCGGATGCCGGGGTTGGCTTGTACATGACCGAGCCGCGATTCCACCCCTGACCAAGGTCACGCCCGTCGCCGCGGCCACATCATCTACGCCAGACCTCCACCGAACGTGAGACACCAGGTAAAAGCCCTGGTTACCCTGGCGAAATGAAACGGGGAGCCCTTGTCACCGCACTCGCGGCCTTGGCGATCATCACCGCCGCGCCGGCAGTAGCCGACCCGCCGGCTCGCTGCTCGGACACCACGCGCAAGAACATTCCGAAGGGCGACCCGGATTACGCGCCGTGGCTAGACAAAGACGGCGACGGCATCGCCTGCGAAAGCCACTGAGCGCAGACCGGCTCGACCGATCTACCCGCCGATCACCACAACGGGTTTTCGCCGTCGATGTTCGTCAGTCGGTAGGTCGGGCGCCCGGACCGTCCTGACGCGTGCCTGACAACGCTCTCTTGCATCGTCACTTCGACGATCTGACCCATGAACCGCGGTAACAGGGGCAGTATCTCTTCGTCGACCGAGCCTTGATAAGCGCGGTCAGCGTCGAGGTAGAAGATCCGGCGGCGTGTCCGGAGACCGTCGAGGATTCCTTCCATGGTGATGGTGCGGGTGTCGGTGCGCTGTTCGGTGAGCGCGTTACCCAGAACCGCTGCTTGCGCTGTCGACAGCTGGCCGTGTTCATCAGCCAGTTCGAGGGTCACGCCGAGCGCGGTTTCACGCACAGCGTCGACGAGGTAGTTGATCCCGACCCGCTGGGTGACCGGGAGCGAAAGTACTGAGTCCAGGGCGGCATCGTCGCTCGCCGTCAAGGGGAGAAGCTCAACGAGGTCGCGCACCGCGGCCTCGGTGATGGTCTCGATCATGGACACGTCGACGAGTCCCGGTTCGTCATCGACGCCGAATTCCCGAAACCCGAAGTTGATGACGTTCCCCGAAGAACCCAGCGCCACAAGGGAATAGCGGGATCGGTAGCTTCCGTGCATCTGATTGGGCAGACTGTCGGCGCCGCCGCTGGCCCGGTAAGCGGCCATCATTGCGGCGCTGTCGCCGATTGCCTGGGTGAGTTTCGCGCTATCGGTCGATGACACCGGAAGTCCAACTGAGTCGAGAACCACGCGTAGTCGGGTCTTGCGTCCGGGATAGAACTTCGACTCGGCGGCGATCGCGGAACCGAGGGCGAGCTGAAGGCTGCGTTTCAATCCCGGATCGGTGGTCGCTGCCATCTGCTGCTGCAGCGCGTCGGCGGCATGACGGAGCGGGTTCGTCATATCGCAACCTCCGCGTATCCCTTGATCCGGCCGGGAATGATGACGCCATCCTCTTTGACGGCCGACCACACTGCATGCCAATCGTCTTGGATGTCTTCGTGGACTAGGAAAGCATCTAACAGGGCACCGACAGGCTGGACACGCTCCACCATGGCCGGCCAGGGGTATTCGATGATGACGTTCTGCAACGTGATCAATCCCAGGATGTCAACGAACTGCCGATCGGTCCACTTCGCGACATCGTCCCAGGAATTCGGCATGATCACCACGTCGACATCATGGGGCGGGGAGTCTTTCCGCATCACGAATCCGCCGTCCACCCATAACCGAGCGCCGCCAGGGAGGTAAGTCGCGATGAGCTTCTGGTGCAGCAGGAATGCGCTGAATAGGCGCTCGCGTTGCTCCCGGTGGGGCGCATCCTGCACCAGCCGATCGTAGAGCCCGTCGATGTCGGTGAGGTGACGGCCTGGCGGCAGGAGGTTGTTCGAATCCCAGGCGGGCAGTGTCATCGCGGGGCGTCCTCCGATTCCGGGGTTCGCACCGGCGGTCCACCAAGGATGGCCTTCGCCGCCCGCCGGGCACCTACGGCCTTCTCCTCGGCTGGGGCCGGTCTCCCACCACGCGGCTGTTCATCGCTCATCCCGTCTGCCACTTCATCGGTGCGTGTTGGCGGGTCGAGATCGCAATCCGTGGACGGCACGCCCGGCACCGGGTAAGCGATGTCGGACCTGGCCGGCGAATCCAGACCCGGCGGCTGAGGGTGGTATCCCTGGTCGACAGCAGCCCCGATGACCCCTTGCTGCATCTCACGGATGCCGTGATAGAACAGCGAACCCGCGCGTTTGTTTTCGGGCGCGTAGAGATCGTGCAGCTCTACAAACTTCCGCACCGCGATAGTGGCGTTTGCATACGCGGCCATAAGATCAGGACTTGAGTCAACCTGCGGGAGAAGCATCTCGGCCAGGTCGATGCTGACATTTCCGAGTGCCGAAGCAAGATGCGCCTTGGTCGCAGATGGCCACGAGTCGATGACAGCGAAGAGCATCTTGCCAATAGGCCAGATGGAGCGCGCGCGCATCGCCGCTTCTTGGGCCGAATCGGTTGGAACCGCTGCGAGCGCGGCCTCTAGCGGGCCGGGCTCTTCGGGGGGTTCCGAATCATCAATAGTTGGATTTCCACCGGCAAGGACATCCGCGGCGCTTCCGGGTCTCCAGCCGTAGCCCTTGTCAATTTTCTCCAGCGTGTCGGTCACTCCACGCTTCGGTCGCCATTCGTTCCGCTCGATCTTGCTCTGGGTCGTGTCGGTTGGACCACCAAGGTTCCGGATTTCGGATTGGGTTCGCGGGCCTCTCGCTGCTCGCGCGAACCGAGCCAGGCGCTCCCAGTCGGGCGTTGCTTCCATGGAGCCAACCATGCCCCAAATGTTTGGCAAACAACAGCGCACCACGGCAAACATCTAATACACCTAATGACCAGCAAAAGAGCTTACAACGCTGTCATTTAGCAGCTAGGGCAATGTTCGCCCAAGGATACGCTTGCAATCCGACAACGTTTGCCCTACCGTTGCGAACGTGCCAATCAAACCCCAACGAAACGGCAAATATGCCAACCAGAGGGCAAAGGTGCCGGTGCCCATGGTCCCGCTGGCGGTCGCGCGGAAGGCCCAGGGGATCACCCTCCAGGCGGTGTGTGACCACATCAACCAAGAGCACTTCTTCAGTAAGCCAGTAGAGCGCGGAACGATCTCCGCGATTGAGAACGGCCATCGGGGCGCTAGCTCCCAGATGCTCGCGGCGATAGCTGACGCCCTCGGAATTTCGCCAGCTGAAATCGACACCGCGTACGAACCCCGCCAAGGAAGGTCGGCATGACCACCGTCTTGGACCTCACAGATTCGTCGGCTCGCGTTGAGCGGGATCGTCACGCCGGCCGGGTCGATGTGCTCGACAAGATGGGCGTTCTGCGCACGCTTCCCGACGCGATGCACTGCTCGACGGACATGGTCGCGTCGTTCTACGAGGTGAGCAGGGACGCGATCCTCAAGCTCGTACAGCGCAACCGCGAGGAGTTGGACGACGACGGTTTCGACGTCCTGACTCGCCAGGAAGTCATGGACAAGTTGTCCATGACTCCCGATGAGCTGGGAATGCCCCGCACATCACCAGCCATGAGCCTGTTCCCCCGCCGCGCGGTGCTGCGGGTCGGGATGCTGCTCCGCGACTCCCCGATCGCCCGACAGGTCCGCGACTACCTCCTCAACGCAGAGTCCCGTGAACGGCAGCTCGATCCGTACAACCTGTCGCGGATGCAGATCCTTGAGATGGCGATCGACTCCGAGCGTCGGGCGTTGGCCGCTGAGGCGCAGATCGAAGCCGACCGGCCCATGGTCGAGCGGGCCAAGACTCACGCCGCCGGCACAGGGGATAAGACCCGCCAGCAGTTCTTCCGCGAGTTGAAGCAGTGGGCGCAGGACGCCCACCAGGTCGTCGTCAAGCAGGCCGACGTGATGTCGTTCCTGTCCACCCGCAAGCTCGGCCTGTTCATCGGAGGAAACCGCACCGACACCGGGCAGGCCACTGCCTGGGCAATCGAGAAGGGCTACGCCCGGAATCCGGAAGGCACGGCCGAGAACGGCCACAACTTCATTCGGTCGGTGCTCACACCCACCGGGCAGGCTTACGCCTGGGAGCGCTGCGTGCGTCACATCGACGCCAACGGCACCCTTGAGTTGCCACGCCAGATCGGCGGAGTTGCCTGATGCGCGCCGACGACGCTCTCAAGGTCAACGAGTTTCCTGTCGACTCTGAGGTTTTTCACCTCGACGGCACCACGATCATCGGGCGGGACAACTACGAAGCCGAACTGGTCCGCCGCGCCTTCCAGTCCACGGATTGTGAGCCCGACGCATGACCGCGTTGCACAGCCTCCCCGCGGTGGCGGAGATGTGGGGGCTCGGCGCGGAGTTGAAGGAGCCGGTGCGCGTGAAATTGTCCATTGCGCCGCGCCGGGACGCCTACTTCGCCGGCCGGTTCCCGGATACCGGTTCAGTCGGTTCCCTAAACCAGAGACAATGCGGAGGTGCCGAAAGTGGATCCAGCCGAGGAAGCGAAGCTTCTCGACTCCGTGAAGGACGCGGCAGAGGGGATCGACACCGCGGCGCTGGCGCGCCGGGAGGCGATCCGGGCAGCCTTAGCTGCCGGGGTGTCGCCGGTGAAGATCGCCCAAGCTGCGGGGATATCGCGGTCTCGTGTCTATCAGATCGCAGAAGGTGTCTAGATCGTCCAGAAAACTGGACATCTCTCCCTCTGTGGTCTAGTTTTCTAGACAGCAACACGGACATCGGCGGCGGGTCACTCCGCCAAGAACGCCCCGCCGCCGATGTCTCCCTCACCTCAACCCTGAAGGGGTCTCGGCATGGCAAACGGTAGTACCTCCGTGTCTCCGAACACCGGTTCGGACCTCGTCCGCATCCCGTTCCACGGAACCGACCTGATCGCGGTCGATGTTGCCGGCCAGCCGCAGATCGCGCTGCAGCCAGCAGTGACTTCGCTGGGCATGGACTTCGCGACCCAACTCCGCAAGCTCAAGAGCAGGTCATGGGCAACCTTAGGCGAGAGGCCCATGGTTGCTGCCGACGGCAAGGTGCGGCAGATGGCCACCGTCGATGTCCGCACGTTCCTGATGCTGCTGGCGACGATCAACGAGAACAACGTCGCCGCGGACAAGCGGCCGCTGCTGATCGCTTACCAGTCCGAGGTCGCCGATGTGATCGAGGCCTACTGGCGCGACGGCGGCGTGATCAACCCCCGCGCCACGGAGGAACAGCTCGACCGGATCGCGCGGCAGGCCCAAGCCCAAGCCGCAGTTCTGCAGGCGCTCAAAGGCATCGTCGACGCGAAGCACCTTGAAGCCAAGGGGCGCGTCATCCTCGCCCGGGCGCTCGGCGAGGCCCCCGAGATCGCCGCCGCCGACGTACCCCTCTACGTATCGGACTACCTCAAGAGCAAGGGCCTCAACCGCACCCTGGTCGAAGCAAAGCAGAAGGGGTTCGGCATGCGGCTGAAGGCGCTGTACATCACGACGTACGACCGTGAGCCGGACCGCCACTTCCAGCAGTTGAGCAACGGAACCACCCGGCCGGTAAACGCCTACACCGAGGCAGACCGGTCGCTGTTCGACTCGGTGTGGGCCCGCTACTACGCGAACGTGGTCGCCGAGTCGGCGCTGTTCGCCATCGCTGGCGGTGCGTCATGACCGCGCTGCACAGCCTCCCCGAGGTGGCGGCGATGTGGGGGCTCGGCGCGGAGCTGAAGGAGCCGGTGCGCTGGCTGACCCGCCGGATCACCAGCGGGAAGATGCGTGCCCGCAAGATCGGCCGGAACTGGTACATGACCGACGCGGACTTGGACTACAACTTGCAGCGTCTGGCGAATGTGGTGACGGCTTCGCCGCCGCCGCCGGAGACCGAACCCACGGTAGCGCCTGCCTCTGAGTTGCCGGCCCCGATCGGTTTGTCGGCGCGGTCCGCGCGCCGCAGGATGGCGGTGGCCCGATGAACGCATCGTCTGGCGTCGAGTGGTCTGATCCGGTTGTCGCGTCTGACGGGGTGGTCACCGCGACCATGCAGACGAGCCCGCCGTTAGTCGATCGGCGGACCAGTCAGCAGCACGGGGACGCCGGGTCCGATGAGGAACGACAGCTGTGTGGTTCTGCCGCTTCCCATCTGGGTGACTCGCATGTTCATCGCTGTCTGTGTGCCCCTGGCGGCGGCGTTGATCGCATCTCTGATCAACTTCGCGTGCTCGGGGAGCACACCGAACGATTGACCGCAGTAGTGGACCGTGTGGTTGAGTTCGTTGCCGGTTGCCGGGTTGAAGTTGTTGTCCATGGTTCTTCTCCTGCTGCTGGGGCTGCTGACTCCCTGAGCGTAGGAGGGCGGTCCGGGGATGTTGAGCCGTTCCCCGCGGTTCCGTCTCCGGGCCGGGGGTCCGAGCCCATCCGCATGTTTCGGCCTGTGGTGTGGCCGCGGCGGTTCACGCCGCCGGTGTGGCCGCGTCACTTCGCCCCTCGGCGGCTGTCGTGAGCCCGCCCGGCGGCGTGGCCGCTACCCGACCCGGTGGAAACACAACCAGCCGTATGGCTCTCACCGGCGCCCAGTTGGAGTTGATGACTCGTGCTGCGCACACCGCTCTGTCGGAGTGCGATGTCGTCGTCGGCCCTTCCAAGGTGGCCCGGCTGGTGCGCCGGTTCGGTAAAGCGTTGTCCCGCAACGGTGTGACGTTCCACGAGTTCCTGGGTCGTGAAGTGCGGTTGACGTCGGAGCAGCGACACCGGCTCCTTGGTCATCCTGAGTGGGCTCGGGTCATCGCCTACAGCGATCCGACCGGCGAAGAGGCCACGAACCGCGCGATGCGGCATGGTCGCCAGGCGGTCCCGTCGTGAGCGTCGTCGCGGCGTTCGTGGTGGGTTTGGCCGCTGGTCTGTGGCTGGGTGTGCGGTGGGGTCGGGAGTCCGCCCGGCTGGATCTGCTCATCGAGCGCGGCGTCCCGAACTATCTGATGTCGCTGCCCGCCGACGCTTTTCGCGACAGTGACGTGCGCTGCCTCCAACCCTGCTCTCCGGATTGTGGGGTTGTCGAGGGCGTGCGGGCTGCCGGTGCCGGCCCCTGTAGGTGCGGGGTGTCCGGCACCGGCAGGCCACCACCAAGCGTCTAAACCCCCCGCAGTTGTGCGGCGTCCACCCCGGATGGGTGGGCGCCTGATCAGTCGTACCCAAAACCCGTGAGGAGAATGCATTGAGCAGCAGTGATGGTGGTGCCATTGTGGCGCCGTTCTGGACGCCCAGCGATGCGCTGGACACGGCGCAGGCGTTCCACGCCGAACTGGCCCAGGCCGAGCGTGGTGTAGCTGTCGGCTACCCCAAAGTCGCCGCAAAGTCGCGGCTGTTCATCCGGTCTCGCTACCGCCGTGCCCGAATCTACGACGGGCTGGCCGTCGCGCTCCTCCTGGCATTGATGGCCGCACTCGGTGTGGTGGTGTTCGCTGCAAGCGCCAGGGCTGACATCGATCCCGATGTTCGGGCGTACGCCTACGAGTACGGGCCGGCGGTGTGCTCCACGCTCGACGCCGGGCATGCCACGTTCGACGGGCTCATCGGTATCGGGCAGGCCATCGTCGAGCAAGGCTTGACGGCCGAGCAGGCCGGGCAAGTCATCGGCTACTCCGTGACGAAGCTGTGCCCCCGCCATTCCGATCTCGTGGCCGCGTTCGTCCGCCGCTATTCCGGGCTGGCGACCGCATGATCGCGGTCCATACCGCCGCGGTGGCCACCCAGATCATCGGCGCTGTGTGGGCGCTGCTGGCGTTGACCTACCACGACCCCGAGGGCCGACACCCGTGGCTGGACTTCGGGGTCGGGATCACGGTCATCGCAGCGGGTTTCGCGATCTGGCTGGCCGCCCGATGGTGGGAACACCGCCGATGAGTCTGCATTTCTCGTTGCGGGTGAACGGCCGGTCGATCTATCACGCGATGGACATCACCCGCCTGGACCACACCGACCACCCGGAACCGGATGCGGTGTACCGGTACCGGGCGTGCGCGGTCACCGAGGACGGCGTCAACTCAGCACACCAGATGAGCGTGGTCGTCCAGCACCGGTACGGCGACGGGGCGTGGGAGTTGATCCGCAAGGCGCTCAACGCCATGGCCGAACTGTCCGACCCTTGCGCGGAGAGAGCGACACGATGAGCCTTTCGCTGGCAGACTTCTTCTGCGGCGCCGGCGGGTCGTCGACCGGCGCGGTCACGGTCCCGGGCGTGGAACTCGCGGTCGGGCTGAACCACTGGAATTTGGCGGTGGACACCCACGCCGCCAACCACCCCGCCGCCGACCATGTATGTGCCGACGTCTCCCAGTACGACCCGCGTCTGGTTCCGCACACCGACTTGGCGTGGTTCTCGCCAAGTTGCACGAAACACTCGGTCGCGCAGGGCAAGAAGCTGGCCGACGACCAGCCCGACCTGTTCGGGGAGATTCTGCCTGATGAGGCTTCGGAGCGGTCGCGGGCGACGATGTGGGACGTCGTGCGGATGTCTGAATACCACTGCTATCAGCTGGTTTTCGTGGAGAACGTCGTCGAGGTGACGGGGTGGCCGCCGTATCGGGCGTGGCTGTCGGCGATGGAATCGCTGGGCTACGCGCATCGGGTGTTGATGCTCAACAGCATGCACGCCCAGGTGTTCGGGCCGGGTGCGCCGCAGTCCCGTGACCGCTTCTACGCGGTGTTCTGGCGGTCCGGGAACCGGGCGCCGGACCTGACCCGGCTGACACGCCCGGATGCAGTGTGTGAGGGTTGCGGACCGGTGTCGGCGGTGCAGGTGTGGAAGCGGCACGGAAACACGATCGGGAAGTACAAGGCCCAGTACGTGTTCCGCTGCCCGAACGTCCGGTGCGGCGGCGCGGTGGTGCACCCGCGCGTGCGGCCGGCCGCCGACATCATCGACTGGAAGCTTCCCGGCACCCGCATCGGTGACCGTGCCCGCCCGCTGGCGGCGAAGACTATCGCCCGTATCCGGGACGGCATCGAACGCTATTGGGGTCCGCTGGCGGTTCCCGTCGAAGGCAGGGTGGGTAAGCAGGCCCGGCCGCTGGCGGAACCGTTGCGCACCGCAACCGCGCGTAACGAGACCGGGTTGGCGTTCCTGACGCAGTTCCGAGAACGGCCCCGCCACCTCGAGCCGCAGAGCGATCCGTTGACGACGGTGGTGGCCGACGGCGCCGGGCACGGCCTGGTGCAGCAGCCATTCCTGGTGGAGTTGCGGGGCGGCGGGTCGAAACACCGGCCGGCGACGCACCCGCTGTCGACAGTGTCGGCGCAGGGCAACCACCACGGCCTGGTCACCTCGTACTACGGCAACGGGCGCGGCTGCACCCCGACCGGTGCGGTGTTACCGACCGTCACCACGGTGGAGCGGCACGGCCTGGTCACCCCGTCCGGGGGGACATGGCGGGAACGCGCCACCCCGACCAGCCAGCCGATCCCGACCCGCACGACGCGCGAAACCGATGGCATTGCAACCGGATTCGGCGGGTCACTGGACGACGTGCTGTTCCGCATGTTGGAGCCCACCGAGTACAAGCGGGCCATGGATTTCCCGGCCGACTACCGAATGTTGGGGAACCGGCGGGAACAGGTGCGGCTCGCCGGGAACGCGGTCACCCCGCCGTCGGCCCGTGACCTGATCGGTGTGGCCGTGGAGTCACTGGAGCGGTGACGGATGACCTGTGCCGCGCGGATGCGGCGGGGACGTAACCCGTTGCGGCTGTGCGAAACACAGAGACCTCAAGGAGAGGTCGTACTGCCTGCGCTGCGGAGCCCCGCACGCCTGGAGAGGAGAGAGATAAGCATGTACACGATCTACGAAGGGCGGGTCCGCTGATGTCGGATCTGATTGTCATCGATATCGAGACCACCGGCCTGGACCCGCAACGCCATGTGGTGATCGAGGTGGCGGCGGTGAACGTCCGCACCGGAGAGGAATTCGCGTTCGTCCCGTACCTCGACGGTGATGATTTGCGTGAGGCGAATCGGGCTGCGTTGCGGATCAACCGCTATTTCGAGCGTGGTGTGGCTGAGGCGGCTCTGCCGTCGGCTGAGACCCGCGTCCGCTACGAGCAGCTGTGGAAGATGCTGGCCGGCAACACCATCGGCGGTGCCAACATCCGGTTCGACGCTGAGATGCTGCGCTGGTCATACTCCCGGGCGTTCCTCGGGCCGCAGCGTGTGGGTACGCCGCTCAAGCCGACCGACGAGCCGTGGAACTACCGCCTCGCTGATCTCGGCTCGTATGTGGCGGGGGCGCTGGGTATCCAGCCGGCGCTGATTCCGTCGCTGGCAGCGGTGACCCTCGAACTTGGAGTCACCAATACCGATCCGCACACGGCGTTGGGCGATGCGCGCGCCGCCGCGGGGTGCTTCCGCAAGCTGGCTGACATGTCGGGCCGGAAGTTGGTCGACGCATGAACGGCGACCGGACAACCGAACTGCCCGACGAGACTCCCGTGGATGCGCCATCCACATCGCTGCGTAACTGGTTCTTCGCGCTGCAATCCCAGGCCCACATCTACGGCGGCACCGTCCCCACTGCGGTCATCGCGCAGCGGCGGAAGAAGAACCGGGAGGCCCGCGCGGCCCGGCGCGGGAATACCGCGGCGATCCACCGGCAGGCCCGCGCGAACTTCGCCGCCAACCGCAAACCCAAGCCACGCCGGGTAATCAACCCCCTCGGGAGGGTGGTCGTCGACGCCGAGGTCGTCGAATGACTCTGTGTCGCTGCGGGAAAGCCGCCGGTGGCAGGAGCGGCCTGTGCGACAACTGCTACGCCATGCACCGGCGTCGGCAGATCGCCTACGGGCGCTGGCAGCCTGACCGCATCGACCCCACCCCCGCCCGTGAGCATCTCGCCGCGTTGCGCGGGGCCGGGATGGGGTTGCGGCGCATCGAGAAGCTGTCGGGGCTGTCGCGGCCCACGCTGCAGCACCTCTCGCGGGCCGGGTTCGTGTCCCGCAATACCCAAGACCGGCTGCTGTCCGTGCCGATCCCTGGCACGGTGTTCGACCCCGTGCTGGCGGCGGGAACCCAGATCAGCGGTATCGGGTCGATGCGGCGGCTGCGGGCGCTCACACGCATGGGCTGGTCGGCCCAGGTCATCGCCGACAGGATCGGTGTGCACCGCCACCAGGTCACCAGCTGGACCTCGGGGAGGACGCAGAAGATCACCGCGGCGCACGCCGCCACGGTCGCGGAGCTGTTCGACCGAATCCAGATGACGGCCGGGCCGTCCCGGAAGGCGGCCCGGTGGGCTGAGCTTCGCGGTTGGGCGCCGCCGATGGCGTGGGACGAGGACACCATCGACGACCCGGCAGCACAGCCGTTCGGCGCCACCCGCCGCACCGCCCGTGTGCCCTTGCACGCGCAGATCGACGACCTGCTCGACGTCGGGGTCCCCGCCGACCCCGACCGGCTCGCGCAGCTCCTCAACACCACCGTCGAACACGTCGAACGCACCCTCTACCGCATGCAGGAGGCCTCCTGATGGTGGCACGCAAGTCGACCGTCTCCGCTGTCCTCGGCAAGGAGGGGACCTGGCGGTGGGAATGGCAAACCCCCGGAGGAACAAAGCAGTTCATGGGCGGCTTCCCGTCGAAGCGGGCGGCGCTGGCCGCCGGCCGGAAGGTGGAACGGAAGCACCACGCTGAGCGGGGCGGGGCGTGACACGGCTGTCCGCGGACGGGGTGGAATGGACCGAAGCCCTCACCCGCGTCGCGGTGCGCGGCCGGTCCGGCGGCCGGTGCGAGTGGTGCGGCCAGCCGGCCACCGACATGCACCACCGTGTGAATCGCTCACAGGGGGGCTGGTGGTCCCCGGCGAACATCACGCACCTGTGCCGCCACTGCCATGACCAGGTCGGCCTCTACCCGCTGTGGGCGCGCCGTGTCGGCCTGTCCGTCGAGCCGTTCACCGGCGGTGAGCACACCGACCCATCCGCGGTTCCGATCCGGGTCATCGGGGCGGGCGCGGACCTGTGGCTCACTGACCACATCATCGCGGTGGCCGGAGCACGGGCATGACCGTGCTGATTCCCGGGGTGTACCGCAAGGGCGAGCCCGGTTTCATCGAACCCGGCTCCGATCTGCACAACGAGGTGCTCTCTCCATCGAAGATCGCTGCGATCATGGGAGTTTCACGATTCGAGTCGGCCTACCGACTCTGGAATCGGATGAAGGGCATCACCCCGCAGGAGCCGGATCGGGACGACTTCCGGGTTGGGCATGCGTTCGAGCCGGCGTTGGCGTATCTGTGGCGGCTGGACAATCCGGGGTGGCGACTGTCGCCTGGTGAGGTCCAGTTCGCTGGGGATGCTTCGCGTTTCGGGTTTCCGTTCCTGTGCACGGTGGATCGTTTGTCGACGCGCGGGCGTTGGCAGCGGCCGGTGGAGTTCAAGACGTGCCGGGGCTGGGAGGAGTGGGGCGACGACGGCTCCGACGAGTGCCCGTGGGACTACCTGGTGCAGGTGACTGCGCAGATGTTGTTGTCGGGGCTGACGGATCGTGTTGCGCATTTGATGGTGCTGAACAAGATCGGCTGTACCCACCACACCTACCCGGTGGAGTTCGACCCTGATCTCGCGGCGGCGATCATCGACGAATGCCGGCAGTTCTGGGCGTCGCTGCAATCGGATGTCCCTCCGCCTCTTGACGATTCCGCCGCCTCCTACGAGTGCGTCCGCGAACAGCATCCGGAGATCGACAAGGGCGCCGAGGTGGAGGTGCCCGCCGAGCTGGCGGCCGAGTATCACCAGGCGCTGTCGGCTGAGGATGAGGCGCGAACACGTGCCCGATTCGCCAAGACCCGGCTGCTCGACGTGATGAAACGCGCGAACTACGCCCGCTGCGGCGAGCAGCGCATCGCGCGCCGCCAACCCGCCGCCCGCGGCGCCGTGGCGCTCTACCCGATCAAATCCACCAACCAGACCCCACAACCACAGGAGACAGCAGAATCATGACAACCACCGAAGTCATCACCGACGACGAACCTGTCGACGACGTCCTGGAATTGCAGCGGATCACCGCCCGCACCGCACGGCTGCGCGCCGCCAAGGAGGAACTCCGCGCCGCCTACGAGTACGCGCAGGTGTTGACCCATTCCACGGCCATCAACCCGGAGTTCCAGGCGTACGCCGAGCGGGTGAAGAAACGCAAGATCAACGGCCAGTGGAAGGTTGAAACCCTTCCCCCGCTGGGGGATCAGGCGATCTACAACCTCGCCGTCGCAATCATCTACGGCGACAAGATGGGATGGTCACCCGAAGAGTCGGCGATGCGGGTGTTCTCCGTGCACGGCAAGCCGTCGATCGAGGCCAAAGACGCGATCGCGTTCATCACCCGGTTCGTCGAGTTGCGGCTGGCCGACGGGCGCACGAAGCCGTTCCTGGAGGGCGGCGACTGGATCTGGCCGGTCGAGGAGTCCGACAGCCGGGCGGTGTGGAAGTCGCGCCGTAACGGCGTCGAGGTGACGTCGGAGTGGACGATGGCCCGCGCCGAGCAGGCCGGCTACACCGGCAACGACAAGTACCAGACCAATCCGACCGAAATGCTGCGGTGGAAAGCGGCCATGGAGGTTGCGCGCATCCAGTGGATGGACGTTCTGCGTGGTCTGGCGTACAGCCGGGAGGAACTCGAGCTGGATTCTGCCCCTGTCGCGGTGGTGTCCCAGCGTGTGGAGTCCAAGCGGGGGATCGGTGGGCTCAAGGCGATGTTGGAGCAGCGGCGCAACGACGCCGACGTCGCATCGTTCGTCTCGGCGAATACTCCGGTAGCCGAGCCGGTCTTCGTGAACGCGGTCGAGCCCGAACCTGTTCATGCCGTGGCCGATTCGCCACCCGACCCAGTCGCGTCGGACTCACAGCTGACCCGGGTCCGCGATCTGTTGAAGGCCGAAAAGTACACGCCGAACACCAGGGAGGCCATGGAGTTCGTGTCGAGCCTGGTGACCCGCGAGGTGTCGAAGCTGTCGGACCTCACCGCGGCAGAGGCCGACGACGTCATCGCAACACTCAGCACCTCCGGAAAGGACACCACCAATGGCTGACAACGAACAGGCGACCGAGTTCGCCGAACTGCTCCTCACCCACGCCCGCGGCCGGGCGCACACCACAGCGTCGAAGCTGCTGCGGGATGCGGTCGAAGCGGTGCGGACCACCCGCCGAACCGCGACGGTGACGGTGCAGTTCTCCATCACCACGATCAAGAACAATCCGGCAGTGGTGCAGGTCAGCGACAAGGTGTCGGCGAAAATCCCTGAAGAGAAACAGGATTCGATCTGGTACACCGACGACGAGGGCGGCCTACACCGCAACGACCCGTACCAGATGCGCATGGACTACAGCGACGGCAAGACCGCCGCCGCCGGCCCCGACAACTAACCCAACCCCCGAAAAAGCTTAGGAGCATCCGCATGGAACCCACCGAATTCGCCGGCGTCATCGGCACCGTCGAGCACGACCTCGGCGTCCTGAAAACCCCGGCCCCCGCGCAACTGCTCGACGGCGTCTACGGGCGCCGCTACGCCGTCGCGGTCACGGAGCAGCACGGCCTGCAGTCCGTCACCATCGATGAATCGCACCTCGCGCCGATCCCGCACCGGCCGACGGGCACCCGCACCGTCGCAGAGGTGCTGTCATTCCTCGACGAAATCGCCCGCCGGCCCCTGACCGTCGGAACCTCGACGCTGGCTGGCGACTACACGGCCGGAACCGTCACCGCCGTGTACAACGACCACAACACCGAACTGGGCGGGTGGCGCGACGACCGGCTCGTGCTCAGGCTCGTTCCCGACCCGGACTGGGTGGCCTGGCACAAACTGTCGGGGGCGTGGTTCGCGCAGAACGAGTTCGGCGACAAGCTGGAAGAGCTGGTGCACACCGTCGTCGCCCCGGACCAGGCCGAGCTATTGGAGGTCGTCGACAGCATTCGGGCGTCGTCGTCGGGGTCGTTCGAGTCGAAGATCAACCGCCACGACGGCTCCCAGTCCCTCTCGTACACAGAGGAAGTCACGGCGTCGGCCGGGCGCGGGGCGACCGGCCGCCTGGAGGTGCCGAAGACGATCACGCTGCGCCTGACACCGTGGGAAGGCCACGTCGCCTCGTACGACGTGGAGGCGTGGTTCCAGCTGCGGGTGAACGCCGGGCAGCTGCGGCTGGCGGTGAAGCTGAAGCCGACACAGCAGTTGCTGCGCACCGCGTGGGCTGACGTTGTCGGCAAGATCATCGAGCACACCGCAGACATTCCGGTGCTGGCCGTTCGGGGCGACTGGTGAGCACCCGGCAGTTTCGGTTGCAGGCCGTTCTCTACGTCACCAACGGGGGTGATCTGCCGGTCGGGTCGACGGAGAACCTGGCCGAGGTTCAGGACCTGTTGACGTTCATGACCGGTGCACCCCACCGTGTGGCGTTCGGGCAGATCCCGCGCGCCGCGGACGTGTGCCGAAAGTACCTGCTGGATCAGCATCCGTGGCTGGCCGACATGGCGGCCACACGAAGCCAGGTCAACGATGGGCGCCGCCTGCAGCTGTGGCTGAAGGGGTGGGAGAAGCGGCGGGGATGCCGCTGCACCGACGGCCAGTGCCCTGCGCACACCGTCACGGTGACCGCCACGCCGGGGGATGCCTACACCTGGCAGGACCCGGTCGTGGAGTGGGGCCGGCAGATGGCCGCGAGGACCTGACCGTGACCAGTGAGCCGTATGTTCCGGGCCTGTCCGGGGAGCTACCGAATGTCGCGACGTACCGCGGGGACCGGGTCACCCAGATCATGGGCGAGACCCGGCTGTTCGGTCCGGGCCGGGGCGGACGCAGGTACTCGGCGGTCGACGCCCGCTATAACCCGGCAACCGACACCACCCGCGTCCAGTTCCAGCCCATCACCCTCACTGAACGCCCTGCCGGGCAGCCGATCCCGGAGGAATTCGGTGCGCTGACCCGCCAGCAGCGCCGTCAACTCGAACGCGAGAACACACCGAAACGGAAGCGGCGGCGGTGACGATCCAGGTCCGCTGCCTGGACTGTAATCCGCCGCAGCTGTGGGTGTTTCCTGACTTTCCCTCAGCGGATGCGTTCACCAGACGACACACCTCGCTACAAGGCCACGCCCTCCGGGTCTCCAGCGGGGAGCCGGACACTCCCGGTTGGGAGGCCCTGCTGGCGTTGGGCGACGCAGGCGACACCTACCAACTCCGAAAGGACAACAACTGATGATGGCATTGCACTGCGACCGTGACGGCTGCACCCGCTGGGAACCCTGCGAGCACCACGGCAAATTCATCACCGTCGCGTTCCTCGGCGATCAACTGCGCCACGACAGCGAGTGCCCGCACGAGCAGCGCCACTTCTGCGGCACCGACTGCCTCATGTTCTGGGCCGCAGCGCAACCCAAGGTCTCCACACCGTGAGGAGCTCGCTGTGAGCGCTAACTCGAAGATCGAGTGGTGCGACGCCACCTGGAACCCGGTCACCGGCTGCACGAAGGTCTCGCCGGGCTGCGACCACTGCTACGCCGAAACGTTCGCCGAACGCTGGCGCGGCACCCCGGGCCACTACTTCGAGCGCGGTTTCGATGTCCAGCTGCGGCCAGACAAGCTCAACATGCCGCTGCACTGGCGCAAACCCCGCCACGTGTTCGTCAACTCGATGAGCGACCTTTTCCACAAGGACGTTCCCGACGAGTACATCGCCCGCGTGTTCGCCGTCATGGCCGAGTCACCAAGGCACACCTACCAGGTCCTGACCAAGCGTCACGCCCGGATGCGTTCGCTGCTCTCGTCTGCCGAGTGGCCGAACCTGCTCCAGGCTGCGCGTGACAACCTGCACTCCGCGTGGGATGACAGGTGGGATGACGACCCGGTGCCGGATGCGTTCGCGACGGTACTGCCGAACGTCTGGCTGGGCATCACCGCCGAAAACCAGCAGTGGGCCGATATCCGCATCCCGGCACTGCTCGATACCCCGGCCGCCGTCCGGATGGTCAGTGCAGAACCACTCCTAGGCCCGATCAAGCTGCCCGAGCATCATCCCTGGCACTACACCGAATTCGGCGTCCTCTGCGCCTGCGGTGAGGCGATGCGCGACGAACGATGCCCCCGACAGATCGACTGGCTCATCGTCGGCGGCGAATCCGGCCGCGGCGCAAGGCCCATGAACCCCGAGTGGGCGACCGACCTCCGCGACTACTGCACCGAGCACCGCGTGCCGTTCTTCTTCAAACAATGGGGCGAATGGGTGACGGAAGACCAGTCACCGGAGGACATCACCTTGCCGGGAAAGTCGACGCAGTGGTTCAGCACGAACGGCCCGAGCCTGTACCGCGTCGGCAAGCGCGCCGCAGGCCGGATGCTCGACGGGCGAACTCACGACGGGCTTCCAGCGTGATCCGGATTGGCCCCGCACCCCAAACCCCGAATGAGAAGGAGAACACCATGAGCGGTCATCGGACAGCTATGAACGTGATCGACGCCGAGCACCTCAGCCGGCAGAGCGAATTCAGCCTTCATGCGTTCGGCCCTGGCCACCGGACCGCCGGCATCCTCGACCACATCACCAAGGAACTCGACGAGATCCGCAGGGAGCCGCTCGATCTGAGCGAGTGGGTCGACGTGGTCATCTTGGCGTTGGATGGGGCGTGGCGCACCGGCGCTGAACCGCAGGACATCATCGACGCGATCCACGCGAAGCAGGCCCGCAACGAAGCCCGGCAGTGGCCGGACTGGCGGACCGCCGATCCCGGCAAAGCCATCGAGCACATCGACGGTAGCGACCCCGATGGTGGTGACGCATGAGTGTCTCTTCGCAGTTGCCGTCGAATCGGAAGTGGTTGCGCCGCTTACTGACCGGGCAGCCGCATCAGGTGATCGGCGACCCGGAGGCGCCGTATCTGCGGCGCTGGTACCTGATCCCGCGTAACCCGCTGCTCAACGTCTACCTGCACCAGTTCCTGGCGTCCGACGACGACCGAGCCCTTCACGACCACCCATGGTGGTTTTTCTCCCTGATCCTCAAGGGCGGTTACACCGAGGTGACTGAGGCGGGTGCCGTGGCACGGTCGGGGGTGATCGGCGGCCGGTACGGCGGCTGGAATCGGTGGGATCGCACAATCGCGTTCCGGCCGGCTGCGTTCCGGCATCGGGTGGAGTTGTGGACGCAGCTGTGCGAGACCGGTCGCGACGATCAACGACCGCGAGGTGGACCGCTGGTCCGCACGTGGCGGCACTGTGAGATCCCCTGTTGGACGGTCATCGTCACCGGACCGCGGACCCGTGAGTGGGGGTTCTGGTGCAAGGAGTTGGTGGCCAGCCGACGCGGCGTGTCGGGGTGGTGGGTTGACCGGTTCGTGCCGTGGACGGAGTTCGGCTCGGCGGGATGCGGGGAGTCACTGTGACCGCCGCTGCGACCTGGTTTGGACTCGGGGCAGGGTCGGAAGCGGAGGCGCTGCACGATGGCTAATACCGCAGCGCTCATCCGTGAGTCCATATGGCGCAATAAGGAGTTTCGCGCTCTGTCTCGGGCCGCCCAGTGCACCTACCTACAGCTGTGCTCACAGAAGGACCTCGACTGCGCTGGCTTGCTCACGCTCAACATCGGCATGCTGGCCAAGGGCTGCGACGACATCGACCAGGACGACATCCGCGAGGACATGACGGTCCTCGAAGCCGAGCGGTTCATCTTCGTCGACGAGGACACTGACGAACTGTTCATCCGGTCTTACATGCGGACCGCTGAGATTGTGAAGTCGCCCAACATCTTCAAGAGCGCTTTGAAGTCCGCGGGCCTCGTTTCGTCTCTGAAGCTGAGGGTTGAGGTGGCTGCCGAGTTGCGTCGGTTGCGGCGCGCCGAGGCGGATCACGTAGCCGAACTCCTCAACCCTTCTGGAACCCTTCAGCCCGACCCTACGAACCCTTCCGGAACCCTTCCGAAAAACGGAACCCTTCCGGAACCCTCCAGTACAAGTACAGGAACAAGTACAGGAACTATCTCTAGTTTCGTTGTTGGTCACCTTGGGGGGCCCCGCCCCCAATGTCGCAAGCATTCAGAGAACTCCGACACCGATTGCCGCGCCTGCATGCGTCGCCGCGAATGGGACGAGCAGCACGCAACCAACTCCGAAGCCGACGACCTTGCCCGGCAGCGCGCCGCCCGAGCCGAAGCGGCCCAGGCGCTGGCCGGATGCCCAACGTGTGACGACGCGGGCTGGCTACTAGGGGCCGACGGGCTGCCGTACGACCCCGCGGTGCGCTGCCTACACGCTGAGGCGGTCGCCCATGCCTGATCTCGACGAGAACGGCTTCGTCAGCCTCGACGACGACACCAATCCGCAAGCCGACGCCCAAGCGATCGACCGCTGCCGCCTCTGCGACACCAACGGCGACCGACCCAACGGCTTGGACCTGACCGCCGAACAGATCTCCCAGAGGTTCGCGGAGATCGCCGGCCGCGTCGACACCAGCCCGATCACCTGCCAATGCATCATCGGCTGCTCCGGCCATCCCGCCGGCTGCTGGCGCCCCGCCGAGGTCACGTTCGAGGTGCACCTGCTGGGGCAGTGCAACGGCCCGGACGCCAACCCGGACGGCAACCGGGTCGAGCTGATGTGTATGCCGTGCGCCGCACGCATGTGGGCCGGCGTCTCTTCCATGGTCGCGAAGATGCTGATGGCCGCCCACCGGGTCGGAGGTCGGGCACCGCAGTGCGCCACCTGCGGGGCGAAAGTCACCACCACCACCGATGTGATCCGTGGGCAGCGCCGCACGGTCGGGGGTATCCGGTGAGCGTGTTCGGGACGTTCCGCACCGAGGCGGGCGGGGCGTGGGAGGTCGAGTTCTCAGATGAGGCGTTGCGGCGGTGGCGGATTCGTCGCACCCCGGCCGGGGTGTTGCCGCCCTGGCGGGCCTCCGCGGACGACCGGGTTGCCGCGGGGGAGCAGCCCGACCGCCGCTGGTGGGTGTTCCCGCCGGATTCCCTTGCACCCGTTGCCGCGTCGTCGACGTGGGCTACGGCGCTGCGTCATGTCGAGGACACGATCCTGACCCAGTTGATCCGGCAGAACCTCCAGGCCGCCACCCTGCTCCACCACACCCCGAAGAGAGAACGATGAGTGTTTGGTATACGGCCGATCTACACCTCGGCCACGCCACCATCGCCGCACAGCGGATGGCGCCACGCCTGCACCCGGACCGTGACATCGCGGTCGGCCGTGACGACATGGCCGCCAAAGTACGTTGCCACCCACGACTGGCTCCTGGCCGCCAACTGGGATGCGGTCGTCCAGCCCGACGACCATGTGTGGGTCCTCGGCGACCTCAGCATGGGCGGCACCGAAGCCGTTGCCCGCGCCCTGAACTGGGTGGGCGACCGGCCGGGTGTGAAGCATCTGATCACGGGAAACCACGACGCCTGCTGGCCCGGGCACCGCGACGCCCACACGTGGCAGGCCACCTACATGCGGATGTTCGCTTCGGTGCAGCCGTTCGGCCGCCGCAAGATCGCCGGCCGTAACGTGATGCTGTCCCACTTCCCGATTCGGGGCGACCACACGACCGCCGACAGGTTCTGGGAGTACCGGCTCCGCGATGGCGGCCTGCCGATCCTGCACGGCCACACCCACGCCCCCCGCAAGACATCCCTGATGGCCGCGTTCCCTGTCCCGCGACTGCAAATCCACGTCGGTGTCGACGCCTGGAACCTGTTCCCGGTCAACCAGACCGAGATCGCTGATCGACTTGCCGCGTACGACGCACTGTGGACAGCAGCCGAACCCCAGGCGGCGGTGCCGTGCGAGACGGTCGAATCATGATTGGTGCCAGTACTATCGGCGAGCGCATCCGTTCGGGCCTGTGCGTCACCGTTGAGCGCGGTGATCGCCGCTGGACCCTTCCTGTCGAAACGACGTTGCATGAACGTCGGTGCTCGGTGTGGATGCTGTTCGACGAACTTCGGGCCGCCGACCAGATCACATTCCCGGACGCCGTCTCGGACCAGACGCTGCTATCGGCGGCCACCTGGATGCCGTGGAATCTGGAGTCGCTGTGCATCCAGGCTGTTGTGAGCTGCCCGGCTTGTAGCACCCGCGCGGCGCACCCGGTGGAGATCCCCGACCGGCTGTGGTCCGACTGGTGGTGGCCGGTGTGGGTGGCCCGCACCTGCATCACCTGTGACCACTCGTGGATGCAGGAGACGGAGTGACCGAGCTGACGCTGTTCGACGACGATATCGACGTTCTGCGGAATACCCCTGTAGGCCCGGCCATCGTCTACGACCTGGCCAACCGGAGACAAGGGCATCTCCGCATCGATGGGCCGGCCGGCTCGATGTACTTCGTCAACATGGGATCGGTTGTGTCCCTCGGCCCGATGGCCGGCCCGACCGTCGACCTCACCGCCGACCAGTTACGCATCATCGGCGACTACTGCCACCGCATGGCCGACCGGATCGAGGCGAGCGGTGCCTGAGCGAATCCAGTTGCGCCGCAACCGAGGCTGGCGCCTCCCGGCGGATGCGGTGAATGTGGCCCGACCGACGATGTTCGGCAACCCGTGGAAGATCATCCAACCGGGCGGCTGGATCGTCGACGGCCCAGGCATGTTCTTCAACCCGGAAACTCTCATCGACGACGCCCACCGCCTCGCAGTCCATCTCCACCGGAACTGGCTGACGCTCGGTGACCAAGCCCCAGCTTTGAAGGTGCGGGAGGTCGACGAGAGCGTCGAGGACCGGCAGCACCTCGCTACACGCCGTGCCAGTGTCCTCGGTCAGTTGCACATTCTGGCCGGCCGCGACCTGGCGTGCTGGTGCCCCGCCGGGCTGGAATGCCACGCCGACACCCTGATCGACCTGGCTAACAGCCCGGAAACCTGTTGGAACAGCGTTGATTAACGTCAAAGGCCGCACAATCCCGGACGTCCAGGAGCCGGTCTGGCTCACCGGACCGTGGCAGTGGTGGTGGAGCACCCGCATCATGCCTGACGAGACCGGCAACCAATACAGCGTTGAGTGCCCCGCAGGCACCAGGGAGTGGTCGGCCACCTTCAATACCCGTGACCGCTATGACTACGAGATCAGCGACCCGCCGTCGATGGTCATCTGGCATGAGCGAGACAGGCATAGGCCGGCCATGGCCGACATAACCCGCTCCGTCTACCCCACGCACGACGACGTCCACGTCATGGTGGTGTGGTGGGAACGTCCCGGCCCCGATTGGCATCCTATGCCCTACATCCCGGTGTGTCGGCCCGGTATGTACGACTTCGGCGCATCAGGCCCCTACGCCGTAGAGACTCTGCTCCATCGGACTGCGCCGCTGAGCTGGCCGCTGCCGGTTCCAGTCGACACGATTAGAACCCATCTGCCAGAAGCCCTGGAAGGCGCCTTCCGCACGGTCCACGCCGAGCGGGGAGAGGGCTGGCAGCTGATCGGGTATGTCACCGATCCTCCGCGCATCCTCCGCGACATTGACGAGCCGGGCCGCTACTCCTGCCTGGGCGTGATCCCCGCCGACGAAAACGTTAGGCCCGGGGAGATCTCGTTGCGCCGCTACGGGGTCAACCCCGAAGAGCCGGTCATCGACGAGATCGACGCCCTGGTGCGGGACTCCCTCGGCAGTGGGCCGCGGGACGACTACAACGTCAACCGCTACGACCGCTGCACGCAATGCCGTCACCAGTGGCATGGCCTCGAATGCGCGATACACCGTTGCGACTGCATTAACACCGACTGGCTCAACCAGGGGAGAGGGGCGGAAACCCGTTGACCGACAGCGAGTTATTGAAACTGGTGGAGGATCGCCTATCCGCGATCGAATCAAGGTTGGAGGCGCTGGAACACCCGCCGTGCTGCGACGGCGGACCGCAATGGGGGCACGCGTGGGAATGCAGGAAATTACCATGACAGCACAAAGGATTTCGTCGCCGTCCGAACTATTCGGGCCGCTGCTGGATCACCGCTGCGCGTGGGGCCGGGTGTGTGTGAACGCCGACATTCAACAGCAGATTGACCCGGTCACCGGCCGGCCTATCCGGCTCGGAGCCGCCGTTGTCGACGGGCCGCTGTGTGACGCCGACCTCCAGCGGGTGGCCTCAGCAGTCAAAGGGCTCCCGCGGGACTACCAGCGGCTCGGGCAGGGCATCGGGGAGAAACGCAGCGTCGACGGCGCTCGAGTGGCGGGGTCGACGGAGTTGCCGATCCCGATCAACACCTATCGGGAGATGCTGCAAACCCGGATCGTGGAGATCGCCGACCGGGCTGCCGAGGTCGTCGAGGAAGAGCTGCGGATGACAGGGAAGGCCCGCCACCGTGCTGTCACCCCGACCGGCTGGGACGGCCGCGGGTTCCGGGCCGCCGGCGCAGCCTCCACCGGCGGTCCGCTGATGACGGTCGACCACGCAGCCAAGCTGCTGCTGGTGTCGCTGGAAGCCCTCCTCGACGCACCCACGCAGCCGCACCTGCTGTGGTTACCGCTGCCGGACTCCGACGAGGAATGCGACCGCCACCCCACCGGGCAGCCGCGGGAGTTAGTGGAGCTGTCCGGGATCGACATCGCCTGGATGATCGTGCGCCTGTCCTCCGACGTCTACAACGAGTTGGGGCGGGCCCAGCTGCGGCACCGCTTCATCGCCCCGTGCCCGGCATGGGTGTCGCGGGAGCGCCGCTACTGCCGCGCCCAAACCGTCGGCCGTGACGACGGCTCGTCGGTCGTGGACTGCGAAACCTGCGGCGCCGCATGGAGCGAGACCGAGTACTGGTTCATCGAAGGCCTGGTGCTCGACGAAATCGAAACCCGAGAGGAATCCGACCTGATGAGCTACTTCCTCGCCGAGTCGTATTGGCGGCTCGACACCCTCCGGGATCGGCTGGCCGCCGGCCCTCCCGTCGACCCGGACACCGTCCGGCAGATCATTGTCGAAGCCGCCGCCGAGGGCGGCCCGCAGCGGGCGGCCGACAAAGCCGCGGAACTGGTCGCTCTGATCACCGAGCATCTGACCGCCCGCGCGGCCGTGGTCCTGGAGATGGGGACGCTGGACGCCGAAGGCAAACCGATCCCCCACTCGCGGCCCGAGCAGCGGGAGCTGGCAGCCAAGGAGTACGACCGGGCCAAGCAGGACAAGGTCAAACAGCGCCGCAGAGAAGCGGCCAGCCGATGACCCTGTGCGACAACTGCAGGTCCGGTAACCACAAGCATGACCGGTACAAGTCTGGCGAGACGGCGGAGTGCCCCCATGCTGTGGGACCAAATCGGTTGCCCTGCCAGTGCGACTGGCGTGAGTCCGGGCGTCCGATCCGGCACTGCCCGACCTGCCGGTGCGAGTCGTGACCGTGTTCGCGGCCCGGTACCCCGGGCGCTGTCACCACGGCGACAAGATCCGCCCGGGCGATGAGGTCGAGTACTTCGAGCTGCCCGGCTGTGACGGCTCCGTGTTGGTGCACACCGGCTGCCTCGGCGAGTCCGACCAGTCCACCCGGGATGACGGTGCGCCGTATTGCCCGCTTTGTTTCTGTTTCCACCGCGGGGAATGCGCATGAGACCGACACGGGCGCTGCTGATCCGCGGCGACTCCACCATCCCGCTGGAACTAGCCCCGATGCTGGGGGACTTCGACGACAGCTACGAACACTGGCGGGCTGGTATCCGGCTGGAATGCCACGACCGGCTGCAGTTCCACGAGGTCCGCGCGGGCCTGGTCATCCACTTCGACAACGGCTACCTCGTCACCGCGGTCGAGGACGTCGTCGTGTTCCGATCCGAGCCGGCATGAACCGCGCGATCGTGACCGCGCTCGGCGGTCGCCGGGTCGTCAAGAGCATCGAGATTGGCGACGACGGCGTCATCGACATCCGACTCGGCCCCACCTACGACATCGACCCTGGGCGACGACTCCCCGCAAGGACAGGTGACCACGTGACGTGCGCGTGCGGCCACGCCCCTGACGAACACACCCGGCACGGCGGCACGTGCTTAGCGGTGCTCACGGAGGGCCGCTCGTGGACCACTTTCTGCCCATGCCCCACCTACGAACCCGAGCAGGACCAGTGACCGATCACCCCTGCCACTCCTGCGGCCACTACCGGCACCTTCACCGCGACGGAGCGGGCTGCCGCGTCACCACTATCAGCGGGCCACCCGACAACACCGGCAAAGCGGTCGGCTCCGGATACCAGCACGGTGACCGCACCGTAACCCCTTGCGGCTGCAGCGAATACACCGGACAGAACGGGTCGGTGCTGTGACCGATCACAACTCACGAAGGAGACACAACATGCCCACCATTCACGATGACCGCCTGGTCAGCTTCGCTACCGAGGTCGACGAGCAGGCCATCGAGGCCGACCGATGACCGACTGGCTGATCTTCGGCCTATTCGGACTCCTACTCCTGGGGTTTGGGTCGTGGCCTCTGATTGCCGAGTTGCGCGATGAGGTCAGGGATCGGAATTACGCGCTAGAGACGCACGCGAATGACCAACACCGGGCCATCCTGGCCGGAGATTACGTCACGGGCAGCTATGGGCGGTATCTACCGCCGCCCGAGTTCCGCTATCTGTCGGTGCCTGACTGGACGCCAACGCAAGTGAAGGGCGTCTGAGCGTGGGTGACGTGTTGTCGTCGGCGCTGCGGGAAGCGTTTGTGCGGGTGCTCACCGGCGGGGCCGACGACATCGACGTCGTGGACACCCCGCCGCAGTTGTTCGAGGTCCTTGCCGAGACGGCCCGCGCGGTCCTCGCTGAGGAACAGCCGAAGGACCGGCCGGTGTACGTCGCGATGTCGACGGAATTCAAGTGCGAGGGATACATGATCGACGGCGTGTTCCATGACGCGCAGTCGGCGTTCGCGCTCCTGGCCGCCATCGACGCCGCCGCCGAAGGCGACTGGGACTTCTGTGTGGAGCGCTGGGAGGTGGGTGCATCGCAAGGCACGGCCATGATCCCGCTGGAGAAGTGCGGCAACGGTTTCCGGCCATGCCAGGTGAACGGCTGCGAGCACCCGGCGGTCGCCGAGGTGATCATGAAGCCCGGTGCCGCCACGCTGATCATGGCGTCGCGGCGGATCGGCTTTCGCTGTGCTGAGCACGTCGACGTCAGGGCCGACCGGTGAACCATTCGAGCAGCGAAGCGCACCACGTCGCCGAACAGAACGTGATCTTGCGCTGCCAGGTCGGCTCCGGGGTCCACGGCGTCACGGTGGACGGGCAGGACGACCGCGACGAGATGGGCATCTGCATCGAACCCGCCGACTATGTGATCGGTTTGAAGCGGTTCGAGCAGTACCAGTACCGCACTCAACCCGAGGGGCGGCGGTCAGGCCCGGGAGACCTGGACCTGGTCGTTTACGGGCTGCGGAAGTGGGCCAGGTTGGCGGCGGCCGGCAACCCGACCGTGCTGATCCCGCTGTTCGTCCCCAGCGCGGAGGTCGTCGACATCGCCTGGCCCGGACTGGCCCTGCGCAAGCGACCGCACCTGTTCCTGTCGCGGGACTGCGGCCGCCGTTTCATCGGCTACCTGGACTCCCAGCGCGACCAGATGCTGGGACTGCGCGGCAAGCACACCAACCGGCCCGAACTGATCGCGCTGTACGGCTTCGACGTGAAATTCGCGTATCACGCTGTGCGGCTGGGGATTCAAGGTGTCGAGTTACTGACTACCGGCTGGATCACGCTGCCGATACCGGAGCCGGAACGATCCTGGCTGCTCGATCTGCGCCACGGCAAGATCCGGTTGTCGGAGGTGCTGGACCGGATCGCCGATCTACGGGACCAGCTGGTCGGCCACACAGAGGTGTCGTGGCTGCCCGACCATGCACCCCAACCGGCTCTGGACCGGTGGCTGGTCGATGTCTATCGGGATTGGTGGGAGCAGCCCACCAACATGCGAATGCCGTTGCCGTTTCGCCAGGACGCACAGCTTGCGCGTTGACCCTGAGCCGTGGCCGTGGCCCGACGCCACCCGCGAGGACAAAGACCGCCGCGTCGCCCGCTCCTACCGTGCCCTGTGTGAGCGGATGATCCAGCGGTTCGAGGACGGCACCCTCAACGACCCGTCCACGGCCCTCGCCGCCCTGGACCAGCAGTGGGTGACGTTGCAGGCGAACTGGGTCGTCCCGCAGCTGTCGATGCCTGATCTCGACGACCAGCTCACTGTCGCCGAGGTCGCCTACTGGACCACCCGTAGCGAGCAGGCGGTCCGCATGTGGTTCTCCCGGGCCCGCGCCGGCCGCGACGGCGTTTATCCGATCGAAACCCCGCAGGGGCTGCGGGTCCGGTGGGGCGACGTGCTCGCCTACCAGCAGCGAATCCGCTTGAAACGCAACTGAAATGGAGAATGACGGTGTGCGGCCCCGCACCATCTACGAGCCTGATCTCTGCGACCTCGGTGTGCTTGACGCGTCGTGCTTGGGTCCGGACAGCGCCAGGTTGTGTCGTGGCTGATCGGTTGTCGGCGCGGGAGCGCGCGGTGCTGCGGGCGTTGTCGGTGCAGCGGGTGTGGCCGTTGCGGACGACGACGGGATGGCGGGCCGAGGTGGCGGGGGAGACGTGGGTTCCCGCGACCAAGCGGATCTTGGCTGGATTGTCCAGGCAGGGGCTGGTGGCTGATGAGTCGATCCGGTCCGTTGGCCCGGCGGGGGTGGTGTTGGCGGCCCGGTTTGTGATCACGGATCTAGGGCAGGAACACTGCCTAAACAGCACTAATTAATGTCTACAGGGCTTGACTAGAAATAGTCAAGTGAGCTAGACTAAGATCATGATCGCATCCGCCCCGACCAGGGAAGTCGTCAAGCAACTCACCGCCGCCGGCTTCACCAAGCGGGACGGAAAGGGCAGCCACACCAACTGGACCTGCCGCCACGGCCGGTACAGCGTCCCCGTCCCAACCGGGCACCGCACCATCAGCCCCGGTGTCCGCCACAAAGTCAACGCCGCGATCAAGAACTGCCAGAACGACTGCGAGGAGAACTGACATGCACACCTACCGCGTGAACGTCACCCGCGACGACAGGTGGTGGATGATCACCGTCCCAGAACTCGACGGATACACAACGCCAACCGGAACGATCAACCTCGGTGACACCACACAGGCCCGCCGACTCTCTGAGGTAGCCGCCCAGGCGCGGGATCTCATCTGCACAGTCACCGATTCCGCACCGTCGGAGGTCGATCTGGACATCTCTATCACCGTTGACGGCATCGACGTCACCGCACGATCGCACCAGATGTCCACCGACCGCCGCTTAGCTGAAAGCCACGCGGCAGCGGCAGCGACTCAAGCGCGGGAACTGGCGCGCGATCTCGCAGCACGTGGAGTCGCGGTGCGAGATGTGGGAGATGTGCTGGGGGTGTCTTTCCAGCGGGCTCAGCAGTTGATTTCCAACTGACTAGCACGACACGCCCCGCCCCGATCCGCAGGACCTACGTCACTGTCGGTATCACCGGTTATACTGCCCGCTAAGCACCGCTGTGTCTTGACCCCCCTCGCACAGCGGTGTCAGACGCCCCTCCGCTCACACGCGTTGAGGGGCGTTCCTCATTCGCGCCGGCCCCGGCGTACGTCAAACCCCGACGGCCCGGGTTGCTGCTGTGCCCGCCGCGCACTCGGGGCAAGCTCGTGCCCGCCCCTTTCCGGGCGGGCTGTCCCCATGACGCCTGACCTATCTCCGGGACGAGGGCGACGCTGCGCACGCCGGGGCCGCGACGCAAAGGACAACAACCGTGACCGAGCCTGCTCAACAGCGCCGATACCGCCGGATCATCCCTTTGCTGCCGTCGGTGTCCGCCGAGGACCTCGCGGTGATGCGCTGGCTGACCCGCGAGTCGTTCGAGGCGACCGCCGCCGCCGACGGGCTCACCGTCGTCGACTACGCGGAGGCGACCGTCCCCGCCGGCAGCATCCCCGCCGCGAACAAAGAGCGCCTGACCCGCCCGATCGGCGACTACCGGTGGCACGAGTTCACCGCTCTCGCCGAGCGCCGCACCGACCCACGGCCCCGGATGTGCGGCTACTGCCCCCACCCGCCCCACGAGGCGGGCACCTGTGACCACCCTGCCCCGCCATGGCTGGCCGCCGAACCCGGTCCGTGCCCGTGCGCGATCGCCACCACCGAGGAGACGACCTATGCCTAGCTTGGAGATCCGCCTGGACGACCGTGTCGTCTACCTGCAGGACACCAGCACGGTGAAGATGTCCCGTGAGGACGGCCAGCTGACACTCACCGCCAGCGAGAATGGATTCCAAGGTGCGACGGGTGGACCCGAAGCGCCCACAGGGACCCCGCTGGTCCTTCCGGCCCCGGCACCCGGCGCCCCGGACGGCGACGATGAACCGACCGAACCGTCGGAGCCGGTCATCGAACACGTCCACAGCGGCGACCGCATCGACAAGCCGCACCGCCGCACCCGCGCGCACGCACATCCCGAGCCGGAAGCGCATCAGACGACCGAGGGTGAGACTCAGGACGCCTGATGGCCAACGTCGAGTACTTCACCGTCGAATACGACGCCGTCGGCGTCACCGCCGACCGTAACCTCGACATCGACGCAGACCCCGAGATCCGGCCCATGACCTGCAACGTGGAGTTCGTCTACCGGGTCCCGCCCGGCTTCGCGTTCCGCGCCGCCGACTACGACCCCCGACCCGCCGACCTCGCGTTCGGCGGCTTCATCTGCCGCGTCGACGAAGCCCGCCTCAAAGGCCTCGACGGCACCGTCAACTTCCGGCTCCCCGCCAACACCGACCTTCTCGCCTGGGAATCCCACGGCTACGGACCCGATCTGTTCATCGACGTCGTTTTCACCAACGTCGTCTACGCCCGCGCCGAACGGGTCTGGAAGAACTTCGCGTTCATCTGCCCCACCGTGCCCGAGACGGTGGTGAACCTGACCAGAGTCCAGCGCTACCCCTACGTGCCGCGCACCCGCTACGCCGAACACTTCGCCGCACCCCAGCTGTAGACCGGTGGCCCTGTTCCTGGTCATCGGACCTCCCGCCGCCGGAAAGTCGACGTGGGTGCGTGAGCACGCCAAACCGGGCGACATCACCATCGATTACGACGCACTGGCCTGCACCCTCGCCGTCCACGGCGACGACCCGCACCAGCACCCCGACCACGTCCGCGCCGTCACGAAGGCGGCACGACAAGCAGCCATCGACGCCGCCCTCGCCATCACCGCCGCCGACGTGTACGTCATCCACTCCACCCCATCACCCGCCCTGCTCGCCCGCTACCAGCAGCACGGAGCCCAGGTCATCACCATCGACCCCGGCTACGACATCGTCATGGCACGATGCAAAGCCGAGCGGCCGTGGCGTATCCATCAGGCAGCCAAACGCTGGTACTCCGAACGCACCGCCGCGTCGGAACGCGTCGCCGGGCTGGCATCAGCCCGCGCCGACGAGGTCCTCTCGGCGGCACGACGCGCGGTCGACGCAGGAGTAGCGGCAACCCGGCCACGCCACAGCACCCCCGGATATCGACGCCTCGTCGCCGAGTTCCGCGACCACTGCTCTCGCCACCCCAACCCCGACGGCACCGTCGGCGCTCCGTGCTGGCGCTGCCACAAGCCCATCGACTACAGCCTCCGACCAGCCCACGGCGAGTACATCCCCGAAGCATTCGAGGCTGACCACTACCACTCAGTCAAGACGCACCCCAGCCTCATGCTCGACCCGGCCAACCTGCGCCCCGCCCACGCTCGCTGCAACCGCGAACGAGGTGCCGAGGACCCCGCCAAGTCGACTTGGCTCCGCGCCGTCGACTGGTGACCGTGCCCCGAACGAGGTGACACCCCGCAAACACGGCCCAAGGGGGGGTATGGGGGTCAAAAAGTCGCCACAGGCAGGGGCTGGCCACTGCGCCCGGCATGGGAAATCTCGCGCGGACCATTCATGTGACCCCGCTGTGACCCTGGGCGGCCGGCGCGGTGTCCAGCAAACTTGCTGCCGGCTTGGCAAAGAGTCCCCTGGAGGAAAGCGGAACGATCATGGCTCGTCACGGCACACGCTCGGAGTACAAGCGGGGGTGCCGGTGCGACTCGTGTGTGCAGGCGAACACGCAGTACCAGCGTGACGCCCGTGAGCGGGCCCGGAATAGGGCTTCCGGCCGACCTCCCGCCCTCGCGGCGGTGCCGGACCCGCCCGGTAGCCGCAAGAAATCAGGGGTTCGTCAGCCCGCCGATGAGGGACCGTCGCGGCAGACGACGCGCACGGTGGTCAGCGGCGATTGCGTCGCAGCGGTCGAGGCGCAGCTGGCCGGCATCGCCGGGATCGACGAGCAGCCCGGCCTCGTGGCTGCGGTGCGCGGCCTGGCCCGAGTGATCGACACCCCGGGGGCTGTCGCTCAGCATCCCGCGGCGGCCGGCCGTCTGATCGAGGTGCTACTCAAGCTGACGCCGCCGAAGTCGACCGGCGGGAATCTGAGCATCGCCCGCGAGATGGCGCAGCGCTCCGGGACCTGATGAGTTCTCCGGCACCGCTTCTCGGGTGCGAGGAGCCGCGGATCTGGACGCCGCCGCTACGGGAGCTGACTCCAGAGACCAGCGACGGGTTCGCCTGCATCTACTTCGCCGAGAACGTGCTCAAGATGCGGCTGATGCCGTGGCAGAAGTGGCTGCTCATCCACGCGCTGGAACTCAACGCCGACGGCACCTACCGGTTCCGGACCGTGCTGTTGCTAGTGGCCCGACAAAACGGGAAGGCGCTCGATGTCGAGACGCCAATCCTGACCGTCGACGGTTGGTCGACCATGGGCCAGCTGCAGGTCGGGGATTCGGTATTTCACCCCGACGGGCGGCCCACCGAGGTCGTCGGCGCCTTCGATGTCATGCACGACCGACGGTGCTATCGGGTGACAACGACGGATGGCCGGTCGCTGGTCGCCGATGCAGATCATCTCTGGACGGTGCAGGATCGCCGCCGGGTAACCAAGAAAGGTCGCCGGGGAGAGCCGGCTAGACGCACCTACGCGTGGGAAACCCTCACCACCGAGCAGCTTCTGGCGCGAGGCCTCATGCGAAGTGTCCGGGAGTGCGCCTACCGCCTGCCGCGACAACGGATGCTCGCCACGGAGCCAGTTGATCTCCCAATCGATCCGTACATTCTTGGGCTCTGGCTTGGAGACGGTGGTCAGCGTCAGGCGATCATCCACGTGGGCGACCAAGACGTCGAAGAGACTGCCGCGAATATCGAATCTGCCGGCGCACGGATTGTGTCGGTCATACGACAGCGAACGTGCTGGGGCGTGACATTCAACACGGGCCGAGTGGGCGACGGATTCGAGGCACGAAGCAGGAAGCTCGGAACGTGGGGAAACAAGCACATTCCTCCCCACTACCTGACCGCGGGAACTGATCAACGATTGGCGCTCCTACAGGGACTCCTTGACTCCGACGGGTACATCTCAAAGGCCGGCCAGGTGGAGTTCTGCTCCATCAACGAGCAGCTTGCGAATGACGTCCTCTATCTGGTCCGGTCACTGGGATGGAGGTCGACAGTACGAAGTGCTCGGGCGACGCTAAACGGGCAAGACCACGGCCCCAAGTACAGGGTCATGTTCACCCCGGACCGATCAGAACCTTGCCCATTTCGGTTAGCGAGAAAAGCTCAGCGGATCCGGAATTGCCAGTCTCGTGGCGGCGAACGTCACGCGGTGAGCATCCGGTCTATCGAGGAAGTTCCGAGCCGTCCTGTTCGATGCATCAAGGTCGCCTGTGAAGATGGCCTCTTCCTCGCTGGTCGTGATCTCGTCGCAACTCATAACACCGTAATCCTGCAGATCCTGGCGTTGTGGCATATCTACGCCAAGGGATCACCGACGGTGATTGGCACCGCGCAGGATCTGAAGAACTCGGTCAAGACGTGGCAGGAGACGGTGGCGCTGGCCCAGGCCAACCCGGAACTGGCGTTGGAGATCAGCAATGTGGTGCAGCAGCGCGGCGATAACGCGCTGATCCTGCACTCGGGGGAGCAGTACAAGGTTGCGGTGGCCGGCCGGCGCGGCGCCCGCGGGTTCTCCGGCGACTTGATCCTGCTCGACGAGCTGCGTGAGCATCAGACCTGGGATGCGTGGGCGGCGGCCACGAAGACCACTTTGGCTCGGCCGCGGGCACAGGTGTGGGCGTTCTCCAACGCCGGTGACTTCCTGGCCGTGGTGCTGCGCTATCTGCGGGCGGTCGCGCACCAGTCCCTTGGTTGGCCCGACGGCGATGACGACAAGGCGAGCCTTTCGGCGCTCACCGAGGACGACGAGATCGATGACGCCGACGGCGACACCCTGGGCATCTTCGAGTGGTCCATGGATCCACTGCTGCCGCGCCGTGACCGCGCCGGGTGGGCGCAGGCCAACCCGTCGATGAACCACACCGAGGTCACCGCTGATGTGATCACCGAACGGGCGATAGCCTCGGCTCGCCGCACGGACCCGCCGCAGATCTTCGACTGCGAGGTGTTGTGCCGGTGGCCCAAGATCGGTGAGGGCGGACCGTTCCCCGTCGGCAGGTGGTCAGCGACCCAGGTCGGATCGGCTGAGTTCACCGGCGATCGGATCGTTCTCGCTGTGGACGTGTCCTGGGATCGTTCCCGCGCCTACATCGCCCGCGCTGGCTTCGACGCCGACGGTGTCGTGCTGGACATCGCGTTCGCCGACCGGGGAACCGATGGTGTCGTGCCGTGGCTGGTCGAGCATCGCGACCGCTACTCGCTGGTCACTTTGCAGGGAACCGGAGCCCCAGTGTCGTCGCTGCTCGACGACATGGAAGCCGCCGGTCTGCCTGTGGTCCCCTGCACGGCCGGTGACCTCGGGAAGGCGTGGGGCGTCACCTGGGACCTTGTTGACGAACCCGAGCCGGGCCGCGAACACACGACCTTCAAGCATCTGCCGCACCCAGGCCTGGATTTGGCCGCGAGCACCGCGGTGCTGCGCAAGCTCGGCGACGTCGTGGTGATCGATCGCAAGGACTCGCCCCACGACGCCGCGCCGCTGGTCGCCGCAACTGAAGTGCTGTGGCTGCTCGGGAAACCGCCGCAGGAACCGAAAGTGCCCACGGTGCACGACGCACCCACCGAAGAGGAGATCGCGCAATGGGAACAGGAGGATCTCCTCTGACAGCGGCGCTGTCGATCGCGGCGGAAATCGCCGGGATTGCCGCGATTGTCGCCGGATTCGCCGTGATCGCCCCTTGGGCCGGTCTGATCGTCGGGGGAATCGCGCTGATCGTGGTCGGGATGGCCATCGACCCGCCGCGCCGCACCCCGCCTGGGGTTGCTGACCGGTGAGTTTCCTGTCGCGGGCGTTCCTGCCGGTCGCCGCTTCGGTGGAGGAGCGGGCGGTGTCGGGCTGGTCGTCGGTGCCGTCACCCGATCAGGACGTCGGCCCGTTCGGGTCTGTGGCCGACGGCGGGATGGTGGTGCGGCGTTCCGGCGGGGCGATGGCCGTTGCCGCCTGGTTCGCCTGCGTGACCCTGCTGGCCGACACGATCGCGTCGCTGCCCGTCGGCGGCTACCGCAAGTCGGGGACGTCACGGGTCGCCCTGGACCCGGCCCCCCGTCTGCTGGTCGACTCCCCGTACCCGGAGACCACCTGGTTCGAGTGGCTGTGGATGCTGATGGAGTCCCTCACCGTCACCGGCAACGCCTACCTGTACGTGACGGCCCGAGACCTCAACGACCGGCCGATCGCGCTGATGCCGATCCACCCCGACATCATCGGCGTCGACGTGTGCCCGACCGACCGCTGGCCGGACCCGGTCTACCGGATCGGCGGGCAAAAGGTCCCGACCGAGGACATCGTCCACCTGAAGCGGTACCCGTCTCCGGGCGCTGCAAAGGGCCTGTCTCCGATTCAGAAAGCGGCGACGTCGCTCGGTCTGGCGTTGGCGGCCGACCGGTACGGGCTGACCTACTTCCGGGACTCAGCCAACCCGTCGTCGGTGCTGGAGACCGAACAAGTGGTGTCGCCCGACGCGGCCAAGGAGACGTTGCGGCGCTGGGTGTCCAGCCACGCCGGCCGACGGCTACCGGCCGTCCTGTCCGGCGGGTTGAAGTGGAAGCCGATCGCCCTGTCGCCGGAGGAGTCGCAGTTCCTGCAGACCCGGTCGCATCAAGTGGTGGAGATCGCCCGATGGTTCCGCGTGCCCCCGCACATGATCGGCGAGACCACCAAGTCGACGTCATGGGGTTCGGGGCTGGAGCAGCAGTCCACGGCGTTCGTCATCTACACGCTGCGTCCGTGGTTGACGTGCATTGAGCAGGCGTTGTCGGCGCTGCTGCCGCGCGGCCAGTTCGTCAAGTTCAACATCGACGCGTTGCTGCGCGGCGATGTGAAGGCCCGCTGGGATGCCTACGAGGCCGGCCGCCGTTCCGGTGCCCTGTCCGCGAACGACATTCGCGCGATGGAAGACCAGCCGCCCATTCCCGAGGGCGGGGACATCTACTTGCAGCCGGTGAACTATGCGCCGCTGGGCTGGATTCCGGCCGGCGCGCTCAACCCCGGCGATCCCGATGAGGGTGCCGACGGCCCCGAGGGCGACGACCCGGCCGGCGAGCCCGCCGACGGCGGGGACCAGGAGGATCCTAATGAAGCTGAAGGATAAGCGCCGCGAGGCCCGCATCGACGTGTGGGAGCACCGGGCCACCAAGCCGTTCGGTGTGGAGTTCCGCGCCGACGCCGACGAAATCACCCTCACCGGGTATGCGTCGACGTTCGAGCCGTACGAGATGTACGGCGGCCCCGCAGCATACGGCTGGATCGAGCAGCTCGACCCGCACGCCTTCGACAAGACGCTGCGCGACAAGCCGGACCTGCATCTGCTGATCAACCACGAGGGCATGCCGCTGGCCCGCACCAAGTCCGGCACCCTCAAGTTGTCGGTCGACAGCCACGGTCTGAAAGTCGAAGCGCGGCTGGACCGCTCCGACCCCGACGTGCAGCGCCTGGAACCCAAGATGCGGCGCGGCGACATGGACGAAATGTCGTTCGCGTTCCGGGTGAAGGCACAGAAGTGGGAAGCCGCACCGGGATTCGAGGACGACCCCCAGTCGCTGCGCACTATTCTGGAAGTCAATTTGCAGAAGGGCGATGTATCTGTCGTGAATTGGGGTGCTAACGACACCACGCACGCCGAGATCAAGTCCGCCGCAGACCTCGTGGCCGCTCTGGCGGACTGCGATCCGAAGGACCTCGTCGAGGTCCGCTCGACGCTCGGTGAGCGTGTGATCGGCCGGGCCGCCGCGAACGTCGCTGCCATGACCCGCGGCGCCAAGACAGCAGATCAGGCCGACCAGCCGTCTTCCAAGAAGGGCATGAGCCGCCGCGAGGCGCTGGCCCGGCAAGGCTTCGCCCCGGCCGACGGCAAGCCGCTGAGCCTGGCCGAAGCTCTCACCTACACCGAACAGTAAGCCGGGGGGCCGAAACCCGTCCCCGCCAACAGTTTTCGACCGCACAACGACCCCATGAAGGCCCCGCAGCTCGCGGGGCTTTCGTCGTCTGCGGAGAAAAGCAGGCCTGCCCCAGATCGGGGCCGCCGAAGCGCGATCCCAGGTCGGGACGCATCCCAACCCCATGGATGCCCCGAGCGGGGCAGAAAGGAGCGCTCCTCATGGAGGAACGCTTGAAGCGGCTCATCGCGCTGCGCGCGAAGGCCGGCGAAGAACTGGACAAGCTGCTCGCCGAGCGGCAGGCCATTACCGACCTCGTCAAGGAAGAGGCCCGCGAGGACCTCACCGCCGAAGAGGACACCGAGTTCCGCACCAAGAGCGCGGAAATCGCGAAGAAGCAGACCGAGTGCTCCGGCCTGGATGAGCGCATCCAGGAACTGTCCGA
>CAZVST010000013.1:36838-75984 GCA_964629725.1 uncultured Mycobacterium sp.
GCGGGAAGCCCGCGCCTACGAGAAGGGCAACGGCGCGTCTTACTTCAAGGACCTGGTGCTCTCGGCCCGGCAGATGGATGCCACTGGTGAGGCTGCGGAGCGTCTGCGCCGCCACGCCGTGGACGTGTCGACCGACCCGGAGTACCGCGCCCTGGACCGTGTCGACGGCAACGGCGGGTATTTCACCCCGCCCGTCTACCTGATGAGTCAGTTCATCGAGCTGGCCCGCGCCGGGCGTGCCTACGCCAACGTGGTGACCTCGCAGGTCCTGCCGTCGGGGCAGTCGGGGTTCAAGATCCCGAAGGTCACTGCGGGGACGTCGGCGGCGATTCAGACCGCCGACAATGCTGCGGTGTCGGAGACCGATCTGGACGACGCCGAGATCGACGTGTCGGTCAAGACGATCGCCGGCCAGCAGGATGTGGCGATCCAGCTGCTGGAGCAGTCGCCGATTCCGTTCGACGAGGTGATCTTCCGGGACCTGGTGGCCGATTACGCCACCAAGCTGGACCTGCAGGTGATCTCCGGGGGGAACAGCAACGGCCAGGTCAAGGGTGTACGCGCGACCTCGGGTATCGAGACCGTCACCGCGACGTCGGGGTCGGACAATGTGTCGCTGATCTACTCCAAGATCGCCGACGCTGTTCAGCGGGTGCACACCCTGCGGTTCCAGCCGCCGACGGTGATCGTCATGCATCCCCGCCGATGGGCGTACTTCCTTGCGGCGGTTGACAGCCAGAAGCGTCCGCTGGTGGTGCCGTCCGGTCCTGGTGTGAATGCGCTGGCGACGCACAGCGCGGTGGCCGCCGAGCAGATCGTCGGGCAGATGCACGGCCTGCCGGTCGTCACCGATCCGAATATGCCCACCCTCCTGGGTACCGGCACTAACGAGGACGTGATCCACGTCTTGCGGGCCTCGGATCTGCTGCTGTGGGAGTCCCCGCTGAAGTCCCGGGTCCTCCCGGACGTCGGCTCGGGCACCCTCACCGTGCGGCTTCAGGTCTACGGCTACATCGGATTCACCGCCGAACGGTATCCGAAGAGTGTGGTCGAGATCGGCGGCTCCGCGCTGGCTGCGCCGACATTCGGCTGACCTCGGTGACCAGGGGTGGTGCATCCGGTGCGGCAATCCCGCCCGAGTGCACCACCCCGGTCCTGGTGGCGATCCCTTTCCGGGACCGCGGCCGGGACCCGTTGCGCGCCGCGAACCTGCGTCGGGTGCTCGAGCACTGGTCCCCGCGCAGCATGCCGGTGGCGGTCGTCAGCGACGGCCGCTCCGGGGACACGCAGTTCAACCGGTCGGCCGCCTACAACCAGGGAGCGGCAATCGCCGAACTGCTCGGCTGCGACGTCATCGTGTACGCCGAGGCCGACATGCTGGTGCCGGTCGAACAGATCCGCGAGGCCGTCGAACTGGCCCGGGCCGGGCTGGGCATGGTGGTGCCGTTCACCGACTACCACTACCTGAGCGCCGATGACTCCGAGTGTGTCCGCGGCGGGCTCGATCCCGGCTGCTGCACCCCGGAGTGGTCCCGGTACGGCGAGAGCGTCGGCGCGATCACCGTGGTGTCCCGCGCCACCCTCGACGCGGTCGGCCGGTGGGACGAATCGTTCAATGGCTCGTGGTGGGACGACACCGCGATGGCATTGGCGTTCGCCCGGGCCACCGGCGCGCCCACCCGCGTTGTCGCGGGGCCGGCGTGGCACCTCTACCACCTTCCCGGCTGGACCGGGGAGCACCTGACCGAGGCTGACCGGGACGCGACCGCCGCGAACCAGGCCCGCTACCGGCTCTACGAGCAGGCCGCCACCCCCGATGAGATTCTGGCGCTGACCGGGCCGTGAGGGTCGTAGGGCTGCTGTCCTGGTACGACGAAGAGCCCGGCTGGCTGGCCGAGTGCGTCGCCGCCGCCGCCCGCCTGTGTGACCACCTGATCGCCGTCGACGGCCCCTACGCCCTGTTCCCCGGTTCGACGCGCCGACCGTTCTCGCCCAGCGAACAGGCCGACGTGATCGCCCGCACCTGCGCCGGCGCGGGGATCGGAGCCACCATCCACGCCCCCCGCCAGCCGTGGTGGGGCGGTGAAGTCGACAAGCGGGACCACATGTTTAGGCTTGCCGCCACCATGACCACGGAGCGGGACTGGCTGTTGCGGATCGACGCCGACGAGATCCTCACCGATATCCCCCCCGACACCCGGGATCTGCTCGCCGCCACCGGCTGCGTCGTCGCCGAGGCCACCCTGTGGCAGCGCGACGGCACCGAGAACCGGCTGCGCTGCCTGTACCGGGCGCTGCCGAACCTGCAGATAGAGCAGGCCCACTACGTCGTCACCGCCGGCCCGACCGTGTTGCGCGGCAACACCGCCGTCCACACCGAAGCCGACGCCCTTGCGTTGTGGGATCTGCGGATCGAACACCGAACCGGCCAGCGCACCACCGCCCGCAACCGCGACAAGCAGCAGTACACCCGGGCCGTCGAAGACCTGGGCATCGAACAAGTTTCCCCCATCCGAGAAGAGGTCCCATGAACAACCGCGACGAAGCCGCCGCCTACACCGACGCCTACCTGGCCGAATACCGCTCCTACCTGGCCGCCGGGCTCACCGAGCGGGCCGAGGCCGTCGCCGTCGAACTCCGCGCCCGCGGCGTCGACATCCCCGCCCCGCCGGAGAGCAAGGTCGAAGCCCCGCAGGTGGAGAAGACTGTCCCGCCCGCCCCGCACCCCGAACGGCAGCACGCCGAGAAGGCGGCGCCGCGTAAGGCCACCCCCGCGAAGGCCGCCGACTAAGCCATGGCACTGGCTGATCTCGTCGCTCCTCTCGTCGATCCGGACGACCTGGCGTCGAGGTTCGACGCCGGCGACGCCGATTGGTTCGTCGACGCGGCCACCGCCGAGGTCCGCCGGTTCTGCGGCTGGCACATCGCCCCCACCCTGCAGGTGGTGGCCGGACGGTATCGGTGCGGCGAACGCGGCCTGATCATGCTGCACAGCCTGCACGTCACCGCGGTCGACGCGGTCACCGTCGACGGCCGACAGCTCGACCCGTCCGAGTACACGTGGGAGGAGTGCGGGTTCATCACCCGCCGATGCCCGTCGTGGCCGCGTGACCCCTACGCGCTGGTCGACTTCAGCCACGGCTACGACGAATGCCCGGCCGATGTGGCCGCGGTTGTGTTCGAGGTGGCCGCGAAAGCCATCGCCCTGCCCAAGGTGCCCGCCCAGAAGTTCGAGGCATCCGGTGGCCCGTTCCGGCTGTCGCTGGGCGGTGTGGCGTTCGGGGTCGGGCTGTCAGAGGACCACAAGGACCGGCTGGCGTCCTACCGGCTCCAGGGCATCGCGTGATCTTCCGGGCGCTGCACCCCGTCGACCACTACCCGTGGACGGACGGGCAGGAGAACGGTCACGGAAACCGGGCCGGCGCGGTGGCCTCCACCCCGGTCGCCCGCAAGGCGATCGCGATCTACCCGACCGGAAGCCAGGAGCCGGTCAGCGCCGACTACGCCGCCCGCTACGTCACCCGGCTGACCCTGCTCGTCGAGGACCCGTCGGTATACCGGTATCGCGACGAGATCGAGATCGCCGGCACCCGCTACGAGCTGGACGGCGAGCCCGCCGACTGGCGGCAAGGCCCATTCGCGAGCGTCAACGCCCTGTTCGGCGGCGAACTACACCTGATCAGGGCGGCGTCGTAGATGGCTGTCCGGATCAAGTGGAACAACAAGGCGTTCCGGCAACTGCGGCACGTCTACGCCGGACACGTGGAGGCGCTGGCCCGCTCAGCATCGGCCAGCCTGCCCGACGGCTACGAGGTCGTCGTGCAGAACGACCCCAACACCCAGAGGCCCCGCGCCTACCTGGTGGCCCGCAGCTATGCAGCTCGCCGCGACGACGCCGCCAACAACCGGTTGATGAAGACGATTTCCGGCCTACGGGGGGCTTGATGGGTGCCCTGAACCAGGCCCTGGAGCCCGCCGACGTCGAGGCGCTCGGGGTGGTGTTCCTCGGCCCGCAGATGCCGTGCGGCGTCGGCACTCGGGTTCCCGTCCAGCCGGGCAACGCCACCACCCCGGCCCCGTTCCTGCGGCTGGAATTCGCCGGCGGAACCCAGGTCAACCGGCTGGAATTCGACGCCGACCTGATTCTGTGCGGCTACGCCGCCGACGAGATCGTCGCGTCGGCGATCACCCGTCGCGGATTCGGGTTGGCGTGCGCGGCGGGCGGGGAGACCGTCGACGGCTGGTATCTGGGCTGGTGCCGCGGCGCGGTGCTGCCCCAACGCCAACCCGACCCGAACCACCCCGACCTGGTGCGCTACCGGTCGATGGTGACCTGGCGTTTCCCCGGCCACCTCATCGAGCCGGTCGCCCCTTAGATCCCCTCGCCGCCCGCCCCGGGTGGTGAGCACAGCCGTCCCAAGCGTGGGGCGGCTTTTTTGCTGCCCACGTGCAGCGATCCAACCAGGAAAGGACGCCCGCGATGGCATCGAATGCTCTGGAGTTGGCCGCCCCGTCACCGCGGATCACCGGTGGTGTTCTGCGGGCACCGGTCGGCACTGCTCTCCCCACGACGGCGCTGGGGGCACCCAACGTCGCGTTCAAAGACCTTGGGCACGTCGGCGACGACGGCCTGGAGCGCACCGAGGACCGCTCCAACCAGGAGGTCAACAACTGGGGCGGCAACCTGGTCGCCGTCCTGCAGGAGAAGTACGGCCTGGAGTTGAAGTTCAAGCTGCTGCAGGTCCTCAACACCGACGTGCAGAAGGCTGTCCACGGGGCGTCGAACGTCACCGTCACCCCGGCCGACGAGGACTCCGGTGCCGAGATCGCCGCGAAGCTCAACTCCAAGCTCCTCGACACCGGGGCGTGGATCTTCGACGGCTTCTACAACCTGATCTCGATGCGCCTGGTCATCCCGATCGGCCGGATCACCTCCGTCGCACCGGTGAAGTGGGCACACAAGGAGCTGGCGGCCTACGAGTGCACCCTCAAGCCGTTTCCCGACGCTGAGGGCAACCACGGCTACCAGTACTGGAACGACGGCGTGGTCCAGATCTGATGCCGCCCGCCAAGACGACACCGGCCCGCAAGGCGGCGCCCCGTAAACCGGCGGTCAAGCAGCCAGCCGCCAAGACCACGGCAGGGCCTTCAGACCCCGCCGCGGTCTACGCCGACCTCTACCCCCAGGGCACCGATCTGTGGTGGTACCGCACCAAGAACGGCACCCGCATCCCGTTTCCCCGCTACTCGACGATCCCGGCCCCGCCGCGGCCGTTCTGGCGGCGGCTGTACGGCCTCGACGAGGTGTTCCAGGCGTTCGAGTGGATGCGCTACGCCAAGGTCCCCGAGGCGGTGCAAGCGCTCACCGACGCACTCGGTGACGGGGAATACCAAGCCATGTTCGAGGCGTGGTTCTCCGACGCGGATCTGACCGCGGGGGAATAGGTGCGCTCACCGCAGCCATCGGCGGGCATTGGCATGCGGTGCAGCGCGAACTCCTGTCCCTCGGATTCCGTGACATCGGCGACGTCACTATCTCCGAACTCGGGGCGATCCTCCTCGCCCCGCCCACCACGTCAGCGCTGTTCCGGGTATTCGCCGGCGCCGACCGCCCGCTCACCGCACCCCAACCGCAGCCCGGAAACCCGCCCAGCGAGGCGCCGAACGGGCTACGGATGGACACGATGACCATCGACGAGTTCGAGCGCCGCCGCGCCGCCAACTACGCCCGCGGTGAATCACCCAGCCGCCGAATCGGACCCCAGAAAGGAGGCGTGACGGCATGAGCACAATCGAATTGGCCCAGGTGTGGGTTCCGCTCATGCCGGAGGCCTCCGGCATGGCCAAGGGTGTGCGACAGATCGCCGCCGACGCCGAACGGCAATTCGGGCGCACCGGGAAAGTCCTCGGCGGCCACCTCGCCAAGGGGGTGGACACCGGTGGCCGCAGGATGCTGGACACCCTCAAGCAGGTCGAGGCCCGCACGGTCGCGGTGGAACGGGCCAACAAGGCCAACGCCGACGCCATCGGCCGGGTCGCGCTCGCGGAGAAGCGCCTCGCAGCGGTTAAGGCGAATTCGAAGTCGACTGACCTGCAGAGGGCCTCGGCGCAGGAGGCGTACAACCGGGCGCAGCGCGCCGAGGAGCTGACGAAGTCGAACCTCACCCGGGTGACTCGCGGGTTGACGGCCGCCGAGAAGGATTTGGCGGCGGCCAAGTCCGCGTCGGCGAATGTGAAGCTGCCGCTCGGTGCCCGGCTCGCGCAGCAGGCCGAACAGCATGGCGTCGCCGCAGGTCAGAGGTTCGGCGGCGGATTCCAGCGGGTGCTGGGCAGCGCAGCCGCGTTGGCCGCCGGTGGGGGACTGCTGGCCATGGCCCGCTCCGTCGTCACCGCCGGTGTGGACATGGAGTCCAGCCTGAACCGGCTGCAGGGTGTGACCGGGGCGTCGGCGCAGGAGATGGCCAAGGCCTCCCAGGTGGCCCAGCAGCTGGGGCAGGACACCACGATCGTCGGGGCCTCTGCCGCCGACGCGGCCTCCGCGATGCTGGAGTTGGCCAAGGGCGGCCTGACGATGCAGCAGGCCCTCGACGCCGCCCCGGGCACCCTGCGGTTAGCGGCGGCAGCGCAGATCGACGCCGCGACCGCCGCCGAGTCGCAGGCCACGATCCTCAACGCCTACCAGCTGAGCGCCGACAAGGCCGGCCACGTGGCCGACGCGCTGGCCAATGTCGCCAACGCCGCCCAGGGTGAGGTCCCCGACTTCATGCTCGGCATGCAGCAGGCCTCCGCAGTCGCGCACGGATTCGGTATCTCCATGGACGAAACCATCGCGGTCCTCGGCCTGTTCGCCAAGGCAGGTATCCGCGGCTCCGACGCCGGCACCTCGCTCAAGACAATGCTGACCCATCTGGCGAACCCGTCGGACAAAGCCTCGGCCGCTATGGACCGCCTCGGCATTTCCACTACCGACGCGCAGGGCAAATTCGTCGGGATGCGGGAGTTGTTCCGGCAGATCGGCGAGGCATCCAAGTCGATGCGGCCCGACGAATTCCAGCAGTCCGTAGCCGAGGTGTTCGGCACCGACGCCATCCGCGGCGCCATGATCGCCGGTAGCCAGGGCATCCAGACTCTCGACCAGATGCGCTCCGCCGTCGAGGAAGTCGGCGGGGCGTCGAAGATGGCCGCCGCGAACATGCAGGGTCTTCCCGGGTCTATCGAGAAAATGAAGAACTCCGCCGACGGCGCGAAGTTGGCGTTCTACGACCTCCTGAAGCCGCTGCTCCAATCTGGGGCGGACAAAGCCACAGGGCTACTCAACGGGCTCTCCGAGGCGTTCACCCGGATGAAGGACGGCGGCATCCTTGCCGGGTTCAACCCGGCAACCACTGGCATCCTGACGCTGCTGGCCGGGGTCTATCTGAAGTCGAAGCTGGCCGGTCCGGCGTTGTCGGCGGCGGCGAAGGCCACCGACATGTGGTCGACCGCGTTCACGGGGTGGAAGACCGCCGCGAAGGACGCCGCCGACGGCATGGACTATGTGCGGATGGCCACCGGGGACACGGTGGTGCAGCAGCGCGGCTGGGCAACGCAGATGCGCGACTACTACCGCACAGCGGCTGATGGTGCTGAAAGGTTCCACCGCAGCGCGGGGTTCGCCGGGGCGGCGATGAACGGCATGAAGTCCGCCGGATCCGGTCTGCTCGGGCTGCTGGGTGGGCCGTGGGGCGCTGCGGCGATCGGTGTGACGACAGCGTTCGCGATGATCACCGCGAAGAATTCCGAAGCCACCGCGGCCATGAATGCCTACCGGGATGCGGTGCGGGCATCCGCTGAGGCGCAGCAGGCCCTCGGTGACGCCCTGCTCAAGTCCAATGGCCTGATGGACGACAACGCGAAAGCTGCAGCCGCACAGCGGGTTGACGCGGCGCGCGGCGAGTTGGATGCCGGCGCGCAGTCGGGGTCGTCGTTCCTCGATCAGTTCCGCGACAGCTCCGGCAGCCTGCTCGGGGGGTTCGCCGGCCAGATCTTCGACTTCAGCGGCCAGCAGGACAGCCTCGCCCACGACAAGGACGTTCGGGCCGACACCTACACGAAGGCGAAGGACGCGATCGACGCGCTGAAGCTGTCCCACGAGGCGTTGGCGGCGCAGGTCGCCGGTGACCAGAGCACCTTCGATGCGCTGGTCGGTGCGTTGGAGAAGCAGGGCACCGGTGGGGCGATCGCCGCCGAGAAGTTCAAGCAGGTCCGCGCCGACATCGTCGGTGCACAGGAGGCTGGTGCAACGGCAGCGCCGGTGCTGACCAAGCTCGGCGACGACGTGGTCCAATCGGCGGCCAACATCCGGGTCGCGTTCTCGGCGCTGCCCACGAACGTGCCCATCAACGTCGACGCCCCCGGAGGACAGGCGGTCTACGACCTCCTGGAGAAGCTCGGGGTCAAGGTCACCACCGACAACGACAAGAAGATCACGGTGACCGCGCCGATGGCACCGGAGGTGCTGGCCACCCTGGAGAAGCTCGGCATCAAGGTCACCACCGACAACGACAAACGCATCGTGGTGACGCAGAGCGGCGCCGAAGACGTCGACCGCCAGCTCGACGAAGCCGCACGCGACCGCACCGCCACGATCCGGGTCATGACTATCGACCCAGGTACCGGGCACGCCGCCGTGGCGGCGCGGCAGGCCGTCGGGGAGATCACCAGCCACGGCGGACGGGCCGGCGGCGGCTACGTCGACGCCGACAGCATCATCCGCGGCCCCGGCACGGGAACCTCGGACAGCATCTTCGCCCGCGTCATGGGCGGGCGGGGCGGTCTGATCCGGGTGTCGAACACCGAGTCGATCAACACCGCCCGCTCCACCCGCGAGAACTGGCCGGTCATCGACGCCATGAACCGTGGGGTGCCGTTCGCCCAGATGCTGCGCCGGATGGCCGGGTTCTCCGAGGGCGGCCTCGTCGGCCTGGAAAATGCTGTCTCCGAGCTGATCGGTGCCCCGTATGTGCGGGGCGGACACTCGCCGTCGGGGGTCGACTGCTCGGGAGCTGCCTCATTCCTGGCCAACGCGGCTCTGGGGTTGCCGCAGTCGGATCGGATGGCCACCGGGAACGCCGCCGAGTGGTTGGCGGGCCGGGGTTTCGTGACGGGTGCGGGGCCGGCCGGGACGCTGCGGGTCGGGTGGCGCAACGGCGGCCCCGGCGGCGGGCACATGGCGGTCACCCTCCCGGATGGCCGCAACGCCGAGTCCGGCGGCAAGGTCGGTAAATTCACCGTCGGGGCGGGGGCGACGGGGGCGGCGGCGTTCCCGAATCAGGCCTATCTGCCGCTGGAGGCGTTGTTCCCGGATGGTTCTCCGTCGGGGTCGGGTCGGCGGGTGTTGGGCTACGGCGGTGGTGGGGGCGGAGGGGGCGGTCCGACTCGTTCGGAACAGCGGCAGCTGCGCGACGCACAGCAGAAAGTCGACGACAAAGCCGCAGCGGTGACGTCGGCTCAACAGGCCCTCGACGAGCTCAACGGCAAAGAGAACGTCACCCTCAAGCAGCGCACCGACCGGGAGAACGCGCTTGCCAAGGCGCAGAGGGAACATCAGGACGCGCTGGACGATCTGACCGCCAAGCAGCAGGACATCAGCGAGAACATCGCCCGCCGCAACGAACGGGACCAGGCCGTCATCACGTCCAGAGAGGGTGGCGTCAGCGCGAATTCCGACGCCAAGGGGTTCGGCCAGTCGATGCTGTCGGGGGCGCTCGAAGCCATCGGGTTCGACGGGGAGACGTTCTCCGACCCAACCCAGTGGGGCATCTTCAAGACCGGCACCGGCCTGGCGAACATCTTCGCCGGGGCGATGAAGAACTGGAACTGGGATGGCTTCAACCAGGCCACCGACGGTGGCCGGGACATGATGAAGCCGTGGCGGGAGGGCTACGGCAACACCCTCGGCGGCATGTTGGGTGCCCGTCCCGGCCCCGGCGTCAGCGACGGCGGCCTGTCGAACTTCCAGTTCGGCGGTGACGGCGGCGGGATCGCCGGGCTGACCGGGCTGCTGCCCAGCGTGTCCGACTTCCGGCCCGGGGCTTCCGACGCCGCGCCGTCGCCGTTCGCCCGCAACAACGTCAACACCACGAACAACCAGAACGTGAACTCCAACAACAACTCTCACAACTCCAACGGGCAGGTGTTCAACGGGCCGGTCACTATCCAGCAGCCCGTCCAGCAGCGCCCTCCGGAGCGCATGGGCACCCGCACCTCGGGCCTGCCCAGGTAGATGCGGGGCAGCGCGGACATCCCGGCGCCGCGCCACCGCGGTGAGGGCTGCCGGTGAGGTTTATCCGCGCCGCGGAGATGCCCGCCTACAACGAATGGGACCGCCTGCCCGCCGCCCTGCAAGGTCTCGGCACCCGGGTCGTCTACATCACCCCCGGCGGGTTCGTCTACCACCTCTACGGCGGCCCCGCCGCCGGCCGCCAGGGCGTGCAGCTCCAGGACATCACCGGCGAGCACCACTGGCCGTTCGAACTGCTCGTCTCTGAAGGCGCCTACGAACTCGGGGCGACCGTCGAGCGGGTCAATGTCCTCAAACGTGAGATCACCACCCACGTCGTCATCGGCGGTCAGGGCTTCAACGAGTACCAGTTCCGGATGGCGGCCGGGCGGTGGTGGGCCGGTCAGGACGAGAACCGGGACGGCTGGCTGGGGATCTACACCCGCTACTCGGGGTGGCGGTGGCTGCGGGTGCGGCCGGCGCAGACCGTCGACGCCGAACAGCCGTTGGACCCGACCGCGTTCGGCAACAACACCGAGGTGTGGCCGATCCGCTGGCTGGCGCAGAAACCGTACTGGTCGAAGCCGTCGCTGTGGGGGCAGTGGACCAACAGCGAGGACACCTCGGCGCTGTTCGGGGTGGGGGAGGGCCGCATCGTGCTGGCCAACCGCTCCGACATGGCCGCCTACCCGCAGTACATCGTCTCCGCGCCGGGCAAGGCGTGGGTGCAGGACGGCATCTCCGGTCGGATGGTGGAGTTGCCGCTGCTGGCCAAGACCGACGGCTACGTCCTCGTCGATACCGACCCCACCCAGCGCACCCTGACCGCGTCCGGGGATCCGGTGGACAACGCGTTCTACGTGCTCGCCCGCCAGTCGAAGATCCTCGACTTCCTGCTGTGGGAACTCGACGAGACCGGGCTACCGGTGTGGCAACGCTTCGATAAACGGTTCATGTCGTCGGTGCCGCCGAAAACCGTTGCCGCACTGAGGGTTAAACACTCGCACCCGAACGGGACCATCACCGCGATCATGTCGCAAAGGTACAAGCGCTCTCGATGAGCACTGATCTGCTCGACGGGTTCGTCGACGCAGGCAGCGGCATGGTGCGCCCCACCCTGGAGTTCACCCAGTGGGTCAACGGGGTGTTCAGAGACCGGGTCGTCGGCGCGCAAGGGGTGCCCGATCCGGCCATCCACCCGATGGACGCCTACCGGTACCTGCGGGGCCGCCGCGACGTTATCGAAGCCTCAGCCCGTCAGCGGCCGATGCTGCGGCTGTTCGACAAGGAGATGGAGCCGATCGCCCAGATCTGCGGCGAACGGATGGCCTCGGTCGAGGAGATGGCGTCGGACTCCGGGCAGGCCAATGTTGTTCTGCGTTACGACAACTGGCTGACCGACTTCGTGCTGCACCAGACCCGCATCCACGAGGACCTACACCTGGTCGTCGACCCGAACCCCACCGCACCGACCTGGAAGACCCGGTGGGGCGGGAAGGTCACCGGGATCATCGCCAAGCGCGACTCCTCCGGGATTCACACGCTCGAACTCGAGGCGATGTCCAACCGCCAGCATGCCAAGACGCTGCTCTTCGCTGCTAACCCCGTGTTTGCGCCCGAGGTACAGCTGCCGAAGATGTGGGTGCTCCCGGGCAACACCCGCACCATTTTGGCGCTGTCGATGTTCGTCAACCTGGCCCGGCTGTACTGCCCGGTCATCTCGATCCCAGCGAACCTGTTCAACCCGGCCGGCTGGGTGCAGGGCGGTCTGTCGGGGCTCGACCCACTGTCGTGGCCGCTGCAGGTCGCGTTCGTCAACGGGCTGCGTGACCAGTCCCGCACCAGCGCGCTCGGCGCGACGTGGACCGACTGGCACTCGGCGATGGACGACATGCTCCGCGACGCCGGCGTCATCTTCCGCGCCTACACCTGGCTGACCGAAGACACCGAATCCCCGCACACCGAACTCGTCGACGCCGTCAAAGGCCTCGGCAAGGTCGAAGACGTCGTCGACGAGATCACCCGACCCAAGCGCAACTGCGTGGTCTTCGCGCTGGAGGACAAGTCCGGGGTGACCGGTCCGACCGGGACCGCCGCCGACGGGGTGCTGAACCTCGTTGCGGCGACAGGGGATGACCTGATCACCGAAACCCTGTTCAACCTCGACCAGAACGCCGACGGGGAAACCGACCCGCTGATCCGCAAGCTCCTCGGCGAGGCCCCCGAGAAACCGAAGGCGATCTGGTACGACGGCCAGTTCTCCGGGATCGTCGAATCCGAACGCCGCCAGCACAAAGGCCCCGTCAAAACCGTCCACACCGGCTCCCGGTCACCGACCATCCTCAACCAGGCCATCACCTACGGAATCCGCTACGCCCTTTCGCAATTGGCGACGGTCATTTCGTGGGGGTTCGGCGCCTACCAGCAGCCGGGCACTGAAGGCCTCGACAACCTCTACCAGGAGCAGCTCTCGAACTGCTTCTTCGCCTGGGAGCGGTGGACCGACCCGCAGCGGGCCGCGCAGTCCGGGTTGTTCGCCTGGCAGGAACACCTGGAGCGCGGCGGCGGCACCGCCTACACCCTGGCCGGGATCGTCACCCTGCGGGTCGGGAACTACAAGACGAGGGCGTGGCAGGGCTACACGGTCACCGTCGTCAACGGGCGGCCCCACGCGGTGGACATCGATGTGCGGCTGGGGGATCGGGCCGGGTTCGAGCAGGGCGGCATCATCCACGTCGACCAGATCTCGGCCGTCAAACGCTCATGGTCGCGGGACCAGCCCGTCACCGTGCAACTGGCCATCGGAGACGACCGCGACAAAGAAGACCCCGCCGCCAGAGGCCTACGGGCCGTTCAAGCCGTGTGGACCACCCTGGCGATGTTCCTCGGTGAAGGGACCCTGTTCTAGATGAGTGATGCTGTGACGCAACAGCTTGTGGATGCGGTCAAGCTGATCGCCGCCGCCACCCCCACCCAACTCGTCGACGCCGCAACAGCATTCGGCGAAGCGGGGACGCACCGCACCAAACTGGCGCTGTCCCGCCTCGACGACACCCTCGCCGCGCTGAAAACCGGCGACCCCGACCAGGCCCGCAAGGTCGCCGCGATGCGCGACATTCAGCGCGCCTACATGGAACTGCTCGAAGTCATGGAATACCCCATCGACCCCAACGGCACCGTCCACGACCTCAACGCCATCGGCCCCTCGGTCCTCGGGATCGCCTGGACCGCAGCACTGTACGGGTTCCGGCGCAGCGGGGACCCGCTGATCAAGAAACGGCGCATCGACGGCAACGGCATCTACGACAACGCCTGCACCTGGGTCAGTGTCGACGCCCCCGACGACGCCCGCCGCGACCTGCGGCCCGGGGACTACTCGACTGACCGGCTGCGCCCCCCGGACGTCCGCGGCATGGCCGCCACCCGCGACGGCGAAGGCCCCACCGTCACCGCCGAATGGCACACCCGCCCCGACGTCACCTACGTCGACGAGCCCAGACCGAAGGACCACCGATGACGACACCTGTGCCCTCCGTGGGCGACCGGGTCTACCTCAAGTCGATCCTCACCAACGTCCACATCTTCGGCGTCGTCACCGACGGGGAAACCCCCGACCAGTTCTCCGCGACACTGGAAATCGCCGGGGAGAACGCCACATTGAGCACCGCCGCCCTCGTCGGCCCCCGCGGGCCGCAGGGCGCGTCGATGTTCGCGCTACGACTGCAGGTGTCGACCATCGACGACCCCGAGGACCTGCCCACCAATCTGACCGACGACGAAATCGACGTCGGCAAGTACTGGATCATGAACCAGTTCGACAACATCAACGAGATCCAGCGGGTTTCGATCCTCGGCGGGCCGACCGGCGGCACGTTCCCCCTGACCTACGCCGGTGAGACGACCGACCCGATCGCCCGGAACGCCACCCCCACCGCGGTGCAGAACGCGCTCATCGCCCTGCCCAATCTTGGCCCCGGTGATGTTGCGGTCGACGGGCCGTCCGGGGGTCCGTGGATCGTCGAATTCCAAGGCGCGCAGGCCGGTATCGACCAGGACGCAATGTCCGGCAACCCGGCAGAGTTGACCGGCGGCGGCGATGTCGAGATCGACGTCGCCACCCTGCAAAAGGGGGAGGTGGTGCCGATCGGGTCCCGGGCCTACGTGTGGTTCGGCGACCACTACCGCATCCTCACGATGGGCTCCGAAGGGCCGGTCGGGCCGGTCCCGAACATCACCTGGGGCATCCAGCTCGTCGACCCCGACACCACCGAGCAGTCGTGGGTGGAACAGTCCGGCACCAGCTACAACCCGTCGGTGCTGCTGCACATCAAAGCCCCTCGCGGCCCCCGCGGCTACAACGCCACCATCCGCGATGCCACCGACTACGACGACACCGTGGCCCCCGAAACCGGGCAGGTCATGATGTGGGACGGCACCAACTGGAAACCCGCCTGGGTCGGGGCGATCATCCCGAAGTTCTTCACGATCCCGCAGAACGCGTTCTCCGACTTCGAGGGCTTCTCCACGCGCGCACCCATCGGCTCGTTCGCGGTGCCGCCGCTGTCCTTCGCCTGGAAACCGATGGTGTGGGGCAAGATTAAGGCCAACGGCCTGGAGTTGGACTCCGACCCGCTGATCATCGGCTCCGAAGTCCGGCTCGGCCATCCGACCACCGGGCAGCTGGTTGCCCGCGGCTTCGGGAACTCGTCGACCTGGGCGCACCTGTCCCCGCACACGTCGATGAACTCCGATCCGTCGACGGCGATCACCCCCGACAACGAGACCGCGCTGGTTCCGGCGCACCACACCGGCAACGCCGGCACCCTCTACGTCAACCTGTACAACGACGGCCTCACCGGCGTGTACATCTTCCACAAGGCCAACGCGCAGCTGGCGTTGCTGGCCGTGCCGGTCGTCACCGTAGGCGGCTGACCCGTGCCCCGCGCTGTCGACCTCTATCCGCACAACCTGCAACTCACCCACGACCCCACCAAGCAGCTCACCGTCGACGTCCCCGGCAAGAAGAATCCGGACATCCTGGCGCAGACCATCCTTCAAATCCCGAAGATGATCGAGGAAGGACTCGCCGCGGTCGCCGCCGGCATCTCCAACCTGATCGGGAACTGGTCGGCCGATATCACCGAGGCCATCTCCGGGGTGGAGGACGGCGACACCCACGACCTCGGTACGTGGGCGCTCAACATCCGCTACGGCGTCGAATCGACCGTCAACGCGATCGTCAACACCTGGTTCGGGTGGACCGGCATCTGGGACCCCGCCGACGCCGCCGACGCCTTGGCCAACCAGTCCGCCGCGATCGCCGGCCTGTCGGCGTCGGTGACCGCGCTGCAGAACAACGCCAACAACCAGGCCATGGGCGGTCGGGCCGTCATGCTCGACCTCACCGTCCGCCCCGACGGCGCCACGTTCGGCGCCGACTTCGCCCATCTGCGCACCGGGTCGGGCACCGGGCATTACGGGATCCGCAACGGCAAGGGCGGTGTGTGGCTGCCCGTCAACGACCACGACGCCGCAGACAACTTCACCTACATCGACCTGGAGACCGCCACCGACTACCAGAAGGTGTGGATGGTGTTCAGCTCCGCGCCGGCGTGGGTGACCGGGGGAATCAAGGCCCGCAACGAAATCCACGGCCGCAAAAACGCTGCCGGCGACACCTACGTGTTCGGCGGCCTGGACAAGCAGGGCGCCGACATCGGCTGCGTCGTCGCCGGCGCCCGCACCGTGTTCGCCACCCGCTCCGGGTTGTCGTTCAAGTCCAACACCCCGTATGCGCTGGAGTTGGGCACCATCGCCGGGCTGCGGATCTTCCGGCTCTCCGAAGGCTCCACCCCGATCATCGTGCACGCCGAGATCGGCACCACCAGCCGGCTCGGCGCCGACTACCGGCGCGCCGGCGGGTCGGGGCAGGCTTTGGCGTCCTGGCTGGGTACCTCCGCACCCGGCACGGTGGTCGCCATCGCGGTCGGCGACAACTATCCGCCCGCCGTCGTCGGATCGGGTGCGGAGATGTGGCGGGCGTCGGACTCCGACGAAGACATCGACTCCGGCACCCACCAGCTACCCGCCGGGTTCTTCGACGCCGCCGGCATCCACACCGACGACATCACCGCCGACACCAGCACCGGCACGTTCACCGTGTCCCGCCGCGGCTGGTATCGGGCCACTGCCCGTATCTCCATGAGCAGCAGCATCGTGTTCCCTCAGCATCTGTCGCTGGTGCTGTTCCGGGGGTCGGGGTCCGGGCCTGCCTCCGCGGAGCGGGTCATGGGGCCCGACGCCGGCGCGTTCAACACCGGGATCGGCGCCTACGCCTCCCACGGTGTGTACGGGTCGGTCGACATCTACCTCGACGCCGGCGACTACATCGCGGTCGGCTACCAGTCGTCGGACTCCCTGGGCGCGCTCACCGGCGACGCATCGGGCGCGCAGGCCTGGTTCACGATCGCCGCAACCGGACAGAAAGTGGTAACCGCATGAGCACCGTCGCCTACGCCGCGTTCACCGAGCAGGTCGACCACAACCTCGACACCGCCGGCCCGTCGGAAGAGCTGCAGGCCGCAGTGGCCGCCGGTGATGTCGTCGCGGCGATGATCGCCCTGCGCCAGATGGTCGCCCAGGCGTGCGGCAAAGCCGCTCTGCTGTGGACCGGATCCCCGGTCGGAACCATTCTTCGCAACATCGAGACCGGGGCGTCGGCCACCAGGGCGATCAGCCCGGCCGGGATACCGCTGTGGCAGGTGTCCAACCCGTCGGACGGCTCCAAGTGGGAGAGCCACGAGCCGGTGCTCTCGCCGGAGCCGCAGTGGGTGTGCATCTACAACCCGGACGCCACTGAGTGATCAGCCGGGTCGGCGGTGCGGCGGCACCGGCCACCTCCGTCGCCTTGCCGTCCCACGAGGCGGGGGATCTGCTGCTGGCCTTCGCCTACCGGGCTGACGTCTCCGCGCCGGCGCCCGCACTCCCGCCCGGCTGGGTCAGCCTGGCCGACGACGGCACCGGCGGGAACGGTAGCCGGGTCGGCTGGCGGGTCGCCGCCAGCAGCAGCGAGGTGTCCGGGACGTGGGCCGGCGCGCAGGCCGTCATCGTCGTGATCTACCGGTGCGAGGGCCGGTGGCGCACCCCCACGGTCTCCCAGGACAGCGGGTCGGGAATCACGATGAGTTGGCCCGGCCTCGCCCAGCCGCCCGAAGACGGCTGGTACGTGAGGTTCTGCGGGAATCGTACTGCCGGCAACCTGCAAGACGGCACCCCCGACGGCTGGACCGACGGCCCCGGCATGGACACCCTCGCTCGCAGCATCGACAGCCCCGCCGCGACCGCCGCGCAGAACATCGGCGGCAACGAACAGAACGGCGACACCACCGCAGACTGGCAGACCGCGACCATCGGGCTGTCAGAAGCCACCCCGCCGGCCATCGGAACGGCGCGCCGTGACCTGTGGGACAAAATCCCCGCCGCCGCCACCGTCCTTACCCTGTGCGGGCAGACGTTCAACCTGACCGACCCCATGCCGCAGATCCTGCGAGGAGTGTTCGCCCAGCCCCCGTACACGCTGCGTCAGGTCACCTACCCGGCGTCGCTGAAGTCGACGACCATCGCCGACGGGGTGGCCGCCCTCAACACCGCCCTGGCAGCACCCGGCCCGACGATCGTGGTCGCCCACGACCTCGGCGCGCAGGTGTGCAGCCGGTGGATGCGTGAGCACGCCGCCGACACCTCACCACTGACCGATGTCACGTTCCTCCTCGCCGGGAACCCGCTGCGCTCCACCGGCGGCGGATCGCTGATCGGGGCAACCGAAATCGGCGGGACGATCGGACAGCCAACCCCCACCGACACCCCGTGGCCGGTCGTCGACATTGCCCGCCGCTGGGACGGTGTAGCGGACTGGCCCACCGACACCAGCGTCGCCGTCGCCGTCCGCAACGCCACCGCCGGGAAAACGCTGCACCACAACTACTCCGGGGTGGACCTGTGGGACCCCGGCCACACCGTGTGGACCGTCGGGAACACCACCTATCTGCTGACCGCGGAACCGGCGTTGCCGCTTCTGCGCCGCATGACGGTCCCCGACGAGGTAGCCACCCGGGTCCGCTCCGCAGTCGAGGCGGCCTACAGCCGCCCGGAATCCGACCCTCAGATCGCCCCGGGCTGGACGAGAAACCTGTTCTGGAACTCCGTGTTCGACCAGCTCACACAGTGACAGGAGTGTGGTCCATGCCGACACCGAATTTGACCCGGTTCACCGTGGTGAGGACGGTGTGGCCCGAGCCTGCCGCGACGCTGTGCGCCGATGTGGTGTTCCGGGCTCAGGTCACTCGCGGGGTTGCTGTGCAAGCCGATCTTCCCGGCCAGGTCATCGAGGTGCTCTTGGGGCCGGTGGAGGCACGCATCGAGAACGGGGTGCTGGTCCACAAATCAACCCCCGGAGTGCGGCTGGTGTCGGCGGCCGAGATCGCGATCGACGGCGGATTCAACTACCGAGTCGAGTTCACCTCGGCCACCCTCAACGAGCGGCCGATCCAACTGAAGCCGCTCCTGTTTGCTGCGCTCGACCACGACGGGATCTTCGACCTCGCGGACGCCGCTCCTGTCGGCACCGACGACCCCCTGGCCTCGCCGCCGATAGCACGAGGGCCGCAAGGCTGGAGCGTCGACGGAGTCCGAATCACCGACCACAACGAGTTGGTCTTCCACCGTGAGGACGGCACCGAACTCGACGATCCGGTACCGATTCCCGCAGCGACATGGTCAGGTCTGGATAAACCGCCGTTCGTAGCGGCGGGTGATGATGCTGCCGAGGTTCTCGACCAACTGGGGGCGTCGGCATCTGGTGCCGTCGTGTTCACTGGGTCGGCTGCGGATGGTCGGCATGCTCTTGGTGTGGATGCGGGGTTGAGCGCGAATACGGCTTCTGCTGCGGCGTTTTCCCGCATCCGTAAGCTGTTCACGCCGCCGCTGGATTCTGGTCTGTACCTTTCCCGTTCGGGCAGTAGCTATAGTTTTATCGCCGGCCTTGGTTCTGGCCGGTATGGCGTGTTTCTGCTTGAGTATGGCGCGTACTCGCTCAATTCTGTTGTCTATAGCTGTAATTCGCTGCGCGGCTGGTCTGTGCAGGTTCCGATGCTGTCCCAGGATGACGGCCTGGGAACATACGCCGGCTCGGGGACGTGGACTGTTCAGCCGGCTACTGATCCGGCTGTCGGCTATTTGCGTAAAGACATTACGGTTACTACCACGTCGGGGTCGACGACGGTCACTGCGTCTAGTGGCGCGGTTGCGTCGACTGATGTTGGGCGGCGCATCGTCATTACCGGGGCTGGCACTGCTGGTGCTGATCTGACTACGACTATTCAGTCCTACACGAACTCAACGACATTCGCGGTTGGCACGAACGCGTCGGCGTCTGGGAGTCGGTCTGCCACTGTGTATCCCTGCTACCGCTACAACGCGACGGCCGGGGCTACCGCGACGTGGGTCAGCCCGGCGAACGCGACGGCACTCGGGCTGGGGATCATTCGGTCGTACAACGGCGGCCTGGGTAAGGTCACAATCACCGGCTCGAACGTTGGAGCGGTGACGCCTACCCTGCTGAAAACTGCTCAGCAAGTGGTCGATTCGGGCGCATATCCGAACACCATCCTCGTCGCCAACGGCGGAACACTCTCACCGACTGACCGGGTGATCGACTACTGCACCGGAACGCTAGAGGTGTTCTTCGACCAGAAACTCACGCTCGCAGAGGGACTCACCGCCGACACCTACACGGTGGTCATCACCGGCACGGGCTACACCCAGCCGACCGGCACCACCTCGCCGGGGTTGGCTTCCCGCATCATGGTGGACCGTTGGGCTTACAGCCTGGCGTCGACCACACCAGCCACGTCGGGTGCCAACATGTTCACCGCACTTGACCTCTCGCCTACTTTCCCGTCTGCGTGGGAGATGGCGATGGAGGCTAAGCCTCATTCTGGGTCGACGTGGACATGGATCGGGCAGCATGCCCATCAACTAGAGGATCAGCAGTCCCTCACCATCAAGATAAACGACGCGGCGGCAACACCGGCTGACGGTTCGATCACCGCGTGCCGCAGCGCGGAAATCACCCGCACCACAAAGCTTTACCACCCTGAATCTGGTGCAGCTTTGGCGTCTAACCCGCTGGGCACCGCCGAGTATGTGTACCGCTGGACCGCTGGGCAACTAGAACTGTCGGTGGACATTGCGTTTGCCGTCGAGACTGATGTTCGCACCGCCTACGCAATGATGCCGCTGCTGGGGAAGGCCGGTTTGCCCGCGAAGATGGACCGGGGGGCGCTGGAAGCCTGCCCCGATCTTCTCACGTTCACCGGGGCGGGCGGATATTCGGGTTACAGCCGTTCTTCGTTCGCTTACACCTGGGACTCGACCGGCAACCTCGCCGCCGGTATGTACGTTCCTGACTACTACGGGTTCACTAACGGCTTCTCCGCCGATGTGGACGGCAGCCGCATCGAAGACCGCGCCGCTGTTCCCCTGACGAAAATCTACGCGCCGTGGGTGGGCGTCAACCACACCCGCACCTACCAGCCGGGCGGCCGTCAGCGGTACACCGTCAGGTATTTCGGACAGTATTTCACCAATGCCAATACCTCTTTGACTACTGATACCGCAGCGGCGGCGGGGAAGTTGGCCACCGCTAGGGCTGTGCGAACCGACCTGGCGTCGACGTTGACAGCTGATTTCGACGGGTCTGTGGACATCGTTCCGGGCATCACTGGGACACTTCCAGTAGCGCACGGCGGAACTGGGGCGACGACGCTGACCGGTCTGGTGAAAGGTTCCGGCGCATCGGCGTTTGCAGCGGCAATATCGGGAACCGACTACGCGGACCCGCTGATCGACACGCAGTTCGACCTTGCTGTCGGCGAGAACACGATGCGGCGCAGGGAGATCAACTCCTCGACGCTGGCGCCGGGCAACGGAAATCTGCGGCTAACGTTCTTCAAGGCCCGACGAACTGAGTCCATCGGGCATATCCGCACGCAGGTTTCCGTCGCGGCCGTTGGCGCTACCCTTGCCCGCGTCGGCCTATGGACAGTGAATGTATCCAACGGCGACATCACACTGGTGGCGGCGTCCGACAACAATACCGGGCTGTGGGCCTCCACTACTGGGGCGCACACTGCGGCGCTGTCGGCCGCCTACGTCAAGACCCGTGACGTTTGGTACGGGTTTGGCATCCTCGTCGTTGGAACGTCCACCGGACCACAGTTTTACGGCAATGCGTTTGTCCCCGCCGCCGAGGCTGGGTCTATCACCGCACCGCTGCGTCTGTCGGGGATCGTCGGGTCGCAAACCGACCTTGGTGCAATCGGTTCCACCATCAGCGCCGGGTCGATTACCGACACCGGGCACCAGTACTACGCGGCGCTGATCCCGTGACCCATTCCCTCGGCCGGCTGGTCGATCTTCACGAACGCTCACGGCTCTATCAGGCCCCGCAGGCCGCGGCGCATCGGAGTGTGCTGTGGGGTCACCACGCGCCCGTACTGGATCAACTCGACACGTCATCGTGCACAGGGCATGCGACGGCGAACCTGATTAACTGCGATGTGTTTTCGGCCTGCCGGCCGGGCGGGTATCTGACACACGAAGACGCCATGAAGATCTAAGCCGCGCAACGCGTCTCGATGGAATCCCCGACAACACCTACCCGCCGACCGATGGCGGATCATCCGGTCTCGGCGCGGCCAAGGCGGGCGTTTTTCGGGCTATCGGCACGCGTTCGGGTTCGATGCGTTCGCCGCCGCGCTGCAACTGCAACCGGTCATCGTCGGAACCGCCTGGTACAGCGACATGTTCCGGCCCGACGCCAAAGGGTACGTGTGGCCCCACGGAAACGTCGCGGGCGGACACGAGTACCTGGCACTCGGAATCAGCTGGGAGACAAAGACGCTCACGTTCCTTAACTCCTGGTCAGACAAGTGGGGGCGTGGCGGGCGGTTCTACATGACGTTCACGGCGTTCGCGTCCTTGCTCGCCGACCAGGGCGACTCAACCGCACCAACACTGAAAGGTAAACCATGACCGCACGACATCCCGGCACTGAGCACCTGCTGTCGCTGTTCGAGTACAAGCACCTACCGCCGCATCTTCAGCCGATCTCCGACGAGTGCTGTCAACTCGCGCACGCGATGGTGACCGCCCTCGACGATGGCCCGGAACTCTCCGCTGGCCTCCGCAAGCTGGTGGAGGCCAAGGATTGCTTCGTGCGCCAGGCGGTTCAGGACGCAAAACGATGACCGAGAAGACTCTGAGCTATCCCCGCGGGCAGGTCGGGGACTACGACGGCGTGGCCCAAACCCGCTCGTGGGATTGTGGGCCGGCCACCGCGCAGATCATCCTCGCCGCCCAGGGTGTAGACCGGACCGAGGACTGGCTGATCGGCCAGATCGGGACGACCACGGCGGGCACCAACCATGCTGGCCTGATCTGCCCGGTGCTCAATCAGCTCTTGCCCGGGTCGGGCTACACCGCGGTTTGGCTGCCGAACGATCCGCCGTCGTCGGCGCAGATCGAGAAGCTGTGGGCCGACGTGAAGCGCAGCATCGACGCCAACCGGGGCGTGGTGCTGAATTTCGAGTCGCCGCCGAACAACAGACCACACGGCACCAGGGGATCAGTGTCGCCGAACTACCCAGCGAACTTGTCCACGATCTACCACTACACCGCAGGCATGGGCTACGCCGACGACGGACCGGGCGGACGCCATATCTGGGTGGCCGATCCCGGGTTTAGCCCGTTCGGGTTCTGGTGCTCACTGGAACAGGTCGCGTCGTTGATCGTTCCGCACGCCTACGCCTACGCATCGACCGCACCCATCGTCGCGCCACCTGCGCCACCTGCGCCGGCTCCCGTGTCGAGAGTCGATGAGTTGTGGATCGAGTGGAACGCCCTTCAGTTCGGCGACCCCGACGCCATCGGTGTCATCGTCGCCGCCGCTAAAGGCAAGGATCAGCGGGCCGTCAAGGTGCTCGCCCAGCTGGAGAAGGTCAACCCGGTCGCGCTCCAGTCCTACATCAACCGAAAGGCCGCAGCATGACGCTCCCAGATATCCACTACCGGCAGATCGCCTACAAGGCAATCATCGCCCTCATCCCCGTCCTGGGGGCCACGCTCACAGCCGCGGGAGTCGACCCCATCACGACGCTGCTCGTCGTCGGAGGGCTCGGTTGGCTCGGCAACCTACTGGCCGACCGGGGTGCGACCCAGCTCCGCAAGGACGGCACTCTCATCCTCACCGGGTCAGTGCCCGATCAGGTCAACCGGGGCATCGAGATCCTGGCCCAGCAAGCCGCGACGACGATCAACGACCTGAGCAAGATCGGAAAGTCCGCCGGCGGTCTGACCGACGTCGCCGATCAGGTGAGCGCGGCGGTCCGGGACGTTCCGGTGTTGGGGCCGCTCGCCCAGCAGGCTATCTCCCTGCTGCCGTGACGACGACCGTCCTCACGCTGGAGCCGCTGGCCGGGAACTGGCCTATCCTCGTGGGCTTTGGCGGCACCATGAAGCGCAACTTCGGCGGCGCAGGCCTGCCGTGGTGGGCGTGGGAAGGCCGGACGGCGCGGGAATGGCTCGGTCTGCCGCGGGGCACCGCGGTGAAGCGGGTCAAGTATCCGGCGTCGCTGGCGCCGTGGTCCATCGACGACGGTGTTCGGTCGCTCCGGAAGGCCATCGGCGCGACTCCCGGGCCGCCGCTGCTGGTGTTCGCGCACTCCCAAGGGGCGCAGGTGGTTTCGCGGCTGCTCCAGGAAGGCGGACAGGGCGAGCCGGACCGGGTTGAGTTCCTGCTGATCGGTAACCCGTTGCGCCGCTACGGCGGCTACGGTGTCGGGCGCCGTGAAGTCGACGGGCGCGGCGGCCAGCCGACGCCGACCGACACCCCCTACCGGGTGCGCGACGTCGCCGTGCAATACGACGGCTGGGCCGACTTCCCGACCAGTACGAATGCCTGGGCGATCCGCAACGCCAACCGAGACCGCATCGGCATCAACGGGCCTCGCGCGATCCACTGCTACGGCTACCGCTCGGCCCGGCTCGATGACCCCACCCGCCGCACCTACCGCGAAGGTCTCACCGAGTTCATCCTGCTCCCGCACACCCCGCTGGTCGGTGACCCGGCCGCCATCGAAGCGGGCTACACCCGCCCCGAACGCGCTCCGCTGAGCTGACCAACATGAACGCTGCCGTCGTACGCGGATTCAACGCATGGGCACAACGATCATTCAATCGGCACACACGCTGGCATCGCACAGGGCTACTCCCACTGCTGTACACCTTCCTCTGGATCGCCACCGCCGACATCACACTGTCGGACGAACTGCCGCCCATGCGATTCGAGGTGCTGATCAGCCAATACGGGGTCACCGTGTGGACAGTCACAGCACTGATCTGCCCACCGCTCGCGATGGTCGGGTGGTGGATGATCGCCCGCTGCCAATGCTCGGCTGGGCCACTTATCGGGTTGTGGATCCGCCTCGGCGCCGGCCTGGGTGAGTGTGCGGTCGTGCTGGTCTATTTCGTCGTGTCCACACATGAGACGCAAGGCGTTCGGGAGGATGCGACCGTCGGGCATTGGATCACCGGCGCCGTGCTCGTCTACCTTGCGAACGCCGTATGCCGAGACGGCTGGTCACTCGTGATGGTGGAGCGGCTCGCCTACACCATCCGGTCCGATGACTGACCCGCAAAGTGGAATCAGCGCACTCATCACAGGCGGGCTCGGCGCCGCGGTGGGCGGCATCATCACCGCCGTGGTCCAAGTCGTCTCCAAGCGCGGCGAATCACGTGCCGCCGCCGCGGAACTGGTCACCCGTGCGGCAGGGTCGATGATCGATCGGCTCCAAGCCGAGAACGACGATCTGCGCAGCGTCATCAGCGACATCCTTGACGCACAGCCGGATTCGTTGCGAAACCTGCGCGACTCACGAGGCCATCGGGCGGTGCTCGCATCCCTGAATATCAGGCGGAAGAGTGACGACGATGCGACCGGCTGACCTCTGGTGGTTTCTCCTCCGGGAGCTCGTCCGGCGGCTGCGGTGAGCGTGGCCGCGCGGATTGCGCACCACCAGGAAAGCGTCGGCAGCGGCGACTAGACTGCCGAATACGGCTGTCGCGTGGTCCTGGGTGGTGCCTGGAACACTGAACATCTCGTTAGCGCCCCCGTCTGACACCAGTCAGACGGGGGCGCTTTTCGTTCGTTTCGGCTGGTCATGTGGTGTGCCGGAATATTATCTGGCATATTCCAACACCCGTTTTAGACCCCGGCGGACACCAATCGGCGGATTATCTCGGCGCGGCTAACGCCATCGGTGCTGGCGCGCGCATCGACCCGAGCCAGGAGGTCGTCACCGAGGCGGACGTTGATCGGCTGGCCGACTTCTGGGCGGCCGGGCCGCGCCATGTCAGTACACCTCTCCGGTTGCGAGGGCTTGAGCGGCGGCCGGTAGCGGCACCGTGTAGTCGCCAAGTCGGTCAAGGTCGACCCTGCCGTCTCTGATGTCACGCTCACCGTGTTCGACGCGGCGGGCAAAGCCAGCGAGGCGAACACGATTGCGCCCCCGCCTGACAACCGTCAGGCAGGGGCGTTTTTCGTTGTGTCAGACCCCGGCGGACACCAGCCGGCGGATCGTAGTCCGGCGGGCTGGTCACGGCCGTAGGCTGCGGGGGGATTGGTCCGTCCGGCGTTTGGTCCGTCCGGCGTATTGCCCGGCGATCCGGCACGACGAAGGGGAGTCAAATCATGTCGTTCAAAGCTGGACCCGCCGCGGTGGCTTTGGTCATGTGGATGGTGATGCCGTCGCCGTCGGCGAACGCCGACGGGCAATGCACCGGCAAGGACAACGCACAGGCTCATCAGGCGTGCGTGGCGAACGCGGGCGGGCAGTGTGGCGGAATCGGAATGTTCGGGGCGTCGCACATGACCTGCACTTACCCTGACGGTTCCCGCGATGAATGTGACTGGCACATGACGAGCCTCACCACCACGGGCGGGTCTTGCACGTGGTTCCCGAATCCGCCGGCTTTCCCTATCGGTCCGCCGCCACCGGAGCCGCAGCCGGCGCCGCAGTGAGTAAATGAAGCCGCGGGAGCACCGTGACACTGTCACAGCCGGCGCGTGTTTTCCCAGGTCGCACCGGGCCATCTCATGAACTATCGCGCACTCTGAAACCCGGTTTCACCTGGTAAAACACGCTAATTCCGGCCTAATTCGATTCCCGGCAGCTCCACAAACAGACAGGCCAGGCCGAAAGGCCTGGCCTGTTTTGTTCCCTTACCAGGGGGGGTAGACCCATCCGTACATCGTCCACGCGCCGAGGTTGGCGGTGGGCAGAATCTGCACCTGGTGGCCATCACCGTAGCCGGGCGAGAGCCCCTGTACGCCCCCGGAAACGAACGTACCGTCGCCCCGAGAGATGTCGACATGGTTCCCGTACGGGCCGGCGGAGAACACCAGTGCGCCACGCGGGATGGGCGTTTCGTGATGGTCCAGCCCGCGGGCGGCCAGCGACTGGTAGAAGGACAGTGCTGCGTCGTGACCAATGCCGGTGTCGGTGGTGAGGCCGAATGCGGCGTCCACGAAATCTTCGCAGCCATAGGGGCCGAACATATCGGTGCCCACCATGCTCTCGGCGACCAGCACGTGATCGTTGGCCGGGTATTGGGTGCCGAGGCTTATGGGCGCGGGCCCGAGTTCGGCAGCTGGCGGACCCCCGGCGGTGACGTCACTCTGACTGGTGCTCGCCCCGGGGCCGCCGAGGCGGCCCTGCGCCGACACCGAGGCCTTCCCATCGAGCTGGACCGAGAAGCTGGTCTCGTCAGGGGCGCATTGCGCGCCAGCGTCGGCACCCCGGCCCGGCGTGCACGTAGCGGCGGAAACCCCAGCCGAACTTAGTGCCGTCGTTACCGACGCGGACACCAGGGCGCCCAGAACCACCCCGCGTGCCGCGAGCTTCAGGATGCTGTCTGCCACCAGACTCCCTCTGGTCGGCGTTTGACTACTCATAGAGATGTAGACCGTACGCGTCTGCGGCCCGGACGGTGGATTCACCAGGAAAAGACCTCGCGTCGTCGGGCTACCTCAGCCTCAGTCCGTAGCTCACGAGATCGGCTGCGCGCTCAATTAACTCAGCAAGTTGCGCTGGACTTTGCTGCAGGTCGTCGTGGCGCCAGGCGAGGCTGATGATGCCGTTCCAGCTTGCCCACAGAATGGTCGCGGTCGCCTGCGGGTCCAGGTGCCGAATACTGCCGTCGGCGATGCCGCGTTCGATCGCGTCGACCATGCGGGCGTTCTGCTCATCGACCCGCAGAGCGAGCAGTGCGGTGGTTTCGGCGGCGGCCGGGTAGGGGCTGGGTTTGGTGGGGAAGGCGAGCATGCGGAAGAACTGCGGATGATCCAGAGCGAAGCGCAGGTACTGCTCGGACGCGGCCAGCAATTGCTCGATCGGTGTGCGATCGGGGGTATAGGCGCGATCCATGTAGTCGCGGTCGACGTCGAGTGCTCGGGCGACCACTGCGGCGTACAGCCCTTCCTTGCTTCCGAAGTTGTTGTAGATAGATCCCACCGCGACGCCGGCATGCTGGCCGATCTCCTCGACGGTGACTTCTTCGACCGGGCGTTCGGCGAACATCTGTTGCGCGGCGGCAAGCAGCGCATCCATGGTCCGCTGCTTGCGCGGGTCCATCCGGCGTTGCGCTACGACGTCCACCGGGCCATCTTACTGCGGAAAGATGACTTATTGAAATGGTTGCAATAAAGCCATGACGGCTCTACTATCGGCCATATGTTGAAACGATTGCAACAAGTACCGCCAGGTGGGGAGGTCGGCTGTGTCGGCTGAAGCGCGCCTCGCCGAACTCGGGATCGAGCTGCCCGACCCGTTCCCGCCGGCCGGTGAATACGTCAACGCAGTCCGCACCGGTGATCTGCTGATCCTGGGTGGCCATATCCCGTTCAGCCCGCCGCAGACGATCGTGTTCGGCAAAGTGGGAGCCGGCCTCGACGTCGACGCCGGGCGCGAGGCGGCGCGATTCGCCGCCATCACCGCGTTGGCCACCATCCGTTCCGAGCTCGGAACCCTCGACGCGGTCAAGCGGATCGTCCTGGTGCGCGGGGTCGTCAACGCCGCTCCGGACTTCATCGGTCACACCCAGGTGATCGACGGCGCCTCAGAGGTGTTCGTGAATGTGTTCGGCGACGCCGGCCGACACGCGCGGCTCGCCGTCGGGGTGTCCTCACTGCCGGCCAACATCGCGTTGGAGATCGAGGTGACCGTCGAGGTGGAGCGGTGACGACCGCCGAGTCGACCCTCTCCGTCATCGGCAGACTCGGACGAGCCCAAGTCGAGCAGAGTCTGCGACGCGCGGCCCGCATGATGGGCCGGAGCCGGCCGGAGCCGTTGGCGCTCAGGGACATTGGATATCCGGACACCGCCACCGCCCTCGAGGCCGCAAGTCTCCTGCGTGCCCAGGCACCGAGCGTCCTCACCGCTCACTGCTACCGGACGTACCTGTTCGGTGCTGCCCTGGGAACCAGGGACGGCCGCGGCTGGGACGCCGAACTGCTCTTCATCTCGGCCATGCTGCACGACCTGGGACTCACCGATTTCCTTGGCGGCGACGGCCCCTTCGAGCAACGCGGCGCCGCAGCAGCGCAGTCATGGCTCATCGATCACGGTTGGCCGGAGGACCGTGCCTCGGTTGTCGCGACAGCAATCAGGATGCACATGGACGTCGGCCGTGCCGGCAAGGAACGACCCGAAGTGGCACTACTGCACTTCGGTGCCGCCGCCGACGTCACCGGAATGCGGTTGGAAGACATCCATCCCCGCACCGTCGAGGAGGTTCTCGCATCGACTCCGCGCGAAGGTTTCACACAGTATTTCGCCGAGAAGGTTCGCGCCGAGGCGCGCGCGTACCCAAACTCGGTCACCGCCGACCTATGCCGCTGGGGCCAATTCCCCTGGCGCATCGAACATTCCCCGTTCCAGGAGTGACATGACCCTCAGCAACCCGACCATGGCCACGCTGCTCGCGGCGGGCCTCATCTTCCTACTGGCCTTGGTCCTCGGGATCTGGAAGTACCGGCAGATGGCCACCAGTCCTGATCACCTCGCGCACCCGTACGTCGACATCGCGCACCGCTCGGCGCTGCTGTACTCGTTCGCCACCCTGCTGGTGGCGGTGTTCGTCGAACTCAGCGCATGGCCGGCGTGGGTGAACGCCGCCGCCGCGGCGACGATCATTCTCTTCTTCGTCGGTGCCATCGGCAGCTACATCCTTCACGGCGCCAAACGCGATACGACCAACCAACTGAGCCAACCTGGGCGCAGTATCCATCTTGCGATGTGGGCGCTCATCATCGCCGAGATCGGCGGATTCGTCGTTCTGCTCGCGGGCTTCCTGCGGGGGTGGCTGTGACCACCACCGCTGCCGCGCCGACTCGCACCGTGACCATTCAGACAACGGACCGGGAGCAGCAATGACCGCCGTGATCGTTCTCGCCGCCGTGTTCTTCGCGGGCATGGGCATCTTCGCGCTGGCCCGGCCTGCAGCGTTGATCCGCCCATTCGGTATCGCCCTGCCCATTCCGGAGTCGCGTGTGGAGGTAAGAGCCGTCTACGGCGGATTCGGCCTGGCGATCGCCGGGATGTAGGTGCTTGCCTTAACGGGTCATCCGGCACGCGACGGCATTATCATCACGGTCGCCGCGGCACTGGGACGCGTTCGGGCGGTTGGTATCGGGGGTGGTCGACCGTCCAAAGGCCTTCTATCCCAACTGGTTCTACTTCCTGATTGAGGTTGCGGGTGGCGCGGCACTGTGGTGGGCGGCCGCCGGCGGAAGGCGCTGTCGGTTCCAGGTGAACGCCGACAACTTACTTACCTTGTCGACATATCCCGGCCACGGCGAAATCGAGCAGCGAATCCAGCGCGGCCTCGCGCGCGGAGCCCGACGGGAGCCGCACGGCCCCGTCCAGGCACAGCCGGGCGAAGCCGTGCACGGTGACCCAGGCATTGAGTTCGGCGCCGGGCCGCTCGGGCGGGGCGAGCACACCGTGGGTGACCAGTTCGTCCAGTGCGCTGCCGAGCAGTGCGTAGGTACCGGCCTCGTCGTCGGCCGGGTCCCTCGGCGCCAGGCAATGAACGCCGGAGCGGCCGAACATCACCTCGAACAGTTCGGGGTGGGCCAGGGCGAACTCCACGTAGGCGCGGCCGGTGGCCTTGAACCGGTTGACGGCCAGTTCCCTCGGGTTCTTGCCGGTCCGGGTCGCACCCATCGCGCGACGCATCCGCTGGCCCAGTCTCTCGAATCCATGTGCGGCCACGGCGGTCAATAGGTCGGACTTATCGTTGAAGTGCCGGTAGGCGGCGTTGGCGGAGACCCCGACCACGCGGGCGGTGCCCCGCAGGCTGAACTCGCCGAGCCCATCATCCTCGATGAGGCGGGTGGCCGTGAGCACCAGGGCGTTGCGTAGATCCCCGTGGTGATAGGTGTTCTTCGCCGCCGTCACAAAGTACATGTTGACAGTGTGAACACGTTGAGTAAAGTTCACGTTGTGAACATGCCGTCTTCGTGGGAGTCGATCCGCCGCGCTCGAAGACGAGGTCACGTCCTTCGACCTGGAGGTGATCGGCGAGATCCCGGCCGAACTGGAGGGCCGCTATCTGCGCAACGGACCCAACCCGATCAGTGTCGAGCGCCCCGAGCAGCATCACTGGTTCGCCGGAACCGGCATGGTCCATGGTGTGCGACTGCGCGGCGGCCGCGCCGAGTGGTATCGCAACCGCTACGTGCGCAGCCGGGCGGTGCGCACGGCGCTGGGCGAACCGGCCACTGCCGGGGATCCGCCCGGCGCCCCCAACACCAGCGTCCTGGCCTGGGCCGGTGCGACGTTGGCGGTCGTCGAGGGTGGCAGTCCGCCGGTGGAGTTGGCTACGAACTCGATACCGGTGCCGTGAGCACGTTCGCCGGTACCCTGCCGGGGGCGTTCAGCGCGCACCCCAAGTTCGACCCGCTCACCGGCGAGTTGCACGCGATGTGTCACGCCAGGGCGCAGTGGTTCGACCACATCAAGCATGTGGTCGTCGCCGGCGACGGGCGGGTGTCCAAGACTGTCGACATCCCGCTGCCCGGGATGGTGATGGTGCACGACATGTCGCTGACCCGGAACTACGCGGTGGTCTACGACCTGCCGGTGACCGTCGATATTGGCCTGGTCGGGGCGGATCGGTTCCCATTCCGGTGGAATCCGGACTACACCCCGCGGCTCGGACCGCTACCGCGCACCAGCAGCGCCGCCGCCGACATCATCTGGTGCGAACTGGATCCCTGTTACCCCTATCACCCGATGAACTCCTACGGCGCTGACGACGGCACCGTCCTCATCGACATCTGCCGCTACGACGCGATGTCCGCCCGCGACATCCTCGGGCCTGCCGGGGATTGCCTGCCCAGCCTGTACCGCTGGACGGTCGACCCGGTGGGCCGGACCGTGCGCCAGGAGCGGCTCGACGACCGCACACTGGAGTTCCCCCGCGTCGCCGCGTCGGTGTCGGCGAGCCGGCACCGCTTCGGCTACGGCGTCGGGGTCGGTGACGGCTTCGCGCCCAGCGATATCTACAAGCACGACCCGGAGAAGGACACCGTCGAGGTGCACTCGCTCGGCGTAGGCCGCGGGTCCGGCGAGGCCGACTTCGTGCCCCGGGAGAACCCCGGCAGCGAGGACGACGGCTGGCTGATGAGCTACGTCTACGACGAGACGACCGACAGCAGCGAGTTCGTCATCCTCGACGCCCGAGACCTGTCGGAGCCTCCGGTCGCCAGAGTGATTTTGCCGCAACGGGTTCCATTCGGATTCCACGGCAACTGGATCAGCGACCACGCCATGTGGACAGCGACGTGACAGCACTCAACCGGCGCGTCTGGACCCGCGTCGGAACTCTGGCCGTGGCCGACAGCGGTCCGGGGGAGGGCGCCGGCACACCGGTGGTGTTGTGGCCGTCGCTGTTCAGCGACCACCGGCTCTACCGCCACGTCACCGAACTCCTCGGACCGCGGTGGCGGAGCATCAGCGTCGACGGCCCGGGCTTCGGGCAGAGCACCCCACCGGACGGCGACGTCCAACCCGATCGCTACGCCGGTGCGGTGGTCGATCTCCTCGACGAGTTGGGGATCGATTCCGCGGTGGTGGCCGGGTGCTCGTGGGGTGGTCAGGTCGCCGCGCACGCCGGCGTGCAGTCCCCGCAGCGCATCGCCGCCGTGCTCATGATGAACACCCCGCTGGCACCGAGTCTGGGCGGCGGCCGCCTCCAGGTCCTCGGCACCCGGGCGGTGGGATCGACGGCGTTCTGGGGCAAAGGTGTTGCGCGGTCGATGATCGCGCCCGCCACCAAGCAGGCGCACCCGCAACGGGTGGACGCCTTCGTGTCGGCCTTCCCGTCCTTCGACCGCGCTGCCGCTGCAACCACGGTGCGCACCGTGCTCACCCGCTCACCCGGCCTGGCCACGGTGCTGCCACAGCTTCGCGTGCCGACCATCATCATGATGGGTGCGCAGGACGCGCTGTACCCGGTCGACGCGGCGATGCCACTGGCTCGCCTGGCGCCCGACGCCACCATCGAGGTCGTGCCGTCGTGCGGACATCTGGCCCCACTGGAGTTCCCCGAAGCGGTTGTCGCCGCGCTGAATTCGCTTGCCCCACAACCGATGGGAGTAGTCGATGACTAGATGCGCGGCTGATACCCAGAATGGCGTGGCGGTGTGTCGGCGGGTTCGATTCCCGGCAGCTCCACAAGGGAACAGGCCCCAGACCGTCTCCGGCGGCGCTGCGTGAGCCTTGACGGGACAGCCATGACGGGACTTTGTGCCCTTCTGTGCAACGCGTGCCCGGCCGATTCTGGAGGGGGAATCGGGAAACAGTAAGGGGGATGTGCAGTGAAGCGCGACGTCTTGAAGTTTCTTTCCGGCGTAGCGGCGGCGTTCACGTTCGTCCACGTCGTCTATGCGATCGCGACGGCACGAGGAACGATATCGGTCCCAATCTGGCGTGGCCGCGAGTGGGGCATCGGCAAGATGCTGATCGAAGCCGTTGTCTACGGAGCGCTCGGCGCCGGTCTGGGGTACCTGGCGTGGCGCCACGAGTCCCGCCCTCAGGCGCTGGATCGCGGGGGGCACCAGTGAGAAAGCGGGAGGTCTACAAGTTCCTGTCCGGCTTCCTTGCCGGTGCCGGCGTGGTGCACGCGAATATCGGCTTCGCGATTACCTTGGGGATGTTCAACGAACCGCACTACCTCGGGCGGACCTGGAGCGCCGGCTCGCTGTGGATCGGCGCCTCGGTCTACCTCGTCGCGAGCCTGATGCTGGGCTATCTGGGCTGGCGATCATCGACGCCGGTGCCCGATGACCGAGAGGCACGGCGATCATCGCCCAGGTACCGGTAGTCACCAGTTAAAAGCCTGCAGGACAAGGGTCCCCAGGCACAACGCCACACCAAGGTAGGGCATCGCCGCCGGAACGGTGATGAAGCCGCCATGGTCGCGATGACGCCGCTTGATCACGATCAGTGCGGCGTTGACCAGCGTGAAGATAGTGAGGACCAGCAGGCTGGTGAGACGGGCCAGTGACACCAGGGGCAGCACGGCGGTGGCGACGATCATGGCGGCCAGCACGACCAGTGTGGACCTCACCGGCGTCTGGAACGACCGGTGTACTTTTCCGAACCCGCGGTGGATCCAGCCCTCACCGGCCAGTCCGTAGAGAATCCGCGAGCCCATGATGATCTGGACGATGACGCCGTTCATCGCGGCGATCATGCCGATGATGCTCAGCAGCACCCCATGACTGGCTCCGCTTCGCTCGAATACCAGCGTCAGTGGCGCCCCGCTGCCGGCCAGTTCGGCCGGGGACACCAGCGTCGTAGCGACCACGACGACGAGCAGATACAGGATGGTAGAGAGCATCAGAGCGAGCAGGATGGCCAACGGCATCGTGCGGCTGGGATTCCTGACCTCCTCGGACACGTTAACCATGTCCTCGAATCCGATGAAAGCGTAGAAGGCGAGGAAGGCGCCGGCGAACAGTCCACCGATGCCGACCGCCGGGTCAATCGCGATCAGGCCGGCCACGTCGACGTGAGCGAATGCCTTGCGCCCGAACCAGATCACCAGAACTAGGCCCAGCACTTCCAGCCCGGTGAGCAGTCCGGCCATCGTTGCCGACTCGCCGATACCCTTGATCGCGATCGCGCCGAGCAACACCAGCAGGCCCACACTGCCGACGAGCGTCGGAACCGAGACGAATGAGTTCAGGTAACCGGCGAAGCCTTGGGCCAGCGCCGCCGCGGACGCGATTCCGCCGCTGACCATCGCCAGGCCGATCGTCGTTGACAGCCAGCGCTTGCCGAACGCCCGGTGCAGATAAACCGAAACGCTGGCGCTGACCGGATAGCGGCCGGCGAGTTCCATGTAGGACATCGCGGTGACCCCGGCGGCAACCATTGCGATCACAAAGGCCAAGGTGGTGCTGGATCCCGCGAAACCCGCCACCTTCCCGACGAGGACGTAGATGCCCGCGCCGAGGATGTTGCCGAGTCCGTAGAGGGTGACCAGAGGCAGGCCGAGAGTCCTTCTCAGCCTCGCGCTCGGTGAACTTCCTACTCCCGTGTCACCGGGTTGCTTGCGCGGGTGCGATCAACGGGGCCAACCGCTCGGCGGACCGCATGGCTCGCGGCGAGGTTGAGATGACGCCGAGCGCGGCGATTGCCAGCCCCAGAACAAGGGCGAATAACAGGTCCATCCCGGTGATCAGCACGGTGAGGCAGCAGGTCGCCAGGACAGCGGCCCTGCGGCGGTGACTGAGCTCATCTGCCCAGACACCCACACCGTTGGAGCGGCCGGAGACGCCGGAGAAGCTCACGGCCCGACATCTTCCACCTGCCGGAATACCCGCGTCAACAATGGCAACCGGACAGGAGCAGCTAAGGTTCAAGCGTGGGTGACCCGCTGCCGCAACCGGTATTGGCCCGGCTGACGCCCGCGGCCATCTTCCTGGTCGCCACCATCACTGACGGCGGCGAAGAACGTGTTCACGCCGAGCTGTCCGAGCTGTCAGGGCTGGTGCGCGCGATCGGGTTCCGCGATGCGGCCAAGCAGCTGTCCCTTGTCACCTCGATCGGATCCGCCGCCTGGGACCGGTTGTTTGCCGGGTCGCGACCTGCCGAACTCCACCCGTTCCCGGAACTGCGGGGCACCCGCCACCACGCCCCGTCCACGCCGGGTGATCTGCTGTTCCACATCCGGGCAGAGTCCCTCGACGTCTGCTTCGAGTTGGCCGGCCGGGTCCTCAAGGCGATGGGCGGCGCGGTCACCGTCGTTGACGAGGTGCACGGATTCCGCTTCTTCGACAACCGGGATCTGCTCGGCTTCGTCGACGGCACCGAGAATCCCGACGGTCCGTCCGCCGTCGTCGCCACCGAGGTCGGTGACGAAGATCCCGACTTCGCCGGCGGCTGCTACGTGCATGTGCAGAAGTACCTGCACGATATGGATTCGTGGGATGCCCTGTCAGTCGCTGAGCAGGAGCGGGTAATCGGCCGAACCAAGCTCGAGGACATCGAGTTCCCCGACGACGTGAAGCCCGCCAATTCCCATGTGGCTCTCAACGTGATCGAAGATGCCGACGGAAACCAGCTGCAGATCGTGCGGGCCAACATGCCGTTCGGGGAGGTCGGTAAAGGTGAGTTCGGCACCTATTACATCGCGTACTCGCGCACCCCTGCGGTCACCGAGAAGATGTTGCGCAACATGTTCATCGGCGATCCGCCGGGCAATACCGATCGCATCCTGGACTTCTCGACCGCGGTCACCGGCACTCTATTCTTCACCCCCACCGTGGATTTCCTCGACGATCCACCGGCGTTGCCCGGCTCTCATGCATCCGCACGCCCCAAACCTGCGTCTAGCTCTGACGGCTCACTGTCGATCGGCAGTCTGAAAGGACGACCCTGATGAACAACCTCTACCGCGACCTCGCTCCGATCACCGAATCCGCTTGGGAACAAATCGAGTTGGAGGCGACCCGGACGTTCAAGCGCCACATCGCCGGCCGCCGCGTGGTCGATGTCAGCGGCCCGGGCGGTTCGGCGACCGCGGCGGTGAGCACCGGTCATCTCCTTGAGGTGGCCGCGCCGGGCGAGGGCGTGCTGGCCCATTTGCGCGACTCCCAGCCGTTGGTGCGGCTGCGGGTTCCTTTCATCCTGTCGCGCGATGCGGTCGACGATGTCGAGCGCGGGTCGCAGGACTCCGACTGGGATCCGGTCAAGGAGGCCGCCAGAAAGCTCGCCTTCGCCGAGGACCGCGCCATGTTCGAAGGCTATGCGGCGGCTTCGATTCGGGGCATTCGCGGCTGCAGCTCCAACCAACCGCTGGCCCTGCCCGAGGATGCCCGCAAGACTCCCGACGTCATCGCTCAAGCGCTGTCGAAGCTTCGGCTGGCCGGCGTGGATGGTCCGTACTCGGTTCTGCTGTCCGCCGATGCCTACACCAGTGTGAGCGAGACCACCGAGCACGGTTATCCGATCCGTGAGCACCTCAACCGCCTCGTCGACGGCGAGATCATCTGGGCGCCCGCCATCGACGGCGCCTTTGTGCTGAGCACCCGCGGCGGCGACTTCGACCTCCTGTTGGGCACCGATGTGTCGATCGGCTATCTCTCCCATGACGCGGACACCGTGCAGTTGTACCTCGACGAGACGCTGACGTTCCTGTGCTACACGGCCGAGGCCGCGGTCGCGCTGACCGCCTGACCACCGCCGCCCTCGGAGCCTCACTCGACGGCCGTTTGGGCTGTGTCGCGTCGCGCGTCGATGTGCTGCAAATGTCTCAACGCATCAACGATGCGGCCACGGTGCCACTGGTCAAGAACTGGGACCGGTCGTGCGCTGACCCTGCCGGTCGGCTACCCCTGCGGGAAGTGTTCGGTGATGATCGCGGGGGACCATTCCGATATCCGCGATGGCTACGCCGGCGGCGACGGCGCCGACGGAGCCTCCGGTGGTGCCGGCGGATCAGGCGGGTTGGCCTTCGCTCTGGGTGTCGGATCGGTGTTGGCCTGGATGCCGGTGGCGTCGGCTGATCGCGGTGATGCCGGTTCGGCGGATTCGGCTCCCTCACGTCCGGCGAATTCGGCACCGGCGGCGGCGCCGGATCCGCCGGTCGGGTGCCATTGAACGCAGGTTCGGCGGCATCGATTGACGGGTCGGTGAAAGGCTCGGCGGGCAGTCGCAGTCGCAGCGCTGATATCCCGACCGCGGCAACGCCGGTACCTTACGTGGCTTCAGTCCACACTCCGGCGAGCGCATCCGCTGTCGGGGTCGACGGCGTCATCCCACCCAACGCCGGTGTCTCCCAGAGCGATGGGGGAGATGCCCCCGCGATGGCCCCGTTGATGTGGTCGCCGTCCGCGGCGACCCGCCGCGAAACGCTCCTGACGCCGAAGGCCGCCGCAGCGCCGACTGGCGAACCGATCTCGAATTTCGTCCGGATCTTCATCGGGAACGGGACAGCACAGAGTCCGAACGGAGGGCTGCTGCTCGGCAACGGCTATTCCTGGACTGCCGAGACCTGTCCGCAAGGGTCGTGCAATGGCGGCAACGGCGGGCTGATCGGCAACGGAGGCAACGGATTCAACGGAGGCAACGGCGGCGCCGCGGGCTGGGTCGGGTCCGGCGGGGTCGGGGGAGACGCCCTCGATCCAGGCCGGTCGGGCGGGCGCGGCGGCCAGGGCGGAGTGGTGTTCGGTTCCGGGGCGCCGGCGGCAACGGCGCCGGGGGAGCCACGGTCGGTGGTGACGGCGGAAAGGCGGTGCTACAGGCTTGTTCGGAATCTGGCACATCGTTTTCAAGCCGGGCTCAGGCGGCAGCGGCGGCGTGGGCGGCGTCACCGGTGGTCGCGGAGGCGACGGCGGCGACGTGGGCCTGCTATCGGTGTGGGGCGCCGGGGCGGCTGGCGGGCCCGGCGGCGCGGGCGGTACTGGCGGCGACGGAGGACGGGGAGGGCGAGGCGGACTTCTGGTCGGCGACGGCGGCATCGGCGGAAGCGGCGGCAGCGCAACACAATCGGCCGGAGGGACCGGCGGTGATGGTGGCGGGGCCGGGCTGGCGTCGTTGTGGGGCAACGGCGGCGCCGGTGGAGCCGGGGGCGCGGGAGGTCCTTGCACCGAGGGGAGCACCTACGGCAGCGCCGGCGGTGTCGGCGGCACCGGCGGCGTTGGCGGCATGGGCGGAAACGGCAGCTGGATCGTCGGGTTCGGCGGTGTCGGCGGCGTCGGTGGCCGCGGCGGTATCGCGGCTGACGGTGGGACCGGAGGCGCGGGTGGAAGCGGCGGCGCTGGGGGATCCGGGCCGTTGTTCATCCTGTTCGGCAACCAGGCGGCCGGTGGTGACGGCGGCTCCGGCGGATCCGGCGGGGCCGGCGGTGGCGTCAACGCAGGGGCAGGCGAGACGTGGAGCACCGGCCAGGTGGGCCAGACCAACGGCGCAGGTGGGCAGGGCGGCAGTGGTGGGCTTGGTGGTTCGGCCGGCGGCACCGTCGTGTTCACGCCACTCGCCGACGCGCTGCTGCAATTCGTGAACGCCAGTCGGGCCGACACGTCGGGAACGGCGGCGAGTCTGCTGACACCGATCAACGTCAACGCCGACATCTTCGCGACCACCCGGAGCCTGTCACGAATTCTGTGTAAGTCCGAGATGGGACTACTACGAATTGTGTTCTAACACAATGGAAGTCGGCCCGGGAAGAGTCTCGTCATCGTGTTGAGCGCGAT
>CAZVST010000014.1:0-75437 GCA_964629725.1 uncultured Mycobacterium sp.
CTACTCGCCGACCGCAGACCGCTCAGCGGCAGCCGACTTCTTCAGGTCGAAGTAATTAATGGACGCCATCTCGCAATTCACCGACGAAGACTTCGGTACGGAGTGAGACGCGGCGAAAACTGGACCGCCTCGGCCGGTCGAGGCTATACCGGCAAGCCACGCCCTGTCCTAATCGTCCACGATGACCGATTCGACAGGACCGACTCCATCACCTTCTGCCCGGCCACCACTGCCACCGCAGAAATCGCGCCGTTACGAATCCCATTGCAGCCCAAACACATCAATGGGCTAGCGGCCCCGAGTAGCATCATGATCGACAAGATCACCGCATCGGCGCGGTGTCGGCGACGGAGATGCTGCAGTTGGAGCGCGGGCTACTGGTCTACCTCGGCGTGACTGGCTGACCATATGTGGCCCGCTCAGCCACGACGTCGGCGGCCTTGACTGCGCGATACACACCGGTAGCCACCCCGAATTCACTTGCCACGCATATCGTGAGGAAATGACGGGTGACGAGGTCGCCGGCAGCATGAGTTTCGGTCAAGAGACCGCAGGACCGTGGCAGGATATGACACCGCTTCCGGACCTGACGCACGGTCAACCCCGGGCGGGACTGATGCGTACCCGCCGACCCGTGTATGTCGACCTGTTGCCGCCATGCAATGCCGGCTGTCCCGCCGGGGAGAACATCCAGGCCTGGCTTGCCGACGCCAGGGCGGGTCGGTACGAACACGCGTGGCGCCGGCTCGTGGCCGATAATCCTTTCGCGGCAATCCACGGCCGGGTGTGTTATCACCCGTGCGAACCCGTCTGCAACCGAACGCATCTCGACAGTGCGGTGTCGATCCATTCGGTGGAGCGGTTCCTCGGTGACCTGGCCGCCGAGCAAGGCTGGATGTTCGACCCGCCGCACATCCGGACCGGCCGGCGGGTGCTGGTCGTCGGTGCGGGACCAAGCGGACTGTCCGCCGCCTACCACCTGGCACGTCTGGGTCACGACGTAGAGGTGCGCGATGCGGGCACCGTACCCGGCGGGATGATGCGCTACGGCATTCCGAGCTACCGGCTGCCCCGTGATGTCTTGGATGTCGAGCTGAACCGGGTCGCGGCGTTGGGGGTGCAACTCACGGGCGGGCACCGGGTGGAGGATCTCGCTGCCGAACGCGACGAGGGTCGCTTCGACGCGGTGTTCGTCGCGGTCGGTGCGCATCTGGCCAAGCGGGTCGACATCCCCGTCCGCGACGCCGGCACGATGCTGGACGCGGTGTCGTTTCTGCACAGCGTCGCCGCCGGCGAACAACCTGTGTTGGGACGGCACGTGGCCGTCTACGGCGGCGGCAACACGGCCATGGACGCCGCCCGGGTGGCCCGTCGCCTCGGTGCCGACGACACCGTCATCGTGTATCGGCGCACCAGTGAACAGATGCCCGCCCACCGGGAAGAAGCCGAAGATGCCGAACGCGAGGGCGTGCGGATCAACTGGCTACGCACGATCACGGCCTTCGACGGCCCCGCATTGCAGGTGGAGGTCATGGAACTCGACGAGTCGGGTTACCCACGACCGACCGGACGATTCGAGACCCTGGCCACCGACACGTTGATCATGGCCCTCGGCCAGGAAACGGAATCGGCGTTCCTGCGGCCCCTACCCGGCGTCGAGTTTGATCGCGACGGCAGCGTGCGGGTCTCTGCATCACTGATGACCGGCTGTCCGGGAGTGTTCGCCGGCGGTGACATGGTGCCCAGTGAACGCACCGTGACTGTCGGTGTCGGGCACGGCAAGAAGGCGGCCCACCAGATCGACGCCTGGCTGCGCGAGGCGGCAGGCGCACCATCGGCGAAGCACCCGACGGCGACGTTCGACGCGCTGCATCTGTGGTTCTTCGGTGACGCCGCGCGACGTCAGCAGCCTGAACTGGCCGCGGACACCCGGGTCGAGGGCTTCCAGGAGGTCGTCGGCGGGTTATCGGCGCAAGAGGCGACCTACGAGGCGGGGCGTTGCCTGTCCTGCGGCAACTGCTTCGAATGCGACGGCTGCCTCGGTGCGTGCCCCGAAGACGCGGTCATCAAACTCGGTGTCGGACACCGGTACCGGTTCGACTACGACCGGTGCACCGGCTGCGCGGTCTGCTTCGATCAGTGCCCGGTCCATGCCATCGAGATGTTTCCGGAGCCGACATGAGCCGGGCCACGATGGACGGCAACGAGGCCGCCGTCTCGGTCGCCTACCGACTCAATGAGGTGTGCTGCATCTACCCGATCACCCCGTCGTCGCCGATGGCGGAGTTGGCCGACGAATGGTCCAGCGCGCAACGGCCCAACGTGTGGGGCACCGTCCCGACGGTGGTCGAGATGCAGAGCGAGGGCGGGGCGGCCGGCGCTCTGCACGGCGCGCTGCAGAGCGGCGCGCTGGCCACGACCTTCACCTCCTCGCAGGGCCTGCTATTGATGATCCCGAACATGTACAAGATCGCCGGCGAACTGACGTCGGCAGTGATCCACGTGGCGGCCAGATCGCTGGCCGCGCAGGGACTCTCGATCTTCGGCGACCACTCCGACGTGATGGCGGTGCGGCAGACGGGGTTCGCTCTGCTGGCGTCGGCGTCGGTCCAGGAGGCACACGACCTGGCGCTGGTCGCGCAGGCTGCCACGCTGACGACCCGGGTACCGTTCGTGCACTTCTTCGACGGGTTCCGAACCTCCCACGAGCTCAACACGATTGAGACGCTGTCCGACGACGACCTACGCGCGTTGGTGGCAGAGGATGTGGTGTGGGCGCATCGGGGGCGGGCACTGTCGCCGGAGCGACCCTTCATCCGGGGCACCGCGCAGAACCCCGACGTGTACTTTCAGGCACGGGAAACCGTGAATCCGTTCTACGCGCGGATTCCGGGGGTAGTGGCCGACCTGATGGCCCGCCTGGGCGAACGTACCGGCCGCATGATGAGCATCGTCGACTACACCGGACACCCGCAGGCCGAGCGCGTACTCGTGGTGATGGGATCGGGCGGGCAGACCGTGGCTGAAACCGTTGCCGCACTGACGAAACGAGGAGAGCGGGTCGGCGTCACACAAGTCCGGCTGTACCGGCCGTTTCCCATCCGGGCACTGCTGGATGCGCTGCCGGCCACGGTGCGCACCATCGGTGTGCTGGACCGCACCAAGGAGCCCGGGTCGATCGGCGAGCCGCTGTATCTCGATGTCGTCGCCGCGCTCGCCGAGGACTATGCCGACGGGGCACGCTCGGTGATGCCGCGGGTGAGCGGTGGCCGATACGGACTGTCCTCCAAAGAGTTCACCCCCGCCATGGTCGCCGGTGTGTTCGCCGAACTCGCCCACGAGCGGCCGCGGCGTCGATTCACCGTCGGTATCGACGACGACGTCTCGGGAACCAGCATCGACTACGACCCGTCCTTCGACATCGAGTCGTCCGATCACCTGCGGGCGATCTTTTTCGGGCTGGGTTCAGATGGCACCGTCAGCGCGAACAAGAACACGATCAAGATCTTGGGGTCGGAGAAAGGCCTGCACGCTCAGGGCTACTTCGTCTACGACTCGAAGAAGTCGGGTTCGCAGACCGAGTCGCATCTGCGGTTCGGGCTCGCCCCCATCAGGGCCCCCTACCTGGTCACAGCAGCGAATTTCATTGGCTGCCACCAATTCCGGTTCCTCGACACCCGTGATGTGCTCGGCCGGGCCGCCCCGGGGGCGACGCTGCTGCTGAACTGCAGGCTCCCGGTCGAAAAGGTGTGGGACGCGCTGCCCCGGGGGATCCAAGAGCAGATCATCGCCAAGGCCATCACCGTCTATACCGTCGATGCCGGCCGGATCGCCCGTGACGTCGGGCTGGCCGGCCGGATCAACATCGTGCTGCAGACCTGCTTCTTCGCGATCTCGGCGGTGCTGCCCCGCGAGCAGGCGATCGCCGCGATCAAGGAATCGGTGCTCACGATGTACGGCGACCTCGGCGCCGACGTGCTCGGCCGCGAACTTGCCGCGGTCGACGCCGCGCTGGAGGGGTGCCACCGTGTCGAGGTGCCCGAACGGGTTACCTCGGTGCGCGCGCCGGTGCCCACGGTGAGCGAGGACGCCCCGGAGTTCGTGCGCACGGTGACCGCGGAGATGATGGCCGGCCGTGGAGACGCCTTGCCGGTCAGCGTGTTTCCGGTGGACGGCACCTACCCGAGCGGCACCACGGCCTATGAGAAGCGCAACATCTCCGAGCAGGTGGCGGTCTGGGATGCCGACAGCTGCATCCAGTGTGGCAACTGCAGTTTCGTCTGCCCGCATGCCGTGATCCGGTCGAGGTACTACGACCAGTCCCGGCTCGCGGGCGCCCCGGCACAGTTCGGGTCGGCGCCGCTGAACGCCGTCGGGCTGCCCGATGCCCGGTACACGCTGCAGGTCTACGTCGAGGACTGCACGGGGTGTGGTTTGTGTGTGGAGGCATGCCCGGTCGTCATCCCCGGCGCCACGGTCACCAAGGCGATCAATCTCGCGCCCGGAGAGCCGCTGCGGGCCGCGGCGCGCGCCAACATCAGCTTCTTCGAGACCCTGCCGGTCGGTGACCGGTCCCACCTGGACTTCGGCACGGTGCGCGGCGCGCAGTTCCTCGAGCCGCTGTTCGAGTTCTCCGGCGCGTGCGCGGGCTGCGGCGAGACGCCCTACCTCACGCTGCTCTCCCAGTTGTTCGGCGACCGGCTGCTGATCGCCAACGCGACCGGCTGCTCGTCGATCTACGGCGGCAACCTGCCCACCACGCCGTGGACCACCAACGCCGACGGGCGGGGCCCGGCCTGGTCGAACTCCCTGTTCGAGGACAACGCGGAATTCGGGCTCGGCTTCCGGCTGGCCACCGACGCCCACACCGCGCTGGCCCGCCGGCGGCTGGCCGAGTTGCGCAAGGTGCTCGGTCCCGAGCACGTCGACGCCATCCTGGCGGCGCCGCAGCAGCGGGAGTCGGAGTTGGCCGCCCAGCGGCAGCGGATCGCCGAACTCCGGCGTCGCCTCGAAGGCCTCGACCCGGCCACCACCGGGGACCTGCGCAGTGTGCTGGACCACCTGGTTCGGCGCAGCGTCTGGATCGTCGGCGGGGACGGCTGGGCCTACGACATCGGCGCCGGCGGCCTGGACCATGTCCTGGCCAGCGGACGCAACGTCAACGTGTTGGTGCTCGACACCGAGGTCTACTCCAACACCGGTGGCCAGATGTCGAAGGCCACCCCGCTCGGCGCGGTGGCCAAGTTCGCCGCCGGCGGCAAGACGGTGCCACTCAAGGACCTCGCCCTGCAAATGATCGCCTACGGAAACGTCTACGTCGCCAGGGTCGCGATGGGCGCCGACCCGCAGCAGACCCTGCAGGCCTTCCGCGAAGCGGAAGCCTACGACGGGCCTTCGTTGGTGATCGCCTACAGCCACTGCATCGCGCACGGCATCGACATGCGGCACGGGATGGATCAGCAGTACCGCGCGGTGGCCAGCGGGCACTGGCCGTTGATCCGCTACGACCCGGAACTGCGGTCCGCCGGGAACAACCCATTCCTGCTCGACTCCCATCGGCCGCGGATCCCGCTCGACGACTACCGCAACCGGGAACTGCGCTTCCGGGCGCTGGCCAACTCCGATCCCGCCGAGCACGACCGGCTGCTCAGGCTGGCCGAACAGGCCATCGCCCAGCGCTGGAAGGTCTACGAGGAGATGGCCTCTCGCGGTCCGCAACACTTCACCGCCGACGCCCGCAGGGAGCACTGATGGAGCTCACGACGCGCTATCTGGGCCTGCAGCTGGACAACCCGCTGATCGCCTCGGCCTCGCCGTTGTCGCAGACCGTCGACGGTGTGCGCGGGCTCGCCGACGCCGGTGTCGCCGCAGTGGTGCTGTACTCGCTGTTCGAAGAGCAGCTGCACCGCGAGGCGCAACAGAACTCGCGCCAGGCGCGGGCGGGCACCGAAAGCTACGCCGAGTCGCTGTCCTACTTTCCGGGCACCGCCGAGGCCGACCATGGTCCCCGCCGGTACCTCAGCCTGGTCGAACGGGCCGCGACCGCGGTCACGATTCCGGTGATCGGCAGTCTCAACGGCGTCACATCGGGCAGCTGGGCCCGCTACGCGCGCTCGATGCAGGACGCCGGTGCGGCCGCGATCGAGTTGAACATCTACTACCTGCCCGCCGATTCGTACACCGGCGGGCGCGACGTCGAACAGCGCCACCTCGACATCCTGGCGTGTGTCAAGGACGCGGTGACCGTACCGGTGTCGGTGAAACTGAGCCCGTACTTCAGCGCGACCGCCGAGATGGCCCGTCGCCTCGACGCAGCCGGTGCCGACGGGCTGGTGCTGTTCAACCGGTTCGTGCAGCCCGACATCGACCCTGAGACCCTCACCCTGGTGCGCACACAATCGTTGTCGACCGCGGCCGAATGCCGATTCCCACTGACCTGGATTGCGTTGCTGCACGGGCGAGTTGGAGCTTCGCTGGCCGCGAACACCGGTGTCGAGAGCGCCACCGAGGTGATCAAGTACCTGTTGGCCGGCGCTGATGTGGTGATGGTCGCTTCGGCTCTGCTTCGCCATGGCGCCGACTACGCCACGACACTGCTCGACGGACTGCGCGGATGGATGGGGCGCAAGGGATTCGACAGTGTCGATGAACTGCGCGGAATGTTCGCCATCCCGGTGGGGGTCGATGAGACGGCGCGCCAACGCGCGGACTACGTCAGCGCGCTGCAGGGAGCCAACAGTGCTCCATACGGTCCCTGGTGAGCGACCCGCCGACGAATCTGCTCCCAATGGTCTGGAACGGCCTTAACCCGGCGAAGGCGACGAGCCTCGCTGCCGATCCCAGTCCCAGGGCATCATCACCCGCGGCAACCTCAGCGTCGACGTCTCGGCGGTGGCCCACGTCAAGATGGTCGACGCGGTGAAATCTCTGAGATAGGTCAATTGGGGACAGGGGGTTAGGGCACGGTCGCGGCTATGTCCACTGCCGATGTCTGCGGCGGGGTCGTGTACACCGTCACGGTGTCTTTTTGGTTCGGGAAATCTCCGACGGCCTGGATGGCACCGCAGCCGACCGCGAAGAGAATCAGCGGCGCAGAGATCAGGATTCGGCTCATGGTCATGTGGAATGGGGCGATCAGGCTGGCACGGGGGCCGCCCTGCCGCCCATGATGGCCGTTCATCGTTTGCTCCCAGGACTCGCATCGGACGTTAGGTCTCGACGCGGGGGTCTGGGCGGCGATGGATTACGTAATCGTCTTGACGGTGCGCTGCCGTGGTTCCAACAGCAATAGACCGTCGGAGCGACCCTCGACCCGGGCCCCAGCGGCGCACGGTCAGTCGTATGCCAGCCAGCCCGGCGAGGATCTCCCGCGCGCGTTGGAGCAGTGCGGGCTCGACGTGCGGATACTGCCGTGCGTTGACATGAACCTCTTCCCCGGATCCCGGCCCCGGCAGTGTCACTGCCGGGGCGGCGGCCAGGACGGCTCGCCGCATAGGGAAAGCAAGGCGTTCTCGATCACCTCGGGCAGCGCCGGATGGATCCAGTACTGACCGCGGGCCATGTCCTGGCCTGCCAGCCCGAAGCTCATCGCCTGGATGAGGGGCTGGATCAGCGACGAAGCCTGGTGGCCCATGATGTGCGCACCCAGGATCACCCCGGTGTCGCGCGCGACGATGATTTTGGCGAATCCGGTGGTGTCCTCCATAGCCCATCCGTAGGCGACGTCTCCGTAGTCCTGCACCTTGACCTTGATGTCGAAACCGGCTGCGCGGGATTGGTTTTCGGTCAGCCCCACCATGGCGATCTGCGGGTCGGTGAACACCGCTGACGGCACATAACGGTGATCCGAGGGCATCAGGGCCTCGGTGTCGTCCCAACACTGCAGCAGGTTGTGCCGCACTACCCGGGCCTCATGGTTGGCCACATGCTTGAGCTGGTACTTCGAGGACACGTCACCGAGGGCGAAAATTCCTCGCGCCGTAGTCCTCTGGTACTCGTCGACGACGACGCGGCCGTCGTCGAGGTCCACCCCGACCGACTCGGCGTCGAGCTGATCGCCGTTCGGGATACGCCCGGTAGCCACCAGCACCGCATCGGCACGCACCGTCGAGGAGTCGTCGAGTTCGACGACGATCTCGGAGCCATCCCGGTGCGCCCCGACCATGGTGCGATGGCTGCGGATCTCCCACTTCTTGCCGGCGATGTCGGTGAACCTCTCGCAGACGGTGTCGTCGCAGTGCGACAGCATGGTGCCGCCGCGGATCACCAGCGTGATCCGGCTGCCCAACGCCGAGAACACATGGGCGAATTCGGCGGCTACGAACCCACCGCCGAGGATCACCAGGTGCTCGGGCAGCTCGGCGATGCGCATGATCGTGTCACTGGTGTGGAAGTCGACCCCGCAGCCGGCAACGGCGTCGGGCACCATCGCGCGTGATCCCGTGGCGATGACGACCTGCTCGGCGGTGAACTCGTCACCGTCGTCGGTGCGCAGCCGGTAGCCCCCGTCGACCTGGCCCGCGAAGCGGGCGTGGCTGGCGTACACCGTGACGTTCGGCGTGGACCGCCGGTAGTTCTCCCCGCCCATGGCCAGCGGGTCGATGCGGGCGAAGACGCGTGAGACGATGTCGCTCCACCGCACGCCGTCGATATGCGCGTCCACCCCGAACCGGGCCGCCTCCCGCACGTTCCGGGCCACCTCCGCGGCGTAGACGAACATCTTCGTGGGAATGCACCCCACGTTCAGGCAGGTTCCGCCGAAGACGCCCTGCTCGCAGATCGCGATCCGCTTCTCGGCATACCGCTCGTCGAGAATCGAATTGCCCGAGCCGGTTCCGATGATCGCAACGTCGAAATGCTCCACGTGCCCCTCCGTCATTGTCGCCGAGAGCACCCGCGTCTGCGTCGGTGGGCTTGGCGACTAGTGTAGGCGGAACTCCTTCATGGCGAGGAGAAACTTGCGGTCAGACGAGAGTCGCGGTGTCGGTTCGCCCCGTTTGACGGCCCGCAGCGACCACCATGGATCCCGACAACCGTTGGTGTGTCAAAAGTCGGTCCTCGAATCGAGGCTCATATCGGGTTGTCTCACCGAGGGCGAATGGCACCGCCATCGGTGCTCTGGTGGGACGTCGGCTTGCGGATGCGTAGGTAGTGGCGTGCGGCACGTGTGCCGTTGCCGCACGCTTCGGAGCCCCACTCGCGGCGGGTGAGTCTTGACGAAGTAGAGAACGCCGGGCATGCGCGGACATGGGGGGCGTCGGGGCCGGTGAAGAGGTGCACCGATGCGACAGCGACTTCAGCACGACTCATCGTGTCGGGCGCTGGAAAAGTTCGCTAAGCGCCTCGGCGAGTTGAGGTTTGGCCAAGATGACGACGTCATCGCCAGCGCGCAGTTGAGTATCGGCACTGACCGGCACGAGCCGCCTGGCGCGCACCACGATGCTCACCCAGATGTCGTCGGCGTGATCACTGAGCCCTTCGATGGTCGCTCCGTCGGCGGTGGATCCGGCGGCGACGGTAAGCCGGTGGACATCCCGCGGCTCGTCGCGTAAGCGAACGCTGACAGCCCACGGTTCCGGAGTCGTCACCCGCATCGGTACCTGTAGCTTCCGCGCCACCGCGGGCACGGAACTGCCCTGCACCAGGACCGAGAAGGCTACGACGACAACAACAATGCCGTAGAGGCGTTCAGCCTGTGGCACGTGGGCAGCGCGCAGGAATTCACCGAGGAGGATCGGGACTGCGCCCTTGAGGCCGGCGATCATGATGAAGAGTTGTTCGTTGCGGCGCAGATTCACCGGCGCGAGACATGCACCCACGGCCAATGGTCGGACAACGATCATCATGACGATGCCGAGAACCAACCCGGGAATCCAGACGTCAGCGCGCATGATGATTTGCAGATCAACCGTCAGGCCCAGCACGGCGAACGCAACGATTTCGGCGAGACCGGCCAGTGCGGCATGGAAGCGTTCGATCTCGGGCTTGTACGGCGCCCGATGATCTCCGATCACAATCCCCGCGATGAAAACGGCCAAGAATCCGGAACCGTGTGCCAGTGTCGCCAGACCGTAGAGCATCAGACTGACCGCGAGGGTGCGCAGTGGGTACAGGACTTCGCTGGGCAGCGACACCCGGCGGATGAACACCGCTAAGGCGCGCCCACCCAGGACGCCGATCACAGCGCCGATGAGCATCTGCTGAACGAACTCGACTCCGACAGCGAGGAAGCCGACCGCGCTTAGACCGCCGGCCGCTAGCAGGCTGATCATTAGTGCGATGCCCACCGGGTCGTTGGCTCCGGACTCGCCTTCCAGAATGGTCCCGCTGCGGCCGGTTACTTCGCGTTTGCCCAGCACGGAGAACACCACCGCGGGATCAGTCGGCGCCACTGCGGTGGCTACCAGAATCGCCAGGTACCAGCTGAGCCCGAAGCCCACATGCAGCACGATTGCGGCTCCCGCGGCGGTGAGGAAGGTACCCAACACACCGACGGTCAAGATCGGGCCGGCGGCATCCCTGAATCGGGACCAGCCGATGTGCATGCCGCCGTCGAAGAGCACCAGTACCAGGGCAATGGTGATGATGCGCTCTACCGTCCGCTCGGGCGGCGTTGGCAGCGCGGGCAGCAGACTCGACGCCAAGGCGGATCCGGCCAGCACAAACAGCGGCACCGGGATCTTGATCCGCTCGGTGAGCCGATTCGCCATGAGAGCGACCAAACCGACGGCACTGGCAACCAGAATGACCAGCGCGTACTGACCGGAGTCGTTCATTGCGGCGGCTCGCTTACTGACCGTGTTCAGGAGTGAACACCACAACTGAAGCACACGCGCCGAGCACGTCGGCCGCCTCGGCGGGACCGAGGTGCGCGAGCTGAGCGCTGAACGAGGGCGAATCGGGCGGCAGGCATAGCGTGAAGCCGCCATTCTCACTTCTCCACTTTCCCCACCTTGCGGAAATCGGTCCCGGCCCCTGGACCGGTACCGCGGCGTTGGTCAGGGGGTGCCCTTGCCTGGTTGACTGACTCGCGCAAACCACATCGACACGCCGCCGCTAGGCGAGGCGGGCAGGAGTCACTATGTCGAGCCAGGCCGGGACCCCCAAACGCGCGGCTGCAGCCAACGACTCGGGTACCTGGAAGTCGACGGCCTGCATCCTCTGTGAGTGCAACTGCGGACTGCAGGTGCTGGTCGAGGACCGGACGCTGACCAGGGTTCGCGGCGACAACAGCCATCCGGGTTCTAAGGGCTACACGTGTGAGAAGCCGTTGCGGCTGGACTACTACCAGAACGGCCCGCATCGCATCGACACTCCGCTGCGCCGGCGGCCGGACGGAAGTTACGAGCCCATTGACTGGGACACCGCCCTCGATGAGATCGCCGCGAAACTCTGTGCGATCAAAGACCGCCACGGCGGGGACAAGATCTTCTATTACGGCGGCGGGGGCCAGGGTAACCACCTCGGCGGGGTGTACGGCCGCTCGCTGTTGACTGCGCTGGGCGCGCGTTACATGTCAAATGCGTTGGCGCAGGAGAAGACCGGTGAAAGTTGGGTCGATCAGCAGCTCTACGGAAACCACACTTCCGGGGATTTCGAGCGCACCGAGGTCGCGATCTTCATCGGGAAGAATCCGTGGCAATCGCACGGGGTGGCTCGCGCTCGGGCCGTGCTGCGTGAGATCGCCAACGACCCGCAGCGGGCACTGATCGTCATCGATCCGCGCCGTTCGGAGACCGCGGAACTGGCCGACATTCATCTGCAGGTCAAGCCGGGAACCGACGCGTGGTGCGTGTCGGCGATCGCGGCGACGCTGGTGCAGGAGGACCTTCATGACCGGCGGTGGCTGGCTGCGCACACTACCGGCAGCGAGGCGGTGGTGGCGGCGCTGCGCGGTGTGGACATCGCCGAGCACGCCCGGCGCTGCGGCGTCGCCGAGGATCAGATCCGCGGCGCGGCACGCCGGATCGCCGCGGCGGACAGCGCTGCCACCTACGAGGACCTGGGGATTCAGCAGTCGCCCAACAGCACATTGGTGGCCTATCTCAACAAGATGTTGTGGATGCTCACCGGGAACTTCGCCAAGCCCGGTGGCGTGCACATCCATTCCTGGATGGTCCCGATTGCCGGCCGTTGGCACCCGATTCCCGCCGAGCAGGACTCGCTTAGCGCGCGAGGGCTTCGTCGAGTGGTGGGCGGCGCCGCCATGCGGTGGGGGGCGATACCGCTGCGCCGCGCACTCGACCTGGCCGCAACCGTGGGGTGGGCGCGGTGGTCTGCCGATCGGGCTGCGGCTGCGGCACTGGACGGCTTCTTCCCGGCGGTTTCGGTTCCGGCGGCGCGGCGCATTGCCGACGTCCTGAACCGGGGTCATGAGTCGGGCACCACCCCGGTGACCGGGGCGAGGATCGTGGGCGGGCTGATCCCGTGCAATTCCATCGCGGAGGAGATCCTCACCGATCACCCCGACCGGTTCCGGGCGATGTGGATCGACGGCTCCAATCCTGCTCATTCCCTGGCTGATTCGGCGGGCTTCCGCGCCGCGATGCGTTCGCTGGAGCTGTCGGTCGTCATCGACGTCTCCTTCACCGAGACTGCGCAGCAGGCCGATTACGTGCTGCCCGCGGCCAGCCAATTCGAGAAGCACGAGGCTTCTCTGTTCACGCTGCACTTCCCGCACAACGTCTTTCAGGTGCGTCATCCGCTGATGGACCCACTGCCCGGAACCCGTTCCGAGCCGGCGATCTACGCCGAGATCATCGACCGCCTCGGAGTCGTCGAACCGCGGCTGATCGACGAGCTGACGACGGCGGCCCGGATCGGCCGGTCAGCCTTCGCCTTGGCGCTGTTCTCGGCCATCGAACACCAACCGCAACTAGCCGGGCTGGTGCCCTACCTGCTCTACCGCACGCTGGGCACCACCTTGCCCGACGGCGAGGAGTCCCTGGCCGTGATCTGGGGATTCGCGCACCTGTGCGCGATCTCGCAACCGGACGCCGCTGCGCGCGCCGGGTTCACCGACCCCGGCTTCGCCCGGGGCGAGCAGCTCTTCGAGGCGGTGCGCACCCGCCGTGAAGGGGTGGTGTTCGCCGAAGACCGTTACCCCGACGCCTGGAAGTACATCCAGCATGACGACGGCAAGATCCACATGGAGATCCCGTTACTGCTTGAGGAACTGCGCCGCATCCAGGGCGAGGAGCCCGATTACACCAGCGAGGAATTCCCCTTCACGCTATCGGCCGGTGAGCGCCGCGCATTCACCGCCAATGTCATCATCCGCAACCCGCAGTGGCGTCGCCGGGACAAGCAGGGGGCACTTCGGATCAGCGGCGCCGACGCGCAGCGCCTGGGCATCGAGACCGGCAGCGTCGTGCGGGTCGTCACTGAAACCGGTTCGGCCTCAACAGCTGTCGAGGTCAGCGACATGATGCAACCCGGACACATCTCCCTGCCCAACGGAATGGGCGTCACCTATCCTGGTTCTGAGGACGTCGTCGGCGTGGCGCTCAACAGCCTCACCTCCGGTGCCCGACGCGACAAGTTCTTCGGCAGCCCATGGCACAAGAACGTGCCCGCCCGCATCGAAGTTGTCTCTGGTCACTGATCCCAGAGCGAGCCCATGTCAGTCGGCCTTGTCGGGCAAGAGCGTTCGCGACGCTTCCATCACTGGATTAGACATGAACGCTTGCGTGTTTGCCCGCATCTCGCTTGAGGCCCCGAATTCAGGGGCTCTTTCACGGACTTCCCCGTACTGTTCGGCGTGTTCACGGCGATTCGTCGCGGGCAGCGCTTGTCACCGAAAGTGATGGACCGTGGTGAAACTGCCTTTTGGGGATTCGCAGTTCGACGGCGTACTGGCCCCCCCGGTTGCTGACTCCAAGCCTCTTCGGCCGTCGATCACCTACCCGCCGTCGGGCGCGCCGAATGTGGTGGTCGTTTTGCTCGATGATGTCGGTTTCGGTGCGTCGTCAACGTTCGGCGGCCCGATCCCGACCCCGACATTGGACCGGGTCGCGAACGCGGGCCTGCGCTACAACCAGTTCCACACCACGGCGCTGTGTTCGCCGACGCGCACCGCGTTGCTGACTGGCAGGAATCATCACAGCGCGCATATGGGTGCGATTACTGAAATCGCCTACGGCTTCCCGGGTATGACGGCGTCATACCGCAGAGCACCGCGACGATCGCCCAGATATTGCGGATGAACGGGTACAGCACCGGGATGTTCGGCAAGGCGCATTTGACGCCGATGTGGGAGACCAGTTCCGCCGGCCCGTTCGACCGCTGGCCGACGGGTTTGGGTTTCGACCGCTTTTACGGGTTCCTGGGCGGAGAGACCTCGCAGTACGAGCCCGCCCTCTACGACCAGACCACGCCGATCGAGCCCTATGTCGGTCGGGAGGACTACCACCTCAGCGAGGATCTGGCCGATCGGGCGATCGAGTGGATTCGTCTGCAAAAGACGTCCGGGCCTGACAAGCCCTTCTTCATGTACTTCGCGCCCGGTGCGACCCACAGTGCGCACCACGTGTGGCCGCAGTGGTCCGACCGATTCCGGGGACAGTTCGACGACGGGTGGGATGAGCTCCGGGAGCGCATCCACGCACGACAGATCGAGCTGGGCATCATTCCGCCGGGAACGCTGTTGACGCCCAGGCCTGAGGAGATCGGCAGTTGGGCCGACTACGACGACCGCTTCAAGCCCGTCGCCTCACGACTGATGGAGGTGTACGCAGGCTTCCTGGCTCATGTGGACGCCCAGGTGGGACGCCTCGTCGACGCCATCGAGGAATTGGGACAGTGGGACAACACCCTGTTCATCTACGTTTGCGGCGACAACGGCGCCTCAGCGGAGGGGACGGTCAACGGCTGCTGGAGTGCGCCGTCGTTCCAGAACGGGTTCCCCGAAGACCCCGAATGGCTGCTGGACCACATGGACGACTTCGGCACCGTGCGATGCGAGAACCATTACAACGTCGGGTGGGCGTGGGCATTGGACGCGCCGTTCCAGTGGATGAAACAGGTCGCCTCGCACTTCGGCGGGACCCGCAACGGCCCGGCAGTCTCCTGGCCCGCCGGTATCGAATCGACCGGCGAGCAGCGCAGCCAGTTCCACCATGTCATCGACCTGGTCCCCACGATCCTCGACGCGGCCGGCATCACCGAACCCTCCATGGTCAACGGCATCGAGCAGAAGCCCGTCGAGGGCGTCAGCATGCGCTATTCCTTCGCCGACGCCGATGCCGAAAGCACGAGAACCACACAGTATTTCGAGATCCTGGGCAATCGCGCGGTTTATCACGACGGCTGGATCGCCTCCTGTTTCCACGGTCGGCTGCCGTGGGTCAGGACCCAGAGTCACCCGTTCGGCGACACCGAACGGTGGGAGTTGTACCGCCTCGACGACGATTTCAGTCAGGGTGTCGATCTGGCGGCGGAGTATCCGGACAAACTTGCCGAGCTCAAGCTCGTCTTCGACGCCGAAGCGCGCAAGTACAACGTCTACCCGCTCAACGACGAAACCACCGGCCGCGCACTTCCCCAGAACCGGCCCAGTCTGCTCGAGGGCAAGACATCGGCGACGTTCTACCGCGAGAACGTGCGCATCCCGGAATTGGCCACGATCAACTTCAAGAACACCTCGTTCAATCTGCTTGCCCACGTGCATATTCCAGCCGGTGGTGCGGAAGGAGTGGTCATCTGCCAGGGCGGCTCGTTGGCTGGATGGTCGCTGTATGTCCAGGACGAGATGGTGAGTTACACCTACAACTACCTGGGCCATGACATCACCACCATCGCCGCGAAAAGCCCGCTGCCAGAGGGTGATTGCGAGATCGGGTTGAAATTCGCTTACGACGGCGGCGGGATCGGCAAAGGCGGTGCGGTGACGCTGGACGTCAACGGGTCTTTGGTCGCGACGGGCAGGGTCGAGAAGACGGTGCCGTTCCTGTTCTCGATGAGCGGGGAGACCCTTGACGTGGGTGTCGACACCGGCTCACCGGTGGGCCCCTACCCCAATCAGTTCCGATTCACCGGTGACATCCACCGGGTCGATGTCGAACTCGAAGCCTCCCCGGCCGCAGATGGCCCTGATATCGCCGAGGGGCAATTCAAAGGGGCACTCAGAACCCAATAGTCTTCGCTGAAAGGGCCTGAGCATGTCCGCACGTCCGGCGCCGCCGCTGCCCGCGACTGTCCTGATCACCGGCGCCAACGGCTTCATCGCCCGCGCCCTGGCCGCGCAGCGCTTCAGCCCGATATATATCGACAACCAGATCGACGGCGTGGTCCTTGCCCTCGGCTCGAAAGACGCTGCAGGCCAGATTCGTTCGAGTCCGCTCTCCGCGGTGACCGCGCCGGCGGCAGCCGTCGGCGGTGGGGTCGGGCGCAGCTAAACGACCAGGCCGCCAGCTCCGGCCGAGCCGCCGGCTCCACCGGTCCCGCCGGTCGCACCGGAAGGAGTAACACCGGCCGATCCGGTACCCCCGCCGGAGCCGGGTGTGCCGGTGCCGCCGGTCCCGCCCGCGCCGCCGTTGCCGCCGGCCCCGCCGGTCCCGCCGATAAACCCTGCCAACGCGTTGCCGCCATCGCCTCCGGCGCCAGCAACTCCACCCGAGGCCCCGGGGCTCGAACTACCACCAGTGCTACCGCCGGCGGCGCCGGCGCCGCCGGTCCCGATGGGCCGTTGACCAGGGTTCTGACCCGGGCCGAGGGGCATGACGACGACTTCGTGGGCGAGCATGCCGTCGTTGGCGACCCGCACGGACACCTGGCCGGCGGGCACCCAGGTCGGGGTGGCGGTCAATCGCATCATGCCCAGCCCCATGCCGGGGTTGTTCGGCCAGGGGCCGTGCGGCCCCGTCATGCCCGGACCCATCATCCCGGGACCCATCATGGGCCCGCCGTTCATGCCGGGCCCCATCATCGAGCCCATGTCGGAGACGGTGACGTCAACGACCGCTCCGGCCAGGGCGGGAGGTGTGCAGGCCGCAGGCTGGGCGGGAAGCGGTCCGCCGAAACCGGGCCCGGCCATCGGAGCGAACCCGGCACCGGTGGCTGCCAGCGCGGCGGTGGTGCCGATCCCGAGAAGCAATGAGGCGGCGCCGATCTGCAGGCCGGTGCGCGTGCGCGAGTTCACTGGTGTTCCCGAAGCACAGTGATGCGCCGACGGTATTCCTCGTCGTCGATCTCCCCGCGCGCGAAGCGTTCGGCGAGCACGTCTTCGGGCCTGCGTCCCGGGAGCGCGCCCTGTGCCGCGGGCCTGTGCCCTCCGGTGCCCCCCAGGTAGCGCACCAACGCGACGATCGCGGTGATCACCAGGGCGAAGAACAGGGTTAGGGCCACCGCAGTCAGAATCCAACTGCCCCAACCCCAGGCGCCGTAGCCGTGGTGCCACCTGCCTCCGTTACCACCCATCATCAACCCCTCCATGGGTAGACCCGGGGATGCCCCCGATATACCCAGCATGCGCCCGTTCGGCCCGGATGCCACCAAGGGTCGATAACATCGCCGTATGGCGATCCAGACGGGTGGGATGACGCGGGTGGAGTTGGCGCCGGCGGCCGCCCTTTTCCGGTCGCTGGGTGATCCCACCCGCCTGGCGATCCTGCGCCGCCTCGCGGCCGGGGAGGCCCGGGTCGGCGAACTGGTCGAGGAAGTGGGTTTGGCCCAGTCCACGGTGTCCAAGCACCTGATCTGCCTCAAAGAGTGCGGCCTGGTCGACTCCGAACCCGTCGGCCGGGCATCGCTGTTCCGGCTGTCCCAGCCGGCACTGATCGCTCTGCTGGCCACCGCCGAGACAGTGCTGCGCTGCACCGGGCAAGCCGTGGCGCTCTGCCCGAGCTATGGAATCAATAGCGCCACAGGGGATTCCGATGAGTGTTGACCATCCCGCCCCGGTCGCGCCTGCCGCCGGGCGGCGCCAGGTTCTGACCCGTCGGATCCGGCTTCTGGTGGCCGCGACGATCGCGTACAACGTGATCGAAGCCTTGGTCGCGCTCACCGCCGGGGCGCAGGCGTCCTCGACCGCCCTGATCGGATTCGGCCTGGACTCGGTGATCGAGGTGTCCTCGGCCGCCGCGGTGGCCTGGCAGTTCTCCCAACCCGACCACGAGGCCCGGGAGAGAACCGCGCTGCGGATCATCGCGCTGTCGTTCTTCGCCCTGGCGGCCTACGTCACCGTGGAATCCGTGCGCGCCCTGCTCGGCTTCGCCGAACCGCGACCCTCGATCGTCGGGATCGTGCTGGCATCGGTCAGCCTGGTGGCGATGCCACTGTTGTCCTGGGCCCAACGCCGCACGGGACGCGAAGTCGGATCACGCTCAGCAGTGGCCGATTCCAAACAAACATTGCTGTGCACCTACCTGTCCGCGGTGCTGCTGGTCGGACTGGTGCTCAACAGCCTGTTCGACTGGGCCTGGGCCGACCCGATCGCCGGCCTGGTCATCGCCGCCGTCGCTATCCGCGAGGGACTCGAAGCCTGGAAGGGTCGAAACTGCTGCGGCCCAACACCTCTCGCCGACACAGACTGCGGATCTACACAATGCTGCGACTGACAGCGCAACGCCGCCCGGGGATCGGCGATGGCCGTTGATGATCGCGGCTCTGTCGGCGGTCAACGTCGGCATTGGCGGGCCACCTACGAGGCCAACCCCACGATGTACGGAACCGGGCCCAGTGAGCCGGGGCGCTACGCCGTGGAGTTGTTCAGCGCCCAGAATGTCCGCGACGTGGCCGAGCTCGGCGCCGGGCAGGGCCGCGACTCCCTGGCATTCCTGCGCGCCGGCATGCGGGTCACGGCACTCGACTACGCCGACGAAGGACTGGCCGACCTCCGCGAAGCCGCCGCCGCAGCAGGCGTGGGGGACCGGCTGACGACGATCGTCAGCGACGCCCGCGAGCCGCTTCCCCTGCCCGACTCCAGCATGGATGCCGTCTACAGCCACATGCTGTTCAACATGGCATTGAGCACCCTGGAATTGGAGCAGCTCACCGCTGAGATCCACCGCGTCATTCGCCCCGGGGGATGGCATGTCTACACCGTCCGCCACGTCGGCGACGCCCACTACCGAGTCGGCACCGATCACGGCGACGACATGTTCGAGAACGGCGGATTCATCGTCCACTTCTTCGACCAGGACCTCGTCGACCGACTGGCCGGAGGGTTCGACACCACCGACCGAACCTCGTTCGAAGAAGGCGCCCTGCCGCGGCGACTGTGGCGCATCACCCAGCGCCGGAACTGACCAGCCGGGGAACCGTCGCTGCGAGTGCGGCATAACCACGGTTGGCGCGGGTACCCGCCACGGTATGAGGGCGCGAGAAATTGTCCACGTCCGCGCGAAAGACTTCCCGACCGCGGTGTACGTGACGGTGGGTCTGCGGGAAAGTACGCGTTACCTGGTGCCAACCAGCAACCTGTGCCCGGACTGCACGACGCCGATGCTGGTGCTCGACGGTGTGGAAGGCGACGGCGCAGCCGGGCTGCTGCACATGTATCACGACGTCGACTGCCCGGTGGTGCGGTCCGTCGGCGGGGAAACGGTCAGCGATGCCGACCGGCTCCGGGTGGCCGAGACCCGGCGGCGCTACATCGACGACGCGCTGGAGGCCTGGTCGGACTGGTCTTAGACCGGAGCCCAGTGATCCCATTCTTCGGCGAAGTCCAACGGGTACTGCACGATGGGCGTCAGCGACACGATCTCGCGGAAGTGGTTCTGCCATCCCCACCAGCCGTAGACGTGGAAGATGTGCTGGCGCCAGCCGAGCATGTACGACTCGGGGATCTGCTCGCCCTTGTTCTCGGTGGCGAACACCGCGATGCCCAGCAGGCCCAGTGCGGCCGACGCGCGCAGCCATAGCTTCCCGCGAAGGATCTCGAACATCGGAACCCCGTCGGCGTGCGCGGTGATCTCACATCCCGCGGCCATGGCGCTCTCGTCCTCGTGCAGGAATCGGTGCACGCCGTAGAGCAGATCGGCCATGTCCGGGTAGCCCTCGGCCTGGTCGCTGGGTACCGGGACCGGGAAGCGGGAGTCGGCGAAGTTGATATCGGGCGCGGCCAGGGCCGTGAAGATGTCGATGTCGTCGCGCACCGTCCGTTTGAACCGGGGTCCCGGATCCAGCCACGGGTAGCGTTTGGCAGCGGTCTCTCCGAGAGCGGCGCTGGCGTGCCACATGGCCGAACGCCACTCACCTGTGCTCCAGTGGTCCAAGGAAGCCTGAACATGTTCTCCGACGGTCACGGTCTGACAGTACCGAATAGGGCGGCACGCCCAACGGCGAACCTCGGCGGCCGCTGACGCTCCGGTACAAAGAGGGAACGTCCGGATCCGGGTCAGTTGATGGTCAGACCGCCGTCGACGACGATCGTCTGGCCGGTGACATACCCCCCGGCCGGGGATGCCAGCCACACCGCCGTCGCCGCCAGTTCGGCCGCGTCTCCGAGCCGGCCCATGACGATCCGCGGCATCACCTGCGCTTCGAGATAGCCGGGTTTGAGTTCGTCGGTCATCTCGCTGGCGAAGAAGCCGGGCGCCAATGCGTTGACGCGAATTCCCTTGCGGCCGCTCCACTGTTGGGCCAGATCGCGGGTCAGGCCGATCACCGCGGCCTTGGAGGCGCTGTAGGCCGCCTGCGGCAGCCCGGCCGTCGTGATGCCGAGCACGCTGGAGATGTTGATGATCGAACTGCCCGGCTGCATCACGCGGCCGCAGGCCTGAGCCATCCAGTAGGAGCCGTTGAGATTGATGTCGACGACCGAGCGGAACTCCTCGGTGGTCTCCCGGGTGGCCGGCACCGCGGTGCCCACCCCGGCGTTGTTGATGAGCACGTCGACCCGGCCGAACTCGGCCATCGCCGCGTCGACCAGTTGCTGGCACTGTTCGGCATCGACGACGTCGGTCTTACGGGTGTAGACCCGTCCGCCGGCCTGCTCGACCAGCGCGGCGGTGTGGGCCATCTTCTCGACCCGGCGCGCCCCGAGCACCACGTCGGCGCCGGCCTCGGCGAAGGCCTGGGCAAAGGACACACCCAACCCGGAGGAGGCGCCGGTGACGATGACGACGCGGCCGTCGAGGCCGAAGAAATCCAAGATGCTCACTGTCTTCATAACTCCTGAGTCACCGGGGGTTTCTCAACACTTGGCGGGCGATGGCGTACTTGTGCACCTCGGTGGGCCCGTCGTAAAGCCGGAACGCCCGCATGTCGGAGAAGATCATGCCGACCGGTTTCTCGTCGGAGATCCCCATGCCGCCCAGCACCTGTACGCAGCGGTCGGCGACCTTGAACAGATCCTCCGACACGACGGCTTTGACCATCGAACTCTCGTGGCGGCCCTTGGCGCCCTGATCCAGCGTCCAGCACGCCCACCAGATCGCCAGCCTGGACTGCTGCAGCGCGATCTCGTTGTCCGCCAACATGAAACTGACACCCTCGTGTTCGGCGAGTGGCTTGCCGAACGCGGTGCGGGTGCGGGCGTGCTCGATCGCGATGGACTGCGCCCGCTCAGCCGCGCCCAACCAGCGCATGCAGTGGGTCAGCCGGGCCGGTGCCAGTCGCATCTGGGCGTAGCGCAAGGCCTGGCCGACCTCGCCGAGCACCGCCGATGCGGGCAGAGTCAGGTTGTCGAACCGCACCACCCCGTGTCCCTCGACGTAGTTGCGGTCCATGGTGTCCATGACCCGTTCGAGTTCGATTCCCGGCGTCTGCCCGTCGCAGAGGAACAGGGTCGGACCCGCACCGCCGTGCGGGTTGGGCGCCACCCGGGCCATGATGATCCAGGTCCGTGCGCCGTTCGCGCCGGTGATGAGCCACTTGCGCCCGTTGATGACGTACTGCTCGCCGTCCGGGCCGGATCTGTAGACGGCCTGCGTCTTCAACTGGTCGGGATCGGAGCCGGCGCCATCGGGCTCGGTCATCGCGAACACCGAGCGCTGCCGGCCGTCGATCACCGGAACCAGGAATTCCTCGGCTTGGCGCTCGTTGGCGATCTTGCTCAGGATGAACATGTTGCCCTCGTCGGGCGCCGCACAGTTCAGCGCCACCGGGCCGAGCGTGGACCAGCCGGCCGCCTCGTAGAGCACCGCCTGCTCGCAGTGCGACGGTTCCCGGCCGCCGAAGCGCCGCGGCGCCTGGAAAGTCAGCAGACCCGCCTTGCGCGCCAGCCCCACCAGCTCGGTGCGCAGCTCCTCGTTGGGGCCGTGCCGGGTCAGCCGCGGGTCGCGCTCGAACGGGACGATCTGCTCGGCGACGAACGACCGGATCTCGTCACGCTGAGCGGCCAGATCAGCGGGAATCTCGAAGTCGATCACCGTTCTACCTCCATGATCGACCCTTCCATAATTGACTGGGCCCGGTCGAACAAGCGGACCGTGGCGGTGTGCAGAACGTCGCCAATTTCCTTGGGCGCCTTGCCCGCAGCGGCGCGGGCGTGGGTGCCCTCCAGGATGATGCCGAGCTTGAAACAGGCCAGCACCGCATACCAGTCGATCTGCGAGAGGTCGCGGTCGGTGTTGCGGGCGTAGCGTTCGATCAATTCGTCGGGAGTCGCCAGCCCGCCGGCGCTCATCAACTCGTTGGGCAGCACGGGTTCTCGGCCCGGCCGGTACCAGGTGGCCAGCATCCAGCCCAGATCCTGCAGCGGGTCGCCGATGGTCGACATCTCCCAGTCGACGATCGCCACCACCTCCGGGCCGGTGGGGGAGAACATCACGTTGGCGGCGTGGTAGTCGCCGTGCATGATGCCGGGTTTGAACGACGTCGGCTGCCGCTCGCGCAGCCAGGCCGCGACGGCGTCGACGTCCCCGATGTCGGGTCCGGGATAGTTGTCGAACTTGGCGTAGGACTCCAACTCCGAAAGCCACCGCGGCACTTGACGTTCCAGGAAGCCGTCCGGCTTGCCGAAGTCGGACAGCCCGACCGCGACGTGGTCGACGGCACCCAACTGGGCGGCGGCGTCGGCCATCGACAGTCCCATCTCATGGCGCACCGTCGCTTCGGCGGCGTGCAGAGATGGCAGGCCCGCGCCGGCGTTGAAGCCCTCGACCGGGTCCATGAGGTAGAACGCCGCGTCGCCGAGCACCGCGGTGTCCTCGCACACCGCGACGAGCGGAGCGTGGGGGACGTCGGTTCCGGACAGAGCGCGCAGCACCCGGGTCTCCCGGAGGATGACGGTGTTGCTGATCGGGCGCAGGTGGCGCGGCCCGCGACGGAACACGTAATCCCGGCCGGACCGGCCGAAGCGGACCATGATGTTCTGGGTTCCGCCGGTGATCTCGCGGATGTCCTCCAGCGGCCCCTCGCCGAGACCCTGCTGGGACATCCACGCGGCCACCTTGGTCAGGTCGGCGGCCAGATCCGGTGCCAGGTCGTCCACGCAGGCGAAGCTACCTCACGACCGTTGGGTGAAACTTTGCGACCACGGCAACCGGCTGTCGATGGTGTAAAAGATGCTCCACCCGACCAGGGTTCCCAGGGCGATGGAGAGGATCGCCGCGCCGGTCGCGGCGAGGCTGGTGATATCGGCTCCCCGGTCACCGGACGCGGCCTCCCCGACCGCCATGAAGCTCAGCGCGCCGGGCACCAGCGACCAGAACGCCGCCAGCAGCATCACGATGCCCGGTGGCGACGTCTTCACGCGGGAGGCCAGCAGAGCGAAGGGCACGGCGACGAAAGCCCCGACGAAGCCGGCGTGACTGGGCGACATCACGGTGCTGGCGGCCGTCTGCGCCAGCAGGGCCACGGCGACCGACGCCATCAACCACAGCAGCGAGCCCGGTGGGGCGGACAGATAGACGTAGAGGCCGATCGACACCACCACGATCGCCACGTACAGCGACCACTCACCCATCGGCGGCGACTGGGTCAGCGGCGGGGTGTAACCGACGATGCGCAGGCCGATGGCGACGCCGAACAGCAGCATGGCCAACTGCGACATGCCGTAGACGAGCCGGCTGGATCCGGAGACGACCTGTGAACTCGCCAGTTCCATCGCGCCGATGGTCAGCGACATGCCCGGCAGGGTGGCCACCAGCGCGGGACTGATGACCCGCAGCAGCCCGTCATGCGCGGTGGCTTCGATGAACGAGTTCGCCAGCACCGTGACGATCATGGCCGCCAGGGTGGGCAGGACCGGGGTCAGCAACGGGAACGGACGGCTCAGCTGGACGATCCCGCCGACCACGAGACCGAGCAGCAGGTAGGCCGGCAGCGAGGCCCAGGTGGGATTGATCACCATGCCGAAACCGACGGTGGTGACGGCATATCCGACGATCGTGGCGAGGGCGCCGAACCGGGGCGGAAGGCGTCGTGCCTTCTGGACCGCGGTCACGGCGGCCGTCGGACTGATCGCCCCGGCTTCGGCGAGGCTGGCGATGGCGTCGATACGCCCGGCCGCGTCCAGTTGCAGCGACGACCGGGTGGAGCCTTCGATCTGGTAGGTGTCGTCGCCGATTTGGATCATCACCATCGTCGGAAGGGCGACCACCCGCACCGTCTGCGAGGTGTAGCGCGCGGCGATGGCACTCAGCCGGGACTCCACGATCGGGGTGGGCTGGGACACCTCGATCAGCGCGATGCCGATCTCGCGGAGCATCGCCGCTACTTGGCGAGGATCGTAGGCGTCGGGGGTGGCCAGGGTGGGCGGCGGGATTTTGCGGACGGCGTCGACGATCCGCCGCCGCCGGTCCGGGCCGTTCACTGCTGGACCACCCCGGAGGCGCCGCGCGTCTGTTGTGCCTCGCCCCGCGCGCGGGCGGCCTGCCAGGGCCAGTACCCGGTGACCTCCAGTTGCAGCGAGTAGCTCAGAAACGTCCGGATCAGCACGATGCCGGCCAGCACCGCCACGGTCTTGGGTTCCGGGGTGACGGCGACGGTCCGGATGATGTCGGCGGCGACCAAGAACTCCAGCCCGAGCAGGATGGACGAGCCGAGTTGCTCGCGGAAGGGCCGGTAAGCAGGTTCCCGGCGGCGGAGCCTGGCCACCGCGCCCGCCGCCGAGATCAGGGCGCCGATGGCGATGACGCTGACACCGACGGCGTCGATCGACTTGCCGACGATCTCGATGAACTCGGAAAGGCCCACTAACGGAGTCTAGGAACCAAATGCGCCGCCGTCTTTCAAAGCGGACGTCTTTCAAAGCGGGGACATAGCAATGACACACGGTCGGCCCATCGCCCGGCCCATACTGGGAGCATGACTTCCGGTGCTTCTCCCGCCGGGCGCGTCGCCATGACACGTGCCGACGGCAATCCGGTGAGCATCCTCGTCGTCGACGACGAAGCCGTTCTGGCCGAGATGGTGTCCATGGCGCTGCGCTACGAAGGCTGGACCGTGCGCACCGCCGGTGACGGCGCCGCCGCGGTGGCCGCCGCCCGCGACGAGCGTCCCGACGCGGTGGTGCTCGACGTGATGCTGCCCGACATGAGCGGACTCGAAGTGCTCTCGGCCCTACGCGAACAGCACCCCCAGTTGCCGGTGTTGCTGCTCACCGCGAAGGACGCCGTCGAAGACCGGATCGCCGGGCTGAGCGCCGGCGGCGACGACTACGTCACCAAGCCGTTCTCTTTGGAGGAAGTGGTGCTGCGACTGCGAGGTCTGTTGCGCCGCACCGGAATCGGGGCCGACGACAACGGTGCGCAGATCATCGTCGGCGACCTCGTGCTCGACGAGGACAGCCACGAGGTGACCCGCGGCGGCGAACCGATCACCCTGACTTCCACCGAGTTCGAGGTGCTGCGGTTCCTGATGCACAACCCCAAGCGGGTGCTGTCCAAGACCCAGATCCTCGACCGGGTGTGGAGTTACGACTTCGGCGGACGATCCAACATCGTCGAGCTCTACATCTCGTATTTGCGTAAGAAGATCGACAGCGGCCGGCCGCCGATGATCCACACCCTGCGCGGCGCCGGATACCTGCTGAAGCCGGCCGTCTAGCTCGTGTCGGCGGGCAGGAGCGAAGCGACTCGGGGAATAGGTCCGGCGGGCAGGAGCGAAGCGACTCGGGCAATAGGTCCGAACCCAGCCCGTTGGTCGCTGCGGGCAAGATTGCTGGCCGGGCAGATCGCCTTGCTGACCGCCGTCTGCCTGGGCATCGGCGCGGCCACCGAGGTGGCCTTGCACCGCTATCTGCTGCGCGAACTCGACAACCAGCTGCTGCAGATCACCCAGCGCTCCTCGATGATGGAACGCCGGCCTCCGCCCCCGCCGCCTCCACCGCCGTGGAGCGACCGCAGCATCCCGGTGATCCCGATGCCCCGGACGGGGCCCGGCCCGGAGTTCCTCGACGCCCCCGGCCAGCCCATCGGGATGGTCGCGGCGGTGGTCACCAACGGCAGCACCGTCAAGGCCGGTGCGCTCAACCGCGGCGGTGACCGCGATCCACTGTCGGCGACCGCGTCCGACCAGCTGGCCGGGGCGGCCGGCGCCCGGCATCCGGTCACCGTCGACCTCGACGGTCTGGGCCGCTATCGCGTGGTCGCCGGACCCGGCCGCCACCCCGGCAACGTCGTGGTCGTGGGACTGAGCATGCGCGCCCTGCAGAAGACGCTGGCTCGGGTGGCGCTGATCTTCGCGGTGCTCACTGCGCTCGCCATCGCGATCGCCGCGTTGGCCGGCCGGCTGATCATCCGGCGCGCCCTGGCTCCGCTGGACCGGGTGGCAGCCACCGCCGGATCGGTCGCCGACCTGCCGCTGGACCGCGGCGAGGTTGCGATGCCGGTCCGCGTGGCTGACGCCGATCCCGGCACCGAAGTCGGCCGGCTCGGCATGGCCGTCAACCGGATGCTCGACCACATCGACACGGCACTGACCACCCGGCAGGCCAGTGAGAGCCGGGTCCGACAGTTCGTCGCCGACGCCAGCCACGAGTTGCGCACCCCGCTGGCCGCGATCCGCGGGTATACCGAACTGGCGCAACGGAAACGGGCCGAGGTGCCGCCCGACGTCGCCCACGCGATGAGCCGAGTGGAGTCCGAGGCCCACCGGATGACCCACCTGGTGGAGGATCTGCTGCTGCTGGCCCGGCTCGACTCGGGCCGCCCGCTGGAGCGCCAACCGGTGGATCTGGCCAGACTGTGCGCCGACGCGGTCAGCGACGCCCACGCGGCCGGCCCCGACCACCGCTGGAATCTGGAAGTGCCGGCAGAACCGGTGCTCGTCCCCGGCGACGACGCCCGACTGCACCAGGTTGTGGCTAACCTGCTCGCCAACGCTCGGGTGCACACCCCGCCCGGTTCGTCGGTGACGCTGTCTCTGCATACCGAGTCGCTGGACAACGACCGCGACGACGCGGTGCTGCGGGTGGCCGACGACGGCCCGGGCATCCCGGCCGAACTGCAATCGGAGGTCTTCGAACGGTTCGCCCGCGCCGATGCGTCCCGCTCGCACAAGGACGGTTCCACCGGACTCGGCCTGGCCATCGTCTCGGCGGTGGTGCGCGCCCATCACGGCAGCATCGCGCTGGAATCAGTGCCGGGCCGCACCGTTTTCACCGTGCGCCTGCCGGGATACCCTGCGACATCGAACCCGGCCTGACGATAGGACATCCATGCAGATCAAGGACCGGGTCTTTCTGGTCACCGGGGCGTCGTCGGGCATCGGCCTGGCCGCGGCCGAGGACCTCACCGCCCGGGGCGCGCGGGTGGCCTTGCTTGCCCGCAGCGCAGATGCGCTGCAGGATTTTTCCCTCCGGCTGCCCGGCAGCCTCCCGCTGGTCGCAGACGTCACCGACTTCGGTGCCCTTCGATCGGCAATTGTGAACGCACACAGCCACTTCGGTCGTCTCGACGGTCTGGTGAATAACGCGGGGCAAAGCTATGGCGCGGGGGTCGAGGAGATCGACCCGGTCGTTTTCGAGCAGATCTTCCGCCTCAACGTGCTGGCTCCGATCGTCGCGATGCAGGCGGTCATTCCCCTCATGCGGGAGGCTGGCGGTGGCGCGATCGTCAACGTCAACTCCGGCACGGCGTTCATGACGATTCCCGGCTACAGCGTGTATTCCGCCTCCAAGCGGGCACTGCTCGGGTTCACTCAGACCGCACGCGCGGAACTGGCCGCCGACGGCATCGTGGTCAGCGAGGTCTATCCGACCCTCATGGCAACGAATTTCGGCGCCAACCGCATCGGCACCGGACCGGACGCCGACTACACCGCAGGGGATTCACCCGGGTTCGTGGCCGGGCTCATCGCGCAGGCCATCGAGGAGGGCGGGGCTCAATACTTCGCCAACGACCATTTGCGAACGCTGGCCGGAGGCTAACCGTCATGTCGGCGTCCGCGCCGCGCCAGCCAGATCTGTTGCACCGCGTCAGACCGCGATGATCGAAAGTGCGTCGTGGATTCCCCGGAAGTCGTTCTCGTTGCGGGTGATGAGGGGAATTCCGAGCTCGACGGCCACCGCGGCGATGAGCACGTCAAATCGGCGGGGCTTGGGGTCGCGGCCGACAGCGCGCACATTCGCGCACAGTGCCGCATAGATGCGGGCGGCCCCCGCGTCGAAGGGAATCACGGCGAAGGTATCGGCAATCCAGTGGTATCGCTGCTCGCGGGCAGCGTTACGCAGGGGATCCGCGGTGTGCAGTCCATACGCCAGTTCGGCAAGCGAGATAGTGCTGACCGAAGCGGTCTCGGCGTGGGCGGCTACCGCCGAGGCCGGATAGTCGATGACCACCGACGTGTCGAGGAGCACCCGCTGATGAGCAGCGCTCATAGCGCGTCCCCCCAGGGGTCGCGGTCGCTGTCGTCCACTGAGGCGTCGAGTTGAGCAGTCTCGGCGGCGAACGGTTCAACCTCCCACTTGGGTAGCCCCGCAAGCCCTGCAGCGATCTCCTTGACCGGCACGAATCGCCGGCGGCGATCCGCTTCTGCAGGGTTATGCGGCAGCAGGTCTGCCACCGGGACGCCGTTCCTGGTGACGGTGAAGCGTTCTCCCGCCTGGACGCGCCGCATGATCGTCCCACTGTCGTTGCGCAGCTCCCGCTGACTGATGGTGGTGCCCACACCGCAAACGTAGCACTATTGCGCTACGTGCCGTGGCACTCGTCGACGTACTCACCCCGCTGACCAACGGCCGGCCGCAATTGCCCACATGAGCCGCCGCGGTCACTGGCCGGCGGGACCTAACTGGACGGGCGTAGCGCCGCGACCGCGGCGCGGTTGGTCTCGAACACCTTGTGTCCCTGCAATAACTGCATGCGCTGCAAGTTGGCCACCAGTTGTGGGCGCACCCGGGAGTAGGCGAACGTGATGCCCTGGCCCTGCAGCCACTGCAGTTCCTTGGCCAGCACCTCCGCTCCGGTCACGTCGACGTCGGGCACACCCTCCATATCGAGGATGAACGCCGCCACCGGATGCGGCGCCCCATCCACCGCGCGCCGCATCGCGGCGCTGAGCGTCTGGGCGTTGCCGAAGAAGATCGGGGCGGCGAAGCGCATCGCGATCACGCCCGGCACCGTCTCGCCGGCGCCGTCATCGGACACCGTCAGCGACAGGTGCGGGTTATCCGAACCCTGCAGGACGTCCACCGCCGGCCGGGCGGCCTTGCGCAGCAGGTTGATCAGCGACAGCACGAACGCCAGCACGATCCCGGCCAGCGGTCCGATCAGCAGCACGCCTGCGAAACATGTTGCAGCGACCGAGAATTCAAATCGGGAAAGTCGCCACAGATGACGGAATTCACCGATCCCGATCAGTTTGGCCACCGACACGCCGACGATGGCGCCGATGGCCGGGGTGGGGATGTCGGCGAGCAGGCCCGCCCCGAAGATCAGCAACAGCAATGCGCCGCCGGCCATCACCAGCAGCGGTACCTGGGTGCGCGATCCGGCCTGGTCCATCGCGGCGGCGCGGGACGTCGAGGAGCCGATGGTGAACCCCGACGACAAACCCGAGGCGATGTTGGCGGCGCCGAAGGCGGCCAGATCCTGGTTGGGCGACGTGGTGTAGCCGTATTTGTCGGCGTAGGACCGGGCGAGCAGCAGTCCTTCGCCGACGGTGACGGTGGTGATGGCCAGCGCCGGCAGAATTACTGCCACCCAGTCGTGCCAATCCAGGTCTGGGAAGCGCATCACAGGCGGCCCGGCCGGCACCGACCCGAGCGCCTTGACGCCGTGTGCGGGCAGATGCAGTGCCACCGACGCGACGGTCGCGGCGATCAGCACGATCAGCGCCCACGGCACCGTCGGCATCCGCCGGCGGGCCGGCACCAGGATTCCGACGACCGCCAGGCTCAGCCCCAGCGACCACCAGTGCACCGACCCGAGCCTGCTGATCAGTTGCGCGAGACGTTCGAAGAACTCGGCACCGCTGGAAACGGTGATCCCGAGCATTTTGGCGATTTGGCTGAGCAGGATGTCGGTGGCCAGGCCGCCGACGAAGCCGATCAGGATGGGCTTGGACAGGAAGTCGGCGAGGAATCCCAGCCGGAACACCGCACACGCACAGAACAGCAGACCGCCGATGATGGCCTGGGCGGCGGCCATCGCCGCGTAGTGGTCGGTGCCGGCGACGGCCACCCCGGACAGTGCCGAGCCCACCAATGCCGCGGCGGCGGCATCCGGGGCGGCCACCAGATGCCGAGACGACGCTAGCAGCGCGAACACGATGGACGGCAGCACCAGGGCGTAGAGGCCCGCGGTCGGCGGCAGGCCGGCGATCTGGGCGTACCCGATGTTCAGCGGCAGGGCGATGGCCAACAGGGTGACCCCGGCCAGCACCTCGGTGCCGACATTGCGCCGGGTCAGGCCGGGGAAAAGGGCGGGCATCGCGGCCAATCATCGCCCAGGCACCGCTGCGTCGGGAACAATTCGCGGTATGGAATCCAAATCTCCCAGCGCATTCATCGAACGACTCAACCGCGAGCAGTTGACGTCGCTGCCGTTCGAGGACACCCGCGACTTCGCCGATGCCGACCGGGGGTTCCTCGGTGCGCTGGAGCCGTGCGTGATCAAGGCCGCTGACGGGCGGGTGGTGTGGGACAACGACGTCTACGGGTTCCTCGGTGGTGATGCGCCGCCGTCGGTGCACCCCAGCTTGTGGCGCCAGTCGGAGTTGTGCGCCAAGCAGGGCCTCTACGAGGTGGTCGAGGGCATCTATCAGGTCCGGGGATTCGACATCTCCAACATCACCTTCGTCGAAGGCGACACCGGGATCATCGTCATCGACCCTCTGGTGTGCACCGAGACTGCCGCCGCGGCGTTGGCGCTGTATCGAAAACACCGCGGGGATAGGGAAGTCCGCGCCGTCATCTTCACCCACAGCCATGTCGACCACTTCGGCGGCGTGCTGGGGGTCACCACCCAGGCCGATGTCGACGCCGGCACGGTGCCTGTGCTGGCCCCGGAGGGATTTGTCGGCCATGCCGTGCAAGAGAACGTCTACGCCGGAACCGCGATGATCCGGCGCGCGGCCTACATGTACGGCACCGCACTGGACCGCGGGCCACTCGGCCAGGTGGGCTGCGGTCTCGGACAGGCGCCGTCCACCGGCGAGGTCGCGATCATCGTGCCGACGATTGACATCACCACCACCGGCGAGACCCACACCCTCGACGGGGTCGAGATCGAATTCCAGATGGCGCCCGGAACCGAGGCGCCGGCTGAGATGCACTTCTACTTCCCGAAATTCCGCGCTCTGTGCATGGCCGAGAACGCCACCCATAATCTGCACAACCTGCTGACCCTGCGCGGGGCCCTGGTGCGTGACCCGCACGGTTGGGCGGGCTACCTCACCGAGGCCCTCGACTCCTTCGCCGACCGCACCGATGTCGTGTTCGCCTCACATCATTGGCCCACCTGGGGCCGCGACCAGATCGTGGAATACCTTTCCCTGCAACGGGATCTCTACGCCTACCTCCACGACCAGACCCTGCGCCAGCTCAATCAGGGGTTCACCGGCATCGAGATCGCGGAGAACTTCGCGATGCCGCCTGCGCTGGAGAAGGCGTGGCACACCCACGGCTACTACGGTTCGGTGAACCACAACGTCAAGGCGGTCTACCAGCGTTACATGGGCTGGTTCGACGGAAACCCCGGCCGGCTCTGGGCGCACCCGCCCGAGGAGGCCGGCCCGCGGTACGTCGCGGCGATGGGCGGTGCCGACAACGTCGTCGGCATCGCGCGAGAGGCTTTCGAAGCGGGCGATTTCCGTTGGGCCGCAACGTTGTTGGACCACGTCGTCTTCACCGACGAGAACCATGCCGGCGCGCGGGAACTGTACGCCGACACCCTGGAGCAACTCGGGTACGGCGCGGAGTGCGCACCGTGGCGTAACTTCTTCCTCTCCGGCGCGACCGAACTGCGGACCGGTAACTTCGGCACACCGGTGAGCACCCAGGCCCCCACCATGCTCAGCCAACTCACCCCTGAGCAGATGTTCGACATCCTGGCCATCTCGGTCAACGGCCCGCGGGCCTGGGATCTCGACCTGGCTCTGGATGTGACCTTCGCGGATCTGGACGCCAACTATCGGGTGACGCTGCGCAACGGCGTGCTGGTCTACCGCAAGCGCGCCGCCGACCCCGCGACCGCGGCCGCAACGGTAAACCTGGCCGCCAAGATGAGACTGCTGGCGGCGGCCATGGGCGACTTCGCCTCGCCCGGTTTGGAGATCACCGGTGACGGTGCGGCGCTGCAGAGTCTGATGGGCGTACTGGACAAGCCGGATCCCAACTTCAGCATCATCACGCCGTAGCGGTCACGCTTCTCCGCGCCGAGTGTGCGTCCACCGCGAAAAATCGGGACTGATTTCGCAGAGGACGCACACTCGCCGAGATGGCGGTAGCCAAAGGCACACTGCGGCCATGCTTACGCCGTTCATTGGGAGTGAAGCGTTGGCCGCGAGGGCGCTGAGTGGGTATGGGCTGCGGAGTCGATTCACCTCGCTGTACCCGGACGTGTACCTTCCGGCGGACATCGAACTGTCCGCAGTAGTGCGCGCCGAGGCCGCATGGCGGTGGTCGCGCCGCCGTGGCGTGGTTGCCGTCCGCTCCGCCGCAGCACTCCGTGGAGCCAAATGGGTCGACCGACGGCTGCCCGCGCAGATCCTCTGGAGCAATCGGCGCGCCCCCGCCGGCATCGAGGTGTGGTCGGACGCGGTGGGCGACGACGAGTTCACGATTGTGAACGGGATACCGATCACGACCCCCGCTCGAACGGTGCTCGACATCGCCTGACGTGAGCGATTCGGATCGGCGGTCGCGTTGATCGACTCGCTCGCTCGTGCGACGCGACTGAGTCCTGGCGACGTCACCGAAATCGCTCGTCGATACACCGGGAGGCGTGGAATTCGCCAGGCGCGCAACGTACTCAAGTACGTCGACCCAGGCGCTGAGTCACCGCGTGAGACGTGGCTGAGGTTGTTGCTGATTCGCGGCGGGTTACCGGCGCCCGCAACCCAGATTCCCATCCGGAACGAGTACGGCGTTGTTGTCGCGTCGGTGGACATGGGATGGGAAGAACTCAAGATCGGGGCGGAGTACGACGGCGACCACCACCGCATGGACCCCCGTCAGTTCAACAAGGACATTCATCGGGCTGAAATCCTCAACGAACTGGGGTGGATCCACATCCGGGTCACCGCCGCTGACGCCGAAGGTGACATCCTCCGCCGAGTCCGCGCGCCCTTCGCGCGACGAACGTGAGCTCACTGCGTAAAGTCGGCTCCAATTCCGCAGTGGAGGCACACTCTGCCAAAGCGCCGTCACGGAAAGCCGCCGTCGGCGTGCAGGATCGCCCCGGTGGTGTAGCTGGAGGCGTCCGACATGAGAAACAGTGCGGCACCGACGATCTCGCTCGGTTCTCCGGCGCGCTGTAACGCGTAGCCGGCAAAAGGGTTGGTGCCGGAGAGGTTCCATGCCTTGCTGATATGGGTGAGAAAGGGTCCGGGCATCAGGGTGTTGACCCGCACGGCTGGACCGTAGGCCTTCGCCAGCCCCTCGGTGAGCGCGTTGAGGCCGGCCTTGGCCGCCGCGTACGGCAGGTACGACGGGTGCGGGCGCAACGAGCCGTGGGTGCTGACGTTGACGATCACCCCGCCGCCCGAGGCCGCCATCCGCTCGGCGACCAGCACCGACAACCGGAACGGTCCTTTCAGGTTGAGGTTGACGACGGTGTCGAACAGCTTCTCGGTGACCTCGCTCAGCGAGTCGTAGGTCGGTGACATGCCGGCGTTGTTCACCAGCACGTCGACTTTCCCGAACCGGTCGTAGACAGCGTCGACCAACCCATCGAGCTCATCCCAGCGACCGACGTGCACACCGTAAGGCATTGCGGTGCAGCCCGTTTCGGCCTCGATCTCCGCGGCGGCGGCTACACAGCTGTCGAACTTGCGGCTAGCGATCACCACGTCGGCGCCGCACCGGGCGGCGGCGAACGCCATCTCCCGGCCTAGCCCTCGGCTTCCGCCGGTCACCAGGACGACCCGGCCGGTCAGGTCGAACAGCCGGTCTGCGAATCCACGTTCGCCGCTCATCGAGTGCACCCTTCTGGCACGCCAACCCTTATCGTGGCACGGTGCAAGTACTGCTGATCCGGCATGCGCTCCCCTTGCGCAGCGAAGTCGGGGAGGGGTCGGATCCCGAACTGGCCGTTGACGGTTGGGAGCAGGCCCGTCGTCTGCCCGTCGCCCTGGATCGGTTTCCGATCAGCCGGCTGGTCAGCAGCCCCCAGCGCCGGGCTTTCCAGACCGCCGAACCACTGGCCGCCGCCCTGGGAGGCGCCGTGGAGATCGACGAGCGACTGGCCGAATACGACCGCGGGATGACGCACTACATCCCCCTTGAGCAGGTGCGCGCCGAGCGGCCCGGGGACTGGGCCCGTATGGCGGAGGGTCAACTGCCCGCCACGGTGGATGCCGCGGCCTTCACCGAGCGGGTCGGCGCCGCCCTGCGGGACATCGTCGCCGCGGCCGATCACCGCGACACGGTGGCCGTGTTCACCCACGGCGGGGTGATCAACGTGCTGCTGCACGACATTCTGCGCACCGCTAAGCCGTTGTCGTTCCCGATCGACTACGCCTCGGTGACCCATCTGCGCTGCTCCCGCGCGGGATCGTTCACCGTGGCCGGCGTCAACGGCATCGAGCACGTCTGGGACCTGCTGCCCCGTAACCGCACCCCAAGCGACTGATCGTCGAGTTTGAGACAAGGGTTGGCGGGCGATGTCGTCGATCGCATCGACGCAAATTTGCGCCCGATCATCGACACTGGTTATCAACAGGCACGGCCGGTCCTGCCCAGCACGGCACAACCAGCCGCGGGCCGACGCGCAGCGCGGGCTACCGCTTCAACGCGAACTGCAGGTTCTTCTTCGCCGCGCGCCGCAGCTGGAACATCCGGGCGGCGCTCACCAGGGCGGTGATCAGACCGCCGCAGACCGCCGCCAGCAGAATCGCCACCCCCAGCGGCAGATTCCAGTGCCAGCTCAGGAAGGTGAACGGGGTGGAGGCGGTGTTCTGCGTGATGAAGATCAGCAGCACGATCAGGATCAAAAAGCCAAGGATCAGCGACGTCCATAACGCCGCCGCCCGGGTGAACCCGACCTCTTCGAGTTGCTGGACGGGAAGGGGTTCGCTCGGCGACCCGGTCGGAACCGGCGGCTTGTTCGAATAAGCCGCCTTCGGCGGCAGTGGCTCGCCCGGCGAGACGTTAGGTTCCCTGCTCATCGGAACATCTTGGCCTGTCGGAGCCCGGAAGGGAACCATCAAACGGGCCACAGGACGGTAACGGAACGTCGCCAGCCGCTAGGGTCGACGTAACTGGAGGTGAAAGGACGCCGATGGGGAAGCCCCTCCGCTGTCTGGTCGCCGTCATGGTGGCTGCCGTCGTCCCCTTGGCTGCCAGCTGCGGCAGTTCCAATCCGCTGGGCGGCGGCGCGCTGTCGGGCGACCTGAAATCGCTCGTGATCGGATCCGCGGATTTCCCCGAATCCAAGATCATCGCCGAGATTTACGTACAAGCCCTGCAGGCCAACGGGTTCACCGTCGCACGCCAATTCGGCATCGGCAGCCGGGAGACCTACATCCCGGCCGTGCGCGACCACTCCATCGACCTCATCCCGGAGTACACCGGCAACCTGTTGCAGTACTTCAATCCCAAGAGCACCGTCACCAAGCCGGACGAGGTCGAGTTGGCCTTGTACCGCGCACTTCCCGGTGACCTGGCGATCCTCGCCCCGTCGCCGGCCAGTGACACCGACACCGTGACCGTCACCAAGGACACCGCCGCCATGTGGGGTCTGAAGAGCATCGCGGACCTGGCTCCCTTTTCGGCCAACGTCAAGTTCGGCGCCCCGTCGGAGTTCCTCAACCGCGCGCAGGGGTTGCCCGGCCTGCGGGCCCGCTACGACCTCTACATCAGCCCGGACAACTTCGTCGCGATCAGCGACGGCGGCGGTCCTGCGACGGTGCGGGCGCTGACCGGCGGAACCGTGACCGCCGCCAACGTCTTCAGCACCTCGCCGGCCATCCCGGCGAACGACCTGGTGGTGCTCCAGGATCCCAAACACAACTTCCTGCCGGGAAACGTTGTGCCACTCGTGAGTTCACAGAAGATGTCCGATGAGCTGAAGAGAGTTCTGGACAAGGTCTCCGCCAAGCTCACCACCGAGGACCTGACCGACCTCAACGCCTCGGTGTCGGGGAACTCGGGCGTCGACCCCGACGAGGCGGCCCGGAAATGGGTGCAGGACAACGGCTTCGACACTCCGATCGGGAAGTGATGATCAGCTTCCACGGCGTCACCAAGCGCTACCCGGACGGCACCGTCGCGGTCGACGACCTGAACCTCGAGATCCCCGAGGGCACCCTGACCGTCTTCGTCGGTCCGTCGGGCTGCGGGAAGACCACCTCGATGCGGATGATCAACCGGATGGTCGATCCGACCTCCGGCACGGTGCTGGTCGACGGTCGCGACGTGCGCTCCGTGGACCCCGTCACCCTGCGCCTCGGAATCGGCTACGTGATCCAGAGCGGCGGGCTGATGCCCCATCAGCGGGTGATCGACAACGTCGCCACGGTTCCGGTGTTGACCGGAAAGCCGCGCCGCGCCGCCCGGCAGGCGGCGTATGAGCTGATGGAACGGGTGGGCCTGGACCCCAAACTGGGCGAGCGCTATCCCGCGCAGCTGTCCGGTGGCCAGCAGCAGCGGGTCGGGGTGGCCCGCGCGCTGGCCGCCGACCCGCCGATCCTGCTCATGGACGAACCGTTCTCGGCCGTCGATCCGGTGGTGCGCGAAGAGTTGCAGGCCGAAATACTGCGCCTGCAAAGCGAATTGCGGAAAACCATCGTCTTCGTCACGCACGATATCGACGAGGCCGTCAAGCTGGGGGACGCAGTGGCGGTGTTCGGCGCCGGCGGCACGTTGCAGCAGTACGACACCCCGGCCCGATTGCTGTCGAACCCGGCCAGCGACTTCGTCGCCGACTTCATCGGCACGGATCGGGGGTATCGGGCCCTGCAGTTCTACTCTGCGTCCAGCCTTGATCTGCGTCCGGTGGCGACGGTGACCGAGGACGAGATCGACGGCTTGGTGCTCGGCGACGACGAATGGCGGTTGGTGGTGCGATCCGACGGCGCCCCGTTCGGCTGGATCGACGCCGACGGGGTCGAGCGGCACTGCGCGGGCAACGCGCTCTACGACAGCGTGACGGCCGGTGGCTCGCTGTTCCGGCCAGCCGGGACGTTGCGGTCGGCGCTCGACGCGGCGCTGTCGTCGCCGTCGGGCATCGGCGTCGCGGTCGACGACGACGGCGCGGTGGCGGGCGGCGCCGACGCCGATGACGTCATCCACGCCCTGGACACTCAGCGGCACGCCGCTCTTGACCTTCAGCAGCCCGCCGCTGGGCTGCCCGACCCGGACTGACGCGCCGTGCGCTACTTACCGACGCATCTCGACACGGCCTGGGCGCTGACGCTGATTCACCTGCGCCTGGCGTTGATCCCCGTGCTGCTGGGCCTGCTGATCGCGGTGCCCCTCGGTGCGCTGGTGTGGCGGCATCCCACCCTGCGGCGGATCACCACGGTGATCGCCAGCATCATCTTCACCATCCCGTCCCTGGCGTTGTTCGTGGTGCTCCCACTGCTGATCCCCACCCGCATCCTCGACGAGACCAACGTCATCGTCGCGCTGACGCTGTACACGACGGCGCTGCTGGTGCGGGCGGTGCCCGAGGCGCTGGACGCAGTGCCCGCGCCGGTGCGCGACGCCGCCACCGCGGTGGGTTACAGCCGGGTCGGTCAGCTGGTGAAAGTCGAACTGCCACTGTCGATTCCGGTGCTGACCGCCGGGCTTCGGGTGGTGGCCGTCACCAACATCTCGATGGTCGCCGTCGGCTCGGTGATCGGCATCGGCGGACTCGGCGTGTGGTTCACCGAGGGCTACCAGGCCGACAAGAGCGACCAGATCATCGCCGGGATCATCGCCGTCTTCCTCCTGGCCATCGTCGTCGACGTCCTCATCCTGCTGGCCGGCCGGTGGTTGGCGCCGTGGGCGCGGGTCCAGACCGGTGAACGGCGCATCGCCGCCGGGACAAACCGCACCACCGGCGAGGTGGCGGCGTGAACTTCCTCCAGCAGGCCTGGACCTACATCTTCACCGCCGAGAACTGGGCCGGGAAAACCGGTCTGAGCGCCCGGATCGTGGAGCACTTGCAGTACACCGGGATGGCCGTCGCCGTGTCGGCGCTGATCGCCCTCCCCATCGGCCTGGCCATCGGCCACACCGGCCGGGGGTCGTTTCTGGTTGTCACCGGCGTCAACGCGTTGCGGGCGCTGCCTACGCTGGGCGTGCTGCTGCTCGCGGTGCTGCTGTGGGGGCTGGGCCTGTTGCCCCCTACCGTGGCGCTCACCCTGCTGGGCATTCCACCACTGCTGGCGGGAACCTACGCCGGCATCGCCAACGTGGACCCCAAGATAGTCGACGCCGCCCGAGCCATGGGAATGACCGAACGTCAGGTCCTGACCCGCTGCGAGATTCCCAATGCGCTGCCGCTGATCCTTGGCGGCCTGCGGACCGCCACCCTGCAGATCGTCGCCACCGCCACTGTGGCGGCCTACGCCAGCCTGGGCGGACTGGGGCGCTACCTGATCGACGGCATCAAAGTGCGGCAGTTCTACCTCGCCCTGGCCGGGGCGTTGATGGTGACGGTCCTGGCCCTGCTACTCGACGGTGTGCTGGCGCTGGCGGTGTGGGCCTCGGTGCCCGGCACCGGCCGGATGCGCCGCCGGCTGCCCCAACCGCTCATCGACGACGAGGTCCGACTGGAGTCCGGGGCTGGTCGCAGGACTCCGGACTACAGCGGCGGTAAGGCGTCCCTTACGGTAGAAGGGTGGTAACTGCACCCCAAGATGCCGGGGAGAACGCCTGGCCCGCCGTTCTGACCTGGCGCTCCCATGACGCGGTCCGGTTCGAATCGGCCAGGATTGCGATCACCGGCAAACGCATCCGTGCGCATGGCCGGATCGTCGCTGCGGCGACCGACACCCATCCGGCGTTCAGTGCCTCCTACAACCTGGTGACCGACGACAGCGGCGCCACCAAACGGCTGTCGCTCGACCTCACGACGGCCGAACGGGAACGGCAACTGTCGATCGCCCGGGACGAGGAGAACATGTGGCTCGTCACCGGACACGAGGGCGAGTCGCGGGCGGCCTATGACGGCGCACTCGACGTCGACATGGTGCTCAGCCCGTTCTTCAACGCGCTGCCGATCCGCCGGACCGGCCTGCACCACACCTCCGAGACGGTGACCCTGCCGGTGGTGTACGTCTACCTGCCGTCGTTGACGGTGACGGCAGCCGAGATCACCTACACCGGGTCGGGCAACGGCGCAGGCATCAAGTTGAAATCGCCGGTCGCCGAGACCACCGTCGTCGTCGACGACGAGGGCTTCATCATCGACTATCCGGGCCTGGCAGAGCGGATCTGATCACCGCGCCGGCCCGGCCGGCCGCGGCGAGTTCCTCGCGCCAGTTCTCCCCGCCCAGTGCGATCGTGACGATGTCGGGTCGGGAGAAGCTCTCAAACCTGACCCGCGCAGCGTGTCCGGCGTCGACCAGTTCAGCCACCGAGCCCTTCTCAACCAGCGACGCCCGGGCCCGGTGCAGCAGGTCGAGGGCGTGGTCCAGGCTGGGCACGAGTTCTTCGACGTTCGCCTCGCACATCGCCCGGACCAGATCCGGGCTGGTGCCGGCCACGCGGGTGCCGTCCCGGAAGGACCCGGCCGCCAGCGCGAAAGCCAGCGGAACCTCGCCCGCGGTGGCCGCCAGCGCCTCGGCCAGCAGATGCGGCAGGTGGGAGATGGCGGCCGCGGCTGCGTCGTGCTCGTCGGATTTGGCCGGAACCACCACACCGCCGCAATCCAGAGCCAGGTGCATCACCTGGGCCCAGACGGCGGCGTCGACATGTTCGTCGACGCTCAGGACCCAGGGTGCCCCGGCGAACAGTCCGGCCGCACCCGCCGTCCACCCGGAGTGCGCCGTACCGGCCATCGGATGGCCGCCGACGTAGCGGTCCAGCAGCCCGGCGGAGCGCATCTCGTCCACAACGGCGCGCTTGACGCTGATGACGTCGGTCAGCGGACAGTCCGGGGCCAGCTGCGCGACGTGGCCCAGCAACTGCCCGACAGCCGGCATCGGCACGGCAAGCACGATGATCGCGTCACGTTCGGCCGCCCAGTTCAGCGCCTCGGTGAGTTCGGTGGTGGCGTTGAATCCAGCGGTGCGCGCGGCGTCGGCGTTCTCGCGGGACCGGTTGTAACCGAAGGCCTCCCGGCCGGCGGCGGCCGCCGCGCGAAGCACCGACCCGCCGATCAGACCCAGCCCGAGCACGCACACCGGTGTTTTCGTCACATTTCCAGGTTGGCACACGACGCAGAGCCGGTCGCCCGGGCGCTGGTCAACCGGCCTGTCCAACGACTAGCGTATGCGGCCATGGCAGGACAGCGAGCAGAGCGCCGACTGGGTGCGGCCGGTTCCGGTTCGGCCGCTGCGGACACCCCGGACGGCTTCGCAATGGCCGTCGTGCGCGAGAACGCCGCCTGGCGTTGCACCCCGATGAGTGCGAAGGCACTGGTTAGCTTGTCCGCAGCGGAGACCGAACTGCGGGAATTGCGGAGTGCCGGCGCGGTATTCGGCCTGCTGGACATCGACGACGAGTTCTTCGTGATCGTTCGGCCGGCGCCGTCGGGTGCCATGCTGCTGCTCTCCGATGCCACGGCCGCGTTGGACTACGACATCGCCGCCGAGGCGCTGGAGAAGCTGGACGCCGATATCGCCACCGAGGATCTTGAAGACAGCGACCCTTTCGAGGAGGGCGATCTGGGCGTGCTGGCCGATCTCGGGCTGCCCGAAGCCGTGCTCAGCGTGATCCTGTCGGAGACCGACCTGTACGCCGACGAGCAGATCGGCCGGATCGCGCGGGAGATGGGTTTCGCCGAGGAACTGTCGGCGGTTCTCGACCGCCTGGAACGGTGAGCTTTCCTTCCGACGGCGACGATGCCGCAGGCGCAGCCAAGGCTGAGGAGCGGCGCATCGGCACCGACGAAGACCTGATCCGGACGGCGATCGAGGCCGCCGGCATGGCCGGCGCCGACGATGTTCCGATCGGTGCGGTGGTGGTCGACGCCGCCGGCCGCGAACTCGCCCGCGCGGCCAACGCCCGCGAAGCGCTGGCCGACCCGACCGCCCACGCCGAGATCCTGGCGCTGCGCGCCGCCGCCGCGGTGCACGGAGACGGCTGGCGGCTGGAGGGTGCCACGCTGGCGGTGACGGTGGAGCCGTGCACGATGTGCGCCGGCGCGCTGGTGATGGCCCGGGTGGCGCGGGTGGTGTTCGGGGCGTGGGAGCCCAAGACCGGCGCGGTGGGCTCACTGTGGGACGTGGTGCGCGACCGCAGGTTGACGCACCGGCCCGAGGTCCGCGGCGGCGTGCTGGCCGAGGACTGCGCGACGCTGCTGGAATCGTTTTTCGCCCGTCACCGCGATGTGGGCTAGCGATTTGGGCTAGTCGCGGCCGGACCGTAAGCTTTCCCGCGGTGGCGTGTCCGAGCGGCCTAAGGAGCACGCCTCGAAAGCGTGTGACGGGTAACCCCCGTCCGAGGGTTCAAATCCCTCCGCCACCGCCATTAGTACCCGGCCGTTTTACCAGGCAGAAAGCGTTTTTTGAGTTTGGCCCTGCTGCATGCCTGCTGACCACATTTTGCCCACACTTTGCCGTGAATACGTTGCATGCATAGCGTTGGCGACGGCGTCGAGATCCGTGTCGAACAGGTCCGCATAGGTGTCGGTTCCGGTGACGCCGCCGTCGCTGCCGAGTGTGGGTCTGCCGTCGCGGCCGGATGCGGAGATGCCGTTGTTGCTGGCGGCTTCTCTGCCGTCGCTGCCTAATCCTAATGCAGGATTGCCGGCCATCGGTGGTGTCGTGACACCCGGGGGAGTGCCGCAGTCGTCGGGGCAGGTATCGACAGATAATCCGCTGCCGCTGGCCGGCCCCCAGGCGCAGGCCGGTAACGCTGCTCCCGGAGGTGCGCCGATCCCCGGAACGCCCGGTGGTCCCGTAAGCGCCCCGGCGATGACCTATCTGGGCCCAGGTTTGGCACCGGAGTCGCCGATCACCGAACCTGGTGGTGTCACCGAGTATCCGGTGCAGGCACCGACCGGTTTGGTCGACCTTTCGATGGCCGTGATCCGCGAGGGACCGCTACGCCGTTGCCGGGGTGATCGCTGGCTTGGCGATCATCCTTGCCCTGCCTGCCTCGGCCTAGGTGCAATCGGGTTCGTACGAGGTGCCGATGACGGTGATGCCATGCCAGGGCCCGCTAGTCCATTACTGGAAACTGCGGCTTTTGATCCTGCCGAAATCGACATCCCGTCACTCGGTGTTACGGCGGCCGTCGCCCCGGTCGGGACGGTGATGGCCCCAGCGCCCTTCCTCGGTAGCCAGATGGTGCCGACGTTTGCCGTACCCCCGGATGAGTCCAGCGTCGGCTGGTGGGCCGACGGTCCGCTCGTCGGGGCACCTGGAATGGCAATCGTGTTGGGGCACAGGCAAGTTGGCGGTGGCTACGCGGTGTTCAACTGGCTCGGTGATCTGCAACCCGGCGACCAAGTAACCGTCGCGGGCCCCGCTGGAAGTGCCCGAGCTGATTACCGTGTCACCCATAGCTGGGCACCATGTCGATGATGTGGGCGTAGTGCGAGCGCAGTTCACCGCGGGCGGTGATGCCACGCGGCCAGGTGACGATGAACGGATCGGTGGAGCCGCCCCGGTAGGTTTCCCGCTTCCAGCGCCGGAACGGGGTATTGCCCGCGTGGGTCCAGCCCCAGGGGAAGTGGTTGAACACCGTCGGCCCGCCGATCTCGTCGATGCGGGCCAGGCCCTCTTCGACGGTGTCGGGGACGTTGTTGAAGAACCGCACCTCGTTGACCGAGCCGGTGGGGCCGCCCTCGGCGCTGGACCCGTTGTCGGAGATCAGCATGATCACCGTGTTGTCGTATTCGCCGATCTCCTTGAGGAATCCGACGAGTTCACCGATGTAGTGGTCGCTGTGCTCGAGGAAGCCGGCGAACACCTCCATCATCCGCGAATAGAGGCGGCGCTCGTCGGCCGAGAGCGACTCCCAGTCGGCGACGTCGGGATCGGGCGCGGAGAGTTCTGCCGTCTCGGGAACCAAGCCGAGTTGCTTCTGCCGGTCGAACACCTCCCGGCGGTAGGCCTCCCAGCCGGTGTCGAACTTGCCGGCGTAGCGGTCGGCCCACTCCTTGGGCACGTGGTGGGGGGAGTGCATCGCGCCGAGTGCGAAATACAAGAAGAACGGCTTGTTCGGCGCGACCTGCTTGGCGTCGGCGATCATCGCCGTGGCCTTCTCCACCAGGTCGGGGGTCAGGTGGTAGCCCTGCTCAGGAGTGGTCTCGGGTTCGGTCTGGGAGTTGTCCCGCACGAGTTCGGGGTAGTACTGGTGGGTGTCGCCGCCCAGGAAGCCGTAGTAGCGCTCGAATCCGCGTCCCAGCGGCCAACGGTCATACGGGCCCGCTGCGGTCATCGACTCCTCAGGGGCCAGGTGCCATTTCCCGACGCAGTAGGTGTTGTAGCCCTGTGCCCGAAGGATTTCGGAGAGGAAGCCGTTCTCGAACGGGATGTAGCCGTCGGAGCCTGGGTAGCCCGTTGAGCCGTTGGTGAGGCAGGCCAGGTGATTCGAGTGGTGGTTGCGCCCGTTGAGGATGCATGACCGCGACGGCGAGCACAGCGCGGTGGTGTTCATGTTCGCGTACGTGAGGCCATCGGCGGCCAAGGCGTCGATGTTCGGCGTGGAGATCGGACTGCCGTAGCAGCCGAGGTGTCCGTAGCCGGTGTCGTCGAGGACGATGAACACCACATTGGGGGCGTCCTCGGCCGGTCGCTTCGGTGCCGGCCAGGCCGGAGTGGACTCGTCGGCGGTGCGGGCGATCACCCCGGGAAACGCTGTGCCGGGCTGATATTCGGTGATTGCCATGGTCAGGGTTCCTAGCGGGTGCGGGCGGGGTTGAGCTGGTTCATCAGCTCATCGATGGGGAGGTCGAAGCTGCGCTGTCGGGGCGGGTAGTCGACGAACGTCGAAAGGAATCGCTGCATCTGGACGCCCACCGGCCCATAGAGCCAGGCGTGGTTCTCCTGCCACTCGTCGAAGCCGCGGGAGCTGTGGAAGCGTTCGAAGGGATCCAGTTTCAGATTGGTGATCAACGGCGTGACGAAGTTCTGCTGAATGCCGTTGAACCAGCGGTCCTGGGTCTTGAACAGCACCTTCCAGTTCCCGTAGCGCAGGCCGTGCAGGACCGTCTCGGTGAAGTAGTAGAACTCCTTGCGTTTGGTCGGACCTGCCCCGGTGATCAGATCGGTCTGGTCGACACCGTCGAGGTGAACCCGGCATTCACGATCCCCGATGGTGGTGCCGGTCAGCAGTCGGTCGGCTATATCGGGCTGGCCGAGCATCGACATGATGGTCGGGATCCAGTCCTGCATCGTCATGAACTCGCCGGTGGCCACACCGGCCGGGACCACGCCGGGCCATCTGATGACCACGGGGACCCGGAATCCGCCTTCATAACCGCCGACGGCCTTCTCGTGGGCGAAGGGATGGTTGCCGCCGTCGGGCCAGCTGTTGCACGCCGAGCCGTTGTCGGTAGCCCACATCACCAGGGTGTTGTCGGCGACTCCGGTCTCGTCGAGCAGGGCGAGCAGTTCGCCGACGTGGTCGTCGAGCTCCATCATGCCGTCGGCGTAGACTCCGTAGCCGCTCTTGCCTTCGTACTCCGGCGACAGGTTGGTGCGGTAGTGCATCCGTGTTGAGTTGTGCCACACGAAGAACGGCGTCTCGGCGTCCACCGCGTCACGGATGAACCGCTTTGACTCGTCGAGGAATTCGCGGTCCAGTGTGCGCTGGCGCTCCTGACCGAACGGCCCGTTGTCCTCGACGCGCTGGGTGCCATCCTCGTTGGCCCAGCAGTGCACAACACCGCGCTGGCCGAAACCGAACTCTTTGATGATCTCGGGGTTCTTCGGGAAGTCGTATTGCTCGGCGTACTCGCCGGCGTTCAGGTGGTAGAGGATGCCGAAGAACTCGTCGAAACCGTGCGCGGTGGGCAGGTGCTCGTCCCGGTCGCCCAAGTGGTTCTTGCCGAACTGGCCCGTCCGATAGCCCAGCGGCTTGAGCATCTCGGCCAGCGTCGGATCTTCCTTCTGCAGGCCGATTTCCGACCCGGGCAGCCCGACCGTGGCCAGCCCCACCCGGATCGGGTACTGGCCGGTGATGAACGCAGCCCGGCCGGCCGTGCAGGACGCCTCGGCGTAGTGATCCATGAAGATCATGCCCTCGTTGGCGATCCGGTCGATATTGGGCGTCGAGCCGCCCATCATGCCCCGGTGATAAGCCGAGATGTTCCACATGCCGACGTCGTCACCCCAGATGACCAGAATGTTCGGGCGTTTCGCGTTGGCCTCGGCCATGTCAAACCTCCTCAGATGATGCCGAGACCATGAAGGCCCTTGTAGAGAAACCAGCTGCCGAATACCAGGCCGAGCGCGATCATGATGACCCGGTTGTGGTCCTGCAACCACCGCAGGCTGCCGTCCAGGAAGGCCGCCGATCGCTCCGGGAAAAACGCAGCGGCCGCGATGATCGCCAGATGTGTGCTGACACCGAGCAACACAAATGCGGTGTATGTGGCGAAATTGGTGCTGCGCGCCATGCCGGCATCGCCGATCGCGCTCATGGCCGCGAAGGTGAAGACCCACATCTTGACCGAGATCAGGACCGTCGCGCCGCCGAGCAGAAACGCCTTGCCGGGCTTCATCGTCGACAGGGCGGCCATCCATTTCGGTGGCGGATCATCGGGGTCGCCCCCGCCGAGGAGTTCCCGGATGGCGGTGACCAGCAAGACCACCGCGACCACGAGAATCACCGAGGACACCAGCCAGCCGTGGCCGCCCGGGGTGTCGTCCCGCCGGCCCCAATGCAATATTGCGCCGAAGACCAGACCTTGCAGCAGCCGCACCGTCACCGTGCCGGCGACTGCGGCCGTCGCGGTTCTCACCCGGCCGGGCGTCCCCAGCAGGGCGAGGGTGATCACCAGTTCGATCGGCATCAACGCCGCGGCGATGATGAACGGTGTCAGGCTGGCCCACAGCGTGCCCATGTCAGCCGCCCTGGCCGGGTGGGAAGACCTCGACGTCGACGTAGTCGATGGTCCCGGTGAACCGGAACGGCCGGCGGTCGAAGTAGTCGGGGGACACCGGCGAGCCGAGATCGACTCCCACGCCGAAGGTTTCGCTGGCGGTGAAGGCGGCCGGCACGGTGCGTGCCACCGCCACGTTGCCAACCTCGGTGCCGTCGACGGTGAGGGTCACCGTCGCGGGCCCCATCGGTGCCGGTGAGTCGAACCGGGTGGTGACCGTGATGACGTGCGGGCCGCCGGGAATCGGGGTGGCGCTGCGGGCCTGGTAGCGATCCACGATCAGCATGTTGTATTCGTAGACCAGGTAGCCGTTGTCGAGGAACAGGGTCAGGCCGCCGGAGAACCCGCCCAGGGCGTACAACACGCCGGATGCGTTGTCGGGCATGGTCAGTGCGATCTCGACGCGGCTGTCCTGGCGTCCCAGACCCGGTGCGGTGAACTCCGGCATCCGGGTGCAGGCCGTGTCGAACCGCCATCGGGTGTACGGCGACGAGATCCGGTCCTCGGGATGGCTGCGCAACCACAGCCCCGCGCCGACCGGCCACACCAGGTTGTCCCGCGACACCTCCTTGAACAGCTCCTTGAGCTCGGCCAATTTCTCGGGCTGGTCGGCGGCGAGGTCGTTGGCTTGGGAGAAGTCTTCGGGCAGGTAGTAGAGCTCCCAGGGTTCGGTCTCGGCGTTCCAGGCCGCCATCCGTGCGGCGGTGCTGGCGGTGTCCCAGGGCACGAACGGCCCGAAAGCGCAGGCGTACCAACCGTCTTGGTAGATGCCGCGGCTGGCGGCGTTCTCGAAGTACTGCACCGACTTTCGGCCCGGCTCGTCGGGGAGGTCGAAGGTGTAGGCCAGGCTGATGCCGTCGAGCGGCTTCTGCTCATGTCCCTCGACGCACTCCGGTGCCGCGATGCCCAGGATCTCGTAGATGGTCGGGGTGATGTCGTTGACGTGGTGGAACTGCCCGCGCATCGCACCGTCCGGGGTGATCCGGCGCGGCCAGGAGATCGCCATCGGATTGCGGGTGCCGCCGAAATGGCTTGCCACCAGCTTGGTGTGGTGGAAAGGGGTATTGCCGGCCCAGGCCCAGCCGGCGTGGTACATGTTCTCGGTCTTCGGCGACCCCAGCCCATCCAGCCCGCCGAGTTGGTCGAGGGCGGCGAGTTGGTCATCGACGGTGGTCGGAATTCCGTTCTGCGCCAACAGTTCACTGATGCTGCCGCGCTGGCCTTCGGCGCTGGAACCGTTGTCGCCGAAGATGTAGATGACCATGGTGTTGTCGGCGATGCCCTGGCGGTCCAGTTCATCGAGCATCCGGTCGATCTGGACGTCGACGTGCTCGAGGAAGCCGGCGAACACCTCCATCAGCCGCCGCTGGAAGGGCCGCTGCTCCTCGGGGATATCCGCCCAGCCCTGCATGCTCTCGGCGCGCGGTGTCAGTTCGGCTTCGGCGGGGATCCAGCCGGTGGCCTTCTGCCGGGCGAAGACTCGCTCACGGTAGGCGTCCCAGCCGTCGTCGAAGGCGCCCTGATACTTATCGGCCCATTCCTTGGCGACGTGGTGGGGTCCGTGCGCGGCGCCGGGCGCCCAGTACATGAAGAACGGTCGGTCACGGGCGTAGGCCCGGTGCTGGCGCAGCCAGGAGATGGCGTTATCGGCCAGGTCCTCGGAGAGGTGATAGCCCTCGCGCTCCGGTGGCTCGATCGGGTTGAGATTCTGATATAGCCGCGGCTCCCACTGCGAGGTCTCACCGGCGATGAACCCGTAGAAGTAGTCAAAGCCGTGTCCGGTGGGCCAGCGGTCGAACGGGCCCATCGCGGTGGTCTGGGTGGCCGGGGAGTTGTGCCACTTGCCGAACGCCGCCGTGCAGTAGCCGTAATGGCCCAGCACTTCGGCGACGGTGGCGGTGTCCTTGCCGATCACCCCGGTGTAGCCGTCCCAGTCGACCGCGCGTTCGGCGATCGTGCCCGAATGCACGCGGTGATGGTTGCGTCCGGTCAGCAATGCCGCCCGGGTCGGCGAACAGATCGAGGTGGTGTGGAACGTGTTGTAGCAGATACCTGATTCGGCTACCCGCCGGAACGCCGGTGTTCGGACCTCGCCGCCGACCACATCGGACAGGCCGAACCCGACGTCGTCCAGCAGGACGATCAAGATGTTCGGCGCATCCTCGGGCAAGTGCCGGGGTTCGACGCGACGCTGGTGGGTCGACTCGGTCAGCGTGTAGCCGGCGGTGCTGGCCGATGATGCCGTCGGGAATGGGAGTGTCGATCCGTCGGTCGTAGTCATATCCGCCCTTCGCTGTGGCCGACGCTACCCGCGAGCGCGCCGCAACAAGCCGCGTTCGAGAGTGCCGTCGGATCGTTAAAAGGTGTGCGAACCGGCTACTGCTCCTCGACGATGATGTGAACTGCGGCCTCCTCGGCGGAGGCCGCGCCTCCGTCGATACCGACGTCATCAGCCAGCAGATCTGCCTCCAGGTCCGGGCCAAAGCCCTGGTCCGGAGCGGCCAGTCGGCCGGCCCGCGCGCGTCCAACCTCATCGTGGGACGGAAATTCGGTCTCCCGCTCGGCTTCGTCGGAGCGTTGCTGCTCGTCCTTGTCGTCCAGGTCGTAGATGTGCATCGCCGGGTCGGGCTCCTCCTCGGCAAGGAGTTGGTCCAGGCTCTTGTGTTCCACATCGAAGGAGCCGCCACCGTATGGCCGTTCGGGCGGGGAATATCCTTCATCGAGGACGTCGTCGACGCACCGATCGACAAGGGTGTCCTCGGCCTGAAGTTGGTTGTCGGGATCGAAGCTGTATTCGCCTGCCGCTTCCATGGGGCTATCCGGAGTGCTCATACGCCAACAATGTCACTGCATCCCGACAGCAGGCCCCCGTTGCAGGGGAAAGCGGTTAACGTGGGGTCAATAATCGCCGGAAATCCCGAGTTGGAAGCGAGGCAACGTCAATGCCTACAGGTAAACCGAACATCCTGGTGATCTGGGGCGATGACATCGGCATCACCAATCTGAGCTGCTACAGCGACGGGCTGATGGGCTACCGCACCCCCAACATCGACCGCATCGCCGCAGAAGGCATGCGATTCACCGACTCCTACGGCGAGCAGAGCTGCACCGCGGGCCGCTCGTCCTTCATCACCGGACAAAGCGTGTACCGCACCGGCCTGAGCAAGGTCGGTATGCCCGGTTTCGACATTGGCCTGTCGGCTGACGATCCGACGATCGCCGAGCTGCTCAAACCGCTGGGGTATGCCACCGGCCAGTTCGGCAAGAACCACCTCGGTGACCTGAACAAGCACCTGCCTACCGCGCACGGCTTCGACGAGTTCTTCGGAAACCTCTACCACCTCAACGCCGAGGAGGAACCGGAGAACCCCAACTACCCGACCGCCGAGGAGGCACCGCTTCTTCGCAAGATGATGTTGCCGCGCGGCGTCATCCGCTCGTGGGCCACCGAGGAGGTCTCCGACGAGGTCGACGAGCGGTACGGCCCGGTCGGCCGGCAACGTATCGAGGACACCGGACCGCTCACCAGGAAGCGGATGGAGACAATCGACGACGAGACCACCACAGCGGCAATCGACTTCATCAAGCGCCAACACGAGTCCGATACGCCGTTCTTCGTGTGGATGAACACCACCCACATGCATTTCCGCACCCACACCAAACCGGAGAGCCTCGGCCAGGCCGGCCGCTGGCAGTCGCCGTATCACGACACGATGATCGACCACGACAACCACGTCGGCCGATTGCTGGACCTCGTCGACGAGCTCGGCATCACCGAGGACACCATCGTCATCTACTCCACCGACAACGGCCCGCACGCCAACAGCTGGCCCGACGGCGCCACCACCCCGTTCCGCAGTGAGAAGAACACCGGCTGGGAGGGTGCCTTCCGGGTACCGGAGATGATCCGCTGGCCCGGACGCATACCGGCCGGAGTGGTGTCCAACGAGATCGTCCAGCACCACGACTGGCTGCCCACATTCCTTGCGGCTGCGGGTGAGCCGGACATCATCACCAAGCTCAAACAGGGCCACACGATCGGCGACAAGACCTACCACGTCCACATCGACGGCTACAACATCCTGCCGTACCTGACCGGCGCGGAGGAGCAGAGCCCGCGCCGCGGCTTGATCTACTTCTCCGACGACTGCGACGTGCTCGGCCTGCGCTACGAGAACTGGAAGATCGTGTTCCTCGAGCAGCGCTGCCAGGGCACTTTGCAGATCTGGTTCGAGCCGTTCACCGAATTGCGGGCACCGAAGCTCTTCAACCTGCGTACCGACCCGTTCGAACGCGCCGACGTCACCTCCAACACCTATTGGGACTGGGTTCTGGAGAACATTTTCATCGCCCTCTACGGCAACGCCCTGGTCCTGCGGTTTCTCGACACCTTCAAGGAGTTCCCGCCTCGCAGCGAGCCGGCGTCGTTCACCATCACCGCGGCGGTGGAGAAACTCAAGAAGCACTTCGAGTCCCGGGGCGGCTGAGCTTGGCCGCAAGCTTGAGTGCGGTTGACGTTGACCACTGATTTGGTGTGGATCCCCGCACAGACCGCGACGCTCGGATCCGATCGGCACTACCCGGAGGAAGGTCCGGTCCGCGACGTCGGCGTCGAGGGGTTCTGGATCCAGGCCCACCAGGTGACCAACACCGACTTTGCCGAATTCGTCGAAGCCACAGGGTATGTCACGCTGGCCGAGCGGCCGCTGAATCCCGCGGACTACCCCGGCGCGCCGGCGGTGAACCTCGTACCGGGGTCGATGGTGTTCCATCGCACCAGTGGACCGGTCGACCTGCGGCACCTGAGCCAATGGTGGACCTGGACCCCGGGCGCCTCGTGGCGCCGGCCGGTTGGTCCGCTCTCGTCGATCGACAAGCGTGCCGACCACCCCGTGGTCCACCTCTCCGCCGAGGACGCCGAGGCCTATGCCGCATGGGCGGGACTGGCACTGCCCACCGAGGCCGAATGGGAAACCGCCGCCCGCGGCGGCCTCAACCACACCATCTACACCTGGGGTGACGAACCAGAGATGCCCGGCCAGCGCTTGGCCAACTACTGGCACGGCGAATTCCCCTGGCGCCCCGACCCGGGCTACGGCCGCACCAGCCCGGTCGGCAGCTTTCCTCCCAACGGCTACGGGCTGTTCGACATGGCGGGCAACGTCTGGGAGTGGACCAGCGACTGGTACGGCGACACCCGCGCCGGCGACCCGTGTTGCCAGGCCGGCAGTTACGACTCCGCGCAACCACAGTTCACGGTTCCCCGCAAGGTCATCAAGGGCGGCTCCTTCCTGTGTGCCGACAACTACTGCCTGCGCTACCGGCCCGCCGCACGCCGTCCCCAGATGATCGACACCGGCATGAGCCACATCGGATTTCGCTGCGTAAAGCGCGGTAGCGAGGCCCCATGAACTGGGCCGTGGCCGCGAAGACCGCATTCGGGGTCAGCCTCGCAGTGCTGGTGTTCGGCTCGGGCTTAGGTGCCCGCTTCTCCGATGTCGCCGCCCTGCTGCGCAGGCCGGGGCTACTCGCCCGCTCTTTGGTTGCAGTGCTGGTGGTGGCACCGGCAATCGCTGTGACGCTGGTGGGCGTATTCGACTTGAATCGCGAAGTGGCCATTGCGCTTGTAGCACTGGCGGTTTCACCGCTGCCGCCGTTGCTGCCTGGCCGCGGCGAGAAAGCCGGTGGGCGAACCGAATATGGTCTGGGCCTCGTGCTCATCCTGGCAGTGCTGGCCGTCCCCATGATCGCACTCTCTACGGTGATCTTGGAGAGGTTGTTCGGACGCGACTACGTCGTCGCGCCGTGGGCGATCGGCAGGCTGCTGATTCTGTCGATGCTGCTACCCCTAGTGTCCGGGATGGTCGTCGCCCGGATCTCACCGTCGACGGCCCAAAGGCTGTCGAGCCCCATCGAGAAGGCGCAGCGGTGGCTGCTGCCGATCGCCATGGTTGTGGTGGGTGGTTTCGCCGCCGGTGACCTGCTGGGTGGGCCGGACCGCCGCGATGCAACGGTGTTGGCGTTTGCCACCAGCTGCCGGCATCCGGCGACGGCTTTGGCGTTGGCATCGGCAAACTTTCCCGACGCCGATGAGCACGCGGCGGTCGCGCTCTATGGATTGGTGACCGCTGCGATCGGCTCGGCCTATACCCTCTGGTTCCGGCGGCAGCGAGCGGCAGATCCGGGCCGCCCGTAGGGGATCGACCCTCGACACCGCTGGCATCAACCTACAGAGCGCGGACCCTCCTGGAGGTGGCCGCCGACTCCGCTCCCGCTTACGCGATCGTCGGGCGGCGCCTCTCCGGTGACATCGGTCAGGGGCCGGCGAAGGCCTCCGGCAGTGTTGACATCGCGGCGCTGCTCAGGTTCCGCAGTTTTCACGAGGGCAGAGGCGTCCGCGACGGATTCCAATGCGCGTCGCAGCGCCTCAGTCTGCGGTTGCTGCTCTCCCCCCAATTACAACGGGACGAGGGGCGAGATCTACCACAGTCTCGGCAACAGTGTTGTCGAGATTACTCAAGGTAGAAGCATTGCCGCAATAGGGACACTTGACTGAATCAACACCGGGCAGAGGGGCGGTCAGTGTCGCAGGCTGACGTCCAGTCGGTCCATGTACTCGTCGATGTCTCGCCGGTATACCCCATGGGGTATCATGGGAACGGTAAACGCGAGAGTCTTTGGCGAATCGAGGGACTAGATGAAAAAGAACGTGGGCACCGTCGACCGGGTCGTGCGCATTGCGGTGGCGATCGCTGTTCTGGTGCTCTTTCTCACCCACGTGATTTCCGGACCGGTGGCGATCGTCCTCGGCGTGATCGCCGCTGTTTTCGTAGTGACGAGTTTCGTCGGGGTCTGCCCGCTGTACATCCCGCTGGAGCTATCCACCGCTGCCAAGACGTAGGCGGGACCTTGGGACTCGTCCTTCGGGCGAGACCGCCATTCCTGTCGGAACCCTCCGGTTGAGGTCGCGGCGCGCGCTATTCGTCCGGGAAGAAAGGGTTGGTGCCAGGTTCCGGTCGCGCTGATCACCCGCCGTGCGCGCCACTGGCCCGCGGACGTCGACAGCCGAAGGTGGTCGCCGTCGCGGATGACCTCGTGCACATGGACGGGCCGGCGCACCGGCAGTTCGTAGCGTTCCTCGTAGGCGGTGCGGTAGTCGACCACGTGCCGGGCTGGTGGAAACCCGTTGGGCCAGTTGGGCATCAGCCAGCCCGGCAACGGGAGTACTGCGCCGGAGAGAACACGTCGACGTCGTCGCCATTCACCTCTTGACGGCAGTGTCGCGCGCGTTGGCGAGTGTCTGCAGGGCGGGGATGCCGACGGGTTCTACGGCGAGCAGTGGGATCACGGCGATGCGGTCGGCGTAATCGTCTCGCACTGTGGCGATTTGGGCGATTTCGGCTGCGGCGCGGCGCCGTAGCAGCGGTGAGGTGGGTTCGGCGGCGGCCAGCGAGTTGTTGATCACCCAGGCCCACGGGTGGATGTCGGCGCGCTCCAGCTCGCTGCGCAGGCCCGCGGCTTCCAGGACCGGGGTGGTCTCGGCGAGGGTCACGATGATGACCTTCGTCAGCTCGGGGTCCTGCAGCCGCATCAGCGGGGTGGTGAAGGGGCGGTCACCGAGTTGGCGGGCGACTTCGCGGTGGTAGGAGCCGGGGGCGTCCAGCAGCAGCAGGGTGTGCCCGGTCGGGGCGGTGTCCACGACGACGAACTGACGGCGCGATTCGGCGATGACTTTCGAGAATGCTTGGAAGACAGCGACTTCCTCGGTGCACGGGGAACGCAGGTCCTCGGCCAGCATCAGCCGCCCCTGCTCGTCGAGGTCCGCGCCCTTGGTGGCCAGGACATGCTCGCGGTAGTGACGGGTGGCCTCGACGGGATCGATGCTGGAGACGGTCAGGTGCTCCAGGGTGCCGTGCAGGGTGTCGGTGAGATGGCCGGCGGGGTCGGTGGTGGTCAGGTGAACGGGGTGCCCACGCTGCGCCAGGGCGACGGCGATCGCCGCGGCGACGGTGGTCTTGCCCACCCCGCCCTTGCCCATGCACATGATCAACCCGTTGTCGCCGGTGGCGATCTGATCGACCAGCGCGGCCAGCGGCGCATCGGGCACCTCCACTGGCGGCTGGTCGGGCTGGCCGATGATGGTGTCGGGAGTGAAAAGTGTTGCCAGAGCGTCGATTCCGACGATGTTGGTGGCCTTGAGGTCCACCAGATCCAGCGGCAGTGCCCACAGCTCCTCCGGCAGGGCGGCGATCGCCGCCTGTTCGCGGCGGTAGATCGCCGAGGCCAGCGCGTCGCTGTTGTCGGCGGGTGCGGGCAGCACACCGTTGATTACCACGTACTGATGGTTGAGCCCGATTTCGGCCAGTTCCCGGTGGGTGCGGGTGATCTCGGCCCAGGTGGCCAGTTGGGCGCGGTCGGGGTAGCGGCCGGTCATCGCGGTGATTCCGTCGACGAGGATCAGGGGCAGCCCGGCTGAGCCGGACACCCGCAGGAACGATGTGACGGCGTCGTTGGCTGCGAAGGCCTGCGGTTCGCTGGCCAGGTTGTAGCGGGCGATGTCACCGCCGCGGCTGCGGATGTTGTCCATGTCGGCGGAGAAGGTGACCAGTTCCTGGTCGACGTCCTCCCCGCACACGCCGGTGGCACAACACAGGGCCGGCTCGAATACCTCGACCTTGCTCATCTGATGTCCTTCTTTCGAGAGGCCGGTTGGGTGGGCAGGAGTTCGGAGACCAGGGCTTGCACGCGGGCCTTGATCTCGTCGCGGATCGGGCGCACCGCGTCGATGCCTTTGCCGGCCGGATCCTCCAGTGCCCAGTCGCGGTAGCTGATGCCGGGGAACACCGGGCAGGCATCCCCGCAGCCCATCGTGATCACCACATCCGAGGTCTCGACCGCTTCGTGGGTCAGCAGTTTGGGTGACTGATCGGAGATGTCGATGCCGACCTCGGCCATCGCCTCCACGGCGGCCGGATTAATCCGGGGGCCCGGGTCACTGCCCGCGGAGCGGACCTCGACTGCGTCACCGCCCAGGTCACGCAGGAAACCGGCGGCCATCTGGGAACGGCCGGCGTTGTGGATGCAGACGAATAACACGCTGGGACGAGAAGTCATATCGGTTGAAGCCTTTCTTGGGGGTCCCGGAAAGCGGTTCAGTTCTGGGCGGTCACTGGGAAGCGCTTTCGATCAGCGCCCGCACTCAACAGTCCTGACAGGGTCGCCAGGGCTTCCGGAACCACCGCGTAGTACACCCAGGACGCCCGGCGCTGCGAGGTCAGCAAGCCCGCATCGCGCAGGACCTTCAGGTGGTGCGACACCGTCGGTTGCGACACGTCCACACCCGCGGAGATGTCGCATACGCAGGCCTCGCCACCGGCGTGGCTGGCCACCGAACTGAGCAACTGCAGCCGCACCGGATCCGCCAGGGCTTTGAACTTCGCCGCCAGCTCGACCGCCGCCGTCATGCTCAAGGGCTCGGCGACCAACGGCACCACCGGACAGGCATCGCCGCCCATCCCCTGATTCGACATGCGTCGATATTGACCAATATCCAATCCGAGGTCAAGCTAACGGTCGGTGAACCTCTCCGCACGTCCAATTTCATCGACGCATTGAACTCGTTGCAGGTCACGTGGTGGGCGCTCGCGGCCGCGGGTCGCGTGTTTGACTCGTGCCAAGTTCCGCGGCTATGGTGCGACCACCTCACAGCAAAATCTCAGGGGTTCAGCGAAGACAGGGGTCGTCCATGTCGGTGGTAAAGCGCGGAGCGCGGGCGGGGGTTGCGGCGTTCGCGTTGGGCCTGTCGCTGGCCGGACCCCAGGCGGCCGGTGTCGCCGTCGCCGACAATCCCGACAGCGATACGCCGTCGGCCTCCTCCCCATCGGACTCGCCCAGCCACGGCAGCCACCGCGGTTCGCGGGCGCCACGGGCTACCCAGCCAGCGGAATCGGGCAACACCACGGCCCGGCGCGGCCCAGTCGCGGCAGTGGACGTCCCGGTCGACGAAGCAGCGGTTCCCACCGCTGCGGAAATCCCCGTCCCGAAGTCGGGCAGTGCCGTCGATGGCGTCGCGCCGACGCCCGAACCGGCCCGAAACCACACTCCGGCGGCGACGCAGCACGACAGCTCCGTGCCGGCGGCCGCAGCAACCGTATCCGTGCCAAGCAGCAACGTCGCGCCGGCGGCCGACCCCGCGGCTGGAAACTCCCTCACGGCGGTGAGCCAGTCCGGCGCTGCCGCCGCCACCCCGGCGGTCCCCGCCGTACCGCGCCCGGCCGCCGCCGCAGTGACCACGACCACCACCGTCAGCACGCCGCCGGCGCTCGCCAAGCCCGCCGCGATCATCGGCCAGGCCGTCACCGGCTTCTTCGACACCGCTGTCAACTGGCTCACCAGCCGGCCGAACGGGCCGCTCAGCAACTTCCTCGAAGGCGCTCTGCTGATGGTGCGCCGGACGTTCTTCGAGATGTTCCCGCAACTCAACGTCGCGCTCACCACCGGGCAGAACGCGCCGGATCCGGCGTACTTCACCAACGATCAGTTGCGCACGTACCTGCTCGATCTGGCCAAGCAGCAGTACGGCAGCCTGTTCGGCACCACGGTCCCGGTGTACGGCTACGGCCCGTACCCGTACCCCGAGTACCTCAAGATGGACAGCACCGCGACACCGCCGTCGTCGTCGACCAACACTCAGGTCAACGGCGTCGACGAGGCCGATTACGTCGAGAACGACGGCAAGTACCTCTACGTCGCCCACAACGGCCAGCTGACCATCGTGCGAGCCGGCGACATGTCGGTCACCTCGCAGGCGTCGCTGTCCGGCAACGTCCTGGGTGAGTACTTGTCCGGTGACCGGCTGACCGTGGTCAGCCAGTCCGGCACCGGCTGGTACGGACCCCAGGTCAAGATGGCCTACGGGCCGTGGCAGCCCTGGAAGCCCCAGACCACCGTGACCGTCTACGACGTCGCCGACCGCACGGCGCCAACGGTGGTCAAGCAGACCACCTTCGACGGCAGCTACCAGAGTTCCCGGGCCGTCAACGGCACGGTCTACCTGGTACTGCAGCGTTCGCTGCAGTTGCCGGCGCCCAACTACACCGACACCCCGATCCAGTACATCGCCCCACCGGCCGCCCCACTGGACGCCGTAGCTGCCGAGTCGAAGATCCGCTACGACCCGAACGCCCCGATCGCCAACCGGACCTATGAGACCTGGGACGACTACGTCGCCCGGGTCGGCGACGACATCGTGAGTCTGTCGCTGCCGCACGCCTACACCGTCGGTGCCGACGGCGCCACGGTCGATCTCGGCGTGATCGCCGACGCCGGCGACATCGTCCGTCCCCAGACACCCGATCAGCAGTCGCTGGTCACCGTCGTCTCGGTGGACGCCAAGCGCAGCGGCCGACTGGCCGACAGCGTCGGCACGATGGTGTCCGGCTGGGCCAGCACGGTGTACATGAACAAAGGCGCGCTGTACGTCGCCAGCGACGACTACGGTTCGGCGACCGGCACCCGGATCGACCGCTTCGCCGTCGCCGGCCCGAAGGTGGCGTGGCAGGCCACCGGGGTGGTCCCCGGCACTGTGATCAACCAGTTCGCGATGGACGAAAGGGGTGGCTACCTGCGGGTGACCACCCACACTGACAGCAACGACAACGGCATCTACGTCCTGGATACCGCCGGGGCGACGCTCGACCAGGTCGGCCAGTTGACCGGCCTGGCCCCGGGCGAGCAGCTCTACGCCGTCCGCTACGTCGGCAACACCGCGTACCTGGTCACGTTCGTGCGGACCGACCCGCTTTTCGCCGTCGACCTGTCACATCCCGCGTCGCCGACTCTGACCGGCGAACTGGTGGTGCCCGGCTTCTCCAATTACCTGCAGCCGGTCGGCGACGGGCTCCTGCTCGGAATCGGCCAGGAACGTGAAACCGGAAACTGGAACACCCATCTCGACGCGACGCTGTTCAACGTGGCCGACGGAACCCCCACCCAGATCGACCGCGAGTACCTCGACTCGGGCTACCAGTGGTCGTGGTCGGACGCGCAGTTCGACCACCATGCCCTGTTGTACTCGGCGCAGGACGGCCTCCTGGTGGTTCCGGTGTCGGCCAGCGGCTACGACCCGCAAACCGGCTATCGGTACTCCCAGTACCTCAAGGTTCTGAGAGTCACCCCGGCCGGACTCGAGGTGGTCGGCGAGATCCAGCCGACCGACTCGGTCCAGCGCACCGTTCGTATCGGCGACGTGCTGTACGCCGTGGGCGACACTTCGGTCACGGCGTACCGCCTGAGCGATCTCTCCGAGATCGGCACCACCGCGCCGGCACCAGCGGTGGTCTAACCTAGGGGTAGGACCAACTCTTGGGAGCATTCATGGCTGTGATCGTCTCCGCCCGTGGTCGCCAACTGCTGTATGTCGCGGTCGGCGCCGCGATCGCGGCGGCGCCGGCGATCGTTGCGGTCGCTAATGTCCATGCCCCGGCTCCGCGGGTGCTCGCCGCCTGCGACGACATCGTCGACACCACCGACAGCTTCTCGATGAACTGCGTGCCGACGGTGATTCCCGACACCAGCGATCAACTCACCGAGGCTGAAGTCGCCCAACCCGGCTGGAACGCCGTGCCGGGTGGAGGCGGCGGCCACCGCTGACCCGGCGGCGCCCGCCGTGCGCTGATTCACTTCGGCGCCAGGTCGGCGTCGAGAAACTCCTTGGCGCGGTGCAGATGCTCGACGGCCCGCGCCAGGTACTCCCGATAGTTCGCCGCGTCGACGTCCTCACGGTCCAGCACGAACCGCAGGCAGGCGTGGGTGGCTGTGTTGATGTCGTCGATCATCTGCTGCAGTTCGTCGGTCAATCGCGGATCCGGGGTGGGCAGATCACGTTGCAGCCCAAGGGTATTCGTGTCGTGTAGTTGTGTGCACCCAGACCGCAGCGCAGCTTCGTCACCGGCGGCGGAGGCCTCCGCAACCTGCCGCAGTGCCTTGCCCGACGCGGTGAAGTGATCCCCGGCCCGCGCCTCCCACTGCCGCATCGCCTCGGCGAGGGGCACGGGCCCCGGCGCGGTGGTCGTCGCACTGGTGACCGAGGTCTCCGGCGCCGTCGCCGGGGTGGCTGACGGCGCCGCGCGCTGTGCCGAACAGGCGGGTGCGCTCAGCGCGAGCACAGCCAGCAACCCGCACAGCAGCCGTCCGTGGCGCATGTCGGTCATTCCCCCACAGTGCGGGGGACCGCACCCGGGCCGACAGAGACTTTCGGCCCTGATGTGGGACTCGTCTATCGTTGACGCAGGACCGGGGGTATCGCGTAATCGCGGGAGGGAATCGCATGGAATTCATATCGCCGGTGGACTCGATGTTCCTGCTCGCCGAATCCCGCGAACATCCCATGCATGTCGGCGGACTGCAACTGTTCGAGCCGCCCGATGGTGCCGGACCGGAATTCCTGCGTGACCTCTACCAGGACGTGCTCGCCCAGAACGACGTCGCTCCGACGTTCCGTAAGCATCCCGCCGAATTCCTGGGCGGTATCGCGAACCTCACCTGGGCGTTCGACCGCGATCTCGACCTGGAATACCACCTGCGCCGCTCCGCCCTGCCGTCGCCCGGCCGTGTGCGTGAGTTGCTGGAACTGACGTCGCGAATGCACGGCACTCTGCTCGATCGGCACCGCCCGCTGTGGGAGAGCCATCTCGTCGAAGGCCTCAACGACGGCCGGTTCGCCGTCTACACCAAGATCCACCACGCCCTTGTCGACGGCGTCAGCGGGATGCGGCTGATGCAACGAGCGCTGAGCACCGACCCGAACGATCATGAGATCCGGGTGCCGTGGGGTGACAACCTGCGGCGCTCTAGGAAGGGCAAAGCGCGGCCGTCGCTCGTCGGTGAGCTCAAAGGTGCGGCGGAATCCGTTCTGGGACTGGGTTCTTCGACGCTGTACCTGGCCCAGAAGGGCTTGATGCAGCAGCAGTTGACGCTGCCGGTCGGCGCACCCAAGACGCTGTTCAATGTGCCGATCGGCGGGGCACGGCGCTGCGCTGCGCAGTCCTGGCCGATCGAGCGGTTCATGGCCGTGAAAAAGGCCGCCGGGGTGACGCTCAACGACGTCGTGCTGGCGATGTGCGGCGGGGCGCTGCGGGCCTACCTGTTGGAGCAGAACGCACTGCCCGATCGGCCGCTGATCGCGATGGTGCCGGTGAGTCTGCGCGACGACGACAGTCCCGGCGGCGGCAATCAGGTCGGGGCGTTGCTGGCCAGTCTCGCCACGGACCTCGACGATCCCGCCGCGCGGCTCACCGAGGTCAGCACGTCGATGCGCAACAACAAGGACGTCTTCAAACAGTTGCCGCGGCTGCAGCAGTTGGCGCTGTCGGCCTTCAACGTCTCCCCGCTGCTGCTGTCCCTGGTGTCCCCGGCGCTGGGCTCCGCGGCGCCGCCGTTCAACGTGGTGATCTCCAACGTGCCGGGTTCGCGAGAACCGTTGTACTGGAACGGCGCTCGGCTGGACGGCAACTATCCGCTGTCGATCGCGCTGGACGGCCAGGCGATGAACATCACGCTGTCCAACAATGCCGACAACCTCGACTTCGGTCTGGTGGGCTGCCGACGCAGCGTGCCGAGTCTGCAGCGCATCCTCGGACATCTCGAGGATTCCCTGGCCGGGCTCGAGCAGGCGATCGGAAACGGGCGCGGCAAGGCCGCGCCGTCCCGCCGGAAGAGCGCCCCGAAGTCGACGCGCTCCACCGGCGGGTAACCCGGCCGCGCGGCTAACGCCCGATTGCCGCACTCCTCAACGCGGCTCCTCCGTCGCCGCTTGATCGTCGCGCGGCTAACGCCCGATTGCCGCACTCCTCAACGCGGCTCCTCCGTCGCCGCTTGATCGTCGCGCGGCTACGGGCAGGTGACCTCGATCTCGAACGGCTTGGTCGTCGGCTGCATCGGATTGGCCATGTCCACACCGGTGGCTTTCCCGGTGACCTTGTAGGTGTTGCCGTCCTTGGTCGCCGACGCCGTGGCGTCGCCGGACGCGCCGTCCTGGAAGCCCAGCACCACCCCGTTGACGTTGCCCAATCCCACCGAGTTGACCTTCGACGCGTCGGGGCTCATCACCACCGCGATCCCGGTGGCGGTGTCGCCGATCGCGATGTTGAGGTTCCCCATCGCCGTGGTGCACGCGATCTGGCCCGTGATGTCCTTCGGTTGGCCGTCGATGCTGACCTTCGCGGTGCCCGCACCCGCGGACGCCGTCATCGTTCCGGAGGTGGCCGACACCACCGACGACGGCGCCGCCGGCTTCTCGCTGGCGGTCGACGAGCCTTCCGTCTTCTTGTCGCTCGAACAGCCGACCAACCCTGCCACCATCACGGCGGCACCCCCGATTCCCACGAGCAATCCACGCACCATGGCAGTTCCTTTCGCTGCGAATGACCCATTCGAGCCTCGTGGTATTGACGCACCAGTCATGCCCACTTGGCCAGAGGCTTAATCCTCTAAATTATCTTGGTTAGATCAAGGGCGTGCCGTATTTCACCGTCAAGGCGGAACTCCCCGGCTGCCGTGGGCGCAGCGGCGTCATCCACACCCCGCACGGGGACATCCGCACCCCGGCTTTCATCGCCGTCGGCACCAAGGCGACGGTCAAGGCTGTGCTGCCCGAGACCATGGCCGACCTCGGCGCCCAGGCGGTGCTGGCCAACGCCTATCACCTCTACCTGCAGCCGGGACCGGACGTCGTCGCCGAGGCCGGGGGATTGGGCGCGTTCATGAATTGGCCCGGCCCGACCTTCACCGACAGCGGCGGGTTCCAGGTCATGTCGCTGGGCGCGGGGTTCCGCAAGGTGCTCATGGCCGACCCCGACCGCGAACAGGCCGACCACCTGGTGGCAAAAGGAAAGAAGCAGAAGCTGGCGCACGTCGACGACGACGGCGTCACCTTCATCAGCCACCTCGACGGCTCCACCCACCGCTTCACTCCCGAGGTCTCCATCGGCATCCAGCACCAGATCGGCGCGGACATCATCTTCGCGTTCGACGAACTGACCACGCTGGTCAACACCCGCGCCTACCAGGAGGAGTCGCTGGCCCGCACGCACGCCTGGGCGCAGCGCTGCCTGGACGAACACGGCCGGCTCAGCGCGCTGGACGCGCAGTCCCGGTCGCCGCAGGCGCTGTTCGGCGTGGTGCAGGGCGCGCACTACGAAGACCTTCGCCGGCAGGCCTGCCGCGGACTGGAAAGCCTCGCCGACGCCGACGGCCGCGGGTTCGACGGCTACGGCATCGGCGGTGCGTTGGAGAAGCAGAACCTGGCCACCATCGTCGGCTGGTGCACCGAGGAACTGCCCGACGACAAGCCGCGGCACCTGCTCGGGATCAGTGAGCCCGACGACCTGTTCGCCGCCATCGCGGCGGGGGCGGACACCTTCGACTGCGTCTCGCCGTCGCGGGTCGCCCGCAACGCCGCGGTGTACTCCCCGGACGGCCGCTACAACGTCACCGGCGCCCGCTACAAGCGGGACTTCACCCCGCTGGACGCCGAGTGTGATTGCTACACCTGCGCGCACTACACCCGCGCCTATGTCCACCACCTGTTCAAGGCCAAGGAGATCCTGGCGGCGACGCTGTGCACGATTCACAACGAGCGCTTCATCATTCGCCTCGTCGACCGCATCCGTGACGCCATCGGCGCCGGCGACTTCGACGCTTTGCGCGACGACTTCCTCGGCCGCTACTACTCCGCCGCGGCGTCGTGACACCGCGCCGGTACGGTGCCGCGAGCAGACGCCGGCTGGCCGTAGCGGCTGTCCTGGCGGCCCTCGTCGCGGTCGCGGTCGTCGCGGTCGGCGTCCACCGGCGGGAGCGTCCGGGCGCGGAGCCGAGCCCGTCGTCGTCGAGTACGTCCAGCGTGCTGGTGCTGACCTGGGCGCCGAGCCTGTGCAAGATCGAAACGTCGGCCAGCGGCTGCCGGTCCGGCCGTGTCGAACGGCTCGGCCAGTCCTTCGTGCTGCATGGTCTGTGGCCGCAGCCGCGGTCCCAGCAGTACTGCGACGTCCCCAAGAAGGCGGCCGCCCGCGAGCGAAAGCCGCTGGCGCTGCCGCCCGATCTGGCCAATCGACTGCAGACGATGATGTCGGACTCCGACGTCATGGCCCCGCATGAGTGGTACGCCCACGGCACCTGCTCGGGTGTGACGCCGGCCGAATACTTCGGTATCGCAACGGGATTGGCGGAGCAGGCCATCGCGATCCTGGATCCGGTGTTCGACCGCGCGGTGGGCCGCCAGCTCACCGCGCGTTCGGTGCGCGACGCCGTCGACGCTCGGGCCGGCTCGGGTACCGGTGCTCGGGTAACTCTCGTCTGCCGCGGTGCGCAGGGTGCGGCGCCGGTGGTCTACGAGGTCCGGATGTCGCTTCCCCCGGTGACACAGTTGCGCTCCGGCACCCCGTCGCTGGCCCAGGCGCTGGCTGGCGGTCCGGCCGCCGCGCCGGGGTGCGGTCATGCGCGTGTTCCGTGAGGACAGGCAGACTGAACGCATGACCGCTGGGCAACCGCTGCTGCTCGAACTGCTCGATCCGGCGCACCGCGCCGACCCGTACCCGATCTACCGCCGGATCAGCGAAGGCGGTCCGCTGATGCTGCCGGAATCTAACCTGGTGGTGTTCTCGTCCTTCGCTGAGTGCGACGAAGTGCTACGCCACCCCGCTTCGTGCAGCGACCGGTTGAAGTCGACCGCCGCGCAGCGCTCCATCGCCCACGGTGCCCAAGCCCGGCCCTTCGGCACGCCGAGCTTTCTGTTCCTCGACCCGCCGGACCACACCCGGCTTCGAAAGCTGGTCAGCAAGGCGTTCTCCCCCAAGGTCGTCAAGTCTCTGGAGGGCGATGTCGCGGAGTTGGTCGATGGCCTGCTGACCAAGGCCGCGGCTGCCGGGGAATTCGAGGTGGTCAGGGATCTGGCGTATCCGCTTCCGGTTGCGGTGATCTGCCGGCTGCTGGGTGTGCCCGTTGAGGACGAGCCGCAATTCAGTTGGGCCTCAACACTTCTTGCGCAGGGGCTTGATCCGTTCTTCGCCTTCACCGGTGAGGCGCCGGGATTCGACGAACGGGTGCAGGCCGGGCTGTGGTTGCGCGATTACCTGCGCGACCTGCTCCACCAGCGCCGCGCGCACCCCCGTGACGACCTCATGTCGGGCCTGGCCGCCGTCGAGGAGGCCGGTGATCAACTCACCGAGGACGAGATCGTCGCGACGTGCAACCTGCTGCTTATCGCGGGACACGAGACGACGGTGAACCTGATCGCCAACGCGGCGCTTGCCATGCTGCGCCACCCGCCGTCGTGGAAGCAGCTCGCCGACGACGCCGGACGGGTGTCGGCGATCGTCGAGGAGGCGCTGCGGTACGACCCGCCAGTGCAACTGGTGGGCCGGGTGGCCGGGCAGGACATGACCATCGGCGACGTCGCCGTTCCCCAGGGCGACACGATGATGCTCCTGATCGCCGCGGCGAATCGCGACCCGCACATGTACGAGCGACCGGACGCATTCGACCCCGATCGTCCGTCGGTCCGTCACCTGTCGTTCGCGGTCGGCCCGCACTTCTGCCTCGGCGCCCCGCTGGCCCGGCTGGAAGCCGCCGTCGCCCTCTCGGAGGTGACCCGACGCTTCCCCAACGCGACACTGGCCGGCGAACCCGTCTACAAGCCGAATGTCACCCTGCGTGGTATGGCTGCGCTGGACGTTGCCATCTGACCTCGCGCTCGAGGCGGTCGACGGGATAGATTGCCCGCGTGAGGATTCTTCTGGTGGGCGCCGGCGGCGTCGGGTCGGCATTTTGTTCCATCGCGGCGCGCCGCGACTTCTTCGAGCAGATCGTGGTCGCCGACTACGACCTGGCCCGCGCGCAGCAGGCGGTCGTTGCCGTGGACCCGCGCTTCAGCGCGGCGCAGATCGACGCCAGCTCCGAGCATGCGGTCGCCGAACTCGTTCGTCGGCACAGCATCACCCATGTCATGAACGCCGTGGATCCGCGATTCACCATGCCGATCTTCAACGGTGCGCTGGCGGGTGGCGCGAACTACCTGGACATGGCGATGAGTCTGTCGCAGCGCCATCCCGAGAAGCCCTACGAGTTGACCGGAGTCAAACTCGGCGACGAACAGTTCGAGGCCGAGCCGAAGTGGATCGAAGCGGACCGGCTCGCACTCGTCGGATTCGGCGTCGAACCCGGACTGGCCAACGTGTTCGCGCGGTACGCCTCCGACCATCTGTTCAGCGAGATCGACGAACTCGGCGTCCGCGACGGCGCCAACCTCGCTGTCGAGGGATCTGAGTTCGCGCCGTCGTTCTCCATCTGGACCACTATCGAGGAGTGCCTCAACCCGCCGGTGATCTGGGAGAAGGACCGGGGCTGGTTCGTCACCGAACCCTTCAGCGAGCCCGAGGTGTTCGACTTCCCGGACGGTATCGGCCCGGTGGAGTGCGTCAACGTCGAGCATGAGGAAGTGCTGCTGATGCCGCGCTGGATCGACTGCAAGCGCGTGACGTTCAAGTACGGCCTCGGCGATGAGTTCATCGAGGTTCTCAAGACTCTGCACAAGCTCGGCCTGGACCGCACCGAGAAAGTGACGGTCAATTCCGACAAGGGCCCGGTCGGGGTCAGTCCGCGCGATGTGGTTGCCGCGTGCCTGCCCAATCCGGCCACGCTCGGTCCGCAGATGAAGGGCAAGACCTGCGCGGGCCTATGGGTCACCGGCACCGGCAAGGACGGCAAGCCCCGCTCCACCTACCTCTATCACGTGGTCGACAACGAGTGGTCGATGGCCGAGTACGGACACCAGTGCGTCGTCTGGCAGACGGCGGTGAATCCCGTTGTCGCTCTGGAACTTCTGGCCAACGGCACGTGGAGCGGCGTTGGCGTGCTGGGCCCGGAGTGCTTCGACTCGGTGCCGTTCCTGGAACTGCTGAACGCCTATGACTCGCCCTGGGGGCAGATGGAAGTCGGACAGTCGGGCTAGATCGGGTTGAGCACCCGGTCGAGGAATCGCCGGGTGCGCTCCTCGCGCGGGTCGCCGATGACCTGCTCGGGCGGGCCCTGCTCCAGGATCACGCCCTCGTCGATGAACAGGACCTGATCGGAAACTCCCCTGGCGAATTGGATTTCGTGGGTGACGACCACCAGGGTCCAACCCTCGGTGGTGAGGTCTCGGATGACGGCGAGGACGTCGCCGACCAGTTCGGGATCCAGCGCCGAGGTGGGCTCGTCGAACAGCACCAGTTTGGGCCGAAGGGCCAGGGCCCGGGCGATTCCCACCCGCTGCTGTTGGCCGCCGGACAACTGGTAGGGATACTCGTCGGCCTTGTCGCCCAATCCGACCTTGTCCAGCAACTCGACGGCCTCGGCACGCACCTCGTCGGCCGGCCGCTTCTGCACCACCAGAGGTCCCTCGGTGACGTTCTGCAGCACCGTCCGGTGCGGAAACAGGTTGTGCGACTGGAACACCATGCCACTCTGGGCGCGGTAGCGGGCCAGCGTCGCCTTGGGAACCGGCGCACCGAAGTCGACCGTGACGTCGTCGATCCGCACCACGCCGGCGTCGGGAACGTCCAGTGCGTTCAGCGACCTCAGCAGTGTCGTCTTCCCCGACCCGGACGGCCCGATGATCGTCGTCACCGAACCGGCGGCCGCGCTGAAGTCCACCCCCCGCAGAACATGGTTGGCGCCGAACGACTTCTCAATGCCCTGCGCGACGAGCAGGTCGGATCCGGGTGCGGTCATCGGGCCACGTGCCTTTCCAATCGCCGTTCGACGCGGCTCTGCCCGAAGGACAGCACCAGGCAGATCACCCAGTAGTAGACCGCTGCGGTGCCGTACAGGGCGAAGAACTCGAACGTCGGAGCCGCCGCGATCTGTGCGGTGCGCAGCAACTCGGTCACCAGGATGGTCGAGGCGAGGGAAGTATCTTTGACCAGCGAGATCAGCGTGTTGGACAACGGTGGCACCGCGACGCGAGCAGCCTGAGGTAACACGATCCGGCGCAGGGACGTCGGGTAGTCCATGCCGATGGTCTGCGCGGCTTCCCATTGGCCCTTGGGGATGCTCAGGATCGCCGACCGGATGATTTCAGCCGCGTACCCGCCGACGTTGAGGCTGAAGGCGATCACCGCAGCGGGGAAGGGACTGATTTTGATGTGCAGTTCGGGAAGGGCGAAGAAGATGATGAACAACTGGACCAGCAGAGGAGTGCCCCGGATGATCGAGACATAAAGACGCGCAACGCTATTGAGGATCGGGTTGCGCGACAGCCGGGCCAAGGCCACGACCAAGGCGATCACCAACCCGATGACGAAGCTGATGATCGTCAGCGGAATCGTGACGGTGATCGCCGCCTTGGCCAGCGGCACCAGGTTGTCGGAGATGAGGCGCCAGGTCGACCGCTGGCTGCCCGGGGTGGGATCGGGCGAACCGGTTGCGTTGGCCTTGAGATAGCGCTGCGAGATGGAGGCCAGGGTGCCGTCGGCTTTGAGGTCCGCCAATGCGGAGTTCAGGTCCGGCAGCAGTCCGCTGTTCTTGCGGGCGGCGAAGCCCTGATCGCTCTTCTGTCCGGTCTCGGCGGCGATTTTCACCGAGGTGTCGCCGGTCTCGGCGAGGTAGGCGTAGACCGCGATGCTGTCGTTGACCACGGCCTGCACCCGGCCCTGGTTGAGCAGCTTGATGGCCTGGGTGAAGCCCTCCACCGATTCGACGTTCGCCCCCGCGTCCCTGGCCACTTTGGCCCAGTTGCTGGTCATCGACTGGGCGGCGGTCTTTCCCTTCAGATCGGCAAGGGAGGTGATCGAGGTGTCGTCAGCGCGGGTGACGATCACGCCCTCGCCCACTGAATACGGCTCGGACATGTCGTACTTGGCCCGACGTTCGGGGGTGATGGTGACCTGATTGGCGACCACGTCGAACCGGCCCGCCTCCATCGCGGCGAAGATGGAATCCCAGGGAGTTTCGACGAATTCGACCTTGACGCCCAGCTTGTCGCCGACGGCGCGGGCCACGTCGACGTCGTAACCCTCTAGTTGTCCGGTGCTGGGATCGTGATAACTGAACGGGGCGTAGGTGCCTTCGGTACCCACCCGAAGCACGCCGTTGGACAACGCTTGAGAGGCCGGTGATTTCGATCCGCAGCCGCCCAGGAGCACTGCCGCCACCAGCAGTAAAGCCAGTAGGACGGCGCGTCGCAGACCTCGCATCCGGCGGACGGTATCGGCCGCGGGAGCAAGCGCCAAGAGTTTGGATCAGGCTGGTCGGTAAGTCCATGGGTCAGCGGTCCCGGACCGGGTATGCCGGAATACGGCTATCCGGATTCAGAGGTATGCCATGGTGATTTAGTTTCCCAACTAATTTCCGGGGAGAGGACGCCACATGGCCGGCCAGGGACCCACCACCGATACGCCCTCGGTATTCGACGACGACGCCGGTACCGGCCACGGCGCGGTGCGCATCGCCTCGGTGGCCGCACTCGGCGGCCTACTCTTCGGATACGACAGCGCGGTGATCAACGGCGCTGTCGCCTCGATCGAGAGCCATTTCCAGGTCAACAGCGCCTCATTGGGCACCGCGGTCGCGTCCGCACTGCTGGGTGCCGCTGCCGGAGCGATGACCGCGGGTCGTCTGGCCGACAGGATCGGACGTATCTCGGTGATGAAGATCGCCGCGGTGCTGTTCTTCATCAGTGCGATCGGCACCGCTCTCGCGGGCAGTGTCTGGCTGATCGTGCTGTTCCGCATCGTCGGGGGAGTCGGCGTCGGTGTCGCCTCGGTGATCGCCCCGGCCTACATCGCTGAGACGTCACCGGCCCGGATCCGGGGCCGACTCGGCTCGCTTCAGCAACTCGCCATCGTCAGCGGCATCTTCGTGTCACTGGCCATCGATTATTTCCTCGCCCATCTCGCCGGCGGTGCCAGCAAGGCCCTCTGGTTCGGTCTGGAGGCATGGCGGTGGATGTTCCTGATGATGGCCGTCCCAGCCGTCGTCTACGGGCTACTGACCTTCACCATTCCGGAGTCGCCCCGCTATCTCATTGCGCGGCATCGTATTCCGGAAGCGCGCAAGGTGCTGACAATGCTCCTGGGGGAGAAGAACCTCGACATCACCATCGACCGGATTCAGAGCACGCTTTCCGGCGAGGCGAAGCCCTCCTGGCGCGATCTGCGTAAGCCGACCGGCGGCGTCTACGGCATCGTGTGGGTGGGTCTGGGACTGTCGGTCTTCCAGCAATTCGTCGGTATCAACGTCATCTTCTACTACTCGAACGTGTTGTGGGAGGCGGTCGGTTTCGACGAGAGCAAAGCGTTCCTGATCACCGTCATCACGTCGATCGTGAACATCGCCACCACGCTGATCGCCATCGCACTCATCGACAAGATCGGCCGTAAACCCCTGCTGCTCATCGGTTCTGCCGGAATGGCCGTCTCACTCGCGACGATGGCGTTCATCTTCGGCACCGCCCCTCAGGTCGACGGCAATCCGCACCTGAGCGGGGCGGCCGGCCCGATCGCACTTGTCGCGGCCAACCTGTTCGTCGTGGCGTTCGGCATGTCATGGGGTCCGGTGGTGTGGGTGCTGCTCGGAGAGATGTTCCCCAATCGGATTCGTGCCGCCGCCCTGGGTCTGGCCGCCGCAGCGCAGTGGGCGGCGAACTTCTTCATCACGTGGTCGTTCCCGCAGCTTCGGGGGATGCTGGGTGTGGCCTACGGCTTCTATGCGCTGTGCGCGATCCTGTCCTTCGCCTTCGTCTGGATTTGGGTGCATGAGACCAAGGGCATTGCCCTGGAGGATATGACCGCCGATCAGATGGCGTAGAACGTCCACGGCTCGCGGGGCAGCTGCGCCGGGTCGAACTCGTCGAGCAGCCGTGCCAGATCCGCACCCGGCTTGCCGAGGGAGTCGGTGAGCAGCGCCCATGCCCGGGGCACACCGAGTTCGGCGAGCGTGACCGCGCCGTCACGCTTGGCCAGCCGCTTTGCCTCGGCGTTGAGCGCCAGCGGGACATGGGCGTACGTCGGTTCTGGATACCTCAGCATCCGCGCCAGATAGGCCTGCCGCGGCGAGGACGCCAGCAGGTCGTCGCCGCGCACCACCTGATCGATGCCGGAGTGCGCGTCGTCCACCACCACGGCGAGGTTGTACGCCGGCACGCCGTCACCGCGGCGCAGCACGAAGTCGTCGACGACGCCGGTGAAACGACCGTGGATCACATCGGTGACGGTGTACTCGGCGGCGTCGGTGCGCAGCCGCAGCGCCGGCGGCCGGCCCCCGGCGCGCCGCTGCGTCCGTTGTGCTTCGGTCAGGTTCCGGCAGGTGCCGGGGTAGGCACCCTCGGGGGCGTGCGGGGCCCGCGGCGCGTTGAGGATATCTTTTCTGCTGCAATAGCATTCGTAGAGCAGACCGCGCCCGGCAAGATCGTCGATCACTGACGCGTAGCGTTCGGGGTGGGCCGACTGCCACTGCGGTTCCTCGTCCCAGGTGACGCCGATCGCGGCCAGATCCGACAACTGCCGCTGCGCGATGTCGTCGTTCGTGCGGTCGTCGAGATCTTCGATCCGGATCAGGAAACGGCGGCCGCTGGACTTGGCGAACAGCCACGCCAGCACCGCGGTCCGCAGGTTGCCGATGTGCAGATCGGCGGACGGGCTCGGCGCGAACCGGCCTGCCGGATGATCTGTGGCGTGCATCGACACAGAATGTACGACGCGGCCGGCGGGACCGTCAGTAGTGGCTGGACGTAGGGCAGTCGAAATAGAGACGCGGACCGCCGGCTGACGTGCAACCGGCGGTCCGCGCCTGACGGAGACGGGTGGGTGTCAGCGAGCGCCGAGCGCCTGGTCGACCGTCTTGCGGACCTCGTGTCCGGTGTGGCGCAGTTGCAGGCCGGCGATGATCTCGAGAACCCCGACCACGATCAGCCAGACGCCGACGACCAGCGTCAAGGTCACCAGCGAGTCGAACGGGTAGGCCAGCGTCACGATGCCGGCGAGGACGGTGACGAGGCCGAAGAAGATGTTCCAGCCGCGACCGGGTGTTCCGCCCAGTTCGCTGATCGCCATGGCCGTGGTGGCGACGCCGCGGAAGATGAATCCGACGCCGATCCAGATGGCAAGCAGCAGCAGTGCTGTTCCCGGTGCGCTGCCGAAGTGCCGGAAGGCCAGGATCGCCAGGATCAACGACGCAGCGCCGCTGATGAATAGGAGAATTCGGCCGCCGGCCGAAGCGTGAAATCCGAACGCGAGAAAGACCTGCGCGATACCCGCGAGCAGCAGGTAGGCCCCGAACAGGAACGCCACGACCAACAGGGTCTTGCCCGGCCAGAGCAGGACCAGTGCGCCCAGCGCAACGGCGATAAGCCCGGATAACACCGACGACTTCCAGATCTGGTGGAAGAGCGTCGGCTGGTGATGGGTTGTCGAGGTTGGTGTGTACGAAGAGGTCATGGCAGGAGACTCTCGCACAGTCTTACGGAAATTTGTCCCGTACGACGAATAAATACAGCAACAATGGCCCCGTAAAAGCGTTGAGCTGGCTATGCTCTGCGGATCCGCCGTGCACCACTGAAGAGAAAATCATGCGTTCAACAACTCAAAACAGCGGCAGGTGTACGAAACCACCTCCGCCGCATAGTCATTCGATCTCGACGCCTCGAAGATCACCGTCGAACCCGGCGTGTCGTACGTGAAAAGGACCTGTCAGGGAACTGATTTGGCTGTTGCGTCGTCGCTGCCGCGGTGCTCTGGATTGACGGAAACTCTGGCGAGCCACTCGAGTACGTCAGGGCGCACCGCGACGACTGAGCCCCGGGACCACATCGTCGAGACTGAACTTCACGGGCTTGTCGAGTTGGGCGTAGGTGCATGAGCGGGGGTCACGGTCCTGCCGCCAGCGATTGAACTGCGCGGTATGTCGGAAGCGCCAGCCTTCCATGTGGTCGTAGCGGACTTCGACGACCCGTTCGGGACGCAGCGGAACGAAGGACAGGTCCTTGCCGGCGTTCCATCGGGACGTCTCATTCTTGCGGGGGCCGTGCTGCGTGGCGGCCCAGTTCCACGGATGTTCGGCGACATCGTTCACCAGGGGTTGCAGATCGGCGAACAGCTGCCGGCGCTGCGCCAGCGGGAAGGCGCCGATGACGCCCACCGAGACCAATGTGTCGCCGTCGTACAGACCGAGTAGCAGTGAGCCGATCGCGTCGTCGCTGGACTTGTGCACCCGGTAGCCGGCCACCACACAGTCGGCGGTCCGCTGATGTTTGATCTTGAACATGACCCGCTTGTCGGGTTGGTAGGGCACTGAAAGCGGTTTGGCCACAACGCCGTCGAAGCCCGCCCCCTCCAACTCGTCGAACCAGCGTCGCGCGGTCGACAAGTCCGTCGTCGCCGGAGTGACGTGGAAGGCCGACCCGGAGCCGGCCAGCGCGTCGACCAGTGTCGCGCGGCGCACCTCGAACGGCTCACCGGTCAGGTCGTCATCGCCCAGGGCCAGCAGGTCGAAGGCGATGAACGACGCCGGCGTCTGCTCGGAGAGCAGGCGCACTCGCGACGCCGCCGGATGGATGCGCTGCTGCAGCGCTTCGAAATCCAGTCCCCGATCACCGGCGATCACGATCTCGCCGTCGATCACGCACCGCGGCGGCAGTTCGGATTCCGCGGCGGCGACCAGTTCCGGGAAGTAGCGCGTCAACGGGCGCTCGTTGCGGCTGCCGAACTCGACCTCGCCGGCGTCTCGGAAACAGATGGACCGGAAGCCGTCCCATTTCGGTTCGTAACTGGCGCCTTCCGGGATGGTGGTGACCGACTTCGCCAGCATCGGCGAGACGGGGGGCATCACGGGCAGGTGCACCGTTCCATCATCCCCTGCTGACCGCGTACCGTCGAAGCGTGGTCGCGGCAGCCCAGGAGATCGACGTCGACGGAGTCGCCGTCCGAATCACCAACCAGGACAAGGTGTTCTTCCCCAAGCTGGGGGCACAGGGCACCAAGGGCGCGCTCATCGACTACTACCGCACGGTGGCCTGCGCGGGAGAGGGTCGGCAGCCCGGCCCGATGCTCACCGGATTGCGCGACCGGCCGACCCATCTGCAACGCTTCCCGGACGGCATCGACGGCGAGCAGATCTACCAGAAGCGGGTGCCGGAAAAACACCCCGACTACCTCACGACCTGCCGGGTCGCCTTCCCGTCCGGCAGGACCGCGGACGCGCTGATGGTGACCCATCCCTCGGCGATCGTCTGGGCTGCCCAGATGGGTGCAATCACGTTGCACCCGTGGCAGATTCGCTGCCCCGATACCGACCACCCCGACGAACTGCGCATCGACCTCGACCCGCAACCGGGCACCGGATTCGCCGAGGCGCGCCGTGTCGCCGTCGACGTCCTCAAGCCCCTGCTCGACGAACTCGGCCTGGTCGGCTACCCGAAGACCTCCGGCGGGCGCGGCGTGCATGTGTTCCTGCGCATTCGGACCGATTGGGATTTCACCGCCGTGCGCCGCGCCGGCATCGCCCTGGCGAGGGAGGTGGAACGCCGCGCCCCCGACCTCGTCACCACCTCGTGGTGGAAGGAGCAACGCGGCGAGCGGCTGTTCATCGACTACAACCAGAACGCCCGCGACCGCACCTTCGCCGCCGCCTATTCGGTGCGGCCGACCCCGATCGCGACGGTGTCCACCCCGTTGACGTGGGCCGAACTCGCCGACGCCACAACGCCCGACGACTACACGATGGCCACCGTGCCGGATCTGCTCGCGCGCCGGGGCGACCCGATGGCCGATATGGATTCGCTGTCCCAGTCGATCGAGCCGCTGCTGGCGATGGCCGACGTCGACGCCGAACGGGGCCTCGGTGACCTGCCGTACCCGTCTCACTTCTCCCGGAAGTGGGTATGTGCGGCGTGTCGAACCAAGAGTGGGCGCTCACCGGTCTAGCGTCGGGATTTGTGCTCACAGCCGCGTCTCCAGCAAAGAATTGGCGCGTGCTCACGACGACGCACCTGGACGGGTGGCCGGCTGGGCACTCAGACGTGCTCGATGGATGCGAGCCGCTAAATGGCAGTAGCGGCTCGTCCGGCGCCGTCAGGGGAACGCCGATCTTGCTGTCTGAGAACGGCGAGCTTGATGAATGGCTGGTGGTCTACTGCAACACCTGTCCAGATTTCACGTCGTTGGATCTGTCCTCCCGAAAGACCTACGCACTGGAGATCGCGCAGTGGTGCGGATTCCTCGGCAGGCAGGATCCTCCGTTGACATGGCTCGAAGCCACCGAGGAAGACTTCATCGACTTCAAGAATCGCCGGACCAACCGACTGCTCTTTCCTGAGGATGCAGTATCTGGCGCGACTTGGAACAAGGCTGTCTTCGCTCTCAGAGGGCTATATGACTGGGCGATCCGCCGAAAGGTACCGATCTCACCGAACGGTCCAGTTATCGAGGCGAGCCCGATCCCTGGCGGACGTGGCGTGCTTCGAGTTCCTGGATCGCGTGCGAATGCAGCTTTTGTGCGGACGGACAGGGACCGGTGGATCGTCCCCGGGACCTATCGGTTGTGGCGCGAAGTCGGCTTGCGCGGCCGGCTTGTCGAACGGGTTGGCGAGCGTCAATGGCGGGCTGGCCTGGAGGACCCAGCCTTCCGCGTCCGAAACTCAATGCGCAATAGCGCCTTCGGAATTTGTCAAGGTGTTTGAGTCCACGGGGTGTTAAGCGGCTGTCGCTGGAT
>CAZVST010000015.1:0-74769 GCA_964629725.1 uncultured Mycobacterium sp.
ATAAAGCGTGAACCACGCCAGATCCGAAGTCCACCACTCCACGGGACGCTATCCGACCGATCGGCCGCCATATTTCACGAAGCCCTTTGCGAACAAAGCCGTCACGGTCCGCTACGACTACCAACCCAGTGGCCAGGACTCCTGACACGGTCGTCGTCGCTTTCGGCGGCTTATTCGCCTGAGCTGCCGTTTCCTGGTGAATGAGCTGCGCGACCCCGACTCCACTGCGCAATAATTCGTGAAATTCATGCAGGTTGATTTGCCCGGACTCGACCGCGGTTGGCGCTGGTCGCGCGACCCCCGATGCCGTTCGCCGCCCCGGCCACCGCACACTGTCGACGTATTGACACACACCAATTTTTGAGTCGTGTCAGGAGTCCTGGTGGCCACTTCGACCTGTGGGTTAATTTCGCCAACGCCAAACTTGGCGGCGGCGTATTCGGCAACGGCATGCTGCAGGAAGAAACAATGAGTTTGGTGGCGAGGGGAAGCGGAGCCCTCGGTTGTCGACACCCGCGGGGCGGTGCGCGCGACGTCGGCCCCGGTTCGGGTCGCGCGAGGGTGCTCGCCGACTCTGCGGGATGTCTTTCGACCGGCAACAGAACTACAGAAGACAACCGGCGCGGTTGCCTGAAGCCTCGATCCAGCCGGCGGTCAAACGGTTCAGAATCCTCCCCGTGATCCACCATGCCCGACGTTCCCCGACAACCACGTGCCGATCCCCTGCGGATCGGCTACAACGTCCGGCCGCACCCTGCGCATCGCCGCGTTGACCGCGGTGGGAGCCGCGCACGAGGCCGGATCCTGAAGGATCACCCGTCCGCCCGCTGCCTTCACCGCCTCGCAGCCACGGGCGCCGTCTTCGTTGGCGCACGACAGCAGAACGCCGGTTACCGGATTCATCAGTTCGGCTGCGCTGCAAAAAGTTACATCGAGTGAAGGACGCGAGTACTGGACCGGCGGGTCTAAGGTCAAGTGGGCGCGTACCCCAGAGCCGTTCTCGTACAGGGCGACCGGAGTCGGCGGTTCCCGCAATAGCGTTCGGGTGTTGCCGAGCAGAAGGTGGTATCCGGCTGGAGCCAGAGTCACCACGCCTGCCGGAAGGGTCCAGGGACTGTCGCTGGGTTCGCGGATGGGGATCAAGGTGTATGTCTGAAGCACCTCGGCCAGCGGTGAATCCTGCGGGGCCCGATGCAGAACCACCACGACGATGCTGTTGGCGGTATGCCTGAATGTCTCGAAGATGCCTTTCACCGCAGCCATTCCACCGGCGCTGCCCCCTATGACGATGACGTCCGGCACCCCCCCGTCAGCCGCGATGCTTGACATAGATTCCAAGTCTGCGGTCCATCGGGGTGAACATCTTGGCGCTCTCAGCGGTGAGGCTTTCCCGCGGACCGATGACGAGATTTCCGAAAGGGACCAGGCTCTCCCAGAAGAGGAGTTCCACTCGGCGCTGAAGGGTCTGCTCGAAATAGATGAACACGTTCCTGCATAAGATCAGGTGGAATTCCGCGAACGTGCTGTCGGTGGCGAGGTTGTGGGAGAAGAACTCAATTCGCGGCCGTAAGTCGGGGCTGAGAATGCACTCCTTGTACCTGGCTATGTACCAATCGGAGAATGGTCTGTCGCCGCCACTGGCCTGGTAGTTGCGGGTGGCCCGAATCATATCTTCGGCAGGATAGATCGCCGAAGTTGCAGCCCGCAGCGACGCGGTGTCGATGTCAGTCGCGTAAATGGTCGTCCGGTCGAGCAAACCTGCTTCGGCGAACAGGATCGCAATCGAGTAAGCCTCCTCGCCCGTCGCGCAGCCGGCCACCCAGACCCTTATCCGCGGATAGGTCGCCAGCCGGGGCACCAACTCAGTGCGAATCTTCGCGAACACCGGTGGATCACGGAACATCTCCGTGACGTTTACTGTCATCGCCGACAGTAAGGCCGATTGGAGCTCGGGGTCGCGGAGGACCTTTCCCTGCGCCTCGGAAATGCTGCCGAGGGAATGTCTCCGCACGAAACCCATGAGCCTACGATTCCGGGAGGCGTCGCCGTAGTGCCGGAAGTCATGTCCGAGGTGCTCGAAGACTGTATAGAAGAATGCCTCCGCCTCGATCCGCGTCAGCTCCGAGGACTCTTCCGACGCAGACTCCGCACTGGCCGCGTCCATCAGTTCCCGGGCATTTCTCGTATCCGTCGCGGCCGGTTGGCCAACCAAACTCTGAGCACAGAGGTGAGTTGATCCAGTTCGACGGGTTTGCTGACGTAGTCGGAAGCGCCTGCATCCAAGCACTTCTGGCGATCGCCTTTCATGGCCTTCGCGGTGAGGGCGACGACCGGCAGGTTGCGCCAGTGGACCTCGCCCCGAATTCGGCGCATCGCCTCATAGCCGTCCATGACCGGCATCATCATGTCCATCAGGACCAGGTCGACCTCTGGATGGGCGGCGAGTGTGTCGATGCCCTCCTGCCCGTTGCGCGCAGGCAGAACGGTGATGCCGTATCGCTTCAAAGCGCTGCCGAGCGAGAAGACGTTTCGTACATCGTCGTCGACCAGGAGGACAGTGGTGCCCTTGAGCGACTCGTCGAACGGCATGGCGTTGGAGAGGATCGCGCGTGCTTCATCCGGTAGGTCCTTCGCCACGCGGTGCAGGAACAGCGCTGTCTCATCGAGGAGTCTCTCGGGTGATTTCGCACTCTTCAGGACGATGGCGGCGGCGAGAACCTCCAGCCGTTCCGTTTCGGCCGCGGTCAATTCGCGCTCGGTATGGACGATGACCGGCAGGCTCGCCTCATTGACTTGGTCCTTGACCCGCTCGATGAGCTCGATCCCATCGATGTCGGGCAATCCGAGATCGATAACAAGGCAGTCGAAGCGCTTCGGTCCGTTCAACGCCGCCAACACCTGCTGACCGGTGTTGACCATGGTGATGGCAATGTCTTCGCTCTCGACCAGCTGTTTTGTCACCGCCTGCTGCTTGGCATCGTCGGCAGCGGCCACCAGTAACTGTCGCGGTCTCGGCCCAAGAAAGTCAGCCGTGGCACTCAGCATCGAACGAAGGGCGGTGATGTCTGCGGGTTTGCTCAGCGTGTGTATGGCGCCCATACGGCGACCGTGCGCATCGTCGGTGGATCCGGACACGATGTCGACCGGGATATGACGGGTCGCCAGATCATGTTTGAGGTTATCCAAGACGACCCAACCTGCCATGTCCGGCAAGCCGATGTCCAGCGTGATAGCAGCAGGTTGACGTTCCCTTGCCAAAGCCAGCGCCGTACGACCGCTCGATGTGATGACCGAATCGAAGCCGACTTCCAGCGCCAGTTCGGCCAACATCCTGGCGAAGGTCTTGTCGTCCTCCACTATCAACAAGACCGGCTTTTCTCCGTCCGGCCACGCGATGCCTGAGATATCCACCGAGTCTTGGCTCAGGGCGGATTCCCTTTCCCGATCCCCCGGAGTCCCGGTTGCTTCCCCGCCCGGCGCTTCAGCACGGTGATCGGGACCTGCGCCGCCGCGAGGCTCCCCCGCCGATCGTTGCGGGACCGAGGCACCCTCGGAGGGCACCGCCTGCTCGATGTCGGCGTCCGGCGCGACACCCACAGGCAGGTAGCAGGTGAAAGTCGAACCGTGTCCCGGTGCGCTGAAAAGAGCTATCTCACCCCCGAGTTGACGCGCCAGATCCCGGCTGATCGCCAATCCGAGACCGGTGCCGCCGTACTGGCGCGTTGATCCACGATGCGCCTGCTGGAAAGACTCGAAGATCAGGTTGTGGTCGGCCTCGTCGATTCCGATCCCGGTGTCGGTGACGGTGATCGAGAGGTACCGGTCGCCCGGATTGCCCTCGGTGTCACCCGTCCCCGAGAGCGTTACCGTCACCGATCCCTCGTCGGTGAACTTGAGCGCATTCGCCACGAGATTCTTCGCGATCTGTTTCACCCGGGTGTCATCACTGGTGATCGCCCCCGGGGCAGCGTCGTCAACCACGACGCGGAAGGCCACGCCTTTGTTCTCCGCGATCGGCCGGAAGGTCCGGTCAAGGAAGCTGACCAGCCCAGTCATGTCGATCACTTCCTGCTCGAAGCGCATAGATCCGGATTCGACCTTGGCGAGGTCCAGAACCTCATCGATGAGGTTGAGCAGGTCCTTTCCTGATTGTTCGATCGTCTCTGCGAACTCCTTCTGCTTCTCGCTGAGAGACTCTTCCGAGTCCGCGAGAAGGCCTGCCAATATCAAGATGCTGTTCAGGGGAGTGCGCAGTTCGTGCGACATGTTCGCCAAAAACTCGGACTTGTAACGCGACGCGACGGCCAGATCCTCGGCCTTCGCTTCCAGCGATTCACTGATGCGCTGGAGTTCGTGGTTCTTTCTCTCCAGCGTGTCGGCCTGTGTTTCGAGGGTCTCGGAACTCGCCTTGAGCTCTTCGCGTTGCGCACGCAACTTCTCGGTTTGCTCCTCCAGTTCCGCGTTTTGCGCGGACAACTGCTCCTCGCGCTGGAGCAAGGTCTCATTCGCAGCTCGAAGCTCTTCCTCCTGAGTCTGAAGTTCCTCCATTTGCGCCTGGGACAGGCCGAGCAGTTCGCGCGTCTTTTGCGCCGATTCGATCGCCGCGATGGCCACCCCGGCTCCCAGCGCCACGCTGTCCAAAAGCTCATTGTCGTCCTGGGAGAAAGGTCGAAATGCGGCGAGCTCCAGGACGCCGATCACTTCGGACTCGAAAGTTACCGGAGTCAATATCAGTGACAGCGGCTTGCTCTTACCCAACCCTGAGACGATCTCAACGTAGTCGGCGGGAGCACCGGTCACTTCGATCCGTTGCCCTTCCAAAGCGCACTGCCCGACCAGACCCTCGCCCAAACCGAAGGAACTGGGCAGATCCTTGCGGCGATGGAACGCGTAGGACGCGGTCAGTGCGAATCGAGGCACGTCGGTGGTCCGCTTCAGATAAAACGCTCCGTGGCTGGCGCCCAGCGCCTGCGCCATTCGCGAGACAACGACCCCGCATGCGCCGACAGAATCGGTCTGCCGCTGCACGTCGGTCATCAGATCCGCCTGGATCTCCTCGGACCGCCGGGCTCGTTCGATCCCTTCCGCAGATTGGTTGACCGTTCGGTAGATGTTGCGGCTGGTGAGGAAAAGCAGTCCGCCCAAAGCGACAACGACGACGATCGTGAACACCCAAATGACGATCCGGCCCCTGTGAATCGTCGCCCGCGCCTCCGCGTCGGCCTGCTGCAGGATCCGTTCGGTTTCGTCCGCGATTCGCTGGATTTGTTCCTCGAGAGGGGCGGCCTGAGTATCAATTTCCGTTGCAGCAACTGCCGGTTCGGCTTTTTGCAAAGCGTCCCTTGAAGCCTGGTACCACGACCAGAAGTCGGTCCAGCGCGTTACCGCGGAATCATTCCTCGCAAGATGGTCGTTCTGCTGGTTCTGATCATCGGCCCGGCGCAACTCCACATCAATGGACTTTGCGAGCCCATCCGCCCTGGCTGAAAGCTCGGCACGACGGGCGGGATCTTTGATGAACAACAGTCCGTAGACGGAAGAAATGAATTCGGTCAGGTCCCCATCGATGGCAAGCACCCTGGAAGCGGCTGCGCTCGCTTCGAACCGTTGTATGTAGCGATCTGAGATGCGACTGGTCTGCCAGTTGAATACACCTGCCGCCAGAACGATCGACAAGAGGGCCGATCCAGAAAGGATCGCCAATCGGCTCGCGAGTTTCACGTCGCTCCACTTCCGTCACTGCCCTGTCCGCCGTTCGCTGCCCAGGTCGTCTCGACAAGGGCGGCCAAGTCTGTTGATTCGATCGGACACCCGTACAAGAAGCCTTGCTGCAGTACACATCCCGCTTCCCGAAGCCAATCGGCCTGCTCCTGGGTCTCCACACCCACGGCGATCGGCTCTAGCTGCATGAACGAGGCCATCGCGATCTGGCCACGTACGAGACTTTGTAGACGCTCATTTCCGATAATCCCGGCAATGAACGAACGATCGATCTTCAGCCAGCCAGAAGGCACATGGAGCAGGTTGGTCATGCTGGCATATTCCATGCCGAACTCATCGATGGCCAGGCTGAACCCGACTTCCTTTGCCTTGTGCAAAGCCGCGTAAGCCGACGCCGGCTCTTTGATGAAAGCGTGTTCTGTGATTTCCAGGCACACATTGGCCGCTGCTATGCGACTGGCCCGACTGGTCGTGATCAGTTTTTCGAGAAAGTCGGCTTCGAGTAGTTCGTCCGGGGACAAATTCACGTGCAGTCGCAGATCGCTTCTCCCCAGGGCCGCGTAGTCTTCGAAGCTGCGGTTCAGAATCCAGCGCCCGAGTACGCCCATCTGATTGGAAGTCTCAGCCAAAGAAACGATCTCGCGGGCGGGCACCTCGTCATCCCCCACCCGCCAGCGAATCAAGGCTTCAATGCCGAACAGTGACCCCGTTGCTGCGTTGACGATCGGCTGGTAGGCCATGCGGACCTCTGACCGCTTGACGGCATCCTGCAACCTGGCCCGCAAATGCGATTCCTCGCGGAACCGAGATCCGATCGAATCGGTGTAGACGACACCCTCATCAAGCCGGATGTCCTTCGCTGTGAACATCGCCAAATCAGCCTGATAAAGCAACTCCTCGCCTGTCTGAGCGGTGTCCCCCAGACAGGCGATCCCCATGCTGACCGAAGGCCACAGGGTGGTGCTACGGGACGAAACTGGTTCATCCTGAACTTGTTTCAAGATGCGGTTTCCCGCAGCCGTGGCAGCGTTCACCGATGGCAGATGTTCCAGTACCACGATGAACTCGTCCCCACCGACACGAGCTACCAGGGTCTCAGAACGCACTGCCGACCGAATTCGGTCGGCCACTGCGATAAGCAGATCGTCCCCTGCGTCGTGACCATAGGTGTCGTTCACCGACTTGAATTTATTCACGTCGATGTACAGCAGTGCGGCCACTTCTCCACTGTTCTCGTGTTCGGCGACTATGGAGACAAGCCGAGAGTTCAACTCTCTTCTGTTCGCCAGGCCGGTCAATGGATCGTGGCTCGCGAGATATCTGATTTCGCTCTGCGCACGTTTGATCTCGGTCAAGTCATGTACGACAGCGGCCACATGCAGTTCCACCGAGTCACCGATAGGCGATAACGTGACCGCGACCTCGACGTGGCGACCGTCCTGGGAGACGCACATCATCTCGAGAGGGACGTCTTTTGACCCCAGATTGCTGTCAAGCCGCTCCCGCAAACGCTCTCGGTCAGAATCTGCGGCGAACTCCAGGATTGGCCGGCCGATCAGGGTGTCCGCGTCCGCGCCGAAGAGGGCCGCGGCCGCCTTGTTGCAGCTGCGGATAGCACCCGCGGAATCAACCGCGAGGATCGCATCCCCACTGGCCTGCATGACTGCCGCATATTCGGCCTGTACCTGGTACAGGGTCGCATTGGACACAGCCAGAGCCGCTGCGACCGAAACACCCCGGAACAAGGCCGACTCGATGTCGGAGAAGGCGGAGCCGTCAGCGCGGCCTACGCAGACAACACCGACACCTCGACCCCGGGCAGTCAAATCCTCGACCATTATCTCTGGATACGGAGGCGGCTGGTGGCCCTGATCGGCCAGTCTCCCGACCAGCCATGACTCCATTGTCGGCGAGGTGCCTCCCGATACGGCAAGCGACATGGGCTCATGCCAACCACGGCCGGGAGAGGACAGCCTCAACCCGCAATCCGCGTTGAACAGCTGGCTCATCTCCGTGACGATGGCTTTCTGCAACGCCATCACGTCGATGCTGGCTTCGGCGAAGACGTTTGTCAGCCGTTCTCGCCGTTGGGTGAACAGCAACTCCTCGCGTTGCCTGGCCTCGGCGGCCCGAGCGGCTTGAAGTTGCTGCGAGTGAAACTCCGCGGCCTCAGCCCTGAGCCGGGCAAAGGACTGGTCCAATTCCAGCAGGGCCTTGACCTTGGCGTAAAGCACATGTCTGGAGACAGGCTTGATCAGAAAGTCGACCGCGCCCAATCCGTAGCCCTTGTTCAGGTCGCTGTCTGCACCCGCCTCACCAGTGAGGAAGATAATTGGGGTGGTGGCCAGATCCTCGGTCTCCCGGATGAGTTGAGCGGTTTCGAAGCCGCCCATCCCGGGCATATTGACATCCAGGATGATCACGGCGACCTTGCGTTGCAGTAATTCGGTCAACGCTTCTTCTCCCGAACCCACCGCGACGATCTCACAGTTCAACGGGGCCAGGACGGCGCACAATAGCTCGCGCAGCTGCCTATTGTCGTCGGCAACAAGGACCGTGGACCTGTGTTCGCCCGCCCTGCGGTCATCGCAATGATGGGGGAGAACAGGCTCCGGTTGCAGCGCATTCGGGTTCAGCACCGTGACATCTGCCTTTTGCTCCAGCCGAGCTTGATGATCCGAAACAGTATGACAATGCCCCACAAAGAAAGCAGGAGTTTGCCTACCTGGGGGCGGTTCGAGAGTAGCGAGCCCCACAATTACGCCGTCTCCCAGGCCCAACACCAAGCACCCAACGCCGGCCGCCAGCAGTGGCAGGCAGTAGCCGAACGCGTCGTAGTCTCGCTAGTCACCACCGATGTCGAGACCGTTCCCTAACTGGTACACGACGAGACGGGGCCACAGTGGCGGGCGCAACGAATCCGGCAGCGAGGACGGCACCGACTATCTGCGGGCCTCCGAGCAAGCCATCAATATCTTCGTCGAAGCGCTGGATTTAGAGATTGAGGCCGCACAGATCGCCAATGAGGAACGGGCGGTGCGGCGGCAAGCGAGGCGGGGCCTAGGGGACCGGACCGATGGCGCTGTTCAGGCCGCTTGGCCCTGGCGCAGCAGGGCGCTCCGCACGGCACGTTGCCGATGGTGATGTCATAGGGGGCGATGAGGTCCGAGGAGGTGAGCAGTCCGGAGCGGGCCGACAGTATCGCCACGTCGGCCCCGGTCCGCGCCGCCAGGGCCTGGGCGTACAGCGCCAGCTGGAAGTGCGGGGAGGCGTAATGCACAGCACTGGAGACCAGGGTGGAGGACGGTGTCGATGTCTTCCAGCGTCAACCCGACGGCACCTGGAAGATCCAGCCGGTGTCGGGGCCCTCGTCGAACGCGGTCAAGGCGGCGACAACCCAGACCGTCAACAAATCTTGTCAATGGCATAGGACTATCTATGGCGCCACATCTAACCGCTCAGGTGTGATCCGCTCAGGCGTCGGGCAGGTCACTCCCACTCGATGGTGCCCGGCGGCTTGCTGGTGACGTCCAGCACCACCCGGTTGATCTCGGGCACCTCATTGGTGATCCGGGTGGAGATTCGCTCCAGCACGTCGTAGGGCACCCGGGTCCAGTCCGCCGTCATGGCGTCCTCACTGGACACCGGACGCAGCACGATCGGGTGGCCGTAGGTGCGGCCGTCGCCCTGCACACCGACCGACCGGACGTCGGCCAGCAGAACCACCGGACACTGCCAGATCTGTCCGTCCAGCCCGGCGTAGGTCAGTTCCTCACGCGCGATCAGATCGGCCCGGCGCAGGATGTCCAGTCGGTGGGCATCAACCTCGCCGACGACCCGGATGCCCAAGCCGGGACCCGGGAAGGGTTGGCGCGCAACGATGTCCTCCGGCAAGCCGAGTTCGCGGCCCACCGCACGCACCTCGTCCTTGAACAACAGCCGCAGCGGCTCGACGAGACTGAACTTCAGGTCAGGAGGCAGACCGCCGACGTTGTGATGGCTCTTGATGTTCGCCGTACCGCTGCCGCCGCCGGATTCGACGACGTCTGGGTACAACGTGCCCTGGACCAGGAACTCGATGTTCTCCCCGGAGGACAGGTCGCGCACCGCGCCCTCGAAGGCTCGGATGAACTCCCTGCCGATGATCTTGCGCTTGCCCTCGGGATTGGTCACCCCGGACAGCGCATCCAGGAATTTCGCCTCGGCGTCGACGGTCACCAGCCGGGCCCCGGTCGCGGCGACGAAATCGCGTTGCACCTGTTCGCGCTCACCGGCACGCAGCAGACCGTGGTCGACGAACACACAGGTCAGACGGTCACCGATAGCGCGCTGCACGAGCGCTGCGGCCACCGCCGAATCCACTCCGCCGGACAAACCGCAGATGGCGTGGCCGTCGCCGATCTGCTCACGCACCGCCTCGATGAGCGCCTCGGCGATGTTGGCCGGGGTCCAGGTCGCCCCGATGCCGGCGAAATCGTGCAGGAACCGGCTGAGTACCTGCTGGCCGTGCGGGCTGTGCAGCACCTCGGGGTGATACTGCACCCCCGCGAGCCGACGGGTGCGATCCTCGAACGCGGCCACCGGCGCACCGGCGCTGGTCGCCACCACCTCGAAGCCCTCCGGCGCGGCGGTCACTGCGTCGCCGTGACTCATCCATACCCGCTGGGTGCCGGGCAGGCCCGAATGCAGTTCGCCGCCAAGCACATTGAGCTCGGTGCGGCCGTATTCACTGGTCCCGGTACGCGCCACCGTTCCGCCTAGCGCCGCCGCCATGGCCTGGAAGCCGTAGCAGATGCCGAACACCGGCACGCCGAGGTCGAACAGCGCGGGGTCCAACTGCGGGGCATTCTCGGCGTACACACTGGCCGGCCCGCCCGACAGCACGATGGCCTGCGGATCCTTGGCCTTGATCTCGGCCACTCCCGCGGTGTGCGGAATGACCTCGGAGAACACCCGTGCCTCACGAACCCGTCGCGCGATCAGCTGGGCGTACTGGGCGCCGAAGTCGACCACCAAGACGGGGCGGGGGGATGCGGAGTGGTCCGGCTGCACCGGGACAGTCTAAAGGCGGCGGGGCGCCGCAGTGGCACGAGCAGCGGCCACCGACGGCTGAGCACCCGAGGTGATCTGCACGATCGGCAGACTGCGCAGCGCCCCGGGGGCGTGCGCCGGGACCGCCGGCCGAACCGGGGCGATGGGATCCATCCGCCGGTACGACTTGCCCTGGACGGGACGCTCGTCGGCCTCCCCCTTGTTGGGCCACAGCGCGGCGGCACGCTCGGCCTGGGCGGTGATGGACAACGACGGGTTGACCCCGAGGTTGGCCGAAATCGCCGCTCCGTCAACCACATACATCGACGGATAGCCGTACACCCGGTGGTAGGGATCGATGACCCCGTTCTCGGGGCTGTCGCCGATCGCCGCTCCGCCGAGGAAGTGGGCGGTCAGCGGGATGTTGAACATCTCGCCCCAGGTGCCGGCGGCCACGCCGTCGATCTTCTCCGCGATGCGCCGGGTCACCTGGTTGCCCACCGGGATCCAGGTGGGGTTCGGTTCGCCGTGGCCTTGCTTGCTGGTCATCCGACGGCCGAACAGGCCCTTGGTGGTGAAGGTGGTGATTGAGTTGTCCAGGTGCTGCATGACCAGCGAGATCACCGAACGCTCACTCCACCTGCGTACCGACAACACGCGTAGGGCGCCGCGCGGGTTGGTGACAGCGGTACGCAGCAGTTGCCGCCAGCGTGGAACGTCAGTGCCCTCTGGCCCGGAGCCGTTGGTCATCAGCGTCTGCAGCAGGCCCATCGCATTGGACCCCTTGCCGTAGCGGCACGGTTCGATGTGGGTGTCCGGCGTGGGGTGGATCGACGAGTTGATGGCAACCCCGTGGGTGAGATCCAGGTCGTCGGTGGCGCGGTAGCGCCCGGCGCCGACGATCGACTCCGAGTTGGTCCGAGTGAGCACCCCGAGCCGATCGGAAATCCCAGGCAGGGTGCCGGAGTCGCGCATGTCGAACAGCAGTTTCTGGGTTCCCCAGGTTCCGGCGGCCAGGATGACGTTGCGCGCGGTGAAGGTGGCGGTGTTCTTGCGCACCCACCGGCCGGTGCGAACGGTGTCCACTTCCCAGGTGCCGTCCGAAGCGGGCCGCACGGCAGTCACCGTGGTCATCGGCAGTACCTGCGCACCGGCCTTCTCCGCCAGCCCGAGATAGTTCTTGACCAGAGTGTTCTTGGCCCCGTGCCGGCAGCCCGTCATGCACTCGCCGCACTCGATGCATCCGGTGCGGTCCGGGCCGGCGCCGCCGAAGTACGGGTCGGGCACGGTCTTGCCGGGCGTCTTGCCCTCGACGCCGAAGAACACCCCGACCGGAGTCGGCGTGAACGTGTCGCCGACACCCATCTCGTCGGCGACCTCCTTCATGAGCCGGTCGGCGTCGGTGAAGGTCGGGTTCTTGACCACGCCGAGCATGCGCTGGGCCTGGTCGTAGTGTTGCATCAACTCCGAACGCCAATCGGTGATGTGCGACCACTGCTTGTCGTTGAAGAACGGGTCCGGCGGAATGTAGAGCGTGTTGGCATAGTTCAGCGAGCCACCGCCGACGCCCGCCCCGCCCAGGATCATCACGTTGCGCAACACGTGGATCCGCTGGATGCCGTAGCAGCCGAGTTTGGGCGCCCAGAGGAATTCCCGCAGCCGCCACGATGTCTTGGCGAACTCGTGGTCGGCGAAGCGGCGACCCGCCTCCAGAACGCCGACTTTGTATCCCTTTTCGGTCAGCCGCAGAGCGCTGACACTGCCCCCGAAGCCGGAGCCGATGATGAGTACGTCGTAATCGGGTTCCATCGTCCAAAGCTACCGCTTAGTGCCCGACCGTCAGCTCCACCTTCTGGAATTCCTTGAGGTCGCAGTAGCCGGCCTTGGCCATCGACCGGCGCAGTCCGCCGACCAGGTTCAGCGATCCGTACGGGTCATCGGAGGGGCCGTTGAGCACGCGGTCCAGCGAGGGACGTTCCCCCACCGCCAGTTCGAGCAGCGCACCGCGGGGCAGCGACGGGTGCGCGGCCGCGACCGGCCAGAACCAGCCGTCGCCGGGCGCCTCAGCCGCTACCGCCAACGGTGTTCCCAGCACCACCGCGTCGGCGCCGCACGCGATCGCGCGGGCCAGGTCGCCGGAGGTGTGGATATCGCCGTCGGCCAGGACGTGAACGTAGCGTCCGCCGGTCTCGTCGAGGTATTCGCGGCGCGCGGCGGCCGCGTCGGCGATGGCGGTCGCCATCGGCACGCTGATGCCGAGCACCTCGTCGCTCGTGGTCACCCCGGCGGTCGACCCGTATCCGACGATGACGCCGGCGGCGCCGGTGCGCATCAGATGCAGGGCGGTGCGGTGGTCGGCCACGCCCCCGGCGACCACCGGCACGTCGAGTTCGGAGATGAAGGTCTTGAGGTTCAACGGCTCCCCGTTGGAGGCGACCCGTTCAGCCGAGATGATCGTGCCCTGGATCACCAGCAGGTCGATGCCCGCCGACACCAGTGTCGGCGTGAGCGCCCGAGCGTTCTGCGGGCTGACCCGCACCGCGGTGGTCACCCCGGCGTCGCGCACCCGGGCCACCGCCTCGCCCAGCAGGTCGAGATCCAGCGGGGCGGCGTGCAACTGCTGCAGCAGCCGGATCGGCGCCGCCGGGTCGTCGTCGCTCGCGGCCAACTCGACGACCCGGCCGATGACGTCGTCGAGGTCGGCGTGCCGGCCGATCAGTCCCTCGCCGTTGAGGACGCCCAGGCCGCCGAGGCGGCCCAACTCGATGGCGAACGCGGGCGAGACCACCGCGTCGGTGGGATGGGCGAGGACCGGGATCTCGAACCGGTAGGCGTCCAGTTGCCAGGCCGTCGAGACGTCCTGTGAGGACCGGGTGCGACGCGAGGGCACGATGTTGACCTCGCCGAGTTCATAGGTGCGACGGGCCGTGCGGCCCATCCCGATTTCAACCATGTCACGCACGGTTGGCTCCTTACCGCGCGTAGTAGTTGGGTGCTTCGACCGTCATGGCGATGTCGTGCGGATGGCTCTCTTTGAGCCCGGCCGCGGTGATCTGCACGAACTGAGCCCGCTGCAGATCAGGGATGGTGGGCGACCCGGTGTAGCCCATGGCCGCACGCAGACCACCGGTGAGCTGGTGGATGACGCTGGCCAACGGGCCGCGGAACGGCACCCTGCCTTCGATGCCCTCGGGAACGAGCTTGTCCTCAGAGAGCACATCGTCCTGGAAGTACCGGTCTTTGGAGTAACTCCGCTGAGCAGACCCAGCCTCGCCCCTGCCCTGCATGGCGCCGAGCGAGCCCATCCCGCGGTAGCTCTTGAACTGCTTGCCGTTGACGAAGATCAGCTCGCCGGGAGCTTCAGCCGTCCCGGCCAGCAGCGAGCCCAGCATGGCGGTCGACGCGCCGGCGGCCAGCGCCTTGGCGATGTCCCCGGAGTACTGCAACCCGCCGTCGGCGATCACCGGCACCCCGGCCGGCGCACACGCCGCGGCAGCCTCCATGATCGCGGTGATCTGCGGGGCGCCCACCCCGGCGACGACGCGGGTGGTGCAGATGGAGCCCGGCCCGACCCCGACCTTGACAGCATCGGACCCCGCATCGACCAGAGCCGCGGCCGCGCTGCGGGTGGCGACGTTGCCGCCGATGACCTCGACCCTATGTCCCACTTCGCCTTTCACCTTGCTGACCATGTCGAGCACCATCCGGTTGTGGGCGTGTGCGGTGTCGACCACCAGGACATCCACCCCGGCGTCGACCAGCGCCATCGCGCGATCCCACGAATCGGCCCCGACACCGACGGCAGCAGCCACCAGCAGGCGACCGTCGCTGTCCTTGGTGGCGTGCGGATGCTTCTCGGTCTTGACGAAATCCTTGACGGTGATCAGGCCGGTCAGCCTGCCGTGACCGTCGACGATGGGAAGCTTCTCAATCTTGTTGCGCCGCAACAGCCCCAGCGCCGCGTCAGCGGTCACACCCTCCTGCGCGGTGATCAGCGGCGACTTCGTCATGACTTCGGCGACCCGCTTGTGCATGTCCACTTCGAAGCGCATGTCGCGATTGGTGATGATGCCCACCAGCGCACCGTCGCCGTCGACGACCGGCAGGCCCGAGATGTGGAACTTGGCGCACATGGCGTCGACCTCGGCGAGGGTGTTCTGCGGCGAGCAGGTCACCGGGTCGGTCACCATGCCGGCCTCGGAACGCTTCACCATCTCAACCTGGCTGGCCTGCTCGGTGATCGACAGGTTGCGGTGCAACACGCCCAGACCGCCCGCGCGGGCCATCGCGATCGCCATCCGGGCCTCGGTCACGGTATCCATCGCCGAACTGACCAGCGGCACCTTGAGGCGGATCTTGCGGGTGAGTTGGCTCGACGTATCCGCCATCGCGGGCACCACGTCCGAGGCCGCCGGCAGCAGCAGCACGTCGTCGAAGGTGAGCCCCAGCATGGCGACTTTGGCGGGATCGTCCCCGCCGGTGCGGACCGGGGAGCCTTCGGCAATGGACATCGGCGCGGCCTCCATCAGCGGGGGAAAGTGGCCCCATCCTATCGGCTGCCTCATCGACTCGACCCGCGCTCCCGAAGGTGCTCGCGTACTGTGGAGACGTGCGCGACCACCTGCCACCAGGCCTGCCGCCGGATCCGTTCGCCGACGACCCGTGTGACCCGGCAGCCGCCCTCGATGCGCTCGAGCCCGGTCAGCCGCTCGACGCCCGGGAACGGGCCGCTGTCGAAGCCGACCTGGCCGACTTGGCCGTCTATGAGGCGCTGCTGGCGCAGCGGGGCATCCGCGGCCTGGTGGTGTGTTGCGACGAGTGTAACTCCGATCACTACCACGACTGGGACATGTTGCGCGCCAACCTTCTTCAGCTTCTGGTCGACGGGACCGTGCGGCCGCATGAGCCGGCGTACGACCCGGAGCCCGACGCCTATGTCACGTGGGACTACTGCCGCGGGTATGCCGACGCCTCGATGAATGAGGCAACGTCGGATTACTACGACGGCTCTCGCTGAACCCTCGGAATCGTTAAGGGCCGGCCGGGACCGGCACCAGCACCGTCGTGGTGATCGCAGCCGACGGCACCGTCTCCGCCACCGAATCAGGTGCGCTCTGCGTTACCGGTGCTGCCGGGCTCGGAGCGGCTGCCGGGGTTTCGCTCACGGTGCTTTGAGCCGGCGCGGGGGCACTGGTCACCGCCCTGGGGGCTTCCGGCGACGTGCCCACCGATGTCGGATCGGCCGGGGTGACGCTGGAAGCGGCCGCCGGCGATGACGGCGGTGCGGTCGCGGCCGCCGGCGATGACGGCGGTGCGGTCGCGGCCGTCGGCGCCGCACTGGTCGGGGTCGTGGTCTGCTGGCTCTGCGGCGCCGCTGATGTCGGTGCGGCTGAGGATGTCGACGAGGCCGGCGACGAACTCGACGGCGCAGCGGCCGAGGTCGACGCCGACGACGGCGGGGTCGACGAGGCCGGCGTGGCCGACGACGTCGCACTGCTGGATGCCGACGAACTGGACGGCGTCTCGGCGGTGCTCGATGTCGTCGGCGACGTCGATGTGGCCGGCGACGGCGGGGCGCTCGGGGTGCTGGTCGGTTCGACCGCCGGGACCAGTGCGGCCGACGACGGCGGAACGGTGTAGACGACGCCGGGCGGCGCGGTGGCGGCCGGATCGCGTTCGACCACCTTGGCCGACAGGTCGTTGAACTGGTCGAGCAGCTCCTGTTTCTGCTGCTGGTCGTCGATCGTCGCGACTTGCGTGCTCACCGCGACCAGCTTGTCCTGCGCCTGCTGCCAGTCGCCCTGCGCGATGAGGGTCTGCACCTGGTTGAGCTCGGTCTTGGCGGCCAGCCCGACCTGGTCGTCGCGGACCTGCTTGGGCGCGCCGAACAGCATGGTGCGCACGCCGTACAGCGCGTCACCCGGGCCTGATCCGGCCACCACGGCGCCGAAACCGCCGATGCATAGCACCGCGGCGGCAGAGGCGCCGATGACGCTGAGACTGCGGCGATTACGTTTCTGGGTGTCGGTCCACCGTTGCGGGTCCGGTCCGGAACGCTTCTGGGCCCGTCCGGCGCTGAAGGCCGCCGTCACGTCGGCGTCGCTGAGAAGTCCCGTCGCGGGCGGCCAGCGGAGCTCGTCGCGCCAATTGCCGAGCAGCGCCGCAAGTTCGGCGTCGGCAGGATCCTGGGGAACCACGGGCCGGGCTCCGGCCAGCGCGTCGATGAAGCTGTCGGTGCGGCGAACCGCGTCCAGCGACGGCTCTTGCGGCCCCGGGCCGGGGCCACCGAAATCACGTCGTCCGAAGTCAGGCATAGTCGAACCCCGCTCCAGCAATCTCGGTCTTCAGCCGCGCAAGGGCACGGTGCTGGGCGACCCGTACGGCTCCGGGGGTGCTGCCGACCGCCTCGGCGGTTTCCTCGGCGGACAGCCCGACGACGATTCGCAGGGTGAGAATTTCGCGTTGCTTCTCGGGAAGCACAGCGAGCAGCCGATTCATCCGGGCCGCGGAATCGGATTGCAGCGCCATCTGTTCGGGCCCCGCCTCCAGCGAGAACCGTTCCGGCACAACGTCGGTGGGCTCGGAGCGGTTGCGGGCCGCCGCGCGATGCGCGTCGGCGACCTTATGCGAAGCGATGCCGTACACGAAGGCCAGAAACGGGCGTCCCTGGTCCTGATATCGCGGCAGCGCCTGGATGGCGGCCAAGCAAACCTCCTGAGCAACGTCGTCAGCGGACAGACCACTGCGCTCCGCGGATCCGATCCGAGCACGGATATACCGGACCACGATGGGGCGAATGATCTCCACTACCTCCCGAAGCGCATCCCGGCTGCCGGCCGCTGCCTCAGCGACGGCTGCGTCGAGACGCTCTCCTGGGATGGTCATCGACGACGGGCTCTCCAACGTTACGGATGTGGCAGTACGGGCGGCTTGGCTCCAGCTAGTGACAATATCGGCCGAAGCTGACCACGGGTGCCTAGCGCATCTTCCAATGGCCGCCGCGCCGCGTCACGACCTGCGCATTTAGGTCGCGAACCTCCCTGATCGCCGCCGCGGTGTGCGCCTCGCTGCCGATGTCGGACAGCAGACACGCTAGCGCCCAGCGCAGCGGGACCAAGCCGTAGGTTTCGGTGTCGGCCAGCGCCGCATCGGCCACCGCGCGCGAGCCGGCGAGGTCGCCGGCACAGCACAGCGCCGCCGCGAGCACGACGTTGCTCTTGATTCGGTGCCGCTCGGGCCCCGCCGGCGTGTTCGCGGCGAGTTCAACCGCCCGCCGGGCATGCCGGACCGCGGCCGCACCATCACCGCCGGCCATCGCCAGCTCGGCGTGCACCCAGGCCAGCCGGACCCACTGCCGGTCCGGCGCACCTCCCCGAATCGACTGGCAGGCCAGTCCCTCCGCGCGGGCCAGCAGCGCCGCCGAGGCCGTCAACCGGCCCACCCCCAGCGCATCGGCCGCCAGACCCGACAGCGCGTCGACAGCCGCCTCCGGATCACCGGCGCTCGCCGCCCAGGCCCGTCCGTCGACATCGTGGGCGATCCAGTGCCAGCCGAGCTGGCGCAGGAAGGAGGCGTGCGTGCTGAGCGCGAGTGATCGCCAGCGGCCACTGGGTTCGGAGCGCGTAAGGAGGGCCAGGTCGGCCCGCGCCGCCGCGTATCGGCCTTGTCCGCCGGCGCTGACGGCGCGTAACCACAACTGCTCCGGGCTGTGTGCCGCGGGCAGCGGCCAACGGCCTGGGTCGACGCCGAAGGCAACGTCGGCCAGCAGGCCGGTGACGACATCAGCGGGAGGGACGGACACCGGCGCGACGCTACCAATTTGTCGGGTTAAGAGTTTGTGGTCGGCTTGTTAACGCCATGTCAATTCCGGCGGTGACCGACGGCGCTTCGACCGCATGCGCGATAGCCGTCCTGCGTAATCCGATGACACGCCGCGCCTCAAGATGAACGCGACGTAAATTCACGGCCTGCAACGACCCACATACCCATGGGTCCGGGCTATTGACGTGGTTTCGCCGTCCCTCATAGCGTGGGGTAGGTCCGTGGTCATTGGCGACTGCGCTGGATAACCGTCCACACCTCATAAGTGCGAAATACGCACGGAGAGAGAGGATTACAAATGTTGCAGCCGCAGCAGCTCCCCGGTCCGAACGCCGACCTGTGGGATTGGCAGATGCACGGCGCCTGCCGGGGCGCCGATTCGTCGGTGTTCTTCCACCCGGACGGCGAACGCGGACGCGCCCGCGCCCAACGTGAGTCCCGGGCCAAGCAGTTGTGCCGGCAGTGCCCGGTGATCACCCAGTGCCGCACACACGCACTCAAAGTGGGTGAGCCGTATGGAATCTGGGGCGGCCTGAGCGAGTCGGAACGCGAACTGTTGATCCGCAACGCGGGGCGCCGCCGCACCGCCTAAGGGCAGTCGCATCCCCGGCGATGAGGTTTGCTGTCCTTGCCTCGGGGGTATGCGCCTGACGGGATGAGACCTCTTGTCGTCGGCCTTCTTCTCCCTATCGTGCTGGCGGGTTGCCAACGCCCTGCGACCGATGGTCAGGCCGACACACCGCGATACCAATCGGTCGGCGAGGTTCGCAACGCGCTGGACAAGTCGGGCCTCGGATGCGCCGATTTCCAGACGATTCCCGGCCATCACCGTGACTTCGGCGAAGAGGACGCCGTCGACATCGGTGCCTGCCTGGTGGACAACCGGGAAGCCGTCATCTCGATGTGGAGCAGCCTGCGCAATAAGCAGGATTGGATCCGTCAGCGGGCCGGCCTCGGTTGTCAGCTCGCCGGCGATCTGAGCAGCAGCCCTCCCATCTACGTCGACGGAGGATTCTGGACGGTTCGGGTGAACTCCCGAAGACTGGCCGACAGCGTCTCCCGGGCGATCGGCGGCGAGCCCAAAGCCACCGACTGCCGCTCGGCCTGGATTGATACCGACTCTTAACGGGTACCCGGGTCGGCATGTGGACCCGTGCCGATCTCATCGCCTCCTGGAAGGCACGGGGCATCGACCCCGACCGTTGCTACTACACCGGTTGGCCGCTGGGAGGCGCCTTCGAGGTCGACCATCTGACTCCGATCGCCCGCGGGGGTGAGGACGTCATCGAGAACCTGGCGCCCTGCCTACCGGCGGTCAAGCAGGTGAAGAACCATCGCACGGCAGGGGAGCTTCTGAGATTTCTCGACTCCGACCCGCGCGAACTCGGGATCGCGGTCTAGCTTCCGCCCTGGCAGTCAAGGTTGAGGGCGGCATGAGCTGACTACTGCGCTGGCATGTCGTTCAGCTAGCGCGGCTGAGGGCGGGGACGGTTACCGCCGAAGTTCGGAAGATCCCACGAGATGCCCGGGTCGTAGATGTCGTAGTAGTCGCAGGCGGGGTTCCCGTAGCACGGATAGGGGCTGTACTGCGGAACGCTCGTCGGTGCCCCCGAACTGCCGGACACCGTTCCGCTCGCACACAACGTGCTGCCGGTGACGGTGTTGCAGTCCGCCCCGGCACTCGGTGCGACCGCAAAGCCCACTGCCGCCGCTGTGATCGCCAGGGCCGGGACGAGGCACAGCACACTTACCTTCACGAGGGAACCCCTATCTCTGTCACGGCTCCAGAAGCTAACCACGGATAGCCACAGAGGGGTGTGCTCGGTGCTGCGATTCACCAGGGGATCTAGCTCTGATTCAGGGGGCCTAGCTCTTGATTGACCCTACCGGTCCATATCGAAACCAGTCCGGATTCGGGGAACCTGAAGAGGAATACCCACTCCTGGAAGGGCACGATGAACAGCTTTATGACCATCTCGAACCTGGGTCCACTCGCTATCGTGGCCGCACTAGTCGGCGCTGGATGCTGGGTGGCCTGGGAAGCTCTGCGCCGAAGCTGACACGGCCGCGAGGCCGACAGCCAACCCATCTCTGGGCGCTCGCGCGACATTCGCAGACGCAGCGGCACCGGAATGGATGACCGCGCCCGCGCTGCGCGGTCGGCGAAACGGGGTTCTAGCCCTCAGGCTGTGTCTGACGCTCGGCGGAACTGGTGGGCCCGCTGAACCATGCGTTCGCTGAGCGCTATAAGGCGATCTTCGTGCCCGGCAGGCATGGTGTAGGCCAGGTCGCGAACGAGCGCAGCTCATCACGCACACTGTCGGGCATGGGAACCTCCCCCCAGAGGAAACGCTGGATTTTCATCGAAGGTAAAGACGCACTTGAATTGGCGTCTACCCGGCACCCGCGGACGCTAAACGTCCTCAGTCGCGTCACCGCTAAGCCAGCTGGGCGCGAAAGCGTTACTCACCAGCCGCCAGTGATTCCCGACCTCATCACGGAAGTAAGACAGCAATCGCAGGGCAGCCTGCGCCAGGGCCAGGCCCCGACCGCTCTCGGACATCTCGTCCGGCATGCTCGCCTCAACGAGGTCCAGATCGACCGGCTCACCGGCATCGGTGAACTCGATCTCGACTGCGTCCGGGCGGGCGTGAAGTTCCATCCGCACCGTCACCGTGCCAGCGTGTTCGAGGATGTTGGCCGCGATCTCCGCTGTCGCAATGCCGATTTCGTTCCTAATATGCTGCGGCACCTGCTCGTGCTTGCGCCAGAAGGCCTCCAGTGCGCCATGAATTTGTTCAAGCGCGCCCGGACCGTTGGTGATCTCTAGTTTCAACGTCGACCCCAAAGTCCATATGAAATTACGCGTGGGGTTCATTTTGCTTTAAAGGCTGTTGTCAGTTCAACTCTTCGACGGAGTCGGTGTGATGACAATTGCATCAGCACCCCGCAACAGCGGCAGGAACGACCGCCGGGTTCCCCTACGTGGGCGCGACCGTCATCGACCCTAGGTAGTACTGCTCCCGTCCGGTGGGGTAACCGCCGCCATCGGTCGCGATGTGTACATGGTCGAAGTGGTTGGCGGTTTCGTTGCCGTAATCCGCCGTCCAACTCGGCGCTCCGATACCGGGATAGAAGCCTTGCCGCCAGATCACATGCAGCACACCCCAGAGCTTGGCGTTAGCCAAGGCGAAGCCGGCGATCTGGTTGCCCAGTTCAATGCCCTCCGGCGTGTGGTAGTTGGGGATCATGACGTCGATGGCCAATCCTTCGGGGTGCCATCTGAGCGCGTCTTGCCGGTAGCCGCCAATGGTCTTGATGTCAAGAAACATCATGCTGATCGCACGTTCCGCCCAGATGGTGTGGATCTGCAGGCCTTGCTCGGATGCTAGGCCCTGCGGTAGCTCGACTTGAAAGTCCGCAGCGGCGGTCGGCGCGTTCGCCGCCATCAGTTCCGCCTCGGCGCGATTGGCCACCGACGGGGCACTGTCCGGCGACGGGCCGGGAAGTGGGCTGCTCGCGGCCGCCGCCAGCGACGCAGTGGCGGCCGACGTTGAAGACGGAGTCTGCGACAGCCCCGCACAGCAGCGCGGCTCCTTGTCCTGCGCATAGAACATGGCGGCGGCAACAACCACTGATGACGCCGCGGCCAGTAAGCGCCCGCCGCTCCCCATCTTCGCCATGCCGAGACACTTTACTGAGGTTCGTGCCGTAATGGGGTCAGGGGAAGCGACCGCGCCAGGCGGTTGGGGCAGTTGGTCGTGCCAACAGGTTAGGGGCAGAGTGCCCGCGCCAGCGGGGGGGATGCTGGGGGCACCCTGCCGGCGCTCACACTACGGGTTGACAGTGTGGTGCGCACGACCAGAGTCACACCCGACGCGACCGGCGCGTCAGTCGGATTCCAAGGGTGGGGTGTCCGAGTCCCTCCTGCGGACACCCCACCGACGGAGCAGAGTGCCTGCGATAGGGGCGCAGGCACTCCGCGCAATCAAGGTAGATCAGCAAAGGGCCTCGGGCGGCCAGATTTGACGAACGCGTCATCGCGCCTGCCGGTTGGGTGCGACGGATGCCAAAGGCCGGGCGCCCTCGCAGTCACGACAGCATGGGCACCCCGCCGGGTGGCAGCGGCGTGGGCGGGGCTGGCCCCCGGGCTGCAAGCTGGTTGGCAAGCTCGTCCACGGTAAGGATCGGGAACAAGGTCCGCCGTCGCAGGACGATAGATCATCTGGCGTCGGTAGCCCGGCTGTTCAGCAGAGTTTGTATCCGTTACACAGGAATCCCCCGGCATCGTCTCGCCGACAGCTTCCGTTGATCGCTCAGCGCGGAAGCCCCCAGTCTCCGGCGAGTCCGACCTTCATCCCCTGGACAGTCCCGTCTTCGGGGGTTGGCCGACATCCGGTGCCGGTGCTCAGACCGGGGGCACTTCTCCGAGCCGACAGAGAAGGGGCACACCCGAAGATGTGCCCCTCCCCTGGTCTAGCTGCTAGTGGCTGTGCCCGTGATGTCCATGACCCGCGTGAGCGTCATCGTCGTGGCTCACCCGCTCAACAATCGCGGTCTCGGTGGTCAGCACCATGCGGGCCACCGAGGCGGCGTTGACAACCGCCGAGCGGGTCACCTTGACCGGGTCGATGATGCCGTCGGCCACCAGGTCGCCGTAGGTCAACGTCGCGGCGTTGAATCCCTGCCCGGCCGGCAATTCGGCAACCTTGTGAACCACGACCGACCCGTCCAGACCGGCGTTGGCAGCGATCCAGAACAGCGGCGCGGAGAGCGCCTCGGCGAAGACGTCCACACCAAGTGCCTCGTCACCGGAGAGGCTGTCGCGCAACGGCTTCAGCACGGCACGGGCCTGCACCAGAGCGCTGCCGCCACCGGGCACGATGCCCTCCTCGACCGCGGCCTTGGCCGCGTTGACCGCATCCTCGACGCGGTGCTTGCGCTCCTTGAGCGCGGTGTCGGTCGCCGCGCCGACCTTGATGACCGCGACGCCGCCCGCGAGTTTGGCCACCCGCTCCTGCAGTTTCTCGCGATCCCAGTCCGAATCGCTGGCCTCGATCTCGCTCTTGAGTTGCTTGACGCGGTTGGCGATCGCCTCGTGGGTTCCGCCGCCGTCGACGATCACCGTGGAGTCCTTGCTGACTACCACGCGACGCGCCGAGCCGAGCACCTCCAGGCCGGCCTCACGCAGCAGCAGGCCCACGTCCGGATTGACCACCTGACCGCCGGTCACGATCGCCAGGTCCTCCAGGAACGCCTTGCGGCGATCCCCGAAGAACGGCGCCTTGACCGCAACGGCCCTGAGCGTCTTGCGAATGGCGTTGACCACCAGGGTGGACAGCGCCTCGCCCTCGACGTCCTCGGCGACGATCAGCAGCGGCTTACCGGACTCGGCGACCTTCTCCAGCAGCGGCAGCAGGTCGGGCAGCGAGCTGATCTTGTCCCGGTGCAGCAGCACCAGGGCGTCTTCGAGAATCGCATCCTGCAGGTCGAAATCGGTGATGAAGTACGCCGAGATGAAGCCTTTGTCGAAGCCGACGCCTTCGGTGATCTCCAGTTCGGTCTCCATCGTCGAAGACTCCTCGATGGTGACCACACCGTCGGCGCCGACCCTGGTCATGCCCTCGCCGACCATCTCGCCGATTTCCTCGTCCCGGCAGGACACCGTCGCCACCTGGGCGATGCCGTTCTTGCCGGCCACCGGCGTGGCTGCGTCAAGCAGGGCCTGGGACACCGCGTCGGCGGCCTTGGCCAGGCCCGAACCGAGTGCGATGGGGTTGGCCCCCGCGGCGACGTTGCGCAGACCGTTTCGGATCAGCGCCTGAGCCAGCACGGTGGCGGTGGTGGTGCCGTCGCCGGCGACGTCGTTGGTCTTGGTGGCCACCGACTTCACCAGCTGGGCGCCGAGGTTCTCGAACGGATCCTCGAGATCGATCTCGCGGGCAATGGTCACACCGTCGTTGGTGACGGTCGGTCCGCCGAACGCCTTGGCGAGCACCACGTGCCGGCCGCGTGGGCCGAGCGTCACGCGCACGGCGTCGGCCAGCTTGTCGACGCCGGCCTCCATCGCCCTGCGGGCGGTTTCGTTGTATTCGATCTGCTTGCTCATCTGTTTATGTCCTGCCTAGAAGTCGTTGCCGCACAATGTTTCCCCCCGGAAAGCGTTCCGCCCCGGAGTGTGTTCCCCCCGGAAAGCGTTCCGCCCCGGAAACCACCCGAGACAGACACGGGGGATTTCCGGGGCGGTTCACTACTGCTACTTGTTGACGACCGCCAGCACGTCACGCGCCGACAGGATCAGGTACTCCTCGCCGCCGTACTTGATCTCGGTGCCGCCGTACTTGCTGTAGATGACGGTGTCGCCCTCGGCGACGTCGAGCGGAATCCGCTTCTCGCCGTCCTCGTCCCACCGGCCGGGGCCGACGGCGACGACAGTGCCTTCCTGCGGCTTCTCCTTGGCGGTGTCCGGGATGACCAGACCCGACGCAGTCGTCGTCTCGGCCTCGTTGGCCTGAACGAGGATCTTGTCCTCGAGGGGCCTGATGTTCACGCTCGCCACGTGGTCCTCCACTATTCGATGGTCTTGTGGACCGGGGGTTTTTCCCCGGACCGGGTTCACCAGGTTTCAGCATTCGCCCGTGCCCTCGCGCCGTCGTCGCGGGTGCCGACACAGGGGTTGGTCGCCTGCCACCTAGCACTCTATACCGGAGAGTGCTAGCACTCAAGAGAGGGTGGTGCGCATTCGCCGAAGGCGAAGTCAGGACCGAGCGCCGTCGGCGAAGTCAGCTGCGCTGGTAAGGGTCGATGAGCAGATGGTCCGACACGTCGCCAACCATCTCGACATCGGCGATCCGTTCGGTGAAATGCCAGCCGTTGCTGTCGCGGGCGAAGCTGTCGTAGTAGCGGCCGACGACGATCGGCGCCAGTGCGATCCGGTCGGTGGCCTGAACCACGCAGAACGTCGACCGCGCCGTGGCGGTGTCGCCGTCGACCTCGATGATCGGATTCAGCACGAGATGGCGCGTCTTCGGCGTGCCAGGGTCTGCGCGGTGGCGGCCGCTGCCCGCCTCCGGGAGGCGCCGGGTGGCGGCGGCGAACAACGCCGCGATGTTCTGCCCGCCGGTCACCGCCGGGGTGTCCGGTCCACCGAAAGAGGCCCGGGCCAGAATCTTGCCGACACCGTCGAAATCGCCGGCATCGAGCAATTCGGCGTAGCGGTACATCAACTCGGCGATCTTCGAGCGTGAGCTCATGCGACCTGCCCGCACACCACCGGCAGGCCTGGGTCGCTGGCCACATCGAGCCGGGACGGCGCCGCGCCGGCCGCCAGCAGGTGCGCGGCGAACGACGCGATCATCGCGCCGTTGTCCGTGCACAGCCGCGGCCGCGGGATGCGTAGCGTCAGTCCTGCTGCGGCGCAACGCTCTTCGGCGAGCTCACGCAATCGCGAGTTCGCGGCGACGCCACCGGCGATCAACAGCGTGGATACCCCGAGGTCTGTCGCTGCGCGGACCGCCTTGGCCGTCAGAACGTCGGCGACCGACTCCTGAAAGCCGGCGGCGACATCGGCCGGGTCGGCGTCAGGATGGGCTTCGACATAGCGCGCCACCGCGGTCTTGAGCCCGGAGAAGCTGAACGTATACGGGTCGTCGCGCGGGCCGGTCATGCCGCGTGGGAACACCACGGCGGCACGGTTCCCGGTGCGGGCCAGATCGTCGAGCACCCTGCCACCGGGATAGCCCAGACCCAACAGTCGGGCGACCTTGTCGTAAGCCTCCCCCGCCGCGTCGTCGACGGTGCTGCCGAGTTCGATGATCGGTGCGCCCAGCGAGCGCACGCGCAACAGGTGAGTGTGCCCGCCGGAGACCAGCAGACCCACCGACTCGGGCAGCTGCCCGTGGTCGTAGACATCGGCCGCGAGGTGCCCGCCGAGGTGGTTGACGGCATAGAACGGCACATCCCACGCCGCGGCGTAGGCCTTGGCGGCGGCCACTCCCACCATCAGCGCACCGGCCAGACCCGGACCGATGGTGGCCGCCACCACGTCGGGTCGTTCCAAACCGGCGGTCGCCAGGGCCCGGCGCATGGTCGGGCCGAGGGCTTCCAAGTGTGCCCTTGAGGCCACCTCGGGCACGACGCCGCCGAAGCGGGCATGTTCGTCGACGCTGGAGGCCACCTCGTCGGCCAGCAACGTGACGGTGCCGTCGGGCAGCAGTGCGGCGATCCCGACTCCTGTTTCGTCGCAGGAGGTTTCGATCGCGAGGACAGTCCTGACTCGGTGGTTCATCACAGTGGGTCCCGTCGCAGGGTGTAGGCGTCGGCGCCGCTCATCCGGTAGTAGCGTTTGCGCAGCCCGACGTTGGCGAAGCCCAGACTGCGATACAGCCCGAGCGCGGGGTCATTGTCGGTGCGCACCTCAAGGAACACCGTCGCGTCGTCGCCGGCGAACTCGAGCAGCCGACTCATCATCCCGCGCCCGATACCGTGTCGCTGGTAGGCCGGATCGACCCCGATGGTGTGGATCTCGAACTCGAACGGCGGTGTCCGGCCCAGGCGCGAGATGCCGGCGTACCCCACCAGCGTGCCGTCCACCCGGGCCGCCACGTACCGGTTGTGCGCCGCCGCCAGTTCCCGGACGAACGCCACCTCCGGCCACGGATCGTCGCCCTCGAACAGAAGCGCCTCCAGCTCGGCGCAGCGGGCGGAATCGCGGCCGGCCAGTTCGTTGTAGACGACATCGTGCGCCCTCTGATCAGAGGAGGTCATCGGGCCAGACCCCGTTCGGCCAGCGTCTTGGCGTCGGGGCGGCGCAGATAGAGCGGCACCGGCGGAGCTGGCTCGCTGTCCCAATCATCAACCGCCGCAAGAAGTCCTGCCGGCACGGGGCGATTCGGCTCGATGCACGGAAGATCGAACAGACCGCAGTGCACCGGGGATCCGGCCACCTGTTCGGCGCCCGCGGCCGGCACGTCGGATGCGGCCGCCACGCCGGGACCGTCGACGCGCACGCCATCGCGGTAGCGGGCCCAGTACACCTCTCGCCGCCGGGCGTCGGTGACGACGAGCACCTCGCCGCGGGTCTGGTTGCCGATGCCGTCCAGCGAGCACACGCCGTGCACGGGCACCCCCAGGGCGTGACCGAACGCGGCAGCGGTGGCCATCCCGACCCGCAGGCCGGTGAAAGGCCCCGGGCCGCAACCGACCACCACGGCATCCACCGCGGGGAGCGTGAGACCCGCCTCCGCGGCAACGGCGATGACCGTGGGGGTCAACAGTTCGGCGTGGGCCTGTGCGTCGACGGCGACCCGCTCGGCCAGAGTCTCGATCCGGCCGTCGTCGTGGCGGCGGAGAACGCCGACGATCACCGCCGCTGTCGAAGTGTCTACGGCCAGCACATTTCGTGTCACGTTCGGCCCCATTGCCATGTCGCCGTGCGGATTTCGCTGTCGGGCTGACGGTTTAGCGTCACCGAGAGGTGCCGATCGGACAGTCGCTCCGCGAGCCCTTCGCCCCACTCCACGACGGCGACGGAGTCCTCGAGATCGGTGTCGATGTCGAGCGAATCGAGTTCGGCCATCAGGTCCAGCCCGGCATGGTCGAGCAGCCGGTAGATGTCGACGTGCACCATTGCCGGCTTTCCGGGGTGTTTGGCGCGATGCACCCGGGCCAGGACGAACGTGGGCGAGGTGATCGGCCCCTCGACGTCCATGCCGACCGCGATGCCCTTGGCGAGTGCGGTTTTTCCGGCACCCAGCGGACCGGACAGCACGACGACGTCACCGGCGCGCAACTGCCGGCCGAGATCCGCGCCGAACGCCGCCGTCGCCTCGACGGTCGCAAGACAGACCGTGCCGCTGCGGTGCCCGTCGACCTCCGCCCGAACGTCAGTCAATCCGGTCTCGCAACCGCCGGGCGAAGGCGACCAGCCGCGACGGGGTGGCCTGTTCCACCAGTCGCACTAGTGCGTCGTTGATCACTTCGGGTCGTTCCATCTGCACCAGGTGGGCCGCACCGGGCACGATCACCAGCAGTGAGTCCGGCAGAGCGGCCGCCATCTCTTCGGAGTTGCGGACCGGGGTCAGCAGATCGGCGTCGCCGCAGGCGATCAGGGTGGGGATTCGGGCCAGCACCGGAAGCGCCGCGGTCTCGTCGTGAACCTCGAGCGCGTGGAGGAATTCCACCAGGGTGTCGACCGGGGTGGCGTGAATCATGTTCTCGTTGAACGCGGCCAGGCTCGGGCTGACGTTGTGGTCGCCGAAGGATGCGGTGTTGAGGATGGGCCGCAGCACCGACCGGGTCGCTCCGCGAGTGCGGTGCACCAGTTTCGGCGAGTAGCGGGCAGCGAATCGGACCGCCTCCAGAGCCGGGTTCTGCAGGATCTCACCGAGGGGCGAGCGCGAAACCCCCTGCGCGGCTGAGGAGATGATCGCGGCCCCGACGATCCGGCGGCCGTAGTTGGCGGGGAATTGCCGGGCGTGGGACAGCACCGTCATCCCGCCCATCGAGTGGCCCACCAGAACCACCGGGCCGCGCGGCACCATCACCTGCAGGATGGCTTCCAGATCCTGTCCCAGTTGCTCGACGGTGTAGGTCTCGATCGGTGCCTCACCGGACCCGCCATGGCCGCGGTGGTCGTAGAAGACCATCCGGACCTGATCACCCCAACGCTGAGCCAGGGCGGCCCGCTGAAAGTGGAAGGCGCCCATGCGCTGACAGAAGCCGTGCGCGAACACGACGGTCAGCGGCGCGGTCACCGGACCGACCTCGCGGACGATCAGCGGAACCCCGTCGGCGGTGGTCACCACGCAGCCGCGGTCGGCGTCGAGGAGCTTGAAGTCCTCGCCCTCGTAGGCGTCACGCAGTTCCTTGCGCCCCCGCCACGCCTTGGCCGCCGATCGGCCCGCCGCCGTGCCGACCGCCCCGAGGCCGGCCACGCCCGCCATCAGGCTGGCCTTCTTGCCGACGCCGTGTCCGTCGGAACCGGCGGGCAGCGCCGCGACGGGACTGTGTTTACGCCGGCGGCCCAGCCACAGTCGTCGTTGGGATTTATCGGTTGCCATCGCCGCCTCCGATGTAAGTGCGCCGGATCCGGCCACGCGGACTGGTGACGATCTCGTAGTTGATCGTGCCGAGCAACTCTGCCCAGTCCTGTGCCGTGGGTTCGCCGTCCATGCCCGGCCCGAACAGGATGGCCTCGTCGCCCTCGGAGACGTCGACCTCGGGGCCGAGGTCGACGACGAACTGGTCCATGCACATCCGTCCGACGCTGCGCCGCAGGCGGCCGTTGATCAGCACATCGATGCGCCCGCCCAGCGCGCGGAAGACACCGTCGGCGTAGCCGAGGGGAATCAGCGCCACCGTCGTGTCGCACTCGGCGATCCAGGCGTGCCCGTAGGACACGCCCTCCCCCGCTGTGAGCTGCTTGACCATGGCGACCGGGCTGCGCAGCGTCATCGCCGGGCGCAGCCCCATGTCTCCGAGTTCCGGGCTGGGGCTGAGCCCGTAGACGGCCACTCCCGGCCGGACCATGTCGAATCCGAGGTCCGGCCGCGTCATCGCCGACGGCGAGTTGGACAGGTGCGCCACCTCGAAATCGACCCCGCGGCTGCGCGCCTGGTCGAGCATCGCCGAAAAACGTTGGGCCTGAAGATCATTGATCGGGTTCTCGGGTTCATCGCCGGTGGCCAGGTGCGACATGATGCCGCGCACCCGCACGGCGTCGGCGGCGGCGGCGCGGGCCAGGGCATCGAGGACTGCCCCCAAGTCAGCTGCGCTGACACCGCTGCGGTTCAGTCCGGTGTCGACCTTGATGGTGACCACCGCGGTTCGTCCGGTCCGCTCGACGGCGTCGAGCAGATCGGACACCTGGCGAACCGACGAGACTCCGATCTGGACATCGGCGGTCAGCGCCGGGGCGAAGTCGGTGCCCGGCGGATGCAACCAGGCCAGCACCGGCTCCGTGATGCCGGCGCGACGCAGTTCCAGTGCTTCTCCGATGGTGGCAACGCCCAGTTCGGCGGCGCCGGCCGCCAGGGCGGCCCGGCTCACCTCGGGGGCGCCGTGACCATAGGCGTCAGCCTTCACCACCGCCATCACCTGGGCCGGACCGGCGTGCTCACACAGAACGCGCACGTTGTGCGCGATCGCGTCGAGGTCGACGACGACTTCGCCGTTGACGGCCGCGGCGGCCGGTGGCGTCGAAGGGGTCAACGGCGTGGTTTGCATGGTCATGTCACCGGGGTCGATTGTCCCAGAACACGCTCCGCGGGGGCCACCAGGGTGGAGATGTCAGTGCGCGAAGTGCTCCTGGGTGAAGTGTCCCTCCGGCTGGATCGCGTCGAGGTGGTCGAGCACCGAATGCAGGTCCTCCCACAGCGACCGGGCGAGGTCGGCGGAGAAACCCTCGCGGACCACCACCCGCAGAACCGAGACGTCCTCGGCCCCCGGCGGCATCGTGTAGGCCGGCACCTGCCACCCGTAGGACCGCAGACCGGCGGACACGTCGTACTCCGTGTAGCCGCACTGTCCGGACAATTTGAACGCCACCACCGGAATCTTCGATCCGTCTGAGATGACATCGAAGTGGTGGGAATTCTTCAACTGGTCGGAGAACCAACGCGCGGTGGCCGACAAGGTGTGCATCACGTGGGTGTAGCCGGCCCGCCCCAGTCGCAGGAAGTTGTAGTACTGGCCGACCACCTGGTTGCCCGGCCGGGAGAAGTTCAGCGTGAAGGTGGGCATATCACCGCCGAGGTAGTTGACCTTGAAGATCAGATCCTCAGGCAGGTGCTCGGCGTTGCGCCACACCACGAATCCCATGCCGGGATAGGTCAGCCCGTACTTGTGGCCGCTGACGTTGATCGAGACCACCCGGGGCAGGCGGAAGTCCCACTTGAGGTCGGGGTTCAGGAACGGCACGACGAAGCCGCCACTGGCGGCGTCCACGTGGACCGGGATGTCCAGGCCCGTCTTCTTCTTGAGTTTGTCCAGTGCGGCGCAGATCTCGCCGATCGGCTCCAACTCACCGGTGTATGTGGTGCCCAGGATGCCCACCACCCCGATGGTGTCCTCGTCGACCGCGTCGACCACCTGCTCTGGGGTGATGACGTACCGGTCGTCGGCCATCGGCAGATACTTCGGTTCGACCTCGAAGTAGCGGCAGAATTTCTCCCACACCACCTGGACGTTGGAGCTCATCACCAGGTTCGGGGTGCGGGTCTTCCACGCGTCCGGGTTGTCGGGATTGGCCTTGTCGGGATTGGCCTTGTCGGGATTGGCCTTGTCGGGATTGGCCTTGGCCACGCGCTGCTTCCAGCGCCACTTCAGGGCCAGGCCGGCCAGCATCACCGCCTCCGACGATCCGATGGTCGAGGCGCCGATGGCACTGGAGGCGTCGTCGTCACGCAGGTTCTCGGCATGGAACAGATCGGCGACCATGGCCACACACCGGGATTCGATCGCAGCGGTGGCCGGGTACTCGTCCTTGTCGATCATGTTCTTGTCGAACGTCTCCGACATCAGCTTTTCGGCCTCGGGGTCCATCCAGGTGGTGACGAACGTCGCCAGGTTGAGCCGGGAGCTGCCGTCGAGCATCAACTCGTCGTGGATGAACCGGTAGGCGGCGGCCGGTTCCATGGCTTCGTCGGGAAGCCGCAAGGACGGGATCGGATCGGTCGACAGCCGGCCGGTGTAGGCGGGGGCGATCGACGGTGACCGGTATTTGACGTGCGGCACGGCTTCTCCTCGTTGACGGTTCGCTACAGCTGGGCAAGCGCGGGACGGATGTGAGCCAGGATCCGCGAGGCGGACGTCGGCACCGGCGCCGGCCCGGGGTCGGCGGCCGATGCGTTGGCGGCGCGGGCGTGGACGAACGCGGCTGCCGCGGCGGCCTCCCCGGGTCCGAGGCCCGAGGCCAGCAGCGCGCCGATGATCCCCGAGAGCACGTCGCCGGAGCCCGCGGTGGCGGCCCACGACCCGCCTGCCGGGTTGAGGTAGGCCCGAGCTGACGGGCCCGGCGGGCAGGAGCGCAGCGACTCGGGGGTGACACGAGGTTCGGCGATCACCGTGACGTTGCCCTTGAGTAACACGGTGGCGTTCAGGGTGTCGGCGAGCCGGCGGGCGGCGGCCACCCGGTCCTCACCCACTCCTCCGATGCCGAACCTGGCGTACTCACCGGCGTGCGGCGTCAGCACGGTGGGTGCCTTCCGCTCTCGCACCAGATGCGGATGGGCCGCCAGCATTGTCAGCGCGTCGGCGTCGACGATCACCGGCAGGTCGGCGCCCAGCACGCATGTCAGCGTGTTCAGCGCCGTCGCATCGGTACCTATGCCGGGGCCGATCACCCATGCCTGGACCGGCCCGGCGTCGTCGACGCCGGGAGCGGCCACCACTTCCGGCCAGTGCGAAACTACCTCTGCCGCAGCTGATCCCGCGTAGCGAACCATGCCCGACGTGGCGGCGACCGCCGCGCCGCTGCACAGGATCGCCGCTCCGGGATAGGCCGCCGAACCCGCTGCCACGCCGACAACGCCCTGGGTGTACTTGTCGTCGGCCGGGCCGGGCCGCGGCCACAACGCCGTCACATCAGCGGCCTCCATGCCGAGCAGATCGGTTGCGGGCAGATCCAAGCCGATGTCGACGAGTTCGACGCGACCGCAGTCGGCCAGGGCGTGCACGGGTTTGAGGCCACCGAAGGTCACGGTGAGGGCCGCGTGCACGGCCGGCCCGGCGACCGCGCCGGTGTGGACGTCGATGCCGCTGGGGCTGTCGACGGCCACCACCGGGACTCCGACGGACTCGACGGCAGCGAATACCTGCGCGGCGGCCGGCCGGAGCGGACCGCTGGCCGAGATTCCGACGACACCGTCGATCACCAGATCCGTTGCGGCAGGGACGGTGTCGACGATCCGTCCGCCGGCGGCGCGGAAGGCGGCGAGCCCACCGGCGTGGGCGTGGCCGGGATTGAGCAGGATCGCACTGGCGGCGGCGCCGCGGCGGCGCAGGAAGGTGGCCGCCCAGAGGGCGTCACCGCCGTTGTTGCCCGAGCCGACCACCGCGCACACCCCGCGCCCGGCCACCACACCGGTGCGACGGCGCAGTTCGGCGGTGATCGCGCGGGCGAGTCCGTGGGCGGCTCGGCGCATCAGCACGCCGTCGGGCAAGCCGGCCAGCAGTGGCGCTTCGGCGGCCCGGATCTGCTCGGCGGTGTAGTAGTACTTCATCTAGTGAATAGGTCTACTCCACGGTGACGGACTTGGCGAGGTTACGCGGCTTGTCGACGTCGTAGCCCCGCGCCCGGGCCACTGCGGCGGCGAACACCTGCAGCGGCACCGTCGAGAGCAGCGGCTGGAAAAGGGTTGAGACAGCGGGGATCTCGATGATGTGGTCGGCGTAGGGGCGGACCATCTCGTCGCCGTCCTCGGCGATGACGATGGTGACCGCGCCGCGGGCCTGAATCTCGCGGATGTTGCTCAGCAGCTTCGAGTGCAGCATCGCCGCATTCTTCGGCGACGGCATCACCACGATGACCGGCAGGCCCTCCTCGATCAGCGCGATCGGCCCATGCTTGAGTTCACCGGCGGCGAACCCCTCGGCGTGCATGTATGCCAGTTCCTTGAGCTTGAGCGCACCCTCTAGGGCCACCGGGTAGCCGACGTGGCGGCCCAGGAAAAGCACCGCCGAGGAGTGCGCGAACCGCTCCCCCAGTTCGGTGACCACGTCGAGGCGACCGAGCACCTGCTGGATCAGTGCGGGCATCGACTCCAGTTCCTCGTATTCGTGCCGCACCTCGTCGGGGTACTTGGTTCCGCGGGCCTGGGCCAGCGCCAGACCGACCAGATAATTCGCCGCCAGCTGCGCCAGGAACGTCTTGGTGGCCGCCACCCCGATCTCCGGTCCGGCGCGGGTGTACAGCACGGCGTCGGCCTCCCGCGGGATCTGGCTGCCGTTGGTATTGCAGATCGCCAGCACCTTGGCCTTCTGCGTCTTGGCGTGCCGCACCGCCTCAAGGGTGTCCGCGGTCTCCCCGGACTGGGATATGGCGATCACCAGGGTGCCGCGGTCCAGGACCGGGTCCCGATACCGGAACTCACTGGCCAGTTCCACCTCGACCGGAATACGAGTCCAATGCTCGATGGCGTACTTGGCCAACATCCCGGAGTGGAACGCGGTGCCGCAGGCGACGATGAAGACCTTGTCGATCTCGCGCAGTTCCTGATCGCTCAGCCGCTGCTCATCGAGGACGATGCGGCCGTCGGCGAAATGGCCGAGCAGGGTGTCGGAGACCGCGGTCGGCTGCTCGGCGATCTCCTTGAGCATGAAGTACTCGTAGCCACCCTTCTCGGCGGCCGACAGATCCCAGTCGATATGAAAAGGGCGCGCATGGGCGGCGTCGTCATTGCCGTCGAAATCCATGATCCGGTAACCGTCGGCGGTGATCACCACAGCCTGGTCCTGCCCGAGTTCGACGGCCTCACGGGTGTATTCGATGAACGCCGCCACGTCGGAGCCCAGGAACATCTCGCCATCGCCGATTCCGACCACCAGCGGGGTGGACCGGCGGGCGGCGACGATGGTCCCCGGATCGTCCGCGTGGGCGAAGACGAGGGTGAAGTGGCCTTCGAGACGGCGCAGTACCGCCAGAGCCGAGCCGACGAAGTCACCCGCCGTCTCACCCTCCCGGTAGGCGCGGGCCACCAGATGCACGGCCACCTCGGTGTCGGTGTCGCTGGCGAACTCCACCCCGACGGCCTCGAGTTCGCCGCGCAGGACCGTGAAGTTCTCGATGATCCCGTTGTGCACGACGGCGAACTCGCCGGCGGCATCCCGGTGCGGGTGGGCGTTGCGGTCGGTGGGACGGCCATGGGTGGCCCAGCGCGTGTGGCCGATACCGGTGGCTCCGGCGAGCGCTGACGGATCGGTCTCGGCCAGTGCGGCTTCGAGATTGGCCAGCCGGCCGGCGCGGCGGCGAACCACCAATCCGCCCGCCCCGTCGAGCAGTGCCACGCCCGACGAGTCGTAGCCGCGGTACTCCATCCGCCGTAAGGCATCGACGACGACATCGCGGGCGGGGCGATAGCCCACATACGCCACGATTCCGCACATGGTCTACCAGCCTAGTCGAGGCGCGGCGGCCTCCCGTTCGGCTACGGTCGTTGCATGGCCCGGAACCGTTCATCGTTCTCCACGCTGACCCGTCGCGGACCGCACCGGGTATTGCGTGGTGACCTGGCCTTTGCCGGCATCCCAGGCGTCGTCTACACCCCCGCATCCGGCTACCACCTGCCCGGGGTGGCGTTCGGCCACGACTGGCTGACCGACACCGACAACTACGGCGGCACCCTCGAACACCTGGCGAGTTGGGGCATCGTCGCCGCGGCCCCGGACACCCAGCGCGGATTGGTGCCCTCGGTGCTGACCCTCGCGCACGACCTGAGCAGCACTCTGGACGTCATCTCCGGGGTGCGCCTGGGTCCGGGCGAGATCAGTGTGGCACTTGAGAGCCTCGCCCTGGCCGGGCACGGATTCGGAGCGTCCGCGGCGGTTCTGGCCGCGACGACCGCGCAACCGAAGGCGGTGGCGGCGGTCTTCCCGGCCGTCACCAAGCCGTCGGCGGAGGCAGCGGCCGCCCAACTGAAGGTGCCGGGTCTGGTGCTGGCCACCCCCGACGACGCCACCTCGTTGCGCACCGACGCGCTGGAAGTGGCTGAGGCCTGGGACGGCGCGGTGCTCCGGGTGGTGAAAAAGGCCCGTGCCGGGGGGCTCGCCGAAAAGCGCCGCCTGACCGGACTGCTGGGCTTCCCCGGGTCCAGCGACGACACCCAGAAGTCGGTGCGCGCCTTGCTGACCGGATTCCTGCTGTTCCACTTGACCGGCGACAAGAACTACGCGGAGTTCGCCGACCCCGAGGCGAAGCTGCCCAACACCGCGCTGCCCGACCCGGATGCTGCGCCGGTGACGGCCGAAGACCGCATCGTCGCGCTGTTCCGTTAGGGCGGTAGCGTTCGCGGCATGCGCACCGGGATCTTCCTGTCCTACGCGGGCGGCTTCCGCGAGACCGTCGAGCAGGTAGTCGAGTTGGAGAAACAGGGAGTCGGCATTGTTCTGGTTCCCGAGGCCTACTCGTTCGACGCAGTCAGCCAGCTGGGCTACCTGGCGGCCAAGACGTCGACGACCGAACTCGGCTCCGGTGTCATTCCGCTCTACACCCGCACGCCCACCCTGCTCGCGATGACGGCAGCCGGCCTGGACTACGTCTCCGACGGCCGGTTCACGCTGGGTATCGGAACCTCCGGCCCGCAGGTGATGGAGGGCTTCCACGGTGTGCCGTTCGACGCGCCACTGGGCCGCACCCGCGAGGTCGTCGAGATCTGCCGCCAGGTGTGGCGCCGGGAGCGTGTCTCGCATCAGGGCAAGCACTACCAGATCCCCCTTCCAGCCGACCGCGGGACCGGACTGGGCAAGGCACTGAAGCTCATCAATCAGCCGGTGCGCGAGAACATCCCGATCACCATCGCCGCACTCGGCCCCCAGAATGTCGAGCTGACCGCAGAGATCGCGAACGGCTGGCAACCGGTGTTCTTCTACCCAGAGCGGGCCGACGAGGTGTGGGGCGATGCGTTGCGGGCCGGAAAAGCCAAGCGCGACAGCACACTTGGCGATCTCGATGTCATGGTAGGGGTGTCGCTGGCGATCGGCGACGATGTCGAAGACCGCCTGCAGTGGGCCAAACCGCAACTGGCCCTTTACATCGGCGGCATGGGCGCCAAGGGCCGGAACTTCTACCACAACGTCGCCACCCGGTACGGATACGGCGACGTCGCCGACCGGATTCAGGAGTTGTACCTGTCCGGCCGCAAAGCCGAGGCGATCGCCGCGGTGCCCGACGACCTGGTGCGCAGCGTGTCGCTGATCGGACCGCCGGGCTACGTCAAGGAACGGATCGCCGCGTTCGCTCAAGCCGGGGTCACCACGATGCTGGCGACGCCGGTCACCGCGGACCCGCGCGAGTACGTCGACTTCGTCGAACGACTGCAGCAACTGCTGCCCTGAGCCTCACTCGCCGACTTTCGGAAGCGCATCGGCCGCGATCTCGCAGGGGGTGCTCCCCGCATCGCGCGGCGGTGCAGGCGGCGGGATATCGGCTGGCGGGCCGGGCGGTTGGGCATCGGCCGGCGGGGCAGGCGGCTGGACATCGGCCGGCGGGGCGGGCGCCGGGACAGGGGCGTCGGGAACCGGCGCGGGAGACGCGCCCGATTCCGGGCCGGGCGGCCGTTCAGCGGCCAGTAGTTCAGGAGGCGCGGGTGGCAGCGACGGGGGTGGCGACGTGCGGATGGGGCCGGCGGCCGGATCTGTGGCTGGCCCGCTCCCGGGATCCGCGGCGGCGCTCTGCGGCGCAGCGCTGTCGGTGAGCGTGGTCGCCGCTGGCGGGTCGTCCTGGGCGCCCTGCTTCGCCGACTGCCGGTCCGGGGTGCCCGCGGCATCGGCGGTTGGGTCGGCGCCGCTCACCGCATCGCCGGCCGGCGGTGCGGGCGCCATATCGGCATAGGAACCCAGCGCCTGCGCGATCTCGGCCACCAGCCCCACCAGGGTGCCGCCGAGATCGGGAAGCGCCGGCGACGGCGCCGTCGGCAATCCTGCCGGTGACGCTGCCGCTGACCAGGGGGTATCAGCCATCGTCGACGCGGTCCACGGCGACGCCGGCACCGGCCCCGGCCACGGCGGCACCGGCCCGGGTGTCGGTGCGGGCGGCGGAACTACCGGCGCGGTCGGCTCGGCGGGGCCGGCCGCTGGTCCAGCGGTGGCCGCGGGCAGCGGCACTGCGTCCGCCGGGTTGACCGTGCGGTCGGGCATCGGATCGCCGCCCGGGTCGGCGCGGGGGTCCGGCTGTGTGACCACCTGACCGGCCGCACAGCGTAGTGCCTCCACGACATCGGCGGCGTGCACGCACTGCCGGTCCATGAAATCCACGATCGCCGAACCTGTTTCGCTCTGCCAGCCTTCAGCGAGCAGGATGAGCGCCTCACGGTGGCACGCCAGCGCCTCCTCGGCAATCGACGCGGCAGCCCCCAGCGCGGCACTGTCGGCCGCCACCACCTCGGCCAGGGCCGGGTTCACCGCAGCGCCTCGGCTCCGGCACTGTCCTGCTCGATGTGGCGCTCGGCGACGGTGCGCAGCCCGACAGCACCGTCCCTGGCACCGCGCTGCCAGTGGGCGATGTCGGCGACGATCTGGTCGACCGCGCCGCGTAGCGGCCCTGCGCCGTCGGCGAGCCGGTCGATGGCCGCGTCCAGAAGGTCGACCGCGGTGTCGAGGCGTTGCGCTGCCAGCCGCAGCGCCTGCGGGTCAACTGATGTGGTTCCCATACCGGTTTTGACGCAGCGCGGCGCCCGCCGGTTCCGGTGCGAGCCGGATCAGCCCTCGGCGCTGACCGACTGGGCCACGCGGTGCGCCAGCTGACGCGCGGTGTCCTCGTCGGACGCCTCGACCATGACACGCACGATCTGCTCGGTTCCCGAGGGCCGCAACAAGATTCGGCCGGTGTCCCCGAGTTCGGCCTCGGCCTGTGCAACCGCGGAGAGCACTGCAGGCGCCTCGGCCACCGCAACCTTGTCGGCGACCTCGACATTGATCAGCACCTGCGGCACCGACTGCATCGGTGCGGCCAGGGCCGCCAGCGACGACCCGGTCTGGGCCATCCGCGACATCAGCAGCAGCCCGGTCAGGATGCCGTCGCCGGTGGTGCCGAACTGCGGCAGCACGATGTGACCGGACTGCTCACCGCCCAGGCTGTACTCGCCGGACCGCAATTCCTCCAGCACGTAGCGATCGCCGACGGCGGTGGTGCGCACCGCGATCCCGGCTTTCCGCATCGCCAGGTGCAGCCCCAGGTTGCTCATCACCGTGGTCACCAGGGTGTCCAACGCCAGCTCACCCGCCTCGTGCATGGCCAGCGCGAGGATCGTCATGATGGCGTCGCCATCGATCACCTCGCCGTGCGCGTCCACCGCCAGGCAGCGGTCGGCGTCACCGTCGTGCGCCAGACCCAGATCGGCCCCGTGCTCGACGACCGCCTTGCGCAGCGGGTCGAGGTGCGTCGAGCCGCAGCCGTCGTTGATGTTGAGGCCGTCGGGCTGGTCGTTGATCGCGATGACCCGCGCCCCGGCCGCCGCGTAGGCACGCGGGGCCGCCTGGTAGGCCGCACCGTTGGAGCAGTCGACCACCACCGTCAGGCCGTTGAGCCGCTGCGCCGCCGCAGTCACGATGTGCTCCAGATAACGGTCGAGCGCATCGACCGCGGGTCGCACCCGACCGACCGCCGCACCGACCGGACGCAGCCCGGGACCGGCGGCGACCAACTCCTCGATGCGGTCCTCGGCGTCGTCGTCGAGCTTGTGACCGCCGGGACCGAAGATCTTGATGCCGTTGTCGGGCATGGGGTTGTGCGAAGCGGAGATCATCACGCCGAGGTCGGCCTGGTAGGCGGCCGTCAGGTAGGCCACCGCCGGGGTGGGAAGTACCCCCACCAGCAGCGCATCCACGCCCTCGCTGGTCAGGCCTGCGACGACCGCGGCTTCCAGCATCTCCCCGCTGGCCCGAGGGTCGCGACCGACCACGGCCAGCCGGCGCCCGGAGGTTGCCGGCACCAGCCGACGGGCGGCGGCCGCGCTGAGCGCCAGACCGAGCTCCGCGGTCAGCTCCCGGTTTGCGACACCGCGAACTCCGTCGGTTCCGAACAGTCGGCCCATGGGAGACAACCTTTCACCCCACCCATTGGCCGCACAAATGGGCAGGTCAGATGAGGTTCGACAGACCGAAAAGGACACCGCCCGCACCCTGGGGGGGTACGGGCGGTGCCTTGCGGATCAGGTTGCCGCTCAGGCGGGCTCGATCAGCGGGTTTGCTGACCCTGCTGTCCGGGCGGGGTGCTCGGGTTCGCACTCGGCGGAGTAGCGCCCTCCACCTTGTTCTGGCCCGGGGCGTAGCCGGAGTTGCCACCGTTTCCGTTGTTGCCCTGGCCGTCCTCGCCCACGTTGGCGTTCTGGGCGAAGCTGAACGAAAGACCGGTCATGCCGTCGCACGGCTGGGCCAGCGGCGTGCCGGAGTTATCCAGGTTGGTCAACGTCGGCAGGTCGATGCCGGCGGTCGGGCACACCGCGGCGGCCAGTGCGACCGCGTTGCTCAGCGAGACATTCGGGATGACACCGATCTGCGTGGTCCCGGCCGTCACCGTGACGTCGACCGTGCCGCCACCGGTCACTGCCTGCGGCACCGACGGGGCGGCATGGGCCAGTCCGAGGCCGCCACCGACCAGCAGCGCTCCGCCAAGGACGGTTCCCGCGGCAGTCTTCTTGGTCTTTTCTCACAGCCCCCAGGAGGACCCCCCGTTGAAAACGGTCCTGCCTCCCAACTTGGGCACGCGGCAAGTGATACCGGCTCCCCGACAGGCTTGCCCTATGGAGAAGATGCCAAACCCGGGGGCAGAAAAAACTCGCCGGGTGTGCTGAGAAGCACACCCGGCGAGTTCATGGTCTGTCGATCAGCGCTTGCTGTACTGAGGCGCCTTGCGGGCCTTCTTCAGACCGTACTTCTTGCGCTCGATGGCACGCGGATCGCGGGTCAGGAAGCCGGCCTTCTTCAGAGCCGGCCGGTCCTCCGGCTGCACCAGGATCAGCGCGCGGGCAATCGCCAGCCGCAGCGCGCCGGCCTGACCGGACGGGCCGCCGCCGTCGAGGTGGGCGTAGACGTCGAAGCTGTCGACCCGGTCGACGGTCACCAGCGGCGCCTTGATCAGCTGCTGGTGCACCTTATTGGGGAAGTAAGCCTCCAGCGAGCGGCCGTCGAGGTGGAACTGGCCGGTGCCGGGCACCAGGCGCACCCGGACCACAGCTTCCTTGCGGCGGCCGACCGTCTGGATCGGACGGTCGATGATCACCGGCTGGCGCGGGGCGGTCTCCACCGGGGCTTCCGGAGCAGACTCGAAGGTCTGGACCACCTCGTCGACCTCGCTCACGGGTGTCTCGTTGATGTCGCTCACTGGGCCACCTGCTTGATCTCGAAGGGAGTCGGCTGTTGGGCGGTGTGCGGATGCTCAGGACCCGCGTACACCTTCAGCTTCTTCTGAATCTGGCGGCTCAGCTTGTTGTGCGGCAGCATGCCGACAATGGCCGTCTCGACGACCCGGTCGGGATGCTTCTGCATCAACTCACCGATGGTGCGCGAGCTCAGGCCACCGGGGTACCCCGAGTGGCGGTAGGCCTTCTTGCTGTTGAGTTTGTCGCCTCCGATGGCGACCTTGTCGGCGTTGACGACGATGACGAAGTCACCGCCGTCGACGTTGGGCGTGAATGTCGGCTTGTGCTTGCCGCGCAGCAGATTCGCTGCAATGACGGCAAGCCGGCCGAGCACCACGTCGGTGGCGTCGATGACGTACCACGAACGCGTGGTGTCACCGGCCTTCGGCGTGTACGTAGGCACAGCGCATACCTCTCTTATCTCTTATCGGGGTGGGTCCCGGGCGAGCCGGGTGTCGGTCGGACGTCGACGGTGGAGGTTTCGCCCCCGGCGACCAACACTGACCCGGGACCCCGCAATACCCCGCGAATGAGAAAACCGCGGCATACCGCACGCCAGCGGGTCAGCCTACCGGCGCAGATCAGCGCAGGTCAAAACGGACCCCGACGGCATCGCCGAGGTGCGAGCTCGACGCCTGTGCGGTCACGACGGCTCTCCTCCGTCGGGACCGCGCAAACGTCGGTTACTAGGTTGGACGCACCGCACTGCGGTTCGGTTCCTTGTCATATTTCGCGGGCCGAGCGCACCGCGTCGTCGCAGGCGGCTCGAACACCGGACTCCCGTCCCGGGGGGCTTTGACAGCCGATGCCGATCCGCGTCGAGCCGTCCAGCACGACGATCCAGGTGATCACCCGGCCGGGCCGGGATTCGCGATAGGTCACCGCTGCTCGGCCGGCGACGGTCGCCTCGGCCCGCAGGTCGGCGAACACACCGGGCGGCTCGCCCGCGATCGCGCGCCGCAGCACCTCTGCGGCGTCAGCCAGCGTCGTTGCAGGGGTGTACGACGACGTCAGGTGTACGGCGACGCCGGGGTCAACGGGTGAGGTGGCCTGAAGTCGCCGCGACCCAGGGCCTACGGTCACCCGCTGCACGATCCACGGCGCGGGGACTCGCACCGCCATCCGGCCCTCCACCAGGGTGGTTCCCGCGGCGCCCGGTCCGGCCGGCCACGGCCACAGGACGACGAGGGCGCCGATCACGAGCAGCACACCCGTTATCAGAAGCACCGCACCCACCCGGCTCCGGCCACAGGCCGCACCGCGACGTTTCCTTTGGGCGTCTGCGTCGCCCTCGAGTGAAGTCGCGCTGCTTCGGGTCCCGGGCCCGCTCCACCGGTCGGCGGACACCGCTTCGATGTGATCGGCGACTGTATTGGCCGCCGCGACCACACGGTCGACCCTCGCACGCGACCAGGCCGCGGGATGGACGACCACCACCGACTCGCATTGCGGCCCAAGCAGCGTCGCGACCAGCGATCGCCACAGGTCCGCGACGGCGACCGGCCGTTCGTCGAACAGCCCGACCGGATCGTCGATCCAGTCCAGCGCTGCCGCGACCAGCGTCCGCGGCGGCCGACAGCCGGTTCCCCCGGTCGCCCGGACGGTCTCAGCGGTGACTTCCAGCACAGTCGGCACGGCTCCCACATCGCCGAACCTAACCCCGGATCGACGTGTCCGACCTCACCCGTCCACAGGGTCTTTGGACCGTCGTTCCCGGTAGGCGGCGACGTGCTGCCGGTTGCCGCAGTTGCCGGTGTCACAGAACATCCGGGAGCGGTTGCGGGACAGGTCGATGAGCGCCGCATCGCAGTCCGGCGCCGCGCAGACCTTCAGCCGCCGCAGCTCTCCGGCCCTGATCAGATCGGCTATCGCCATAGCGATCTCCGCGCCCATCCGTCGGTCCAGCGGTTCGTCGGCGGACGCCAGGTGCAGATGCCATTCGGGCATTTCGGGGTGTCGGGTGAGCCAGGGCGCGGCATGGGTGTCGACGAGCAGCGCGTTGACGGCGTCGACGGTGCGGACCTCGTCGTCGGAACCGGCCCAGATGTCACCCAGCCGGGTGCGCAGCCGGTGCACCGCCGCCAATTCGGCGGCGTCGTGATCACGCCGTCCGGTCCAGCCGTAAAGCTCCAGGTAGGCGTCCAGAGATGCCTGGTCCGGCATGGTCTCGCCGTCGAGCCGGTCGGAGTTGATCAGGACACACGCCGCCCGCAGAGTGAGTTCCGTGTCATAAGTAAAACGCATTTGACTCATGACCTCCTCTGGACGTAGCGTCATGACCGTTCATCACTTTACTCATGACGGAGGTGTTCGGTGTCCACAACACAAAAACGTGACCAGTTTCGGCTCGGTCTGGTGTTCGCCACGGCATCGGCCTTCACCTTCGGCATGTCCGGACCGCTGGCCAAGGCGCTGATGGTCGCCGGCTGGTCTCCCACCGCTGCGGTCGCCGCCCGGCTCGCCGGCGGGGCGTTCGTGCTCGCCATCGTCGCCACCATCGTCAAACCCGACTGGGTGAGCCAGGCACGTGAACACGCGAAGACCGTCGTGATCTACGGATTGTTCCCGGTGGCCGGCGCTCAACTCTGCTACTACAACGCCGTCGCGCACCTCTCGGTCGGCGTGGCAATGCTGCTGGAATACACCGCTCCGGTGCTGGTGATCGCGTGGGTGTGGGCCACCACCAAGCGGCGGCCGCGCGGTCTGACGCTGGCCGGCGTGGCTCTGGCGATCGTCGGGATCATCCTGGTGCTCGACGTCGCCAACGGCGCGAAAGCCGACGCCGTCGGAGTGGCCTGGGGCCTGGGAGCCGCACTCTGCGCCGTCTGCTACTTCATGATGTCCGACCAGGTGACCGCCGACGGGTCGGGTCTGCACGCGATCACGCTGGCCGCCGGCGGGCTGGTGGTGGCCACGGTCGCGATCGCCGCACTGGGCATGACCGGCGTGATGCCGATGCGGTTCACCACCAACGACGCCGTGGTCGCCGGCATCACCGTGCCGTGGCTGGTCCCGGTGCTGCTGCTGGGAGTCATCGCCACCGCGATCGCCTACACCCTGGGGATCAGCGGCGTCGCCCGGTTGCGCCCGAGTTTCGCCTCGCTGGTCGGTCTCGCCGAGGTGCTGTTCGCCGTGCTCGCCGCGTGGTTGTTGCTCGACGAGCGATTGACCGTCATCCAGATCGTCGGTGGCGCCGTGGTGCTGGTCGGATTGGGGCTGGCACGCCAGGGCGACCGCACGCCCGACGTCGCCGCCGCCTCGTGGCCCGATGCGGGGCCCCTTGAGCCGGTGACCAGCGCCGCAACGCGCTAGTAGTGATGGCTTCCCGGGCATCTGCCACAATCGAGGGGTGAGAAATATGCCTATCTCCGTTCCCGTACGCAGCGCAGCGGCGCTCGCTGCCGCTACGACGGTGTGGGCCCTTCCGCTGGGCGGCGCACCCGTCGCCACGGCGGACGGCTGCAATGACGTTGAGGTGGTCTTCGCCCGCGGCACCAACGAGCCGCCGGGCATCGGCCGCGTCGGCGATGCGTTCGTCAACGACCTGCGCGGCCTCATCGGCGACCGCAGCCTGGGCGTCTACGCCGTCAACTACCCCGCCAGCTATGACTTCCTGGCAGTGGCCGACGGCGCCAACGACACCAGTGGCCACGTCCAGTGGGTCGCCGAAAACTGCCCGTACACCAGGATCGTGCTGGGCGGGTATTCGCAGGGTGCGGCCGTCATGGACGTCGTCACCTCCATTCCAGTGCCCGGTATCGGATTCACCAATCCGCTCCCACCCGCGGCCGGTGACCACATCGCCGCGGTGGCCGTCTTCGGCAACCCGTCCGCCAAGATCGGCCTTCCGCTGACCTCCAGCCCGACTTTCGGCGCCCGGGCGATCGACATCTGCAGTCCTGGCGACCCGATCTGCTCCAACGGCGACAACAGCAGCGTCATTGCGCATCGCAGCTACGGGCCCGACGGCAGCGCCAACCAGGCGGCCGCGTTCGTGGCGAATCGGCTCTAATCGAGTCAACGATGCCGCCGAGGGACGAGGCGGCGCAGGAGCGAGACATCGGGACTACCGCCACGGTTTCCCAGGACGCTAGCCGCTGTGTGACGATGGACCTCATGCGTGTTGTCTCGGGTCTGACGACGGCTGTGCTGATCGCGGGAGTGGCCATGGCGGGGGCAACAGCCCCGGCCCAGGCTGCTGGATGCCCTGATGTGGAGTTGGTGTTTGCGCGCGGCACCAGCGAACCGGCCGGTATCGGGCGGGTAGGGCAGGCGCTTCGGGATCAGCTCCAGGCCAGCCTCGGAGACCGCACGCTCGGGGTGTACGCGGTGAACTACCCCGCCAGCTACGACTTCCTTGCCACCGCCGACGGCGCCAACGATGTGACGAACCGGATCGCCCAGGTTGCCGAAACGTGCCCGAACACCCGATTCGTGCTGGGCGGCTACTCCCAGGGCGCGGCCGTGGTCGACATGCTGCTCGGCATCCCCCCACTGGGGAACAAGGTCGGCGAGGTCGGATCAGCCCCGCCGATGCCGCAGAGCCTGGCCAGCCGGGTGGCCGCGGTGGCGGTGTTCGGCAACCCGTCCACCAAGTTCGGAATCCCGGTCTCCGCAGCCATCGAGCCCTTCGCGGGCAAGGGCATCGACCTGTGCGCCAACGGCGACCCCATCTGCTCGCAGGGTCGTAACCCGTTCGCGCACACCAGTTACGAGAAGACCGACATGGTCGGCCAGGCCGCCGGATTCGTGTCGAGTCTGCTCTGACCACTGGCGGCCGGTCACGCACATGGCGGCCACACCTGGCCGCGGCTACCATAGCCTGATGCAGATGAGACGGATGTGCACTGTGGTGTCGTGCATGATTTCCGTCACTTCGGCGGCGTTCTCGCCGATGGTGGCCCCACGGGCCGTGGCGGCGCCGTGCCCCGATGTCGAGGTGGTCTTCGCCCGCGGCAGGACCGAGCCCCCGGGCACCGGTCAGATCGGAGAGTCGTTCGTCGAGGCCGTGCGGGCCCGGACCGACAAGAGCGTCGGCTTCTACGCCGTGAACTATCCCGCCGACACCGAAGTCATCCAGGGCGCCAACGATATGAGCCGGCACATTCAATCGATGGCCGCCAAGTGTCCCGATACCCGACTGGTGCTCGGCGGCTACTCGCTGGGCGCGGCAGTCACCGATGTCGTAGTGGCCGTGCCGTCGCCGGTCTTCGGCTACAACAACCCGTTGCCGCTGGGCATGGACAACCACATCGCTGCAGTGGCTCTGTTCGGCAACGGGACTCGCAAGGTCCTCGGCCCGGTTTCGGCCATCAGCCCGCTCTACGGCGACAAGACGATCGACCTGTGCACATCCGATGATCCGATCTGCAACAACAACCTGGACTTCAACACCTGGGTGGGCAACTGGCCGTCGCATCAATACGCCGCCTATGCCGACGCGGGATTGATCGACCAGGCGGCGACCTTCGTCGCCGCGCGACTCTAGGTTCTCAGCCCAGTATCCGCAGGTCGCGGGTGACGGCGACGCGAGCCGCGAGTTCGTCGCCGGCCGGGTAGTCCACGCCGATCAGGGTGAGCCCACGGGCGGGGGCCGCGGCGAAATCACTCGATCGATGCGCTGCGGTCAGTAGCGCCGCGCACCAATCAGGTTCGCGGCGCCCCTCCCCGACCGCCAACAGTGCGCCGATCAGGGACCGGACCATCGACCAGCAGAACGCGTCGGCGCTCACGTAGGCGGTCAGCGCCTCACCCTCCCGGATCCAGTCCAGCCGTTGCAGGTCGCGGATCGTCGTCGCGCCCGGACGCGGCCGGCAGAAGGCCGCGAAATCATGCAGTCCCAGCAGCATTCGGGATCCGGCCGCCATGGCGTCCACATCGAGCGGACGCGACCACGGGGTGACGAACCTCGCCTGCTGCGGATCGCAGCCCCACGGGGCGAGCGACAACTGGTAGGCGTAATGACGGCGCAGTGCGGAGAACCGGGCGTCGAAACCTTCTGCGGCGCGGGCGATTCCCCGTACCCGGACATCGTCGGGAAGAAATTTGGCCAGTCGCCGCACCAGCGGCGCGAATTCGGCGTCGCCCGCGCGGGTCCGGCGCGGATAGGCATGCTGCAGGGCATCATCCGGCACATCGAGGTGAGCGACCTGGCCGGTGGCGTGCACCCCGGCATCCGTGCGGCCGGCCGCGAAGAGCCGAACCGGCACCCGGAACACCGTCGACAACGTCTCGTCGAGCACCCCGGCGACGGTGCGCTGCCCCGCCTGAGCGGCCCAGCCGGCGAAATCTGTTCCGTCGTAGGCGATGTCGAGCCTCAGCCGCACCGACGATGGCGAGCCGGAAACGACGTGCCCGCCACCGGATCCGGTGGCGGGCACGTCGACGTCCAAGGGATCAGGCCTCGTCGGCCTGCTCCTCGGCCGAGGCTTCGTCGGCCACGGCCGCCGTCTGCGCGTCGGCGATGCCGGCGTCCTCGGCCTCGATCTGCTCGATCGACTCCGCGGCGGGCTCCACTGCCGTTTCCTCCACTGCCGTTTCCTCTGCGGCCTCCAGCTCGACCGCGGTCTGCGGGGCGGCAGCGGCGACCGGTGCGGCGGCCTTCTTGGCCGACGCAGCGGCGCGACGGGCCCGGTTGGCCTCGTTGGTCACCGTCTGCTCCCGCACCAGTTCGATGACGGCCATCGGGGCGTTGTCGCCCTTGCGTGCCTCGACCTTCACGATGCGGGTGTAGCCGCCGTTGCGATCGGCGAAGAAGGGACCGATCTCGGCGAAGAGCGTGTGCACCACGTCCTTGTCGCGGATCTTCTTCATCACCTCACGCCGGTTGTGCAGGGTGCCCTTTTTGGCGTGGGTGATCAGCTTCTCGGCATAGGGGCGCAGCGCCCGGGCCTTGGGCTCGGTGGTCTTGATCCGGCCGTGCTCGAACAGCGAGGTGGCCAGGTTGGCCAGGATCGCCTTCTGGTGCGACGACGAACCGCCGAGACGAGGACCCTTGGTGGGCTTAGGCATTGCGATCTCCTAGGTGAGCCCGGTCGCCGTATCAGGTACGACCGGGAAAACTGATTCGAGTTAGAGCTGTTCGGTCTCGGCGTAGTCCTGGTCGGCCTCCAGGTCGTAGCCGCTGTCGTTGGTCCAGGTGCCGGTGGCGACGTCGTAACCGGCGACCTCGGACGGGTCGAAACTGGCCGGCGAGTCCTTCAGCGACAGACCCAGCTGGTGCAGCTTGATCTTCACCTCGTCGATGGACTTCTGGCCGAAGTTGCGGATGTCCAGCAGATCCGACTCCGTGCGGGCGACGAGTTCGCCGACGGTGTGCACGCCCTCGCGCTTGAGGCAGTTGTAGGAGCGCACCGTCAGGTCGAGATCGTCGATCGGCAGCGCGAACGCGGCGATGTGGTCGGCCTCCTGCGGGGACGGGCCGATCTCGATGCCCTCGGCCTCGACGTTGAGTTCCCGTGCCAGCCCGAACAATTCGACGAGCGTCTTGCCGGCCGAAGCCAGCGCGTCACGCGGGCTGATGGAGTTCTTGGTCTCCACGTCCAGGATCAGCTTGTCGAAGTCGGTGCGCTGCTCGACGCGGGTGGCCTCGACCTTGTAGGTCACCTTGAGCACCGGCGAGTAGATCGAGTCGACCGGGATGCGGCCGATCTCAGCGCCCGAGGCCTTGTTCATCACGGCCGGCACATAACCGCGGCCCCGCTCGACGACGAGCTCGATCTCGAGCTTGCCCTTGTCGTTCAGCGTCGCGATGTGCATGTCCGGGTTGTGCACGCTCACCCCGGCCGGCGGGACGATGTCACCCGCGGTGACCGTGCCCGGGCCCTGCTTACGCAGGTACATGGTGACCGGCTCGTCCTCATCCGAGGACACCACGAGGCTCTTCAGGTTGAGGATGATGTCGGTGACGTCCTCTTTGACGCCGGGAACCGTGGTGAACTCGTGCAGCACACCGTCGATCCGGATGCTCGTCACGGCGGCACCGGGAATCGACGACAGCAGAGTGCGTCGCAGCGAATTGCCGAGGGTGTAGCCGAAGCCCGGCTCCAGCGGCTCGATGATGAACTGCGAACGGTTCTCGGCGAGGACGTCCTCGCTCAATGTGGGGCGCTGAGAAATCAGCATGGTGTTCTTCTATCTCCTTCTCGGCACCCGCTATTTGATGCCGTCGGGTGACTGCGGAACGGTTGTCCCACAGCGCGATTACTTCGAGTAGAACTCGACGATCAGCTGCTCGGTGAGCGGCACGTCGATCTGGGCGCGCTCGGGCAACTGGTGCACGAGCAACCGCTGACGCTCGCCGACCACCTGCAACCAGGCCGGGATCGGCCGGTCGCCCGCGATTTCCCGGGAAATCTGGAACGGCACGGTGTTCAGCGAGTTGGGCCGGACGTCGATGATGTCGTACTGCGACACCCGATAGCTGGGCACGTTGACCTTGACGCCGTTCACGGTGAAGTGCCCGTGGCTGACCAGCTGCCGGGCCATCCGCCGGGTGCGGGCCAAGCCGGCCCGGTACACGACGTTGTCCAGCCGGCTCTCCAGGATGCGCAGCAGGTTCTCGCCGGTCTTGCCGGACTGGCGGTTGGCCTCTTCGTAGTAGCGGCGGAACTGCTTCTCCATCACGCCGTAGGTGAAGCGGGCCTTCTGCTTCTCCTGCAGCTGGGTGCGGTATTCGCTCTCCTTGATCCGCGCGCGGCCGTGCTGGCCGGGCGGGTAGGGGCGCTTCTCGAAGGACTGGTCACCACCGACGAGGTCGACGCCGAGACGGCGCGACTTGCGAGTGGCAGATCCGGTGTAACGAGCCATGTGTCAGATCCTCCCTAGACCCGGCGCCGCTTGGGCGGACGGCAGCCGTTGTGCGGCTGCGGCGTGACATCGGAAATCGCGCCCACTTCCAGGCCGGCGGCCTGCAGCGAGCGGATGGCGGTCTCGCGTCCCGAGCCGGGACCCTTGACGAAGACATCGACCTTCTTGACGCCGTGTTCCTGCGCCTTGCGGGCGGCGTTCTCGGCGGCCAACTGCGCCGCGAACGGCGTCGACTTGCGCGAACCCTTGAAACCGACGTGGCCGGAGGATGCCCAGGCGATCACGTTGCCCTGCGGGTCGGTGATGGACACGATCGTGTTGTTGAACGTGCTCTTGATGTGGGCGGCACCGTGCGGGACGTTCTTCTTTTCCCGACGCCGGGTGGTCTTGCCCTTCTTGGCGGCGGACGTGGCCTTCTTCGGAGGTGCCATGGTTACTTAGCCTTCTTCTTACCGGCGATGGTGCGCTTGGGGCCCTTGCGGGTACGCGCGTTGGTCTTGGTCCGCTGACCGCGGACGGGCAGGCCCTTGCGGTGCCGCAGGCCTTGATAGCAGCCGATCTCGATCTTGCGCCGAATGTCGGCCTGAACCTCGCGGCGCAGGTCGCCCTCGACCTTGTGATTGGCTTCGATGAAGTCGCGCAGTTGGGTCAGCTGATCGTCGGTGAGATCCTTGCTCCGAAGATCCCGGTCGATTCCGGTTGCGGCCAGGATCTCCTGGGACCGGGTACGGCCGATGCCGTAGATGTAGGTCAGCGCGATCTCCATGCGCTTGTCGCGCGGAAGATCGACGCCCACTAGACGTGCCACAGGGCTGTATTCCTTCTTCTAGGCGGAGGTGTCGATCCCACACCGTTCCCGGACGGTGCGTCCGGGGCCCGGCCTCCGTTCCGGGCGCGGCTGAACCGCCAATCGGTTCAGTGGTGCTGGGAGGTCTGCATTCAGTTGTGTGCGCCGCAGTGCGGGGGCCGGGGTCTGATTGTCCTGACTTCTCCTCGGGCCGCTGGGCGGCCCGCATCGTCGTCGGACTAACCCTGCCGCTGCTTGTGGCGCGGATCGGAGCAGATCACCATGACCCGCCCATGCCGGCGGATCAACCTGCACTTGTCGCAGATCGGCTTGACGCTCGGGTTGACCTTCACGGCTTTTGATCCTGTTCTTACTCGTCAGTTCGGGGGCTACTTGTACCGGTAAACAATCCGGCCGCGGGTCAGGTCGTAAGGCGAAAGCTCCACGACAACCCGGTCCTCGGGCAGGATGCGGATGTAGTGCTGCCGCATCTTGCCGCTGATGTGGGCGAGCACTTTGTGACCGTTCTCCAGCTCAATGCGAAACATCGCATTGGGCAGAGGCTCGACCACGCGGCCCTCGACCTCGATGGCACCGTCTTTCTTGCCCATATCCTCACTAGCCTGCGTTGGGTGTTGGGGCAGCATTCGCCCGACTGCAAAACGTGAAGATCCAGAAGAAGTTCCGGGACGGGACACGCAAGAGCCGGCGCGATCACCGCACCGTTGTTCCACAATACCTGTTCGGCGGGCTCCGCTCCAAAACGGCGTTCACGGTCCCCCCGCAGGGCCACGGTACCCGGTTAAAGTGGGCCGATGCGGCTCTTGGTCACCGGCGGCGCAGGGTTCATCGGTGCCAACTTCGTGCACAGCGCCGTCCGGGACCGCGCCGGCGTCGCGGTCACCGTGCTCGACGCGCTCACGTACGCAGGCAGCCGGGAGGCGCTGAACGGGCTCAACGACACAATCCGGCTGGTCGAGGGCGATCTCACCGACACCTCGCTGGTGGATCACCTGGTCGCTGAGTCCGACGCGGTGGTGCACTTCGCCGCCGAGACCCACGTTGACAACTCACTGGCCGACCCCGCGCCGTTCCTGCACAGCAACGTCATGGGCACGTTCTCGGTCCTGGAGGCGGTCCGCCGGCATGGCGTGCGCCTTCATCACATCTCCACCGATGAGGTTTACGGCGATCTCCCCCTCGATAGCCGGGTCCGCTTCACCGAAGCGACCCCGTACAACCCGTCGAGTCCCTACTCGGCGACCAAGGCGTCCGCGGACCTGCTCGTCCGCGCTTGGGTGCGGTCGTTCGGGGTGTCGGCGACAATCTCGAATTGCTCGAATAACTACGGGCCGTTCCAGCACGTCGAGAAGTTCATTCCCCGCCAGATCACCAGTGTGCTGACCGGTCGGCGCCCCAAGCTGTACGGGGCCGGCGCCAATGTGCGGGACTGGATCCACGTCGAGGACCACAACAGCGCGGTGTGGCGCATCCTCGACGACGGCGTCGCAGGCCGGACTTACCTCATCGGGGCCAACGGTGAGCGCGACAATCTCTCGGTGCTGCGGCTGATACTGACCCTGATGGACCGCGACCCCGACGACTTCGACCACGTCGTCGACCGCCCCGGTCACGACCTGCGGTACGCGATCGACGCGAGCGTTCTGCGCGAGGAACTGCACTGGGCGCCGGTGCGCACCGATTTCGCCGAGGGCCTGCGCGAGACCATCTCGTGGTATCGCGACAACGAGTGGTGGTGGGGCCCCCTGAAGGCCCGGACTGAGGCAACTTATGCGGAAAGGTCTCGGTGACATGACTTTTCGCGAGTTGGCGATTCCGGGATCCTGGGAGATCACCCCGACGGTGTTCGACGATCTGCGCGGCGACACCTTCGAGTGGTTTTCCGAATGCGCCTTCGCCGAGATGGCCGGCCACCGGTTCGGGATGCGCCAGGCGAACTGCTCAACCTCGGCAGCCGGAGTGCTGCGCGGCCTGCACTTCGCCGATGTGCCCCCGGGACAGGCAAAGTTCGTCACCTGCGTGCGCGGCTCGGTCTTCGACGTCGTCGTCGACGTCCGGGTCGGCTCCCCCACCTACGGCCGTTGGGACGCCACCGTGCTCGACGACGTGGAACGCCGCTCGGTGTACCTGTCTGAGGGATTGGCCCACGGATTTCTTGCACTGCAGGACAATTCGACGGTGATGTACCTCTGCTCCGCTCCGTATACCCCGGCCCGCGAGCACACCATCGCGGCGAACGATCCGCAGATCGGCATCGACTGGCCCATCCCGGCCGACCGGCAGGTGCTGTCCCCGCGCGACAGCGCCGCACCGACGCTCGCGGCGATCCGCGCGTCGGGTTTGCTGCCGTCCTGGGATGAGACGAGGAGATTCATCGCCGATCTGCCGTAGCGCCGTCTTGCGCAAGCCCGATGTCATTTGCCACGATTGCAAGTATTTTCCCCGCCTTGGAGGCACAACCATGACCACTCAGATCCCCCACTTCATCGACGGCAAGCGCAGCCCGCTGGCGAGCACCCGGACCGCCGACGTCTTCAACCCCAGCACCGGCGAGGTGCAGGCCCAGGTACTGCTGGCCAGCAAGGCCGATGTCGACGCCGCCGTCGCCTCGGCGGTGGAGGCACAGAAGGAGTGGGCGGCCTGGAACCCGCAGAAGCGCGCCCGGGTGCTGATGAAGTTCATCGAGTTGGTCAACGCCAACGCGAACGAAATCGCCGAACTGCTTTCCATTGAGCACGGCAAGACCGTCAGCGATTCGCTCGGCGACATCCAGCGCGGCATCGAGGTCATCGAGTTCGCCACCGGCATCCCGCATCTGATCAAGGGCGAGTTCACCGAGGGCGCCGGCCCCGGCATCGACGTCTACTCCATCCGCCAACCGCTCGGCGTGGTCTGCGGCATCACCCCGTTCAACTTCCCGGCGATGATCCCGCTATGGAAAGCCGGCCCGGCTCTGGCCTGTGGCAACGCATTCATCCTCAAACCGTCCGAGCGCGACCCATCCGTGCCGCTGCGGCTGGCCGAACTGTTCATCGAGGCCGGCCTGCCAGCGGGCGTCTTCCAGGTCGTCAATGGCGATAAGGAGGCCGTCGACGCGCTGCTGGATCACCCCGACATCAAGGCTTACGGATTCGTCGGCAGTTCCGATATCGCGCAGTACATCTACTCCCGCGCCGCCGCCGGCGGTAAACGCGCCCAGTGCTTCGGCGGGGCCAAGAACCACATGATCGTCATGCCCGATTCCGATTTGGACCAGGCCATCGACGCGCTGATCGGCGCCGGCTATGGCAGCGCGGGCGAGCGCTGCATGGCCATCAGCGTCGCGGTCGCCGTGGGCGATGAGGTTGCCAACCGGTTGCGCTCCCGGCTGGCCGAACGGGTCGAGCACCTCCGGGTCGGGCACAGCCTGGACCCGAAGGCCGACTACGGGCCGCTGGTCACCGAGGCCGCCCTCGATCGGGTACGCGGCTACATCGACGCCGGCGTTGCCGACGGCGCCGAACTCGTCGTCGACGGCCGCGAAAAAGGCAGCAACGAAATGACATTCGGTGACGAGAGCCTGGAAGGTGGGTTCTTCATCGGCCCGAGCCTGTTCGATCACGTCACTACCGACATGTCCATCTACACCGATGAGATCTTCGGTCCGGTGGTGTGCATCGTGCGCGTCAAGAACTACGAGGAAGCGCTGCGCCTGCCCAACGAGCACGAGTACGGCAACGGGGTGGCCATCTTCACCCGCGACGGCGACACCGCCCGCGACTTCGTCTCGCGCGTCCAGGTCGGCATGGTGGGGGTCAACGTGCCGATCCCGGTTCCCGTGTCGTACCACACGTTCGGCGGCTGGAAACGGTCCGGCTTCGGCGACCTCAACCAGCACGGTCCGCACTCGATCCTGTTCTACACCAAGACCAAGACCATCACCGAGCGCTGGCCGTCGGGCATCAAGGATGGCGCGGAATTCGTCATCCCGACGATGAAATAGCCCGTGGCTGCAATGAATTTCATCACTCTCGATGACGACGAGCGGGTGATCGTCGAGACCGCCGCCGCCTTCGCCGCCAAGCGGCTCGCCCCGCACGCCCTCGAATGGGACAAGCGCAAGCACTTCCCGGTCGATGTGCTGAGGGAGTCGGCGGAGTTGGGCATCGCCGCCATCTACTGCGGCGAGGACGTCGGCGGCAGCGGCTTGCGGCGTCTGGACGCCGTGCGGATTTTCGAAGAGCTCGCCATCGCCGATCCGGTGATCTCGTCGTTCATCTCGATCCACAACATGTGCGCCTGGATGATCGACACCTACGGCACCCCCGAACAGCGCAAGTCCTGGGTTCCGCGGCTAGCGTCGATGGAGCTGATCGCCAGCTATTGCCTTACCGAACCAGGTGCCGGATCGGATGCGGCGGCCTTGCGCACCAAGGCCGTTCGGGACGGCTCGGCACCACGTGCAGATTGGGTGCTCGACGGCGTCAAACAATTCATCTCCGGCGCGGGCGTCTCCGACGTCTACGTGGTGATGGCCCGCACCGGCGAAGACGGTCCGCGCGGAATCTCCACGTTCATTGTCGAAAGAGGCACGCCAGGACTGTCTTTCGGCGCCAACGAGGAGAAGATGGGCTGGAACGCCCAACCCACCGCGCAGGTGATCCTCGAGGGCGTCCGGGTTCCCGCCGATGCATTGCTCGGTGGTTCGGAGGGCACCGGCTTCGGTATAGCGATGAACGGCCTCAACGGCGGCCGGCTCAACATCGCCGCCTGCTCGCTGGGCGGCGCCCAATCCGCCTACGACAAGGCAGCCCGGTACCTGGTCGACCGGCACGCCTTCGGCGGGGCTTTGATCGACGAGCCGACCATCCGCTTCACCCTGGCCGACATGGCCACCGCCCTGGAAACGTCGCGGCTGATGCTCTGGCGGGCGGCCAGCGCACTCGACGACGACGGGGCCGACAAGGTCACGCTGTGCGCAATGGCGAAAAGGTATGTCACCGATACCTGTTTCGACGTGGCCGACGACGCCTTGCAACTGCTGGGTGGTTACGGCTACCTGCGCGAGTACGGTTTGGAAAAGATCGTTCGCGACCTGCGTGTGCACCGGATCCTTGAAGGCACCAACGAAATCATGCGAGTGGTGATCGGTCGTTCCGAAGCCGCGCGCGTACGCGCCGGGCAATGAGCACAAGGAGTTCCCTATGACCACGATCGCATTCCTCGGCCTGGGCAATATGGGCGCACCGATGGCGGGGAATCTCGTCAATGCCGGCTACACCGTGCGCGGATTCGATCCGGTTGCGGCCGCGCAGGAGGCCGCGGCCGGCAAAGGGGTCCACGTCGTGGGAACCGGAGCCGAGGCTGTGCGAGGCGCCGACGTCGTTATCACCATGCTGCCCAACGGAACTCTGGTCAAAGAGTGCTACGCCGAGGTCATGCCGGCCGCCCCTACCGGAACCCTGTTCATCGACAGCTCGACCATCTCGGTCGACGACGCCCGTGCCGTGCATGCCTTCGCCGCCGAGCGCGGCTTCGCCCAACTCGACGCACCGGTCTCCGGCGGGGTCAAAGGCGCTGTGGCCGGCACGCTGGCGTTCATGGTCGGCGGGGAGGCCGAGGCCCTCGACCGGGCCGGGCCGGTGCTGGATGCCATGGCCGGCAAGATCATTCATTGCGGTGCCTCCGGAGCAGGCCAGGCGGCAAAACTTTGCAACAACATGCTGTTGGCCGTTCAGCAGATCGCCGTGGGCGAGGCGTTCGTGCTCGCCGAGAAGCTGGGGCTGTCCGCGCAGTCGCTGTTCGACGTGATCACCGGCGCCACCGGCAACTGCTGGGCCGTGCACACGAATTGCCCCGTCCCAGGACCAGTTCCGACCTCGCCTGCCAACAACGAGTTCAAACCCGGCTTCGCGACAGCGCTGATGAACAAGGACCTCAGCCTGGCAATGAACGCGGTGGCGTCCACCGGAGCCTCGGCTCCGCTGGGCAGCCACGCGGCGCAGATCTACGCGAACTTCGCCGAGCAGCACGCCAATCTCGACTTCAGCGCGGTCATCGAGACGTTGCGCTGAATCCGCATCGACGCTGCGGCGATATCGTGACTCGGGCCGGACCGCGACCTGGAGGCAGAGTCGACTCATGAGTCCCCCAAGGTGTTCCACCGACAACTTGGGTACCATTTGACGGCCATGTCGGCCGGGCAGCGGTTGAAGCCCTGCGAACGCCGACAAGAACGTGATGAGGAGAGCAATGGGTTACCGACGGGTTTTGGGGTCGTTGTCGGCTGCACTCATCGTGGCCAGCGTGGGCCAGGTCGCCCCCGCGCACGCAAACGAGATGACGGACAACGCGGTCGGCACGTACCACGTGACCTACGGCGGTAAGGACTACCGGATCAAGTGGGTCCTGAGTCCGTGCGAGAACAACCAGAATAACTGCGTCAACGTCCGCCAGTTCGCCATCACCGACACCCGGATGAAGAAGGCTCAGTTCACCGCGGACGCCTACTGGACCGTCGGCTCGTGGACGCTCACCGCTGACTTCAAGAACATCCTCAAATGCAAGGAAGACGGGTCGAAGCACACCCTGCCCACCACCTTCGCCTGGGATGCTGCCACCGGCGAAGGCTGGCGCTCCTACACCGACCCAGGGATCTGCGGCAAGCCCTACGCGTTCAACACTCCGTTTGAGCTCACGAAGATCGACTCCGTGCTGGTCCCGATGACCCCGACGCCGGCCGCCCCGGCCCCCGCCCCCGCACCCGCACCTGCTCCCGCCCCCGCTCCGCCGGCACCGCCTGAGGCACCGGCCGCAGCTGAGGCGCCCGACGTTCCGGCGCCCCCGGCACCGGCTGCGGCCGAGTCCATGGCGCCGGCCCCGGCCGGCTAAGGCCGCTCATGCCGTCAGGATCCGCGGACCGTCGTCGGTGACTGCGACGGTGTGCTCCCAATGCGCAGCGCGGGAGCCGTCGGTGGTGACCACCGTCCACTCGTCCTCGAGGATCCGGGTGCGGCTGGTGCCGAGCGTCAGCATCGGCTCTATCGCGAGCACCGAACCGGCTACCAGCACCGGTCCGCGGCCAGGTTCGCCTTCATTGGGCAGGAACGGCTCCATATGCATCTGCCGGCCGATCCCGTGGCCGCCGTATCCCTCAACGATGCCGTAGCGCCGTCCATGCGCCCGCTCGGCGGCTCGAGTGCCCTTCTCGATGGCGTGCGAGACGTCGGTCAGCCGGTTCCCGGGCACCATCGCGGCGATGCCGGCCTCCATGGACAGCCGAGTCGCTTCGGAGAGCAAGTCGTCGGCAGGAATCAGCGTACCCACGCCGAAGGTGACCGCGGCGTCACCGTGCCAGCCGTCGATGATGGCGCCGCAGTCGATGGACACCAGATCGCCGAGTACGAGTGCTTCGGCGGCCGAGGGAATGCCATGCACCACGCGGTCGTTCACCGACGAGCAGATACTCGCCGGGTACCCGTGGTAGCCCAGGAACGACGGTATGCCGCCCGCCTCCCGGATGACCGTCTCGGCGACGTCGTCGAGATCCTTGGTGGACACTCCCGCAGCGGCGGTCTGCCGGACGGCTTGGAGTGCGGAAGCGACGACCGCACCGGCGGCGGCCATCGCATCGAGCTCACCCGTGGTGCGGGCCGGTACGGTCTTGCGACGGCGCCGTCCAGGCAGCGACACCATCAACGGGTCAGCGACCGAGCGACTGCAACGCCCGGCTGAACACCTCGTCGAGGCTGCCGACCGCCTCGACGGTCCGCAATTCGTGCCCGCCCTCGTAGTAGTCCAGCAGCGGGGCCGTCTCGTCGCGGTACACCCGGAACCTGTTGCGGATCACGTCCTCGGTGTCGTCGGCCCGGCCGCGGGCCGCCAGCCGCTCGACCAGAACCTCCTCGGGCACCCGAAACTCCACCACCGCGTCCAGCTTCAGGCCACGACGCTCCAGCATGTCGTGCAGTGCTTTGGCCTGATCGATCGTGCGGGGGAAGCCGTCGAGGATGAAGCCGCCTGCCACGTCGGCATCGTTGAGCCGGTCGTCGACCAGGTCGTTGGTCAGGCTGGTCGGCACCAGTTCCCCGGCGTCGAGGTAATGCTTGGCGCGCACGCCCAGCGGGGTGCCGTTGGTGATGTTGTGCCGGAACAGATCACCGGTCGAGATGTGCGGCACGCCGAGGTTCTCCGCCAGTTTGACGGCCTGGGTGCCCTTGCCCGCACCGGGCGGGCCCAACAGAACGATTCTCACTTCAGGAACCCCTCGTAGTTGCGCTGCATCAGCTGGCTCTCGATCTGCTTCACGGTGTCGAGGCCGACGCCGATCATGATGAGAACCGCCGTGCCGCCGAACGGCAGGTTCTGCACGCTACCGCTGTTGCCCACCTGAAGGAACAGGTTCGGCAGAACCGCGATGACGCCGAGGTAGATCGAGCCGGGAAGGGTGATCCGGTTCAGCACGTAGCTCAGGTAGTCGGCAGTGGGCTTGCCCGGACGGATGCCCGGGATGAAGCCGCCGAACTTCTTCATCTCATCGGCACGCTCTTCGGGGTTGAACGTGATCGAGACGTAGAAGTACGTGAAGAAGATGATCAGGCCGAAGTAGATCGCGACATACAGCGGATCGGCCGGATTGGTCAGGTGGTTGGCGACGAACTGGTCCCACCAGCCGGTGCCAGGACCGCTCTTGCCGCTCCGGATCAGCTGGGTGATCAGGTGCGGGATGTAGATCAGCGACGACGCGAAGATGACGGGGATGACGCCGGCCTGGTTGACCTTCAACGGCAGGTACGTCGACGTTCCGCCGTACATCTTGCGGCCCACCATGCGCTTGGCGTACTGCACCGGAATGCGGCGCTGACCCTGCTCGACGAACACCACGCCGATGATGATCAGCAGCGCGGCGGCACACACCGCGGCGAATACCGGCCCGCCGCGGGTGTCCAGGATCGACTTGCCCTCGGCCGGGATGCGGGCCGCGATGCCGGCGAAGATCAGCAGCGACATGCCGTTGCCGACGCCGCGCTCGGTCACCAGCTCGCCCATCCACATCACCAGGGCGGCGCCGGCGGTCATCACCAGGACGATGACGATCAGGGAGAAGATCCGGGTGTTGTCCAGGACGTCGACCGAGCAGTTCTGCAGCAGACCGCCATTGGCGGCCAGCGCGACGATGCTGGTGGCCTGCAGAACCGCCAGCGCTATCGAGAGATAACGCGTGTACTGCGTCATCTTGGCCTGACCCGCCTGGCCCTCTTTTCGCAGTTCCTCGAACCGTGGAATCACGACGGTGAGCAGCTGAACGATGATGCTCGCGGTGATGTAGGGCATCACGCCGACGGCGAACACCGACAGCTGTAGCAGCGCTCCGCCGGAGAACAGGTTGATCAGCGAGTAGATCTGAGCGCCTGCGCCGCCGCTGACCTCATTGATGCACTGCTGGACGTTGCCGTAGTTCACACCGGGTGACGGCAGCGTCGCCCCGGCGCGGTAGAGAATCACCATGGCCAGGGTGAAGAGGATTTTCCGCCTCAGATCGGCCGTCCGCAGCGACGAGATGAAAGCCGAAAGCACTCTTCCTCCTGGGCACGCAGTACGTGAGAACGGCGTGCCGATGGGGCTGGCTAGCCAGCGTTGGCGGTAATCCTTATCAGCGCGCAAGCCGCGCGCTCAAACAGTCTACGAGACTAACAGTTACCCCAGGCTGGGCAGCAATCCCTACTGCATCGCCGGGCAACACACCACCAGCTGGTTAAACTAGCTAACCAAAACGGGTCGGCGCTCCAGCGGGGCTTCGTCCCTCAGCCCCTTGGACACCTCCCGACCAACTCCTCCACCGAGAGCGGAGATTCAGGCATGGCCCGCGCCGACGACGACACCTGGGATCTGGCGACCAGCGTGGGGGCCACCGCCACCCTGGTGGCCGCGGCGCGGGCGCTGGCCAGCCGTGACGGCGACCCTCTGGTCGACGATCCGTTCGCCGAGTCGCTGGTCCGCGCGGTGGGAATCGCAGCCTTCACCCAGGCGCTCGACGGGACCGCCGGTATCGCCGACGCCCCGGCCGCGCGTCTGCTTCTCGACGTCGTGGCGGTGCGGACCCGGTTCTTCGACGATTTCTTCACCGGAGCCGCCGCGGCCGGGATCCGGCAGGCCGTCATTCTGGCCTCCGGACTGGACGCCCGGGCCTACCGGCTGCCCTGGCCGGGCGGCACGACGGTGTTCGAGATCGACCGAACCGAGGTCATCGAGTTCAAGGCCCGAGTGCTCGCCGAGCAGGGCGCCGCCCCGGCCGCCGAACTGCGCACCGTCGCCGTCGACCTGCGCGACGACTGGGCTTCCGCCCTGCGCGCAGCGGGTTTCGACGACACGGCACCGACCGCCTGGATCGCCGAGGGCCTGCTCGTCTACCTGCCGGCGCAGGCCCAGGACCAGCTCTTCGAGACCATCACCGCACTGTCCGAGCCGGGCAGCCGGATCGCCACCGAATACCACCGCGACGGCGGGGCCGGGATCGCGCAGCGCGCGTCGGGGATGAGTGCCCGGCTCGCCGAAGCGGGCCTCGACCTCAACCTGGGCGACCTGTTTTACGGCGACGAACGCCGGTCGGTCGTCGACCACCTCGAGCTGCTCGGCTGGGAGGTGTCCAGCCGGCCCCGGCCCGAGATGTTCACCGCCTACGGCCGAAACTTCTCCGAAGACCCGGCGGATCAGACGTTACGAAACTCGTTCTCCGTCACCGCAATCCGAAAGGCTGCTCCATGACACCGAATCCGGTCCGGCGCGATGGCGATTCCTGGGACCTCGCGTCCAGCGTGGGCGCCACCGCCACCGCGGTGGCGGCGTCGCGCGCATTGGCCACCCGCGCCGGGGTGATCGACGACCACTGGGCGGAGCCGCTCGTGCGGGCGGTGGGGATGACGCATTTCATCGACATCCTCGACGGCAGGACCGACAGCGATTCACAGGTCGAGCGCATGGCCGACGGAATGGCTTTGCGCACAAAGTATTTCGACGGATTCCTGACGGATGCCACATCGGCAGGGATATCTCAGGTGGTGATCCTCGCCAGCGGGCTCGACGCCCGCGCCTATCGGATGAACTGGCCGCCGGGAACCGTCGTGTACGAGATCGACCAGTCGGGCGTGATCGACTTCAAGGCGATCACGCTGCGCGCACTGGGCGCCGAACCCACAGCTGAAGTCCGCAACGTCGGCGTCGATCTCCGCGAAGACTGGCCCGCCGCACTGCGGGAGGTGGGTTTCGACACCGGACGCCCCACCGCGTGGATCGCCGAAGGCCTGCTGATGTATCTGCCGCCGGAGGCACAGGATCGCCTCTTCGACCACATCTCCGCACTCAGCCCCGCCGGGAGCCGGTTGGCCACCGAGTTCTTTCCGAACATGGACGCGTTCACCACCGACGACGGTCAGTGGAAGCGGTACGGATTCAACGACGACCTCGCCGGTCTGGTCTACGTCGGCGAACGCAGCCACGTCATCGAATATCTGCAGGGGCTGGGCTGGACCGTCACCGGCAGCGAGGTTCGAGAGCTGTTCGAGGCGTACGGGCTGGAGCACCGCGAGGACGAGATGACAGCTCGCTTCGAGGGATTTCAGTACATCTCGGCTCGACTGACTTAGGGGACGAGATGGACGACGCCGGCACCGCCCGCACCGACGACGACAGCTGGGACCTGGCGACCAGCGTGGGTGCGACGGCGACCATGGTGGCCGCCGCTCGGGCGATGGCGACCAAAGACCCGCGCCACCTCATCGACGACCCGTTCGCCGAGCCGCTGGTGCGCGCGGTTGGCATTCCGTTCTTCGTCGACATGCTCGACGGCCGTCTGGACACCTCGCAATGGGACGGCGGTGCCGAACGGGTGGCGGCGATGACGGCCGGAATGGCCATGCGCACCAGGTTCTTTGACGGATACTTCGTTGCGGCGGCCGATGCCGGGGTGCGCCAGGCGGTGATCCTCGCCTCGGGCCTGGACTCGCGCGCCTACCGGCTGGCGTGGCCGGCCGGGACCGTGATCTACGAAGTCGACCAGCCCGCAGTGATCGAATTCAAGACCCAGACTCTGGCGGCCCTGGGCGCCCAGCCCACCGGCGAGGTGCGGACCGTCGGCGTGGACCTGCGCGACGACTGGCCGACGGCGTTGCGGAACGCCGGATTCGATCCGTCGGCGCCGACGGCCTGGCTTGCCGAGGGGTTGCTGATCTACCTTCCGCCGCAAGCCCAGGACCGGCTACTCGACACCATCACAGGGCTCAGCGTCCCGGGCAGCACCGTGGCGACCGAATACGTGCCGGGCATCGCCGATTTCGACGTCGAGCGCGCCCAGGCGATGTCGGCTCAGCTCAAGTCGAGAGGTTTCGCCCTGGACATGGGGTCGCTGATCTACACCGGCCCGCGCGGCAACGTCATGGAACACCTCACCGGATTGGGTTGGGAGGTGCACGGGGTGCCCGGCAGCGAACTCCTCCGGCGCGCCGGACTGCCGCCCCGCAACCCCGCCCTCGACGACCCCCTCGGAGAGATCACCTACGTCAGTGCGACTCTGGGTTGATCAGAACCGGGTCCGGCCCAGCCACAACGCCGTGGTACCGCTCATCGAGCGTTCGCCGCGCTCGATCACCTCGCTGACGGCCGACCCGAGCAGCGCTGCGGCGATGTCCGTCAGCGCTGTGGCCGAATCGGCAGACGCCTTGTGCCGCAGGTAGTCCCGCACCGAGCTGCCCGGGAATCCGGCCAACGACACCTCGGCGTCGGCATCGAGTCCGGCGAGGACCTTTGCCCTGCGCACCGCGTCGCGAAGCCCCCCGAGTTCGTCGACCAGGCCGCGTTCACGGGCGTCGGCCCCGGTCCAGATGCGGCCGCGTGCCACGGCGTCCACCTCCGCCACGGACATCCGGCGCGCTTCGGCGGCCCGGCTGACGAAGTCGTCGTAGAAAAGGTCGGCCTCGGCCTCCACCATGGCGTGCTGCTCGGCGGTGAACGGCGTCGTGAGCGACCAGGCATCGGCATTGGTGTTGGTGCGCACCGAATCCGACCCGACACCGATCCGGTCCTTGAGTTCGCGCGCCACCAGTTTGCCGGTCACCACGCCGATGGAGCCGGTGATCGTCCCCGGATTGGCCACGATGACGTCGGCCGCCATCGAGACGTAGTAGCCACCGGAGGCAGCCACCGCACCCATCGAGGCGACGACCGGCTTACCCGTAGACCGGATACGGCACACCTCGCGCCAGATGGTCTCCGAACCGGTCACCGCGCCACCCGGGCTATCCACCCGAAGCACCACCGCCCTCACGTCATCGTCGGCGGCGGCGGCGCGTAGCGCGGCGGCGATGGTGTCGCCGCCGGCGCTGGAACGGGACAGCGGCACGGCTTGCGGGCCGCCGCGACCACTGACGATAGGTCCGGCGACGGTGACGATCGCGATGGTGGGTGGTTTGCGGCCGGGCAGTGCAGGTCCGCCGCGGCGGGCCTGCGCGTAGCGGGACAGGGAGATCCGCGGCGGTTTGTCCGAATCCGGGTCGCCGGCGTCGTCGAACTCCTCGACGCCGGCGAGTTCGGCGATTCGCCGGTATGCCTCATCCCGGAAGCCGATGTGGTCGAGCAGCTGTCCCGCGACGGCATCCTCGCGAAGCAGGGGCGCCCGGTCGGCGAGCCGGTCGAGATCGACCGCGTCGATCCCCCGCGAGTCGGAGATGCCCTGCCACACCTGGCTGTGCAGACTGGCGATGAGTCGGCTGTCGGCTTCGCGGTGCGCTTCGGTGTAATGCGCTTCGGTGAAAAGGTTCGCCGCCGACTTGTACTCCCCGCGGGCCACGAACTGCGCCTCGACGCCTGCTTTGCCGAGTGCGTCGCGCAGGAACAGGGCGTTGGTTGCGAACCCGATCAGCCCGAGGGTGCCCGATGGCTGCATCCACACCTCGCCGAACGCCGATGCGAGGTAATACGCCAACGTTCCGGGGTAGGTCTCGGCCCACGCTAGCGACGGTTTGGCGGCGGTGAAGGCCGCGACGGCCTCCCGCAGTTCCTGAACGACCGCCGGCGGGGCGGCTGAAAGCTGCACGCGGGCGATCATTCCCAGGACGCGGTCGTCCTCGGCAGCGCGGTGGATGGCGGCGACGGCGTCCCGCAGCACCATCGGCCGCCCCGTACCGGTGATGAATCGCACCGGGTCGAAGCCGGCCGTCTCCGGCGGGGGCGACTGCAGGTCCACTTCGAGAATGCAGCCGCTGGGCACTCCGTGGTGGCGGGCGGTGTCGATCCGGCGGGCTCCGGTCGTGATGAAGCCGCGGACCCCGTCAGGTACCCCGGGCAGGAAGGAACGCATGTTTCGAGGCTACCGACGCCGGCAGACGATCCACTCCCCCGCATCGTTTCGGCGACGGCTTTCCGAGGTACTCCGTCGGGGTATGGGCCGTCCGGCCTGACACCTCACGGAGTGGGAGCACGTGAGCGCCACAGACAAAGCACACAACAAGATCGAAGATCTCGGTGGAAAAGCCAAAGAAGGAATCGGAAAGCTGACCGGCGATCGGGACACCGAGAACGAGGGGAAAGCCGATCAGGTGAAATCGTCGCTCAAGGACGCCGGCGAGAAGATCAAGGACGCCTTCAAGCACTGACCCCGGAAACGTCCAGAGCCCCCGCCGAAGCGGGGGCTCTGGACCGTGTGAGCGTCAGGACAGTTCGGTGGCCGAACCGCCCGCCGAGGTGATCTTGTCCCGGGCGCTGCCACTGAACTTGTGTGCGGTCACGTTGACCGACACCGCCAGCTTGCCGTCGCCGAGGACCTTCACCAGCGAGTTCTTCCGAACCGCGCCCTTAGCGACGAGCTCCTCGAGGCCGATGTCGCCACCGGCCGGGAACAGCCGGCCCAAGTCGCCGACGTTCACCACGTCGTACTCGGTGCGGAACCGGTTGCGGAAGCCCTTGAGCTTGGGCAGGCGCATGTGGATCGGCATCTGGCCGCCCTCGAAGGTCACCGGCACGTTCTTGCGCGCCTTGGTGCCCTTCGTACCGCGGCCGGCGGTCTTGCCCTTGGAGCCCTCGCCACGGCCGACGCGGGTCTTGGCCTTCTTCTCGCCCGGCGCCGGACGCAGATCGTGCAGTTTGATGACGTCGGACATGCTCAGACCTCCTCAACGTCGACGAGGTGGTGCACGACCTTGATCAGCCCGCGGGTCTGCGGGTTGTCCTCGCGGACCACCGACTGGCGAATCTTCTTCAGGCCGAGCGTGCGAAGGCTCTCACGCTGCTTCCAGCGTGCGCCCACGGTGCCGCGCACCTGAGTGATCTTGAGTTCTGCCATGGTTATGCGCTTCCTTCACGCGCGGCCGCCGCAGCAGCCACTTCACTCTCGCGACGCGCCTTGAGCATTGCCGGGGGCGCCACATCTTCGATGGGCAGACCGCGACGAGCGGCCACCTCTTCGGGACGCTGGAGCATTTTCAGCGCGGCAACGGTGGCGTGCACCACGTTGATCGCGTTGTCGCTGCCCAGCGACTTGGCCAGCACGTCGTGCACGCCGGCACATTCCAGCACCGCGCGGACCGCACCGCCGGCGATGACGCCGGTACCGGGGCTGGCCGGGCGCAGCATGACCACACCGGCCGCAGCCTCACCCTGGACCGGGTGGGTGATGGTGCTGCCGATCAGCGGGACGCGGAAGAAGCCCTTGCGGGCTTCCTCCACACCCTTGGCGATCGCCGCCGGAACTTCCTTGGCCTTGCCGTAGCCGACACCGACCATGCCGTGTCCGTCGCCGACGATCACCAGCGCCGTGAAGCTGAACCGGCGACCACCCTTGACCACCTTGGAGACGCGGTTGATGGTGACGACGCGCTCCAGGTACTGGCTCTTCTCGCCGCCGTCGCGACCGCCACGGCCGCCGCGGTCGTCACGGCGCCCACGATCGCCCCCACGATCGCCCCGGCCGCCTCGGCCGCCGCGCTCGTCGGTGCTGGTGCCCGCGCTGGGGGCACCGGGATCCGATGCCACCTCGGGAGCCGAAGTCTGCTCCGTCATCGTGCGGTCCTTCCGTTTGATTCAAAGCTGGTCATATGAATTCCCATGTCGCTTCATTCCTGCCCGCCGGCTAGAACTTCAGTCCGCTCTCGCGGGCGGCGTCGGCCAGTGCGGCGATCCGGCCGCCGTAGGTGTTTCCACCGCGGTCGAACACGATGGCTTCGATGCCGACCGCTTTGGCGCGCTCGGCGATGAGCTGGCCGACCCGCGCCGCATGGGCCTTCTTGTCGCCCTCGACGGCGCGCACATCGGCCTCGATCGAGGATGCCGCGGCCAGCGTGGTGCCGTTGGCGTCGTTGACCAGCTGCACATGAATGTGGCGCGAGGACCGGTTGACGACCAGACGGGGCCGCTCGGCGGTCCCGACGACCTTCTTACGAAGGCGCGTGTGCCGGCGGAGCCGGGACGCCCGGCGGGACGCCGAGGCGGTGGTGCCGACCGGGGTGCGGTCGACGGTCTGTGTGTTAGCCATTGCTACTTACCTGTCTTTCCGACCTTGCGGCGGATCTGCTCGCCCTCGTACCGCACACCCTTGCCCTTATAGGGATCCGGGCGGCGCAGGCGGCGGATGACCGCCGAGATCTGGCCGACTCTCTGCTTGTCGATGCCCGACACCGAGAACTTCGTCGGGGTCTCCACCGCGAACGTGATGCCCTCCGGCGGCTCGATGACGACCGGGTGGCTGTAGCCGAGGGCGAACTCGAGGTTGCTGCCCTTCTGCTGCACGCGGTAGCCGACGCCGAAGATCTCCATCTTGTTGGTGTAGCCCTCGGTGACACCGGTGATCAGGTTGGCCACCAGGGTCCGGGAGAGACCGTGCAGCGACCGGCTGCGCCGCTCGTCGTCCGGGCGGCTGACCACGATCGCGCCATCGTCGTTGCGCGAGACGGTGATCGGTTCGGCCACCGCAAGTTCGAGGCTGCCCTTGGGGCCCTTGACGGCCAGATTCTGTCCGTCGATGGTCACGTCCACACCGGACGGGACTAGCACGGGTTGCTTACCAATACGCGACATGTTTTCTAAACCTCTCTCACCACACGTAGGCGAGGACTTCGCCGCCCACGCCCTCACGGGCCGCCTGGCGGTCGGTCCTCAGGCCGGCGGACGTCGAGATGATCGCCACACCCAGGCCGCCGAGCACTCGCGGCAGGTTGGTGGATTTCGCGTACACCCGCAGGCCGGGCTTGGACACCCGGCGCAGGCCGGCGAGGCTGCGCTCCCGGTTGGGGCCGTACTTGAGCTTGACGACCAGCGCCTTGCCTACCCGAGCATCCTCGGTCCGGAAGTCGCTGATGTAGCCCTCGCGCTTGAGGATCTCTGCGATGTTCGCCTTCAGCTTCGAATGCGGCAGGGTCACCTCGTCGTGGTACGCCGAATTGGCGTTGCGCAGACGCGTCAAAAAGTCTGCGATCGGGTCCGTCATGGTCATGACTGGGCCTGTCTACCTTCCTCGCAGCGGTTCCCTGTTACGGGCCTACTGCGCCTGTGTCGTGACTGAAAAGTGTTGGGGTTCTTACCAGCTGGACTTCTGCACACCGGGCAGCTCGCCGGCATGCGCCATCTCACGCAGGCAGATCCGGCACAGCCCGAACTTGCGGTACACCGCATGCGGGCGACCACACCTGTTGCAGCGGGTGTAGCCGCGCACCGCGAACTTCGGCTTCTTGTTGGCCTTGTTGACCAGAGCCTTCTTTGCCATCTGCTCAGTTCTCCTTGAACGGGAAGCCCAGGGCCCGCAGCAGCGCGCGTCCCTCGTCGTCGTTCGTCGCCGAGGTGACGACGGTGATGTCCATGCCCCGGGGCCGGTCGATGGCGTCCACGTCGATCTCGTGGAACACCGACTGCTCAGCCAGACCGAAGGTGTAGTTGCCGTGGCCGTCGAACTGCTTCGGGCTCAGGCCGCGGAAGTCGCGGATACGCGGCAGCGCGATCGACACCAGCCGGTCGAGGAACTCCCACATCCGGTCGCCGCGCAGGGTGACCCGGGCGCCGATCGGCATGCCCTCGCGCAGCTTGAACTGGGCGATGGACTTGGTGGCCTTGCGGATCTCCGGCTTCTGGCCGGTGATCAGTGCCAGGTCGTTGACCGCACCGTTGATGAGCTTGGCGTCGCGGGCCGCGTCCCCGACGCCCATGTTCACCACGACCTTCACCACGCCCGGGATCTGCATCACGTTGGCGTAGTCGAACTCCTTGTGCAGCGCGACACGAATGTCGTTGCGGTAGCGCTGCTTGAGCCGCGGCTGAACCTTCTCTTCCACAGAAGTCATGACTGGATGTCCTTGCCATTGCGCTTGGAAATGCGGACCCGCTTCCCGGTCTCCTCGTTGAGGCGGTATCCGATGCGGGTGGGGTTGCCGTCGGTGTCGACGACCATCACGTTGGAGACGTGGATCGGGGCCTCCTGGGTGACGATGCCACCCGAGGACGCGCCGCGCTCCCGCGACGAATCGGCGGTGTGCTTCTTGATCCGGTTGACGCCCTCGACCAGAACCCGGCTGCGGTCCGGGAAGGCCTGGATGACCTTGCCCTTGGCACCCTTGTCCTTACCGGCGATGACCAGAACGGTGTCGCCCTTATGGACCTTCATCTACAGCACCTCCGGGGCCAGCGAGACGATCTTCATGAACTTCTTCTCACGCAGCTCGCGGCCGACCGGGCCGAAGATGCGGGTGCCGCGCGGGTCGTTGTCGTTCTTGATGATCACCGCGGCGTTCTCGTCGAACTTGATGTAGCTGCCGTCCGGCCGGCGACGCTCCTTCACGGTGCGGACGACGACGGCCTTGACCACGTCACCGCGCTTGACGTTGCCGCCCGGGATCGCGTCCTTGACCGTCGCCACGATGATGTCGCCGATGCCGGCATAGCGCCGCGACGAGCCGCCGAGCACCCGGATGCACAAGATCTCCTTGGCACCGGTGTTATCGGCAACCTTGAGCCGCGATTCCTGCTGAATCACCAGATCTCCCTCGGTTGTGCACGCGCGGGAAAACGTCTCGGCGCAAGCCGAAAGAAACCCGTCGTGCGTGGTCTTTGTCACTCCATGGCACGCGGGGCCGACTCTTGAAAGCCGGCCGAGGTCTGCCCGAGGCAACCCCTAAATACTAGGGGACGGGCACGCCGGCGCCAAATCCGTGCGGTTTCCCCTGCGCCCCCAGCTAGGGACCGACCACGCAACGAAACCCGATGTGCGTGGTAGAGGTGTCCTGGGACTGCGGTGAGCGCGCCGCCGGGCGGTAGCGGTGGCAGTACTCGGGCGCGCACAGATGCGATCCGCCCTTGAGGGCCTGGATCAGCGACGGGTCCGGCTCAGCGGAGCTTGGACAGCACGAATTCTTCGGCGCGTCCAGGCTGGAGTCATCGGCTCCGCCGTCCCGCGGAGCGTGGCCGCGCTCGGAGTATTTCGTGGTGGTCCACTCCCACACATTGCCGACCATGTCGACCAGGCCGAAGCCGTTGGGCGGGAAAGTTCCAACCGGGGAGGTGCCGACCCAGCCCAGCGCGCCGTCGTTGTGATAGGGAAACCGGCCCTGCCAGGTGTTGGCCATCAGCTTTCCGTCCAGCCGAGGTTCGTCGCCCCATGCATAGGTGGTCGTGGCACCCGCGCCAGCAGCATATTCGAACTCCGCTTCGGTGGGCAGCCGCCGGCCCGCCCAGGCGGCGTAAGCCCCGGCATCCGGATAGGCAACCTGGACCACCGGGTGGTCGGCCCTGCCGGCGATGTCGCTACCCGGCCCGTACGGGGCGCGCCAATTCGCGCCCGGCGCCCAATCCCACCACTGCCGCCACTCGTTGAGATCGACCGGACCGGCGGTGCCGGTGAAGATCAATGCTCCAGGGAGCAGATCCTCCGGCGCCACACCGGGATACAGCGCCGGGTCCAGCGGCCGCTCCGCGACGGTGATGTAGCCGGTGTCGGCGACGAATGTGGCGAACTGCGCATTGGTGACCGGGTGACGTTCGATGCCGAACGCCCCGACCGTGGCGGTGTGGATCGGCGCTTCCTCGGGATAGAAGCTCGTCGATCCCATCCGGAAAGAGCCGCCGGGCAACGCGACGAGTTCAGTCAGCACGGGGTCCAGCCTAGGCATGGACCACCGCGCGGTCAGTCCCGGGCGAACGCCGCCGCCAGTTCCCGCTCCCGGTCGACGTACGGCGTGCCGGAGACGTCAACCACCACCTTGGTGATGGCCCCGCCGGTGAAGGGGTACGGGGCGGGGTACGCGGCGCAGACGGGCTGACCACTGTTGCGGCCGACCTGGATCGCGGCCCCGGACAGGCCGAAAGTGGCCGGATGGGTGCGCACTCCCGGTCGGGTGGCGACAACGACGTCGTCGACGTACAGGGACACGGTTCCCAGTGGGGTGTGACTACCCTCAACGGTGCCGGTGCGCTCGTAGTGGACCCCGAAGATGTGCTCCCCCAACGGAATCCGCTCTTCGCCGGAGACCGACTGCTCATCCTCGCCCATGAAGTTGTAGACGTAGCGCAGCCGGCCGTCCTGGACGAACAGCACGTGGCCGCCGTGGCCGGCGCCCTGCTTGAACAGCACTCCCTGGGCCGTCTCGGAGTCGACGGTGACCTCCGCGAGCACCGAGAAGCTGCGCCCGCGCATCTCCACCATCGCCCCCAAACCGACCGGTGCCGTCCCCGGGAAGTAGGTGAACGTCGTCAGTCCCGCCGACAAGGTCGGACGGAATCGGGTGAACGTCTCGAACACGTTGAGGTCGCCGAGCGGAAGCCCGTTGTACTTCTGCGCCTCGGAGAACCACAGGGCGGTGAGTTCGGCGAGTATTGCGGGGTTTTCGGCCGCGAGGTCATGGCATTGACTGCGGTCGGCGGCGATGTTGAACAGCTCCCAGCGGTCGGCGTCGAAGTGACCCCACCCCGCCGGGCTCGCGGCGTGCACGGTGTTGGCGAACCATCCGTCGCGCCAGATCCCGCGGGTGCCGAGCATGCTGTAGAACTGGGTCGTCTTTCCGGTAGAAGCGGACGGATCCTCCAGTGCCGCAACGAAACTCGTTCCCTCAAGCGGTCTTTGGGCAACACCGCGAACCGTTTGTGGCGGCGTTATCCCAAGCAGGTCGTACACCGTGGGGGTGACGTCGGCGACGTTGATGTACTGGTCGCGGAGTTCGCCGTGGGCTTTGATGCCGGCCGGCCAGGAGACGATCGCTGTATCGGCGATTCCGCCCTCGTGCGACGCGTACCGCTTGAACAGCTTGTAGGGCGTGTTGAAAGCCATCGCCCAGCCGATCGGATAGTGGTTGTAGGTGGCGGGCGAGCCGAGTTCGTCGTAGAACCGCATGCTGTCCTCGACGGTGTCGATGTAGCCGTTGAAGAACTTGCCCTCGTTGACCGAGCCGTTCGGCCCGCCCTCGCCGCTGGCGCCGTTGTCGGAGATCACCACGACGATGGTGTTGTCCAGTTGGCCGGACTCCTCCAGGTAGTCCAGCACCCGGCCGATCTGGGCGTCGGTGTAGGACAGGAACCCGGCGAACACCTCGGCCATCCGGGCGAACAGCCGCTTCTCCTCGTCGGTCAGGCCGTCCCACGGCCGCACGGTGTCCTGGGCCGGCCACGGCTGACCGTCGGGTCCCTTGACGTCGGCATAGGGATTGACCGGGGAGAGTTCGGTGTCTGCCGGGACCACGCCGAGTTTCTTCTGGTTTTCGAGCACGATCTCCCGATACCGCTCGTAGCCCATGTCGAAATTGCCGGCGTAGCGGTCCGCCCAGTCCTTGAAGACGTGATGCGGGGCGTGCCCGGCGCCCGGGCACAGATAGGTGAACCACGGCTTGCCCGGCGCAATGACCTTGGAGTCGCGGATGAACTCGATGGCCTTGTCCGCCAGGTCGGCCGACAGGTGGTAGCCCTCCTGCGGCGTGGCGGGCGGCTCAACCGGGTGGTTGTCGTAGACGAGGTCGGGATACCACTGGTCGGTCTCGCCGCCGAGGAATCCGTAGAACCGCTCGAACCCTCGGCCCAGCGGCCAATGCCGTTTCGTGGCAGCGAGATTCGACTCTTCCAGCGGGGTCAGATGCCACTTGCCGACACAGTAGGTGTTGTACCCTCGCTCCAGCAGCACCTCCGAGAGCAGGGCCGCGTCATCGGGAATGCGGCCGCTGCAATTGGGAAAGCCGTCGGTGAACTCCTCGACGGTGGCCATCCCGACACTGGTGGGATTGCGGCCGGTGAGCAACGCGGCGCGCGTCGGCGAACACAGAGCGGTGGTATGGAACTGGGTCAGACGCACTCCATGTTTGGCGATGCGCGTCATGGCCGGCATCTCGACCAGTCCGCCGAAGCAGTCCCAGGTGGCGATACCGACGTCGCCCCAGACGACGTAGAGAACGTTCGGTGCCTCCGGCGGCGCCGTCGGAGGCAGATAGGGGTTCCAGTCGGGCGTGGAATCGCGGATATCCAGAGAAATGCTGCCGGTGAACTCAGCTGCCATTGACGCTACGTTACCGGCTGAGTCCAGTTGGGTTGTGGTTCCAAGGAATTCGGCGGTCGGTCAGGCCGACAGATAGGTCACCGGGCGGGGTGCGTCGAGCATCCAGCGGGGGCGGGAGGGGCCGTCGTGCTGTACCGCTCGACGACGTCCGGACGCACGATCGGACAGCAGCGTCCACAGCACCAGGAAACCGTCCCGGATGGCCTTGAGATTCGAGTGTCCGTGGTACCGGCAGTACTCGTAGCTGGGTACCTCGGCCATGACCGCGTTGGCCAGCGCCAAGCGGCCGATAATCATCGGCTCGATTTCGAAGCCGTCGCCGCGGACCATGTCCGGATCTTCCTGCTGCGGGTCGGGCAGGTCGATAATCGGCAGCTGATCGGCCCAGAACGCGTTGAAGCCGTAACGCAGGTCGGTGAACCGGCTGCGGGTAAGTCCGCTGGCCACCAGGTTGAGGAAGCGGTTACCCAGCCAGCGGATCACCGTGATGTCCTCGCTACCGCCGCCGTTGATGAAACGGCTTCCCTTGGCCAGGTCGGCGCCCCGGGTCAGCGCAGCGACGAAGGCGGGGATCTCGTGGGGATCGGCTGATCCATCGACGTCGAACATGACGATCACATCGCCGCTGGCGACCGCGAAACCGCATGCCATCGCGTTTCCCTTGCCGCGGCGGGTTTGTTGGACAACCCGCGCCGAGGGGAGCGCGGCCCGAACTACCGCGGCAGAATCCGGATCCTCCTCGGCGAGGACCACGATGACCTCGTGGTGGCCGTCAAGGTATGGCAGAACCTCGGCGACATTCGCGGATTCGTGCTTCGCCGGCACGATGACGCTCACGCGGGGGTTGCGGGGCCGCCGACACGAGACCAATGGTGACTAGCCGACGGGTCGGGAGGATATGGACCGGCGGAGCCAGAACGGGACTAGACCGTCGGTTCTTGCCGACTTCACGACCGCTCGGCAAACCCGCTGGGTAAGTCCCCTGGGGTGGTGGGGTTTCGGAGCCTGAGGCGCACCGGCCGGGT
>CAZVST010000016.1:0-73592 GCA_964629725.1 uncultured Mycobacterium sp.
ATAAAGCGTGAACCACGCCAGATCCGAAGTCCACCACTCCACGGGACGCTATCAACCCGCTACTCTGGGGCCGAAAGTTGTTATTACGTTTGGGGGTCAGCCGCGTGTCGGCAACCGCGCCAGCGCCGTCGGCCGGCATTAGGGTCGTCGTCGTCGATGACGGCACACTGAATCGCCAATGCCTGACTGCCCAGTTGCGCCAACATGGCATCACGGCAACAGACGCATGGGATTTACCCACGTTGCTCGCCGAGGTGGACCGCGCCCTTCCCAATGTCGTGTTGCTCAACATCGCGACAACCGACAGTGCGACGTTGCTTCAACTGGCACTGGACTTGGATCAGGACTGCCGGGTCATCGTCTTCGGACTTTCGACCGAGCGTGAATCCGAGATCGTGGCGTGCGCCGAAGCGGGAATCGCCGGGCTGCACCTACGAACCGAGTCGTTCGACTTTCTGCTGTCGTTGATCAGCAGCGCCGGCGAAAGCGGCGCGCAGTGCTCACCGGAGGTCTCCGCCATTCTGCTGCGTCGCGTGTATGCCTTTGCCGCACAAGCGAATCCTGATGTGACCACCGATCTGCTGACCCCACGCGAGATCGAGATTCTTGAGCTCATCGACCGCGGACTGACCAATCAGCAAATCGCATCGCGGCTTTCGCTGACGTTGCACACCGTCAAGAACCACGTGCACAACCTTCTCGGCAAGCTGGGGGTGGCGTCCCGGGCCGAAGCCGTGGGCGTCTTGCGGGCGAAGAAGTTCGCGAACCCCGGCAGCTAGGCGAATCGCTTACTGACCAGAATCCAGTGGTTGAAGATGTTGCGGTGGTAGATCACCTGGTCGAGCACCGCGTGAGCCAGTGCGAGGCCCCGTCCACCTTCGGCCATCGGGTCCGGCATCGCCGTCTTCTTGAGGTCAACTTCGGCGGGCGGCCCGTCGTCGAGGAAGGCCACTCGCACCTCTTCGGGGGCGACGAGAACTTCCATCCTCAGCCGCACCGGACGGTTCTTTGCGGTGTGCTCCACGATGTTTGCGCCGATTTCCCCAACAGCGATGGCGACCTGCGTCCGGACCGACGAAGGCACGTGACTATGGATCGACCACATTTCGTCGAGCATGGTGCCGATCTCGTCCAGCGTCGCTGACCCTGTCATCGTGTCGAGCACGCCAGAGTCAGTTGTCGCCGCCATACACCGAATACTGATGGCACCGGAAAACGGACACAATGGGAATGTGGAGCGAACCGGGAACTAGATCTCCGCCGGCCCAGTGCACGGCCGGATGTCAGCCGAACGACTTGCCGACCAGGATCCAGTGGTTGACGTGGCTGCGGCTGTAGGTCAGCTGAGCCAGCACCGACCGCGCGAGAGCAAGACCGCGACCGCGTTCGGCCATGTCGTCGGGCAGGCACACCGAATCGAGATCGACGTGGACCGGATCGCCGTCGTCGGTGAACTCCACCTGGACCTGTCCGGGGAATACGGTGACGTCCATCTTCATCGACACCACTCGGCCGCGGGCTGAATGCTCGATGATGTTGGCACCGATCTCGCCCGCGGCGAGCTCCATGTGCATCCGTTCGATGGGCGGGACGAACGGATGGGCCGCCCACGTCCGCTCGAACGCCGTCTCGATGTCTGCTAGAGCCCCCGGACCGGCTGCCGTCTGCAGCACGCGGGTCTCAGGTCGGCTCATCGAAGGGGCTGTCCGGCGAATCCGTGGCCTTCAGAACCCGGTTGAGATTGGTGAGTTCCAGCACCGCCAGCGCCTGCTCGCTGGGGGAAGAAATCCGCAGATCCCCACCGCCCTGACGGGCCGCCTTCAAGCCGGAGATCAGGGCGCCCAGGCCTGAGGAATCTATAGTTTCCACCGCGGAGAGATCCACCACGACCCGCGTGTTCCCGGAGCGCACCAGACCGTGCAGCTGCTCGCGAAGATCCGGGGCGGCGACCATGTTGAGGCGGCCCTCAGGGCGTAGTACCACCGCGCCGCTTGCCGTGGTGCGCGTCGGCCACTCCACCATTTCTATCCCTTCGTCGCTCGGGCAGAGCATAGCCGGGTACCAGCAGAATTGCTGCCGCGAACCCCCGTTCTCCGTGCCGTCGAACAGGGCGGACCCGGCCGCGACCGGCATCGAGCAAATAGGTGACCTTTGCCGGATGCCACAACCCCGGTCGACTGATACCGTCGGCCACAAATGGACGGGCCCCGATCCCCCATGACACACCAGCTCGATAATGCGCTGAAAAGGCTGGTGAAGGAGTCCGGCGCAGGGGCGGCCCTGGCATGGAGCGGCATCGGTAAGGAGGGCGGCGGGATCGTCCTCGGCAGTTGCCCGGTCCCCGTTGTGTCCGGGCCGGTGCTGTGCGCGGTTCCCGCCGGCGCCGGTCCGGCGCCGTCGAGACCGACGCGGCCCGGATAGCGCCCCTGCTGCCCGACGACCTGTTGAAGGAACTGCCCGCCGCGCCGGCTTTCGCCCGCTCCTTCCCGCTCGGGGAAGACCTGACGCTAACGCTGATCTGGTGTGACGCTGAAGCCTCCGCCGACCTCGCCGAGGCGCACCAGCGACACCTGCTTGAGGAGATCGCCGCCGTCTCTCAGCTGGCTCGGGAAGTGCACTTCCTTGAGGGCGACGTCGAACGGCTGCGCGCCGTGGTCAACGACGAGGTGCTGGCCGACCGGATCGACCGCTACCGCTTGGTCAAGCAGTACATCCATGCCGACGGCCACCTGATCTGGGGCGACCTGACCGTGAGTTGCCTGCGCGACGCACACGGCGAAGTGGAGTACTTCGTCTCGCAGATCATCGACATCACCAAAGAGGTCGAGGACCCGCCGGCAGGTGGCTCAGCGCGATCAGCAGAACCGGGCACTGGCACAACGGCTCCAGAAGCAAACCGAGCGCCTGCGATCGGAGTTGAAGATTGCCGCCGACTACGTCACCTCACTGCTTCCGGGGGACCTCGAAGGTCCGGTTGAAGTGTCCCGGCGGTATATGCCGTCGCGGGAACTCGGCGGCGACTGTTTCGACTACCGCTGCTGGAACCCGCCACGGTGCTCGCCGAACTCAACGCCAAGTTCCCGATGGACCAGCACGGCGGCAACTATCTCACGATGTGGTACGGGGTTTACGAATCCTCTACCCGCACAATGCGTTACGCCAGCGCGAGACACCCGCCGGCGCTCGCCTTCCGGCAAGGCGGATCCGATCCGGTGCAGCTGACAGGCACCGGGTTGCCGGTAGGGATGTTCGCCGACACCGCATTCGATTGCCAGACTTACCAGGTCGCGCCGGGAACCGAGGTCGTGCTGTACAGCGACGGCGCATTCGAGTTGCCGCTTCCGGAGGATGCGACGTGGTCGCTGTCCGACTTCGTCGGTATGTGCACCGCACTGTCTCGCTCGGATGACTGGACCCTGGAGGATCTCGCGGAGAAACTCAAAGCCCGCACGATGGCGGGGCTGTTCAGCGACGACTGCTCACTGCTGCGGCTGCGGTTCCACCAAGGACCGCAACGCCCTGAGCGAACCAAAAACGCCCAGCGCCATAGACACTGGGCGTTTTCGATGCGTTGAGCAGGGTTACTTGGCCCGCTCCAGGACCTCTACCAGCCGCCACCGCTTGGTTGCCGACAGCGGGCGGGTCTCCATCAGCGAGACGCGGTCGCCGATGCCGGCGGCGCCTGCCTCGTCGTGCGCCTTGACCTTCTTGGTGGTCCGGATGATCTTGCCGTACTTGGGGTGCTGCACACGCGACTCCAACTCGACAACGATGGTCTTGTCCATCTTGTCGCTGACCACGTAGCCGATAGCGGTCTTGCGCCGACCGCGCGGCTTCTCGACGACCGGAGTGTGATTAGAACCTTTTGTCTCAGCCATTACGACTCCTCACCGCGGGGCCCGGAAGCCAAGCCCAGCTCACGTTCACGAAGCACCGTGTAGATGCGCGCAATCTCGCCACGAACGGTACGCAGCCGGTGGTTGTTGGACAACTGGCCGGTTGCCGACTGGAAGCGCAGGTTGAACAGCTCTTCCTTGGCCTGCCGGAGTTTGGTGGTCAACTCCTCGTCGTTGAGTTCGCGAAACTCACCAGCGCTGACGCCCACTGCCATCAGAACTGCTCCTCTCGGGTCACGATGCGTGCCTTGATCGGCAGCTTGTGGATCGCGCGGGTCAGAGCGGCACGCGCGATCTCCTCATTGGGGTAGCTCAACTCAAAAAGAACGCGGCCGGGCTTGACGTTGGCCACCCACCATTCCGGGGAGCCCTTGCCCGAGCCCATACGGGTCTCAGCCGGCTTCTTGGTCAGCGGACGGTCCGGGAAGATGTTGATCCACACCTTGCCACCACGCTTGATGTGGCGGTTGATGGCGATACGGGCGGATTCGATCTGCCGGTTGGTGATGTAGGCGTGCTCCAGGGCCTGGATGCCGTAGTCACCGAAAGTCACACTGGTGCCACCGCTGGCGATACCACGCTGCTTGGGGTGGTGCTGCTTGCGGTGCTTGACCTTGCGGGGAATCAACATGATGCGTTCCTAATTCCTACTCGGTGCTCTCGGCGACCGGCGCGGTCTCGACCGCGACCGGTTCGGCCACGGGGGCCTCCTCGGTGGCGGCGCGGCCGGCCTCGGTGCTGGTCGCGGTGGTGCCCGATGCGCCACTGCGGCGCGGACGGGTACCGGCCGGACGCTCGCGGCGGGGACGATCGGCGCCAGAGGGAGCCGCTGCGATCGCCTCCCTCTTACCGCCGACAACGTCGCCCTTGTAGATCCAGACCTTCACACCGATCCGGCCGAAGGTGGTCTTGGCCTCGTACAAGCCGTAGTCGATGTCGGCGCGCAGCGTGTGCAGCGGCACCCGGCCCTCGCGGTAAAACTCCGAACGGCTCATCTCCGCACCGCCGAGGCGGCCGGAGCACTGCACCCGGATGCCCTTGACGTTGGGCTGGCGCATCGCCGACTGAATCGCCTTGCGCATAGCGCGGCGGAACGCCACACGGTTGCTCAGCTGTTCGGCGACACCCTGCGCGACCAGCTGCGCCACCGACTCGGGGTTCTTGACCTCGAGGATGTTCAGCTGGACCTGCTTGCCGGTCAGTTTCTCCAGGTCGGCGCGGATGCGATCGGCCTCGGTGCCGCGACGGCCGATGACGATGCCCGGCCGCGCGGTGTGGATATCAACGCGAACCCGGTCCCGGGTGCGCTCGATCTCCACGTCGGCGATGCCGGCGCGCTCCAGGCCGCTGGCCAGAAGTCGCCGGATCGCGACGTCTTCCTTGACGTAGTCGGCATACTGCTTGTCGGCGTACCACCGGGACTTCCAGTCGGTGGTGATACCGAGCCGGAAGCCGTGGGGATTAATCTTCTGGCCCACTACTGCGAGCCTCCCTTCTTGGCCTTGTCGACGCCGCTTGCGGCGGCGCCCTTCGCCTTGGTGGCGCCGCCTGCGGCGGTCTTGCTGCCCTGGGCACGACGTGACCGGGTGGACTGGCCGGCGCGCTGGTCGCGCGGCGGACGGCTTTCCACGACCACGGTGATGTGAGTGGTGCGCTTGCGGATTCGGTAGGCCCGGCCCTGTGCGCGCGGACGGATGCGTTTCGCGGTGGGACCCTCGTCGGCGTAGACGGTGGCGACCACCAGCGTGCGGGGATCCAGACCGTTGTTGTTCTGCGCGTTGGCCGCAGCGCTCGCGATCACCTTGGCGACCGGCTCACTGGCGCCCTGGGGGGCCCAGCGCAGGATGTCGAGGGCCTCCTCGACCGACTTGCCGCGCACCAGGTTGATCACCCGGCGCGCCTTGCTCGCCGAGAACGGCAGATACCGCGCGACGGCGGTCGCCGAGGGGAATTCAGTCGTCGTAGTCATCGGTGCTCCATGCTCTTCGCGCGAGCGCTCATCGCCGCTTACTCTTCCGGTCGTCCTTGATATGACCCTTGAACGTCCGCGTCGGAGCGAATTCGCCCAGCTTGTGGCCGACCATCGCCTCGGTGACGAACACCGGCACATGCTTGCGGCCGTCGTGGACCGCGAAGGTGTGACCGATGAAGTCCGGGATGATGGTCGAACGACGCGACCAGGTCTTGATGACCTGCTTGGTGTTCTTCTCGTTCTGGACGTCGACCTTCTTGAGCAGATGGTCGTCGACGAACGGACCCTTCTTCAGGCTGCGTGGCATCTGTTACTCCCCTGCCTTAGCGCTTGTTCTTGCCGGTGCGCCGGCGTCGGACGATGAGCTTGTCGCTCGGCTTGTTGGGCTTGCGGGTGCGACCCTCGGGCTTACCCCACGGGCTCACCGGATGGCGACCTCCGGAGGTCTTGCCTTCGCCACCGCCGTGCGGGTGGTCGACCGGGTTCATGACGACACCACGGACCGTGGGGCGCTTGCCCTTCCACCGCATGCGGCCGGCCTTGCCCCAGTTGATGTTGGCCTGCTCGGCGTTGCCGACCTCGCCGACCGTGGCGCGGCAGCGGACGTCGACGCGGCGGATCTCGCCGGACGGCATACGCAAGGAGGCGTAGGCGCCTTCCTTGCCGAGCAGCTGGATGCTGGCGCCGGCCGAGCGGGCCAGCTTGGCCCCGCCACCCGGACGCAACTCGACGGCGTGGATCAGGGTACCGGCCGGGATGTTGCGTATCGGCAGGTTGTTGCCGGGCTTGATGTCGGCGTTCGGGCCCGTCTCGATGGTGTCGCCCTGCTTGAGACCCTGGGGGGCGAGGATGTAGCGCTTCTCACCGTCCAGGAAATGCAGCAGCGCTATGTTCGCGGTCCGGTTCGGGTCGTACTCGATGTGAGCGACCTTGGCGTTGACGCCGTCCTTATCGTTGCGACGGAAGTCGATGACGCGGTAGGCGCGCTTGTGGCCACCGCCCTTATGCCGGGTGGTGATACGGCCGTGCGCGTTACGCCCACCGGTGCTGTGCAGCGGACGCAGCAGCGACTTCTCCGGGGTCGAGCGGGTGATCTCCGCAAAGTCGGAGACGCTGGCACCGCGGCGACCGGGGGTCGTCGGCTTGTACTTGCGAATTCCCATGTCTAGTTCCTCGAGTCCTTAACCCCGGCGCTAGGCCGGCGCTCCGAAGATGTCGATCGGCTTGCTGTCGGCGGCCAAGGTCACGATGGCGCGCTTGGTGTCCTTGCGCTTGCCGTAGCCGTACCGGGTGCGCTTGCGCTTGCCCTGGCGGTTGGCGGTGTTCACCGAGTCGACCTTCACCGAGAAGATCTTCTCGATGGCGATCTTGATCTGCGTCTTGTTCGAGTCCGGGTGGACCAGGAACGTGTAGACGTTGTCCTCGATCAAGCCGTAGGACTTCTCGGAGATCACCGGCGCGAGGATGATGTCGCGCGGGTCGGTCACGGTCGCCATCAGGCCGACACCTCCTGCTTGCTGTTGTGCTCGATCCAGGCGTTGAGCGCCTCGACGCTGAAGATCACGTCGTCGGCTTTGAGCACGTCGTAGGTGTTGAGCTGGTCCGGCGACAGGACGTGCACGCCGGCCAGGTTGCGCACGCTCTTGGCGCCCACCTCGTCGGCGCGGCCGATGACCACCAGCACCCGCCGGCGCTCGGTGAGCGTGCCGAGGAAGGACTTGGCGCTCTTGGTCGACGGAACCTGGCCGGTGACCAGTTCGGTCACCGCGTGAATCCGGTCGTTGCGGGCCCGGTCGCTCAGGGCACTGCGCAGCGCCGCGGCGATCATTTTCTTGGGCGTGCGCTGGCTGTAGTCACGCGGCTGCGGGCCGTGCACCGTGCCGCCGCCTTTGAACTGCGGCGCGCGGGTCGAGCCCTGACGGGCCCGGCCGGTGCCCTTCTGGCGGTACGGCTTCTTGCCGCCGCCGGAGACCATGGCGCGGGTCTTGGTCGCGTGGGTGCCCTGCCGGGCGGCTGCCAACTGCGCCGTCACGACCTGGTGCATCAGCGCAATGTTGGGCTCCGCGTCGAACAGCGCCTCGGGCAGCTCGACGCTGCCGCGAATGGTGCCGTCCGGGCTCTGGACGTTAAGAGTCTTCGCCATTACTTCTCACCTCGTTTGACCGCGGTGCGAACCATCACCAGGCCGCCGGTGCGGCCGGGGACCGCACCCTTGATCAACAGCACGCCGTTCTCGGCGTCAACCTTGTGCACCACCAGGTTCAGCGTGGTGACGCGATCGTGGCCCATCCGGCCAGACATCCGGGTGCCCTTGAACACCCGGCCGGGGGTGGAGCAACCACCGATCGAACCGGGCCGGCGGTGCACCGCCTGGGCGCCATGGGCGGCACCCTGGCCGCTGAAGCCGTGCCGCTTCATGGTGCCGGCGAAGCCCTTGCCCTTGGAGGTTCCGGTGACGTCGACATAGCTGCCCTCGGCAAAGATGTCGGCGCCCAGTTCCTGGCCCACCGCGTATTTGGCGGCGGCGGCCTCGTCGTCGAGCCGCAGCTCGGCCAGGTGACGGCGCGGGTTGACCCCGGCGGCGGCGAACTGACCGGTGACGGGCTTGTTGACCTTGCGCGGGCTGATCTCGCCGTAGGCCAGCTGGACGGCGCTGTAGCCGTCGCGCTCCGGCGTGCGGATGCGGGTCACGACGTTCGGGCCGGCCTTGACGACCGTCACCGGAACGACGCGGTTGTTCTCGTCGAAGACCTGGGTCATGCCCAGCTTCGTACCCAGAATTCCTTTGCGTGCCATGGTATTTCGCCGACTCCTACTGGATGTTCACGTCGACGCTGGCCGGCAGGTCGATGCGCATCAGCGCGTCGACCGTCTTCGGCGTCGGGTCGAGGATGTCGATGAGCCGCTTGTGGGTGCGCATCTCGAAGTGCTCCCGCGAGTCCTTGTACTTATGCGGGGACCGGATGACGCAGTACACGTTCTTCTCAGTCGGCAGCGGCACCGGACCGACCACGCTGGCCCCGGTACGGGTGACCGTCTCCACGATCTTTCGCGCAGAGGCGTCAATGGCCTCATGGTCGTAGGCCTTGAGCCTGATGCGGATCTTTTGTCCCGCCACGCTTCTCCTACCTCACTCTTACTGCTGCGCCCGTGTGATCACGGGCGCTGGCTTCCGCCGCCGCTGTTTACCTGTCCTGGTTCACCGGCCCCCGCGGTCGGGTGTTTCTCCCGCACGCACGCCTCGATCCGCGCGAAAATCTCGCTGACGAGGTGGGGACCGGATGCGCCGGTGTCGGCGCTGGCCGGATGTCTTTCGCGGATCGGACCCTAGGGCAATCGAACCTGGCTCAAGACAACCCGAACAGTATGCCTGACGACCGTCGCCCGATCCAAATCACGCCGGGACCAGCGTCCGTCCCCCACCCGGTCGAAGGGTTTTCGGCGGATGCGGTTGACGTCTGTTGGCTGATTAAGGTCGGCGGCGATGCTGTTAGTCTGACTATTCGAATTCAGGCGCCCTGGCAAACACCGGCCACGGCGAAAGACATACCAAGACCTTGACTAATCAGCTCGACCGGATCGTGCCGGACACGCCTCCACGCCAACCCGCGGGCGTGACCCCGCGGGCGTGGACGGACTCTGCGCCAGCATCGGATCGATTCGCACGCTCAACTTCGTTCCTCGGTGGCGTGTTCGACTCGCGGGGTCGTCGGCCCGGTCGGTCTTCGGCCTTCGTCGTCTCACTTGCCGTTGCCGCCCTCTCCGCCGGTCTCGGCCTGCTCACACTCGGCCTGGCCCAGATGACCGGCCTCGCCTCGCCGGTCTGGCCCGCCGCCGGCGTCGCCCTCGCCGCCGCCTTGCGTTGGGGATGGCGCGCCCTGCCGGGTGTCTTCCTCGGGTCGGTCGCCACCAACGTGCTCTGGCTGACTCGGCTCGGCGAGCCTGAGGCGAAGAACTTGGTCGTTGCCACGACGATCGGCATCGGCGCAGTTCTCGGCGCTGCCGCGGGAGCGGCCCTGGTTCAACGCTTCAGCGGCCCGGTCCGGCGCCTCGATACGCCGCGAGCAGTGGTGCTGACCCTGAGTCTCGGCGGCCTCCTGGCTACCACCATCGCTCCCACCATCGCTCCCACCATCGGGGTCGCGGCCCAACTCTCGACTGGATTGCTCAGCAGAAGCCAGACGGCGTTCGGCTGGCTGACCTGGTGGGTCGGCGATGCGGTCGGGGTCGTCGTTTTCGCGCCCCTGGTGCTGATGTTGCTGCCCTCTCAGGCCCAATACTGGTCGGGGCGTCGGTGGAGGATCGCCGTCCCGTCCCTGCTGATCTTCGGGATCCTGATGGCTGCCGTCGTCCAGAACGTCGCGCGCGAGCGAACCCGGATCGCCGATGCCGTGGAGCAGTTGGGCGATCAGGCCAGCACGGACTTCGGCCGCAACATCGCTCTGCACCAAGAGGTACTCGAGGGTCTGCGCAGCCTCGTGGATGCGAACGGCATGCTCACCGCCCAGGAGTTCGGCGCCGATACCACGGGTCTGCTGGCTTCGCTTCCCCAATCTGCAGGCCCTGTCCTGGAATCCCGTGGTCACCGAGGCGGAATTGCCCGCTTTCGAAGCAAGTCAGCGCGCGCAGCCGGGCATTGGGAACTTCATCGTCACCGAGCGGGACGCCAAGGGCAACCCACGGCCGGTCTCGCCTCGTCCCGAGTACGTCGTGGTGGCTTACATCGAGCCGATCGCGAACAATCGCAACGCCCTCGGCTTCGATGCCTACTCCAACCCGGCCCGGACCGTCGCCATCCAGACAGCCCGCGACACCGGCCGGCCCACCGCTACCGCCCCGATCGATCTCGTCCAGGAGTCCGGTGCGCAAGAGGGCATGCTCGCCCTGTTCCCGGTCTACCGGAGCGGTTCGGATCCGGGCAACGAGTCAGCCCGGCGGGCCGAACTGCGGGGCTTCGCCGTCGGTGTGTACCGGCTCGGTGACCTGCTTGCCGAGACGTTCCACGGGAAGGACTTGGGACGGCATCGACGTGACGCTCGTCGACGTCAGCGATCGGGCGAAACCCATCGTCATCGCCGATCTCCCCGCCCGGAACTCCGCCATGCCTGATCAGGTGAGTGCCGCACCGACGGCTACGACAGAACCGATCGAGTTCTACGGGCGCGCCTGGGAACTCACGGTGCGGCCGAGGAGCGCGGCGTCCACCGACAATCACAACGGCCTCATGATGATCGTGCTGCTGGCGGCCCTGACGGTGACGTTCCTGCTTGAGGCGTTCCTTCTGGTCCTGTCCGGCATGGAGTCGCTGCTCGCCGGCTGATATCCGAACTCAGCAGCGCCGCCCGCTACGTCACCTCGATTCTCCCGCGCGACCTCGACGGCCTGGTCCCCGTCACCGCCCGCTTCATCCCCTCCGAGCAACTCGGCGGCGACAGCTTCGACCACCGCTGGATCGACGACGACCACCTCATCGTCCACCTCGTCGACGTCTGCGGCCACAGCATCGCCCCCGCCATGTTTTCGATCTCGGTGCACACTCTGCTGTGGTCAGGAACCCTCGACCACGACACTCGGCGCGATCCCGCTCGGGTCCTCGCCGAACTCAACCGGCTCTTCCAGATGGACCAGCAGGCCGGCAACCACTTCACCATTGGGTACGGCGTCTACCAGCCTTCGACCCGCATCCTGCGGTATTCCGGCGCAGGACACCCCCCGGCGATCATCCTGACCGGCGATGGCTCCGACCCGGTGCGGTTGCCTTCGGAAGCGGTGCCGATCGGAGTTCTGCCGAACACCGCATTCGAGACCCGCAGCTACCCCATGCCCCCGGACAGCGCTCTGTTGATCTACAGCGACGGAGCCTACGAACTGGCTCTGCCCGACGGCCGGCGTTCGGAGCTCGAGGACTTCATCGACCTCTGCGCCCGGACCGCCCGCTCACGGCACTGGACCCTCGAAGACCTCGTCGACCAACTCCGGAGCCGATCCGAAACCGGACAGTTCGACGACGACTGCACTTTGGTCCGTGTCACCGCCCGCTGAGCATCCTGGGCACTGAATGCCAGGTCGGACTCCCGGGGCAGCGAGGACTGCACATTGATGCGGCTTCACATCTCCTAGCCCGCCGAGTTTCGCTCTGCCTGTTCGAGTTTCACGCTGCCGGAATTGAATCGGCCAGGCCGTCCAGCAGGGTCGTCCTGTCGCGCCGCGACAGGCGGCAACGGCGACGCGGCCGCGGTCCGGCCGGCCCGGGCTGCCGCCCCGCACCGGGTTCGGCCCCAGCCACCCCGCCGGCGGGTGCGCTTAGTGTCCGTCTATGAGCACGCCTCGCACCGGTGACGCCGGTCGCCGTCAAACCGACTACTTCCGCGAGGTCCTTATGCAGGAGCTGGCCGAAACGCACCAGCGGGTGATCGTGCTGACGGCCTCGCTGTCGGATGTCATCACTCGCGACGAGGCGCCCATCATGAGGCGACGGACCCGCAGAGCCCTGAACGCCGCCGCTGCCGACGGCCGCAGGGTGATCGAGATGCTCGGGGCCCTCGACCGCAGTTACCCGGTGTCAGCGACGGCAGTCGCCAGTTGACTCCCCGGGTACCCAACCGGACTAGCCGCGGGATGCCCAGAAGTCGCACTTGTGCCGCTCGGTGAAATCGCCGGTCAGGACCGGTTCCCCGGTCTGTAATGAAAGTCGTTGGGGTCGTTCGGGATTCAACGCAGGCCACGCCGACTGGCCTGGGAGGTCAGGCGTTCCATTGCTGACGAATCGGCTCCAGTAGCCGATCATCTGGTCGGACAGCGTCCGCTGCGCGGCGTTGAGCGGCGCCGCACCGCCCATGTCGAACAGATAGCGCAATTCCAGAGCATGGCTGGCCCCGACGCGAAAGGGCAAGGTGCGCATGGGTTCCGGCGCAGGCGCGGTGCGGTCGGCGAACTCGTAGGCATAGACGGGAAGATCCTTGCGGCGCGCCAGTCCGGTGGCATACGCGTCGATCGGGCAGGCGAACACTCCGTCGGTGACTGCGGCGGAATAGGCCAGCGCCACGCTGCCGTCGTAGCGGTCCAGTGGATACCGGGCGGCGACCAGCGGCGCCTCGGCGCCGAACGTGTCGTTCAGCAGGCTCCGGTAGGGGGGCAGACCTTTGCGACGCAGGTAGGTCACTGCGACGAACAGCGTGAACTCGTCAGCGGTGTTGCCGATCAGGACCGGCACCCGGGCGGTGACGCCGCTGTTGACGACGGTCGGCGGCGCGGACGGGAGCCGGGAGGTTCCGGTGACCGGCCCGGTGAGCACGTTGGCACCGATCCGCACATAGCCGGGGCCGCTGCGCAGTCGGTCGGCGGGCAGGTCGTGCAGGCAGCGGGCGGCCAACGCGGTGTCCGGGCATCCGGCGTGGGCGGCGAAGTCGAGGCTGATCCGCTCGGCGGCCGGTAGATCAGCCTGCGCCTGGCATGGGCCGCTCTGCATGATGGCCGCCCGGAACAGGCCGGCCGACTCCGGCGCGACGAGGTGGTCGCAGACCGCAATCGCCCCGGCCGACTCCCCAGCGATGGTGACCTTGGCCGGATCGCCACCGAACGCTGCGATGTTGTCGCGCACCCAGCGCAGCGCCGCCTGCTGGTCGGCCAGCCCGTAGTTGCCCAGTTGATCGCGGTCTTTGGCCAGCGCCGGGTGCGCCAGGAAGCCCAGCGCGCCGAGCCGGTAGTTGATCGTGACGACGACGATGTCGCCGCGGGTCGCGAGCCACTGCGCGTTGTACAAGTCTGAACTGCCGTTGAGGAAACCGCCGCCGTGAATCCACACCATGACCGGGCGCAGCGATCGTTGCGTCGCCCCGTCCGGCGTCCACACCGTCAGATTGAGGCAGTCCTCACCGGTCGGCCTTCCGAAATCCGGGTCGACCCGGGTGTCTTGAATGCAACGCAGTCCGGGCTTGGTGGCGTCGCGCACCGCCGTCCAGGGCGCCGCGGCGACAGGCGGCTGCCAGCGCAGCGGACCCACCGGCGCCGCCGCATAGGGAACACCCTCGAAAATCCGGAATCCCTCGGCCCGCAGGCCGCGCACCGGGCCGGCGGAGGTGTTGACCACCGCGGGATCCGACGATCCGGCCGGTGTGGCTGTACCGCAGCCCGCCAGCACCAGCAGAACGGCCAGCAAGACGGCGGCATACCGAATTACACGGCCGACGGGACGGGATGCCACGGCATGCCAGCCTACGGGCGGCCCGATCCCAGCTCCGCCGCGGCCAACGGGTGGAAAAAGGGCCATTGGGCCTTGTCCCTTAGTCTTGCTTTCACCACACTGTGAAGCTGACACCCGTCAAATTAGTTCGCAGCACAAGTTTCGCGGCAGTCCAGGAGAACGCATGAGCGCACAGACCGACCACCGGATCACCGACCCTGCCGCCGCCGTGCTGGCCAACCCGCAGGCGTACACCGTCGAGAAGCTGCTGCACGAGTCGCTGGCGCACTGCCGCGCGCACGCGCCGGTCTCGTGGGTCGATGTTCCGGGGTACCGGCCGTTCTGGGCGGTCACCAAGCACGCGGACATCATGGACATCGAGCGGCAGAACGACCTGTTCACCAACTTCCCCCGGCCGTTGCTCGCGATCACCGAGGCCGACGAGGCACTGCTGCGGGATATCGAAGCGGGCACCGGGCTGCGCACCCTGATCCACATGGACGATCCGCACCACCGCGACGTCCGCAAGATCGGTGCGGACTGGTTCCGTCCGAAGGTGTTGCGTCAGTTGAAGGCACGCTGTGACGAACTGGCCAAGATCTGGGTCGACAAGATGGCCGAGAAAGGCCCCGAACTCGACTTTATGACCGAGATCGCGGTGAACTACCCGCTGTACATCATCCTGTCCATGCTGGGCCTGCCGGACTCGGACTTCCCCCGGATGCTCAAGCTCACCCAGGAGATGTTCGGCGGCAACGACGAGGAGTTCCAACGCGGTGGCGGCGTCGAGGACATGCTCGCCGTGCTGCTGGATTTCTTCAACTACTTCTCCGCGCTGACCGCCTCGCGGCGCGAGAACCCCACCGAGGATTTGGCTTCGGCGATCGCCAACGCCACGATCAACGGCGAGCCGCTCAGCCCGATGGACACGCTGTCGTACTACGTGATCGTCGCCAGCGCAGGTCACGACACCACCAGCGCGGGGATCGCCGGCGGCATGCGGGCGTTGCTGGAACATCCCGATCAGCTCGCCCGACTGCAGGGCGACATGTCGCTCATGGGCACCGCCGTCGAGGAGATGATCAGGTGGGTCGTGCCCGTCAAGGAGTTTATGCGTACCGCCCAGGAGGACACCGAGGTTCGCGGGGTGCCGATCAAGAAGGGGGAGGCGGTGCTGCTGTCCTACGTCTCGGCCAACCGCGACGAGGATGTCTTCCAGAATCCGAACATGTTCGACGTCGGGCGCGACCCGAACAAGCACCTATCCTTCGGCTACGGCGTGCACTTCTGCCTGGGCGCATCGCTGGCCCGGATGGAGATGAACAGCTTCTTCTCCGAACTGATCCCGCGGATCAAGTCCATCGAACTGGCCGGCGACCCCGAACTCATGGCCACCACGTTCGTCGGCGGCCTCAAGCACCTGCCGATCCGGGTGGAGCTCCAGGACTGACTAGCCGCATGACGATCAAGCGGCGACGAAGGAGCCGCGATGAGGAATGCGGCAATGTGAACCTAGAAGAATTCCGCGGCGCGGTGCCCGATCATCGCGATCGTGGCGTGCGGGCCGCGGCGCAGCGGCGCCGGTAGCACCGAGCCGTCGGCGACCCAGAGGTTGTCGACGCCGAGGACCCGCAACCGCGCGTCGACCACCGGCTGTCCGGTTCCCATCGGCGCCGTCCCGGCAAGATGCTGCGAGGTCGTCCAGACCGGCTCGCCGAGATGCGCGGTGTCGCCGATGATCTCGGCGACCAGCCGGCAGCCGCGGCGCAGCGCCGCAGTGTCGGTAGGTTCGCTGTCGTAACGATGTTCGATCCGCGGCGGCATCGCCGGGTCGGCGGAGGCCAGACTGACCCGACCACGGGCGCGCGGGCGCATCAGTGCCACCCCGACCCCCGACGTCGACGCGCCGAACCCCGTTGTATACGGCCTCATTTCAAGATCCTCGTGGTCCATGACCGCTTCCAGCACCGGTGCGCTCCCGGCGGCCGGCCATGTGGTGGGCACGACCCACTCCGGGTGGTCCCAACTGCCGCTGCCGACGGGCAGATCCGACCGGACGGCGATACCCAGCGCCCGGAGGTCGTCGGCGGGCCCGATACCGGAGAGCATCAGCAGGTGGGAGGTGGCGACCGCGCCCGCAGCCAGGACGACGCGATCGGCGTCAAGCTCCATCGGGCGGTCGCGTCTTCGAGCGTCCACCCCCACGGCACGTCCGCCGGCGAAACGGACCCGGGTCGCCCGGGTACCGGTCAGCACCGTCAGGTTGGGCCGGCCCAGTGCGGGCTCGAGGAACACGGCGCCGGGGCCCAGGCGCCGTCCGTGTTCGATGTTGAGCGGTACGGGCGAGATGCCGGCACCGTAGCCTGCGCCCTCGGCCGCAGCCACGAATCGTCTCGTGGTTGTGGAGAATTCGTGGAGACGGGGTGCAATCCGGTTCTCCACGGCTCGAAAGTGCCCCTCGACCTGCGCCCACGACCAGCCGGGTACCGCCTCGAAGTCCTGCTGGGGCGGGCGCCAGAAGTAGCAGCCGTTGACCGCGCCGGACCCGCCGAGACACGCCCCGCGCACGATGTCGGCGGTGCGCGGAGGGTCGGCGGTCAGCAGGGTGCGATACCGGCTGACCACCGGGCTATGCGGGCCGATGGGCAACGTCAGCGCATCGCCGGTCAGCACTCGGAACATCGGGTGCTCGGGGCCGGGCCCGGCCTCGACCACCGTCACCCGCCGATCCGGATCAGACGACAGCCGTTCGGCGAGAACCGATCCCGCGCTACCGGCACCGACGATGAGAACGTCGGTCACGTCAACAGACCCTCCCGCTGCGGGCTCCACCGGCGCACCCGGTCGATGCAGTCACCGGCCATCTCGGCGAAGAGACGCTCACCGTCGGCGGCGGTCGCCGTGGTGGGGTCTCCGAGCACGCCCGACTCACTGACCGCCCGCACTCCACCGGCGCGCAACTGCGGCATCAGATCGGCCAGCGGCGCGGTGTTGCCGGGCCGACACTCCCCCGTTCGGACCAGCTGGGGCGAAAGATGTAGCAGCACAGAGGTTTCGGTATGCCCGGCGTGGGCGTCCGCGCCCTGCCGGACGGCCGGGCTGCACCAGGCCGCATCCCGGCCCTCGACGCGCAACAGCCCGACGGCAATTCGCAACGCGTCGACATTGCCGCCGTGGCCGTTGACGAACACCAGTCGCGCGGCCCACTCGCAGGCCGACCGGCCATACTCCACAAGCAGATTGGACAGGGCGGGTGTGCCGATCGAGACCGTGCCGGGGAAAGCCTGATGCTCACCGGAGGCCCCATAGGAGATCGGGGGCGCTACGACGAAGGCAGGTCCGAGTCGGGATGCCGCGGCGTGTGCGATGGCGGCAGCGATGCGGATGTCGGTGTCCAGCGGCAGATGTGGGCCGTGCTGCTCGATCGACCCGAGCGGCACCAGCAGGGTCGGCGCGTCGCCGCCGAGTTGGCTGCAGGTCAAGGTGCCCAGCTGCGGAGGCTCACGCATGTGCTGATGGTATGCCCGGGCGGGACCGGCATAGGGTTGCGGCGATGCGCCAACCGAGGAAGATCGCCTGGGACGACCGGGTCCGGCTGTGGGATGACGGCTCCGTCATCCTCGGCGGGGCACCGTGGGGGGTGCTTCGGATCGCCCCGGCGGGGCGGTCGTTCGTGCGCCGACTGCGTGACGCCGGCCCCCGCGGCCTGGCCGCCGCACCCGGTGTCGAACAGACGATGACCGATCTGTTGCTGGCCCGCGGGATCGTGCACCCGGTCGTCGAGACCGGACAGCCCGATGCGGGGCTCGGCGTGGATATCATCGTTCCCTGCTACCAGCGACCCGAGTTGCTCGACGCATGCCTGGCCTCGCTGCGCCGGACGGCCGCTGATGCCCGGATCATCGTGGTCGACGACGCCTCCCCCTCGTCGAGAGTCGGCGAGGTGGCGCGCGCGCACGGTGCCACCGTGGTTCGCCACGAGACCAACCGGGGACCGGCGGCTGCCCGCAATACCGGCCTGCGCGAGGTGAATTCGCCGATTGTTGCGTTCGTCGACGCCGACTGCGTCGCGACAGCGGGCTGGCTGTCCACCGTGGTCGGGCACTTCGACGATCCCCGGGTGGCAGCCGTCGCCCCCCGGATCAGTCCGCGCAGCGACGGCCGGAGCCTCCTCGCCCGTTACGAAGCCGTCCGCTCGGCTCTGGACATGGGTCCCCGGCCGGAGCTGGTGAAACCCGGTGCACCGCTGGGGTTTCTACCTTCGGCGGCGCTGGCGGTACGGGCGTCGGTCCTGCCGCGGTTCGATGAACGACTGCGCGTGGGCGAAGACGTCGATCTCGTCTGGCGGCTCGTCGACGCCGGTGCCCTGGTCCGCTATGAGCCGCACGCCGTGGTCACCCACGAGATACGCCCTTCGGCCCGGCAGCGGGCTGTGCAGGTTTTCCGCTACGGGACCTCGGCGGCGGATCTGGATCGTCGACACCCGGGCCGGCTCGCGCCGGCCCGGCTCTCGTTCTGGAACGTGACGGCGGCGGTGTTGCTGTGCGTCCCCCGGCGGGCGGTGGGCGGTGGTGCCGCGGCGGTCGCCGTCACGGTGGGCGCCGCCGCCGTCGCGCGGTCCCTGCGGGACGCGTCGGTGGACCCGCGGATGGCCCCCCTGATCGTCGGCAAGGGAATGCTGGCCGACGCGGAGGCTGCCGGACATCTGCTGCGCCGGGAATGGTGGCCCGTCGGCTGGCTGGCGCTGGCAGTCGCACCCCGGTCCCGGGTGGCCCGCGCCGCCGCCGCCGCGATTCTGGCGGCCCCGATTCGGGAATGGAAGACCCGGCGGCCGGCGGTGGATCTGCCGCGCTACCTTCTGCTGCGCCTGACCGAGGACGCCGCCTACGGGAGCGGAGTCATCGCCGGTGCGGTGCGGTCCCACCGTCCCGGCGTGCTGCTGCCGCGGGTAGGGCCACCGCGGCCCCGACGACTACACCCGAAAGACGCGCTGAGATGACTTGGTGCCGAGATGACTAGACGCCGAGGCCACGGGTGAACCCGGGGGGGACCAGGAGGTCCTCGGGCCCGAGGTCGTGCACGCTGGACTTGGCCAGGCCGCGCAGCGCAGACTCGATGCCGCCGCTGAGGATGTCCAGCACGTTCTCCACCCCGGCCTGCCCGGCCGCGGCCAGGCCCCACAGGTAGGCCCGTCCGATCATTACCGCGCGCGCGCCCAGTGCGACGGCTTTCACCACGTCGCTGCCGCGCCGGATGCCACCGTCGAGCAGCACCTCCACCTGATGGCCGACGGCGTCGGCGATGCCAGGCAGAGCCCGAATGGTCCCGGGCGTCCCATCGAGGTTGTTACCGCCGTGGTTGGACACCGAGATGGCCGAAACACCGGCATCCACAGCGCGTTTCGCGTCGTCGACCCGCATCAAGCCCTTCAGCATGAACGGCCCACCCCACAGTTCGCGGAGCCAGGCGATGTCCTCCCACGTCGGTGGCGGCGTGCCCATCCATTCGCCGTAGGCGTGGAAGAACGGCGGTCCGTCTTCGCCGCGGGCACCCTGGTTGGGTGCGGTCAGCGTCGGGGGCTTCAGCGTCTTGGCCCACTCCAGGAACCAAGCCGGCCGCACCAGGCCCTGCGGCGACATCTTGATCGCGGTGCGGTAGTCCATCTTCTCCGGGATCTTGGGGCTGCCCCAGTCCCTTCCGTGCGAGAAACTCCAGTCGGTCGTGACGATCAGGCCGACCGCCCCGGCAGCCCTAGCCCGCTCCGCGCGTTGCGCGATCGCGTCCCGGCCACCGAGCCAGTAGATCTGAAAGAAGGTCTTGGGGTTGGCCGCGACGACTTCCTCGATCGGCTTGCTGGCGAACGAGGACAGCCCCATCGCAGTGCCACGGGCGGCCGCGGCCCCGGCAACGGCGACCTCGCCGTCGGGGTTGACCGCCTGCACACCGGTCGGCGAGATGATCACCGGCATCGAAATGTCCTGTCCCATCACGGTGGTGGACAGGTCGCGCTTCTCGGTGGCGCCGATGACGTGCGGCGCGAAGCCCAACTCGGCGAACGCCTCGACGTTGTCGGAGTACGTCAGGCCCTTCTCACTGCCGGCCAGCAACGCTGCGTAGACGCCCTTCGGGAGGCGCTTCTTCGCGCGCTCCTGGGCGACGGCGACGGTCTCGAACCACAGGTCACGTGCCATGTCTAAATCGGACTTTCGTTGCAGGGCTTGCTTGGCGGCTTAGCCAAGGTCAGCATCACCGTGCGGGAGTGGTCGACGCGGGGCCGGGGCACCTCGCGCTCGCCGGCCAGCGCCGGCGCGCCGTGCCCGACAACGCATTCCGGGTCGGGTCCGTCGAGCGGCAAGCCGGTGAAGAATTTCGCCGCCATACACCCGCCCCGGCAGGCGTCGTAGTGCCCGCACCGTGCGCAGGCGCCGGCCGACTGGGGCCGGCGCAAGTCGGTGAACAACTCGGAGTATTTCCACACCTGCTCGAATCCCCCGCCGGACAACACGTTTCCGGCCAGGAAGCGATCGTGGATGGCGAACGGGCAGGCGTAGACGTCGCCGACCGGATCGATCAGGCACACCACGCGGCCGGCCCCGCACATGTTGAGCCCGGCCAGAGCGCCGGGGGCTCCCAGACCGGACAGGTGAAAGAACGAGTCGCCGGTGAGCACGCCCTCGCCGTGGGCGACCAGCCAATCGTAGAGCTGCACCTGCTGGGCCGCCGTCGGATGCAGCTCATCCCAGACGTCGGCGCCCCGGCCGGACGGCCGCAGGCGGGTAATCCGCAGCGTCGCACCGTACCGATCGGCCAGGGCTTTGAAGTCGTCGAGCTGGCCGACGTTGTGGCGGGTCACCACCACCGAGATCTTGGCGTCCTCAAACCCGGCTGCGGCAAGGTTTTCCAGCGCGCGGACCGCCATCGCGAACGAACCGGCCCCGCGTACCGCGTCATTGATCTCCGCGGTCGCGCCGTCAAGCGAGATCTGCACGTCCACGTAGTCGCTGGCCGCCAGGCGGGCGGCCACGTCCTCGGTGATGCGAACACCGTTGGTGGAGAACTTCACCCCCACCTTGTGGGCGGTGGCGTAGTCGACCAACTCCCAGAAGTCGGGGCGAACGGTGGGCTCGCCGCCCCCGATGTTGACGTAGAACACCTGCATGCGCTCGAGCTCGTCGATGATCGCCATGCACTGCTCGGTGGACAACTCGCGTGGGTCGCGGCGGCCCGACGACGACAGGCAGTGCACGCAGGCTAGGTTGCAGGCGTAGGTCAGCTCCCACGTCAGACAGATCGGCGCGTCCAAGCCGCGCTCAAACCGTTCGATCAAGCCGGTTGTGGCTGTCATGCAGACTCCTTGGGCACCAGCATGTTCGACGCCGCCAGCACGCCCAGCGCGTGTAAGTAGGGCGCCCGGCCGCTGTCACCGACACCGGCGGCGCGCAGGGCGGCGTCCGCGTCGGAATGGTCGGCGAGCGTCTCGACAACGGTCACGATCACCCGGTTCTTGAGGAAGGAAAGCTTGCGGGTTCCGAAGTGGTAGAGCAAAGCTCCGAACGGCTCAGGACGCACGGCGACCTGCGGATGCAACCGCCAACCCAACGACGGGTCGAAAGCCGATGCTGCCGCCGAGTCGTCCCCGCCGCCCACGGCGTGGGCGGCCACGGTCAGTAGACCCCGCACATCCCGTCGATCGAGACCTCTTCGACCAGGGTCTCGGTAACCAGCTCGGCGGACTCGGTCTCGTTCCGGCTCGGCTCCATCTTGCTGCCCCTTTCGCTGTTTTGCGCGACTCCAGCCGCTGAACTTGACACAATATGGCATCAAGTGTCGAAAAGGGAAGGGATCGGGTGACGAGAACCGACGGCGCGCCGGCCACCGCCCGTCGCCGGGCCCGTGCCGGGCGGCGCCGTTCGACCACCAAGGACCACATCGCAGGAGTCGCTATCGACCTGTTCGCCGCCTACGGCTTCAGCGACGTCAGCGTCGACGACGTGGCACTGGCCGCCGGGATCGCGCGCCGGACGCTGTTCCGGTACTACCCGTCGAAGAGCGCCATCCCGTGGGGTGACTTCGACGCTCACCTGAGGGAATTCGCCGAGGTCTTAGACGCCGCAGACCCCACCATGCCGGTCTCGACGACGTTGCGGACAGCGCTGCTCGATTTCAACACCTTCGACGAATCCGAAGCCGCCCGGCACCATCAGCGCATGCGGCTCATCCTGGAAACCCCTGAGCTACAGGCTTATTCGATGACGTTGTATGCCGGCTGGCGGGACGTGGTGGCCACCTTCGTCGCGCGGCGCACCGGCGCCCGGCCGCACGACCTGATTCCGCAGACCCTCGGGTGGTTGATGCTCGGCGTCGCACTGGCTGCCCACGAACACTGGCTCGCACTGGCGGACCGGGCGGACTCGGCCGCTCTGCGCCAGGCCCTCGTCGAGGCGTTCGACGCGATGGCGGCGGGTGTCGGCGGTCTGACGGACGAGCCTGCGTGAGCGGCTTGCAGAGCGTTCAGGCCGAGCCGAGCACCTCGCTGATCGGCGCCCCGGCGGCGATCTTGGCGCGCGCCTTCATCACCTTGCCGGGCATCCCGCCGCCGACCACTCCGACGAGAACACCGTCACGTTCGTAGTAGGCCAGGAACTTGCGGCCGTCGTCTTCGACCAGATGAACCACATCCATCGCCTCCGGTTCGCCGAGGCACTGGATCTTGACGTCGTACTGGTCGCTCCAGAAGTAGGGAACCACCACCAGCGACGGCGCGTCCTGGTGCAGCATGGCCGCGACCAGCACTCTGGCCTGGTCGGCCACGTTGCTCCAGTGTTCAACCCGGACCTGATGGCCCGCGGCATCGCGCCAGGAGGCGACATCGCCGAGGGCCCAGACATGCGGTTCGCTGGTGCGCCCGGCCTCGTCGCACAGCACCCCGTTGTCGAGGGCGACGCCGCTGCCCACCAGCCAATCGGTGGCCGGACGTGACCCGATACCCACGACCACCAGATCGGCGTCGATCACGGTCCCGTCGGTGAGTTCCACCGCGGTGACCCTCCCACTCCTCCCCGGGGCGTTGCGCTCCTGCCCGCCGATTTCGCCCTCTCCGCGCACCTCAGCCACCCCCGCACCGGTGCGCACATCCACCCCCTCGCCGCGATGCAGCCGGGCAACCAGCTGGCCGATCTGCTCACCGAGCACCGTGGCCAGTGGAGCCGGCTGCGGTTCGACGAGCACGACCTGCACCCCGAGTTTGCGCAGGCTGGCGGCGACCTCGCAGCCGATGAACCCGGCTCCGATGACGACGGCCCGCTGCGCGGAGGCGGCCTGTTCGCGCAATGCCATCGCCTCGTCGTAGGACCGCAGCACATGGATGCCCGCGAGATCCGGGAACGACGGAATCCGCCTGGGCGAAAGGCCGGTCGCGATGGCCAGTTCGTCGTAGTCCAGGACAGTGCCGTCGACCAGGGTCAATGTCCGGGCGGCGGTGTCGAGGGACTGGGCCGGCGACCCGAGATTGAGTGCGATGTCGTTGTCGACGTAGAACTCCGCCGGCTTGAGCAGAACATCATCGAGGTCCTTCGCGGCGTCCTGCAGCATCTCCTTGGACAGCGGCGGCCTGTCGTACGGCAGGTGCGGTTCGTCGCTGACCAGGGTGATCGGAGCGGTATATCCGCTCTTGCGCAACTGCTCCGCGGTCCGCGCGGCGGCCAGGCCGCCCCCGACGATCACGATCCCACTCGCTTTGCTCACGAGGTGTTCTTACACGATCGGCGGGTCGACGCCGGTGCGGGCGGGGTCTGTTAGCCGGTTAGCGCGCGCATTCCCCGGCACCGCTCCATAATCAGCACATCCGCAAAGCCGAGGAGGCGCGCGTCATGACGGCACCAATAAGCCTGACCGAACAAATGCTCCGCCGGCGCCCAGTCATCGGGGCACCGGTGGCACACGGCGCATCCGACCACCTCAAGCGCACCATCGGCGTCTTCCAGCTGACGATGTTCGGTGTCGGCGCAACGGTCGGTACCGGCATTTTCTTCGTCCTGTCCCAGGCAGTTCCGAAGGCCGGACCCAGCGTCATCGTCTCGTTCCTCATCGCCGGGCTCGCGGCCGGCTTGGCAGCCATCTGCTACGCCGAACTCGCCTCGGCGGTGCCGGTCTCTGGGTCGACGTACTCCTACGCCTACACCACCCTCGGCGAGGTGGTGGCGATCGGCGTCGCCGCCTGCCTGCTGTTGGAGTACGGAGTGTCGACGGCCGCCGTCGCCGTCGGCTGGAGCCAGTACGTCAACAAACTGCTGGACAACTTCGCGGGATTCCGGCTGCCCGACGACCTGTCCGCCGCCCCCTGGGACGCTGAGCCGGGCATCGTGAATCTGCCCGCCATGGTCCTCGTCGGGTTGTGCGCGCTGCTGCTCATCCGCGGCGCCAGCGAGTCGGCGAAGGTCAACACGGTGATGGTGATCATGAAGCTGTCCGTGTTGGTGATGTTCGCCGTGATCGCCTTCACCGGGTTCAAAGCCGATCGCTTCGCCGAATTCGCACCGTTCGGCGTCGCGGGCGTCGGAGCCGCGGCCGGCACGATCTTCTTCTCCTATATCGGCCTGGACGCGGTCTCCACCGCCGGCGACGAGGTGAAGGATCCGCAGCGCACCATGCCGCGGGCCATCATCGCCGCCCTGCTCACCGTCACCAGCGTCTACCTGCTGGTGGCCTTCGCCGCCCTCGGCGCGCAGAACTGGCCGGACTTCGAAGACCAGAAAGCCGGGCTGGCCACCATCCTGGACAACGTCACCGGCGCGCAGTACTGGGGCACCGTGCTGGCTGTCGGCGCGGTCATCTCGATCTTCTCGGTGACGCTGGTGACGCTCTACGGGCAGACCCGCATCCTGTTCGCCATGGGCCGCGACGGGCTGCTGCCGTCGATGTTCGCCAAAGTCGATCCGCGTTCGATGACACCGGTCAACAACACCATCGTGGTGGCGATCATCGTCGCGCTGATGGCCGGTTTCGTCCCGCTGGACTACCTGGCCGACCTCGTCTCCATCGGCACGCTGACAGCCTTCATCGTGGTGGCGGTCGGCGTGATGCTGCTGCGGAAGCGCGAACCCGACCTGCCGCGCGGATTCAAGGTGCCCGGCTATCCGGTGACGCCCGTCTTGGCCATCCTCGCCTGCGCCTACATCCTGTTCAGCCTCCGATGGTACACCTGGGTCGCCTTCGCACTCTGGGTGTCGGTGGCCCTGGCGTTCTACTTCATCTGGGGCCGGCATAACAGCGCACTCAACAACCCGGTCCGTGCCAGCAGTGGCCCGGTACCCGGCGTGGAGATCATCCATCCGCCCAAGGAGGTGCCGTGACCGTCGTCGTCGGATATCTCGCCGGGAAAAGCGGAGGCGCTCCGCTGCACCTGGCGGTGGGTGCGGCCCGCACCTTGCGCACCTCGTTGACGGTGGTAACCATCGTGCCCAAGCCGTGGGCCTTCCCGTCGCCGGCCCGCGTCGACGCGGAGTACGCCCTCTGGGCCGATCAATTGGCTGCCGATTCCGCCCGGGAAGCACACCGCGAACTCGAGGCGATCGGGCAGACACTGGAGGTTCGCTACCACAGCCACGCCCATCGGTCGGTGTCCGGCGGCCTGGCCGAGGTGGTCACCGAACTCGACGCCGACCTGCTGGTGCTGGGTTCCTCGGCCAGCGGCGGGCTCGGTCAGGTGGTGGTTGGTTCCACCGCCGACCGGCTACTGCACTCCTCGACGGTGCCGGTGGCGGTCGCGCCGCGCGGTTACCGCAGCCCGCGCGGCGGGCTGCTGACGAGGATCACCTGCGGGTACCCGGGAACACCCGAGTCGGTCGACGTGGTCCGCCGCGTCGCGGAACTGGCGAAGCGCCTCGACGTGCCACTGCGCGTCATCACCTTCGCGGTGCGCGGTCGCACCATGTTCCCGCCGGAAGTCAGCCTGCACGCCGAGGATTCGATCCTGGCCGCCTGGGAGACCCAGGCCGCGGAGTTGTTGGCTCAGTTGCGCACCGACGGGGTCGTCGGAGATGACGCCGTCCTGCAGGTGGTGAGCGGAAACGGCTGGGATCAGGCGCTCGACGACGCCGAATGGGAAGAGGGCGAGATTTTGGCCCTCGGTACATCGCCGCGCGCGGGTATCGCGCATGTGTTCCTCGGCACGCGGGGCACCAAGATCCTACGCGTCAGCCCGGTTCCGGTCCTGGTGCTGCCAGGCTGAAAGAGTCGAGGTGAGCGAGTCGACGATGCCGCCGAGGGACGAGGCGGAGGAGGAGCGAGCAATTCGGTGACGTTTCGGAGCGACCGCGACTCGGACGCCGTCGATTCCAGCGGATTCGGCGAGGACGCAGCGATCGACGCCGACGACGCTGCCGACCTCGATTCGGCGCAGCTTGACGCGGCCGAACTCGCGGCGGCCGGTCCGAATCTGATCCTGCCGCGAATGGAGCGCAGGCTGGTTCGGCTCTCCCTCGACCATCCCGCCGTGCTGAGCGACCAGGCCTTGCGCAAGCTGCGCCACATCCTGAACTTCGCCAGGCTCGCCGACTTCGAGCCGGGGGCCGCCGGCACGGGCGGGACACGGGGGCGCGGCGACATCCGGGTCGGCCCGGAGCTCGCGCAATGGCGGGCCAGGGTCACCGACACTCTGCACGGGCCACTTCGCGAGGAACGCAATTCGATCCTCGCTTTGACGACCGCGCGCGCGGCCTTGGAGCGCTTGGCCGACGACCAGGGCGAGCAACGTCGTCTCCTCGCGGAACGGCACGCCAACCAGTGCTCCGCAGCGGAAATCGACGCCGAGGTCGGCTACAAGAAACTCGTCGTCGTCATGGGTGGCGGCGGGGGCGCCGGCTTTGTCTACATCGGCGGCATACAGCGCTTGCTGGACTCCGGCCATGCGCCGGACTACGTCATCGGCTCCTCGTTCGGCTCGATCATGGGGGCGGTGGTGGGCCGGATTCTGCCGGTGCCGATCGAGGACTACGTCTCCTGGGCCGAAGACCGTGTCCTACCGCGCAATTCTGGGCCCGGAACGGATGACCCGGCGTCATGGGCTGACCGGACTGTTCTCCCTGCGCTTCGATCGGTTCGCCCAGGCCATGTTCACCTGCGAAGACGGCCAACCGATGCAGATGTCGGATTTGGCCATCCCCTTCGACACTGTGGTCGCGGGCGTGCGCAGACGGTCGTTCGACGCCCTGCCGCCGCGGTTCCGCCGTCAGGAGCTGGCCGCGTTGCGGCTGCGGTTTCTTCCCCATCTGCCGATCGGCGTCGGCCCGCAGGTGGCGGCCCGGATGTGGCAGGTCGCCGCATTCATCGACTCCCGCGTCATCAAGGCCATCGTGGTCGGAGGCGACGAACTGACAAGCACCTTCAACGTTGTCGACGCCGCATCGTTCTCCTCCGCGATTCCGGGTGTCCTGCACCATGAGACGAGCGACCCTCGCATGGTCGGATTGCTCGACGCTCTTCTCGACGACAACGACAGCGCCGCGTTGGTCGACGGCGGAGCGGCCAGCAACGTTCCCGTCGAGCTTGCGTGGAAGCGGGTTCGCGACGGCAGGCTGGGCAACCCGCAACGCCTGTTATGTGGCCTTGGATTGCTTCCATCCCCGATTAGTTAGAGCCCCGGCATCTGTGGCTCAGCCCGATCGCCCGAGCGGTCCAGCTGCAGGTGCTGCGCAATGTCCCCTACGCCGACCATGTCGTACGGTTCACCCAGACGTTGTCGCCGGTGAACCTCGCCCCCTCGGCCGCTGCCATCGACCGGGCATGCGCGTGGGGAAATCAAAGCGCCGGCCGGGCGGTCCCGCTCATCTCAGCGTTGCGCCAATCCACCTGGTGGGAGGGCGAGCGCCCCGCCGTTTCGGAAGGCCGCAGCACTGCACCGCCGCGACAGTCGGCAGGGCCGATGAGCGCGGTCCTCGCGAAGAGTCCGCTGGTGCGGAACCGAGTTGAGCGGTGGCGGGACCGACATCTCACCTAAACGTAGCGCGATGGCGCGATTGCGAGATGGCGAGATGGCGAGATGGCGAGATTCAGTACTTCATCACGATTCAGTACTTCATCACGCCGCGGTCAACCACGATCTGCGAGCCCGACAGCAAGCCCGACCGGTCCCCCGCCAACCACACGACCACCTCGGCAGCCTCCTCGGGCGTCATGAAGTCGCTGCGCTTGGCCTCTTTGGAATCCTTGGCCGGCGGCTGATACGGCATCGGGGCGAAGCTGTGCAGGTAGCTCTGATGCTTACCGAGCACCGAGAGCATCGCAGTGTTCTGAATCATCGGCGTCGCGATGGAATACGGGTGCAACGAATTGACCCGGATCCCGTATTCGCCGAGCTCGAGCGTCAGGGTGTTGGTCATCGACGTCAACCCGTGCTTCGACGCGGCGTAATGCCCGTTGCCGGGGGTGGCTTTGATCCCGGCGGACGAACTGATGATGATGATCGAGCCACCGTTGCCCGCGTCGATCATCGCCGGAATGACCGCCCGCAGCGTCCGCCACGTCCCCGTGAGGTTCACGTCGACGACGGTGTTCCACTGCTCGTCAGAGAGCTCCCAGAGCCTGCCCCAGCTGAGTACCCCGGCGTTGGCGATGAGTATGTCGAGTCGCCCGAAACGCTCCACCCCGTCGGCGACGAGTTGGCGCAGCGCGGCGTCGTCGCGGATGTCGACGATGCGGGACAGCACCGCACGCCCCTCCGCCTCCACCAGGCGGACGGTCTCGGCGAGATCCTCGGGCGTCGCACCCACGTAGGGGATGGTGTCGGACACCGGGGCGCAGATGTCGCTGATGATGACGTCGGCACCCTCACGGGCGAGCCGCACCGCATAGGCACGGCCCTGGCCGCGCGCGGCGCCCGTCACGAAGGCGACTCGTCCCGCCAGTTCACCCATTACCCAGTCCTTTCCGCCGACCCCGGGGTCAGGCTAGCAAGAAACTGGAACGTGTTTCAGTCAGAGGTCGGCGAGGATCTCCTGCCGCTTGGCGTTGTACTCCGCATCGGTGATTGCGCCGGTCGCGTGCAAGGTCTCCAGTTGCTGCAGTCGTTGGGACACCGTGGCGCCGGCGGGGCCGACGGCGACTGGCGGCGCGGGCATGGTACCCGGGGCAGGCGCGGCGGCCCGCCGGACGATCGCCATCACCTGCGCGCGGACGACGGGATTGGACCGGATGTCGACGGCGCCGCGCAGTGGAATTCCGTTGGCGTGCAGCACCTGCAGGATCTCCATCAGCGGTCCGGCCTGACCGGTGAGGTCATAGGTTCGGCCGTCCTCGTCGGAGGTGAACTCAGCTGGCACCACACCGGCGATCAAAGCGCTGGCATCCCAGTCGATTTCGTAGTTCTGGTTCCCCGGCTCGACCAGGGCGACCAGTTTGTGCGCACTGAGGATCTGCATCCGCGTCGGGCTGGCAGCCATGGCCTGCGCAACGTCGAACCCCGGCTGACCCGGAACGTCGACGTGCAGACCGACCTTGATCATCTGCTGGTCGTTGACGAACCACGCGGTGTCGGAGATTCCGGTGGTGCGGGCCAGAGTGAGGATCCCGCCGCGGGTCAGTTCGTCATGCCGGGCAGCGGATTTGGCGCTGTAATTGGTCAGCGCCAGGGCCGCCAGAACGTCCGCGGCGGTGATAAACAGGCCGGTCCAGAACATCCAGTTGAGGTAAGGCCGGGCCATCGTGCCGAGCGCGAAATAGACGATCAGGAAGATCGGCCCGACCAGGCCACCGCAGAGCAGCACCATGAACTGGGCTTTGAGGTAACGCTTGACCATCGCCCGACCCCCTTGCGCGTTTTTGAGGAAGCCTGAGTTAGAACGGTAACCCGAGCAGCCGGGTGATGCTGGGCAGCGGTATTGGCGGAGGCGGCGGCAACCCGATCAGCGGGGGCGGCGGCGGCAGGGCCGGAATCAGAAACGGCAGCGCCGCCAACGCAGCCGCCTGCTCGGGCGTCGGCGGTGGCGGCAGTTGGGGTGGCGGTGGCAGCTGGCCGGGGGTAAGGCCCAGCACGGGCTGCTGGGCGCCGGCAGCGGCGAACGCCGCGGACAGACCGGAGAAGTCCGGCGGGGGCGGCAACTGCGAGAGCGCGGCGCCGGCAGCGTCGAGCGCCGCGGCGGGCGCAAGTGCGCTCAGCGGCGCGGGTCCGTTGTTGGTGTAGGCGTTGTAGAGGATCAGGTCGCCGAGCAACACCGCGGCGGAGTTCACCGCCGCCGCGCCGACACCGGCCGCCGCGCCGGTGACGGCTCCGCCGATGTTCGCGGCGGTGGCGTTGGTCTGGCTATCGATGAACGGCTGCACCAAGGTCGACCAGTCGCCAGGGGGAGGCGGCGGCGGCAGTTGCGGCAGGGGCGGAAGTGCTGGCGGCGGCGGCAGTTGTAGTGCCGGCAGGGCACTGCCGCCAGTGGAAGCCGGCGGGGCGGCCTGATTCGACGATGCACCCAGGTCGCCGGACGCGGTGTCGGGCATCCCGGTCAACCCCGACGTCAACCCACCCGATTCGTCAGACGTGTCGGCCGACGGTTCGGAGGCCGGCTCCGATGCCGGCCCGATGGGCTCCAAAGCGGTATCAGACGGGCGGTGGTGACTGGAAAACATCAGCACCAGCGCAGCGCCGAGGACCGAGAGCACGAGCGCGATGGCGGCGCCGATCATGATGCGCGAGCGCCGCCGGGAAGAAGTGCCGCCAGCAGCCGTCCGGCCGATCAGGCCCATCCGATTCGTCTCCTCGCAACGCGGGCCCCAAACCACACGAAACCCCATTTTAGCACGTCAGAGACACGAAAGCGGCGCCTGTCAATGACGGACGCCGCTTTCGCGCAGGTGGGAACCTACTTGATGATCTTGGTCACCCGGCCGGCGCCGACGGTACGGCCACCCTCGCGGATGGCGAACCGCAGACCCTCGTCCATGGCGACGGGCTGGATCAGCTTCACCGAGATGTCGGTGTTGTCGCCGGGCATAACCATCTCCGTGCCCTCCGGCAGCGTGACCACACCGGTCACGTCGGTGGTACGGAAGTAGAACTGCGGACGGTAGTTGTTGAAGAACGGCGTGTGCCGCCCGCCCTCGTCCTTGGACAGGATGTAGACGCTGCCCTCGAACTCGGTGTGCGGGGTGGTGGTGCCGGGCTTCACGATGACCTGGCCGCGCTCGACGTCCTCGCGCTTGACGCCACGGACCAGCAGACCGACGTTATCGCCGGCCTGACCCTGGTCGAGCAGCTTGCGGAACATCTCGACACCGGTGACGGTGGTCTTGGTGACGCCCGGCCGGATACCGACGATCTCGACCTCTTCGTTGACGTTGACAACGCCACGCTCGACACGGCCGGTCACCACGGTGCCGCGGCCGGTGATCGTGAAGACGTCCTCGACGGGCATCAGGAACGGCTTGTCGGTGTCGCGGATCGGATCCGGGATCGACTCGTCGACGGCGTCCATCAGATCCTCGACGCTCTTGACCCACTTCGGGTCACCCTCGAGGGCCTTGAGCGCCGACACCCGGACCACCGGGGCGTCCTCGTCGAACTCCTGGGCGGCCAGCAGTTCGCGGACCTCCAGCTCGACGAGCTCGAGCAGCTCTTCGTCGTCGACCATGTCGGCCTTGTTCAGCGCGACCAGAATGTAGGGCACGCCGACCTGGCGGGCGAGCAGCACGTGCTCACGGGTCTGCGGCATCGGGCCGTCGGTGGCGGCGACCACCAGGATCGCGCCGTCCATCTGGGCGGCACCGGTGATCATGTTCTTGATGTAGTCAGCGTGACCGGGGGCGTCGACGTGCGCGTAGTGACGCTTCTCGGTCTGGTACTCCACGTGGGAGATGTTGATGGTGATACCGCGCTGACGCTCCTCGGGCGCGTTGTCGATCTGGTCGAACGCACGCGACTCGTTCAAATTCGGGAACTTGTCGTGCAGAACCTTGGTGATAGCCGCGGTCAACGTGGTCTTGCCGTGGTCAACGTGACCGATGGTCCCGATGTTGACGTGCGGCTTCGTCCGCTCGAACTTCGCCTTCGCCACTTCTGTGTCCTCCTGGACTTGTTGGTGCTTATCTAAAGCAGGTTGTTGTTATTCAGTTGTATTGTCTTGCAAAGAAATTCGGACTTACTGAACCGAATCTGATCGGCCGTTCACTTCGTTCACTGGCCGGTCGCCTTCGCGATGATCTCCTTCGACACGTTCGCCGGAACTTCGGCGTACGAGTCGAACACCATGGAGTAGTTGGCCCGGCCCTGGGTCTTCGACCGGAGGTCGCCGACGTAGCCGAACATCTCCGACAGCGGCACCTGCGCCTTGACGACGCGCGCACCGCTGCGCTCCTCCATGGCCTGGATCTGACCACGGCGGGAGTTCAGGTCGCCGATCACGTCGCCCATGTAGTCCTCGGGCGTGGTGACCTCGACAGCCATGATGGGCTCGAGGATGACGGGCTGCGCTTGCGCGGCGGCCTTCTTCAGAGCCTGCGAGCCGGCGATCTTGAACGCCATCTCCGACGAGTCGACGTCGTGGTAGGCGCCGTCGAGCAGAATGACCTTGATGTTCACCAGCGGGTAGCCGGCCAGCACGCCGTACTGCATGGCGTCCTGGGCGCCGGCGTCCACCGACGGGATGTACTCACGCGGGATGCGGCCGCCGGTGACCTTGTTCTCGAACTCGTAGGTCGCGCCGTCCTCGCCGGTGAAGGGCTCGAGGGCGATGAGCACCTTCGCGAACTGACCGGAGCCACCCGTCTGCTTCTTGTGGGTGAACTCGACCTTGTCGACCGCGCGCTTGATGGTCTCGCGGTAGGCGACCTGGGGCTTGCCGACGTTGGCCTCGACCTTGAACTCGCGGCGCATCCGGTCCACCAGGATGTCCAGGTGAAGCTCGCCCATGCCGCCGATGACGGTCTGACCGGTCTCGGAATCCTGGTGCACCTTGAAGGTCGGATCCTCCTCGGCGAGCTTCTGGATCGCCAGGCTCAGCTTCTCCTGGTCGCTCTTGGTCTTGGGCTCGATGGCCACCTCGATGACCGGATCCGGGAACGTCATCGACTCCAGCACGACCTGGTTGTTCGGGTCGCACAAAGTGTCACCGGTGGTGGTGTCCTTGAGGCCGATCACTGCGTAAATGTGGCCCGCCGAGGCGGTTTCGACCGGGTTCTCCTTGTTGGAGTGCATCTGGAACAGCTTGCCCAGCCGCTCCTTCTTGCCCTTGGTGGAGTTGATCACCTGCGCGCCGGAGTCGACCTTGCCCGAGTAGACCCGGACGTAGGTCAGCTTGCCGAAGAACGGGTGGGTAGCCACCTTGAACGCCAAACCGGAGAACGGCTCGTCGACCGACGGCTTGCGGATGATCTCCACGTCTTCTTTGCCCGGCGCGTGCCCGACGGCAGCCGGCACGTCCAGCGGCGAGGGCAGGTAGTCGATGACCGCGTCGAGCATGGGCTGCACGCCCTTGTTCTTGAACGCGCTGCCGCACAACACCGGGTAAGCCTCGGAGTTGATGGTCAGCTTGCGCAGTGCGCCCTTGATCTCATCGATGGAGAGTTCCTCGCCGCCGAAGTACTTCTCCAGCAGGGCCTCGTCGGTCTCAGCGACGGCTTCGAGCATCTTGGTGCGATACTCGGCGGCCTTCTCCTCCATGTCGGCAGGAATGTCGATGACGTCGTACTTCTCACCCAGCTTGGTCTCACCGCGCCAGACCTTGGCCTTCATCTCGACCAGGTCGACGACGCCCTCGAAGCCGCCCTCCGAACCGATCGGGAGCTGGATCGGGATCACGTTCGCCCCGAGGCGCTCCTCCATGGTGCGCACCGAGAAGTAGAAGTCCGCGCCGATCTTGTCCATCTTGTTGACGAAGCAGATGCGCGGGACGTCGTACTTGTCGGCCTGCCGCCACACCTGCTCGGACTGCGGCTCCACGCCTTCCTTGCCGTCGAACACGGCAACGGCGCCATCCAGCACACGCAGGGACCGCTCAACCTCAACGGTGAAGTCGACGTGGCCGGGGGTGTCGATGATGTTGATCTGGTTGCCGTTCCAGAAGCAGGTGGTGGCGGCGGAGGTGATGGTGATGCCGCGCTCCTGCTCCTGCTCCATCCAGTCCATGGTCGCCGCGCCGTCGTGGACCTCACCGATCTTGTAGCTCATCCCGGTGTAGAAGAGGATGCGCTCGGTCGTCGTGGTCTTGCCGGCGTCGATGTGCGCCATGATGCCGATGTTGCGGACCTTGTTGAGGTCGGTCAGCACGTCCTGTGCCACAGAACTTCCCGCTCTTTCGATTCGTTAGTTGGCGTGATGGATGGAAAGGCGCGTCGACCGCCGGCTCAGGCCGGCGGCCAGGCTCACCAGCGGTAGTGCGCGAAAGCCCGGTTGGCCTCGGCCATCTTGTGGGTGTCCTCACGGCGTTTGACCGCGGCACCCAGGCCGTTGCTTGCGTCCAGGATCTCGTTGGCCAGGCGGTCGACCATGGTCTTCTCGCGGCGGGCCTTGGCGAAACTCACCAGCCAGCGCAGCGCGAGGGTGGTCGAGCGGTCCGGGCGCACCTCGACGGGCACCTGGTAGGTGGCACCACCGACGCGGCGGCTGCGCACTTCGAGGGCCGGCTTGACGTTGTCCATCGCCCGCTTGAGGGTGACGACCGGGTCGGTGCCGTTCTTCTCGCGCGCCTGCTCCAGAGCGCCGTAGACGATGCGCTCAGCCAACGACTTCTTGCCGTCGATCAGCACCTTGTTGACCAGCTGAGTCACCAACTGCGATCCGTAGACCGGGTCGTTGACCAGAGGACGCTTAGGAGCCGGTCCCTTGCGCGGCATTAGCTCTTCTCCTTCTTCGCGCCGTAGCGGCTGCGGGCCTGCTTGCGATTCTTCACACCCTGGGTGTCCAGCGAGCCACGGATGATCTTGTAACGGACGCCGGGCAGGTCCTTCACACGACCGCCACGGACCAGGACCATCGAGTGCTCCTGCAGGTTATGGCCCTCACCGGGGATGTAGGCGGTGACTTCCACAGCGCTGGTCAGCTTGACGCGCGCGACCTTGCGAAGCGCCGAGTTCGGCTTCTTCGGGGTCGTGGTGTACACGCGGGTGCACACGCCACGGCGCTGCGGGCTTCCCTTGAGCGCCGCGGTCTTCACCTTGGCGACCTTGTCGCGGCGGCCCTTGCGGACCAGCTGCTGAATGGTTGGCATCTACCGGCTTTCTTCTCTGTCAGGCTCTTATACTGCGGTTTTAGCCCTTCCGCTTACCCCGCGGCCGGGCGTGTCGCACGCGTTGTGCACGGCGCGCGGCCCATGCACAAGTAAACATGCGAATTTGCCCGGCGAGCGCGCGCTAGCGCACCTGGCGGCCAGGCACGATGCCTCACAATACCAGTCCCGCCACCCGCCTCCAAACCGGCGGCCATAGCCGAGCAGCAGCTCTTATCGCAGGTCAGCCTCGCTGCGGTGCGTCATGCCGGCCGCCAGTCGCAGCACCATGCCGGAGAACACCGCATCGGTATCGACCCTGGCTGCGCCCACCACCGCTGGGCCCTTCCCACCCACCACCGCTGGGTCCACCACCCCGACGTCCATCACGCCCGTCATCTCCAACAGGACGAATCCGTGCAGGGCCGCCCAGAATTCCAGCGCGGCGTAGAACGCGGCTTCGCCGTCGAGGCCGTAGGAGGCGAGGACCTCGATCACCGGGGCCGCGGCGGCGTGCGAGGCCGTGGTGAACTCCGGGTCGTCCCCGCCGAGCGGCATCCGGGTGAAGGCCGAGTAGCGGCCCGGGTGGTGATGGGCATAGCTGCGATAGGCGCTCGCCATCGCCATGACGGCGTCGTCGCGGGTACGGCCGGCCGCGACGGTGCTCAGCATCTGCAGGATGTCGTCGATCACCCGCATCCGGACCGTGCGACGCAGATCGTCAAGACTGTCGACGTGGTTGTAGAGCGATGGCCCTTTGGTGCCGAGTTGGGTGGCCAGTGCGTTGATCGTCAGGGCATCCCACCCTTCGCGGTCCAGGAAGGCCAACGCCGCGTTGACGATCGCGTCACGGCTGAGCTTGGGTGACTTGGCCCGCGATGTCATGGCAAGTCGCCTCCTCTCGGCGAAGTCGGCTCAGCCCGCTCGGCCAGCGAGCAACTCTAGACCCGACGGCCGCACTCCTCATCGCGGCTCCTGCGTCGCCGCTTGATCGTCGTGCGACTGGACCCGACGGCCGCACTCCTCATCGCGGCTCCTGCGTCGCCGCTTGATCGTCGTGCGACTGCCTGCGCCGGGGCGCGGGTGGTGGCAGGGTGATACGCAAGAACGTCCGCAACCGGCAGCCGAGCTAGGCAGAGAAAGGCTCATGTCTCGTCACTTCCCCAGATTCTCGGTCGCCCTAGGGGTGACACTGCTTCTCGCCGGGTGCGGGTTCGGTGGCGACAACCAGGGCACCCAGGTCGAGGTGGGCAGCACCATCAACTACGGCTCCTTCGGCACCAAGGCCGACATCGACTGCGGTGAAGGCAAGTCGCTCAACGTCGGCGGTTCGAACAACACGCTCACCGTCACCGGGACGTGCGCGTCGGTCAGCGTCGGCGGTGCGGACAACACCATCACACTCACCAGGATCGACGGCGAGCTTTCGGTCGTGGGGCTCAACAACCGGGTCACCTATAAGGACGGCAATCCAACCGTGAACGACCACGGTTCGGGCAACCAGATCAGCAAGCGGTAAGGCTCACCCGGTGCTGATCAGGCCGGTCCGCCGTGCCGCCCGGCCCCGCCGGCGAATCGCTGGGCGCCGGCGATCGACTCCTGCGCCACCCGAGACAGGCTGCCGAATTCGAAGTCGATGGCGTCGCCTTCGGAATGGCCCCACTGATACAAGGCCGAGAGCCGGTCGGACCTCATACAGCCCTGCGGTGGGCGCGCCAGTTCGGCCGCTAGTTGCTCGGCTGCTGCACGGGACTGACCGGTCGGCACCACCCGGTTTGCCAGCCCCATGGCCAGCGACTCCTCGGCACCGACTGCCCGGCCGGTGAGGATCATGTCCATCGCGCGGCTGTGTCCGACGAGCCGGGGCAGGCGCACGGTGCCGCCGTCGATCAGCGGCACGCCCCAGCGTCGGCAGAACACCCCGAACACAGCGCCCTCTTCCACGATCCGAAGATCGCACCACAGGGCCAGTTCCAGCCCGCCGGCCACGGCGTAGCCGCTCACCGCGGCGATCACCGGTTTGGACAGCACCATCCGGGTGGGCCCCATCGGAGCCGGCGTTCCCTCGCGCGGGCGGTGGGTGGGGTTCGAGTCCGGCGTGCCGATCGCCTTGAGATCGGCCCCGGCGCAGAACGTCCCGTTGTCCCCCCACAGCACGGCGACCGACGCCGAATCGTCGCGGTCGAACTCGTCGAAGGCTTCGTACAGCGCCAACGCGGTCGGGCCGTCGACCGCGTTGCGGGCGTGCGGACGGTCAAGGATCACGGTGGTCACCGGGCCGTTGCGAACGACGTTGACGGTCATGTCATCTCCACGAGTCGGGCCGTGTCGCGGCGGGTGACCAGTTCTTCGGCGAAATCGGTGTAGGCGTCCCGCAGATCGTCGCCGGGCCAGTCCGCAGGCACCAAAACAGCGGGCAGGACGGGGTCGGTGAGCAGGTGGCGAACCATGGCCGCGGCCACCGTGAAGCGACCCGGAACGTCGTCTGCCGCGGCCATGTCGCGCAGTAGCCGACGACCGTTCTTCGACCAGGCGGGCAGGTCCCACAACCGGGCGGCCAATTCGGCCGGCGCATCGTCGCGGGAACGCAGCACCCGCGCCCGGCGGCGGACCTCCCCGGGCAGTTCCTCGGCCAGATTGTCCGGCCGTAACCAGACGCCCTCACGTAACTCGCCGAACCGGCTGTGCTGCAACGCCGTTCGCAGTGCAGACCGGTCACGTGCGTCGACGCCGATGCCGGTGACGACAACGGTCAACCAGCTTCCGTCCCATTCCCGGGTCACCGGCGCCAGTGCGGCGTCCTGTCGGCGTTGGCGCACCAGCAGCCGTTCGGACAGCCGGTAGCCGTCATCGGAGCGGACCAGATCCCCCGCACTCACCATCCGGGTGAGAGCAACCCGAAGGGCGCTCTCCTTGATGCCGAAATCGGCGGTCAGCCGCAGCAGTTCGGCGGCAGTGGCCCAGGCCGGGTGGGCGCCGAGCAGCACGGAGAGCACGACCGACCGGGCCGTCATCCGTGTCGTCACGCCTCTGACGCCTTTCGGCCTTCGCCGACGCCGGAGGCCTTTCTTCCATAGTCGCCGAACGGTTCGTCGCGATGCCGGACCGCCTCGCGGAAGCCGTGTTCGCGGGAGTCGGCGACGAAGGCGTGTCCCTCCGGGGTGTGCCGCGCAATGCCGTCGAACACGGTGCTGACCATGCGGCTGGTGGCCACGCCTTGCTGGAAGAGGGCGGTGTTCAAGGCAAGCTTGGCCATGATGAGTTGGTTGACCGGCATGGCCGCGATGCGCTCCACCAGCAGCTCAGTGCGTTCGTCGAGATCCGCGGCGTCGGGCGCCTCCACGGCCAGACCCCAATCGGCGGCCTGCGCGCCGGTGATGCAATCCCCGGTCAACAGAAGGCGTTTGGCGCGCTGGTCCCCCAGCCGGTGCGCCCACAACCCGGCTGCCGGAACGCCCCACACCCGCATCGGGGGGTAGCCGATCTTGGCGTCGGCGGCGGCGATCACCTGGTCGGCGTGCAAGGCGATATCGGTGCCGCCGGCCACGCAGTAGCCGTGGATCTTCACCACGGTGGGCTTGTCCGCGTGCATGAGGCTGGCGAACCCGCGCACGAACCGGCTCATCATCTGATAGTCGATCATCGGGTCCCACGGCTGATCCGGAAGGTGATTGACCGCCTGGGTGTGTCCGTCGAGCACGGTGCCTTCGCGGTCCTCGCCGCCAGCCGATGACGACCCGTCGGCGTAGGCACTGAGGTCGAAACCGGCGCAAAAACCCTCGCCGCGTCCCGACACCAGGATGACGTGGACATCGGGGTCCAGGTCGGCTCGTTCCACACACGCCGCAAGCTCGATCGGGGTGGCGGCGACGATCGCGTTGCCCTTGTCCGGCCGGTTGAAGGTGATGCGCGCGACCCGGCCGGTGACCTCGTAGGTCATCGTCGTCAGGTTGGGGTAGCCCCCTTGACTCACCCTTTCACCAGCGCGCGCTCGATGATCGGGCCGAGGTCCAGCCCCTTCGGCAGGGTGCCGAACGCGCCGCCCCAGTCGCCGGCCATCCGGGTGGCCAGGAACGCGTCGGTGACCGCGGGGTGGCCGTGGCGGACCAGCAGCGATCCCTGCAGGGCCAGGCTGATGTCCTCGGCGACCTTGCGGGCCCGGTATTCCAGGGTCTGCGGATCGGCGAGGCCGGCCCGCAGCCGCTCCACGTGGGCGTCCAATCGGGCGTCCTGCCCAGCGGTGGTGGCCAGTTCGTCGAACAACACCTCGACGCATTCCGGCCGCGTTGCCATGGCGCGCAACGTGTCCAGTGCGCTGACGTTGCCCGAGCCCTCCCAGATGCCCATCAGCGGAGCCTCCCGGTACAGCCGCGGCATCCCGGAGTCTTCGGCGTATCCGTTGCCGCCCAGGCATTCCATCGCCTCGGCGGCGTGCGGGGTGGCCCGCTTGCACACCCAGTACTTCGAGGCCGCCAGGCCGATGCGGCGCAGCATGGTTTCCCGTTCGTCGCCGCGGACGGCCGCGTCGGCCGCCCCGGCCATCCGCATCGCGACGATGGTCGCGGCTTCGGCCTCGACGGCGAGATCCGCGATGACGTTGCGCATCAGCGGCTGGTCAATCAGGTACGCGCCGAACGCTTTCCGGTGTGCGACGTGGTGGATGGCCATGGCCAGGCCCTGCCGCATGCTGGTGGCGCTCCCCAGAGTGCAGTCCAGCCGAGTCATGTTGACCATCTCGATGATGGTCGGCACGCCGCGGCCCTCCTCGCCGACCAGCCACACGGTCGCGCCGTCGTACTCGATCTCGCTGGAGGCGTTGCCGTGGTTGCCCAGCTTGTTCTTCAGCCGCTGGATGAACATCCGGTTGCGGCTGCCGTCGGGCAGAACTTTCGGCAGGAAGAAGCAACTCAAGCCGCCGGGGGCCTGGGCGAGTACCAGGTACACGTCGCTCATCGCGGCCGAGGTGAACCACTTGTGCCCGGTCAGGGTGTAGCTGCCGTCCCCGTTCGGCACGGCCTGGCTGGTGCCGGCCCGGACGTCAGAGCCGCCTTGCTTCTCGGTCATCGACATGCCGGCGGTAATGCCGGCCTTGGTGGCCGGCGGCGTGAGTTCGGGGTCGTAGACCCGGCTGGTCAGCAGCGGCTCATAGACCGCCGCCAGGTCTGGGTTGTGCCGCAACGCCGGGACCACGGCGTAGGTCATCGAGATCGGGCAGACGTGTCCGGGCTCAGGGGTCCAGACGCTCATCTTGGCCGCACGCACCACGTGGGCTCCGGGCCGGTCGTCGGCCCACGGTGCGCCATGCAGGCCATGGGCGATCGCGGTGCGCATGAGTTCGTGGTAGGCCGGGTCGTATTCGATGTCGTCGATGCGGTGCCCGTAGCGGTCATGGGTGTGCAGGATTGGCCGGTTGCGGTCGGCAAGGTAACCCCAGCGCTGCGCGGTGGCGCTGCCCGCGATGGCGCCGAGTTCGGTGACTTCGTCGACACCCCACAGACCCCCCTCCCGGATCAGCGCCTCCACGAGCACGGGTGAGCTGGCGGGGTTGTAGTCGACGAGCGGGGGCACCTGATTGGCGACGACGTGGGTATCCGGCATGCCACAGATGTTACATTTTTTCGACACCCGCACAAGATGCGTAATGCATGGGATGCTGCCCAGATGAAGCCGAATAGCGTCGTCCATGCCGGGTCACTCTTCGTCGAGCACGAGAACGTCGCACCGGATCAGGTCGTCGACGGGCATCCCCGGACCGGGCTGGGCCGACTCGGCCGGTTCGGCGACCTGGAGGTGGGCGTCTGGGAGATGACGCCCGGTGTGATGCGCGACGTGGAGGCCGACGAGGTGTTCGTGGTGCTCTCCGGTGCGGCAACCGTCGAGTTCGACGACGGCGCAACGCCGTTGAGGATTTCCGCCGGTGACGTGGTGCGCCTGGCACGAGGCAGCAGAACGGTGTGGACGGTCAAAGAGACGGTACGGAAGGTGTATCTGGCCGGGTGATCGCGCCGAGTGCCGGCAACGGTCAGTTCTCCGCCAGCACAACAATCTCGTCGGTCGGCTTGAACTGCCGCGCTTGGGACTTCACCGGGTTGACCACGACTTCCGGCACGCCCGACCCGTTGGGCAGACAGTAATAGCCGACCGCCACCTCGGCCCGCCGGCGCGCGGCCTCGGCGACGGTGTAGAAATTCACCGGTTGTTCGATGTCGACGTAGTCGGTGACCGGGCGCAGGTAGAACTCCGAGCCTTCTTCGTTGAGCAGATCCAAGAAAATCGACTCGATGAATTCGTTCTCCGACGCCTGCGCCAACATTAGGCTGACGAGTTTGTTGCTGACGACGAAGTCGTCGGCCCGCGTCGCTTGGGCGAGTTGATGGTTTCTGATGTCGACCATCTCGCTGACGACACTGACGTGACGGCCGGCAGCCTCGGCGATCTCCCGCAGCTGCAGCAGCACGACCAGGGTCTGGGTATCGGCCGCCTGCGCTTCGAGAGTGTCGCTGTAGCCGAGCACCATCACGTGGTCATAGGACGGGACGTCCAGCGCATCGAGCGCGCGTCGATTGACGACGCTGGTACGGCGAAGTTCGACTCTCAAGTTCTCGGTCGGCAACTCCAGCGCCTCGACGGCTTCTTCGATATCCGGCGTATCGGCCGCGATCGTGAGCACCGAACCGGGCTCGACAAAGCGTGACAGCTCACTCACAACCCTCGGTCCGCGCCGGTTCCAGCCGATGACCAGAGTGCGGTCGGGGCGCTTGTGTCCCGGTGTGGGCTCGCGGAGCGCTGATTCATCGATAGCAGCCGGGTGCGTCCCGAGTCGGATGGCCGAATCATCCTCGGCGATGATCACCATCCGATCGCCCTTGGCGATCAGCGTCTCACCAGGCGGGTTGAGGCGGATAACACCACCGCGGTCGCAGATGCCGATCGGTGTGCACTGGTCGTAAGCCATCACCGCGGCGTCGAACGACTTACCGACGAGCGACGACTGCTCGGTCACGTAGATTTCGCAGCCCTCGAAATCGAGAAGCTCCGTATAAACGAGACTCAACCCGGGCTGGCGGTTCGAGTTCACGAACACCCGCGCCAGAAGGTCGTCGGCGACGACTAGATGAAGTTCGTCGCGGCCAACCGCCCTAGCAATCGGGACGTTGTCGGCGTCACGGATTTCGGCGACGATCGAGTACTTCTCGCTGCGCCGGTCGGGATCGTTGACCAAAGACAGGACAGACTTGATGACTCGCGAATCGGGATCGTCGACGCCCTCGGGTGAGAGCACCACGATGGACCGCGCCGTTTGCGGATTGGTGAGCGAGAGATCGTAAAGATCGGTGGGGTCGCCGCTGCGGCAGATCACCCTGGTCTTCCCCAGTTTCGCCACCTTCGCGGCTATCTCGTCTTCCATCTCGACCTTATCCGCGGCGGCCAGGACGACGATGCGCGGACGCTGACGGCTCTCGTTCGCAGTGGCCACCTCGGAGATGACGTCGAAGATCGCCGGCGACCAGTTGAGGATGACGGTGTGATCGCTCTCCAGGGCCCGCGAGCGGCCCTTTCGCAGAGTGGAGACCTTGTCCTCGATCCCGGAGCTGAGCACACCGATGAGAGTGGAAACGATGAAGATACCGGCTACGGTGACGGCCAACATCACGAGCCGGTACACCCAGCCAGAATCTCCGCCCATGGTTCCGGGGTCGAGCGTGCGCAACATCGATCGCCAGAAGCTTTCCAGGAATCCCTGCGGCTCTTCACCCTCCTGGGTGATCCGGCCGACCGAAATAACCATGGCCGAAACGATCATGACGATGAGTGAGATCAGCCCCAACCAGCCGATCAGGGCGATCGTTCCCCGCGACATGCTCTTGTCGAAGGCGTAGCGCAGGCGAAGGCGCAGCGATTCGTTATTGGCCACTTGGCCTCCCATCAAACAACGGACGAACTTCCCCGATGCACGGTAGACCAAAAAGCAGGAATCCATTCAGCGTTCAGCCAGAACGGCCTCCGTTCAATGCGCACAACCGCGCCGATCGTGCGGCGCGGGCTCCGGGACGGGCCGCTGTCAGACGTGGTCACGCAGGAAAGCGATGTCGTCGCGGCGGCCCTCGTCGGCCGTCTCACAAATCACCGGCGCACCAGCCGCTTTGACCACGGCCACCAGCAACTGCGGGTCGATCTGGCCGGTGCCGAAGTTCGCGTGCCGGTCGGCCCCCGACCCGGCGGCATCGCGGGAGTCGTTGCAGTGCACCAGGTCGATCCGGCCGGTGATGGCCAGGATGCGCTCGACGGAGTCGATCAGTTCCTCGCCGGCCGCCCACGCATGGCAGGTGTCCAGGCAGAAGCCGATCCCCATGTCGCCGATGCGATCCCACAATCGGGCGATGGTGTCGAAGTGCCGGGCCATCGCGTGGTTACCGCCGGCGGTGTTCTCCAGATAGACCGGGACATCGGTCTTGAGCGCTTTGAGCGCCTTTTCCCACCTCTCGATCCCGGCGTCGATGTCCTTGTCGTCCGCGTGGCCGCCGTGCACGATGACCGCGGTCGCATTGATCTCGGCCGCGCCGTCGCAGGTGTCCTGCAGGATCTTGCGCGACGGGATGCGGATCTTGTTGTTGGCCGAGGCGACGTTGATCAAGTACGGCGCATGAACGTAGACCGGGATGGGGGAACGCCGCAGCAGATCGGCGTCCTCGCGCGGCGGCGGCTTCTTCCAGCCCTGCGGGTCGCCGAGGAAGAACTGCACTGCGTCGGCCTCATCCTCCAGCGCTCCGGCGAGCGGATTGTCACTACGGACATGGGAACCGATCAGCACGACGGCCAGTCTATTCCCCTCCCCTCTCCCCGCGAGCAGACGCAAACTCGCACGGGAGCGGGTTCCCCGGTGCGGGTTTGCGTCTGCTGGTCAGCCGGCCTGGAATCCAAGAGTCAGCGCGCACGCCACCGTTGTGCATGACCACCAGCAGACGCAAACTCGCACGAATTGGGCGGTGCCAGTGCGAGTTTGCGTCTGCTCGGCGGGAGATGGTGACTACCGGTAGTCGCTGTATCCGTAGTCGTCCAGGGGCACGGCCGCACCGGTGGCCTGGCCGAAGTCCGGGCTGTAGTACTGATCCTCGTAGGACGGGATCGTGTACGCCGCGGCGCGCGCCTCTTCCGTCGGCTGCACCTGGATGTTGCGGTAGCGGTTGATCCCGGTACCGGCCGGGATCAGCTTGCCGATGATCACGTTCTCCTTCAGACCCTGCAGCTTGTCGCTGCGGCAGTTGATCGCCGCATCGGTCAGCACGCGAGTGGTCTCCTGGAACGACGCCGCCGACAGCCACGAGTCGGTGGCCAGCGACGCCTTCGTGATACCCATCAGCACCGGCCGGCCGGCCGCCGGTTCGGCGCCCTCGGCGACCACCCGGCGGTTCGCCGTCTCAAACTCGCTGCGCTCAGTCAGCGAGCCGGGCAGGAACTCCGTCGCACCCGAGTCGATGATCGTCACGCGCCGCAGCATCTGGCGGATGATGACTTCGATGTGCTTGTCGTGGATCGACACGCCCTGGGCCCGGTAGACCTCCTGGACTTCCTTGACCAGGTGGATCTGGACCTTGCGCGGGCCCTCGACGCGGAGCACCTCGTGCGGGTCGGCGGAGCCCTCCATGAGCTGCTGTCCGACCTCGACGTGGTCGCCGTCGGCCAGCAGGCGCTCGGTGCCGTCCTCGTGCTTGAAGACACGCAGGCGCTGACGCTTGGACAGCTTGTCGTAGACGACCTCCTCGCCCCCGTCGTCGGGAACGATGGTGATCTTCCAGAACTTGTCGGTGTCCTCCAGACGGACCCGACCGGATACCTCGGCGATGGGCGCCTTGCCGCGCGGGATGCGGGCCTCGAAAAGCTCCTGCACGCGGGGCAGACCGCCGGTGATGTCCTCACCGACGCCACCCTGGTGGAAGGTGCGCATGGTCAGCTGGGTGCCCGGCTCGCCGATGGACTGGGCCGCGACGATGCCGACGGCCTCGCCGATGTCGACGAGCTTGCCGGTGGCCATCGAACGGCCGTAGCACTTGGCGCACACACCCGAGGCGGACGTACAGGTCAGCACGGAGCGCACCTTCACGCTGGTGATGCCCGCCTCCAACGCCGCATCGATCGCCGGGTCACCGAGATCGTGGCCCCGCTCGACGACGACAGTGCCGTTGCTATCCACCGCGTCGGCGGCCAGCGTGCGGGCGTACGCCGAGGTCTCGACGAACGGATCCCGGATCAGCGTGCCGTCCGGCTGGCGCTCGGCCAGATCCACGACGATGCCCCGCTCGGTGCCGCAGTCGTGCTCGCGGACGATGACGTCCTGGGAAACGTCGACCAGACGACGGGTCAGGTAGCCCGAGTCGGCGGTGCGGAGTGCGGTGTCCGCCAGACCCTTTCGGGCGCCGTGGGTGTTGATGAAGTACTCCAGCACCGTCAGGCCCTCACGGAACGAGGACTTGATCGGACGCGGGATGAACTCACCCTTCGGGTTGGTCACCAGGCCCTTCATGCCGGCCAGGGTGCGGGTCTGGGTGAAGTTACCCGTCGCACCCGACTCCACGATCGTGATGATGGGGTTGTCGGCCGGATAGTGCGCCCGCAGGGCGTCACCGACCTCTTCGGTGGCCTTCTTCCACAGCTCGACCAGGGCGTCGTTGCGCTCCTGATGGTTGAGGGCGCCGCGCTGGTACTTCTTCTCGATCCCGTCGGCTTCCTTCTCGTAGCGCTCCAGGATCTCCTGCTTCTCCGGCAGCACCAGCACGTCGGCCATGGAGACCGTCACACCCGAACGAGTGGCCCAGTGGAAGCCGGCGTCCTTGAGCTTGTCGACGGTCTGAGCGACGACGATCATCGGGTAGCGCTCGGCCAGATCGTTGATGATCTTGGCCTGCTCCTTCTTGTGCATCTGCTTGTTGACGAAGGGATATCCCTGCGGCAGAAGCTCGTTGAAGAGCACGCGGCCCAGCGTGGTCTCGCAGATCCAGGCATTGCCCGGCCGCCAGCCGTTCTCGCCGAACATCTCGGTCTCGACCTCGTGCGGCGGGCGCAACTGCGTCAGACGCACCTTGATCTGGGACCGTGGGCTCAGCGAACCGCGGTCCATCGCCATGATGGCCTCGGACGGAGAGCTGTAGACACCGCGTTCCGGCGAATCCTTGGCCGCGGGGACGTACTCGCCCGTGTCGCCCACGATGTGGGTGGTCAGGAAGTACAGCCCGGTGACCATGTCCAGACGGGGCATGGCCAGCGGTTTGCCCGACGCGGGCGACAGGATGTTGTTGCTCGACAGCATGAGGATGCGGGCCTCGGCCTGCGCCTCGGCGCTCAGCGGCAGGTGCACGGCCATCTGGTCGCCGTCGAAGTCGGCGTTGAAGGCCTCGCACACCAGCGGGTGCAGCTGGATGGCCTTGCCTTCCACCAGCTGCGGCTCGAACGCCTGGATGCCCAATCGGTGCAGGGTTGGTGCACGGTTCAGCAGCACCGGGTGCTCGGAGATGACCTCCTCGAGCACGTCCCACACCTGCGGGCGCTGACGCTCGACCATCCGCTTGGCGCTCTTGATGTTCTGCGCGTGGTTCAGGTCGACCAGACGTTTCATCACGAACGGCTTGAACAGCTCGAGCGCCATCAGCTTGGGCAGACCGCACTGGTGCAGCTTGAGCTGCGGGCCCACCACGATGACCGAGCGGCCGGAGTAGTCGACGCGCTTGCCCAGCAGGTTCTGGCGGAACCGGCCCTGCTTGCCCTTCAACAGATCCGACAGCGACTTCAGCGGACGGTTGCCCGGCCCGGTGACGGGCCGGCCACGACGGCCGTTGTCGAACAGCGCGTCCACCGACTCCTGAAGCATGCGCTTCTCGTTATTGACGATGATCTCCGGCGCACCGAGGTCGATCAGGCGCTTCAACCGGTTGTTGCGGTTGATCACCCGGCGATACAGGTCGTTGAGGTCGGAGGTGGCGAACCGGCCACCGTCGAGCTGAACCATCGGACGCAGCTCCGGCGGGATCACCGGCACCGCGTCGAGCACCATGCCCATCGGCGAGTTCCCCGACTGCTGGAACGCCGCAACGACCTTCAGCCGCTTGAGCGCACGAAGCTTGCGCTGGCCCTTACCGCTGCGAATGATCTCGCGCAGGATCTCGGCCTCGGCGTCGATGTCGAAGGTCTGGATGAGCTTCTGGATCGACTCGGCGCCCATCGAGCCGGTGAAGTACTCGCCGTAGCGATCCACCAGTTCGCGGTAGAGGTTCTCGTCGACGATCAGCTGCTTGGGGGCCAGCTTGGTGAAGGTGGTCCAGATCTCGTCGAGCCGGTCCAGCTCACGCTGGGCACGGTCACGGAGCTGGCGCATCTCGCGCTCGCCACCGTCCTTGACCTTGCGCTTGACGTCGCTCTTGGCGCCGTCGGCTTCGAGCTCCTTGAGGTCGGCCTCCAGCTTCTGAGCACGGGCCTCCAGATCGGCGTCGCGTTGATCGGCGACGCCCTTCTTCTCGACGACCATCTCGGCCTCGAGGGTGGAGAGCTCGGTGTGGCGCATCTCGGTGTCGACCGCGGTGATCACGTAGGCCGCGAAGTAGATGATCTTCTCGAGATCCTTCGGGGCCAGGTCCAGCAGGTAGCCCAGCCGGCTCGGCACACCCTTGAAGTACCAGATGTGGGTGACCGGCGCGGCCAGCTCGATGTGGCCCATCCGCTCGCGACGAACCTTGGCGCGAGTCACCTCGACGCCGCAGCGCTCGCAGATGATGCCCTTGAAGCGGACGCGCTTGTACTTGCCGCAGTAGCACTCCCAGTCGCGAGTCGGTCCGAAGATCTTCTCGCAGAAGAGGCCGTCTTTCTCCGGCTTGAGCGTGCGGTAGTTGATGGTCTCCGGCTTCTTGACCTCGCCGTAGGACCACTGACGGATGTCGTCGGCGGTGGCCAGGCCGATGCGGAGCTCATCGAAGAAGTTGACGTCTAACACGTAACTCCCTTTCCCCTTGCGGGACTAGAAAACCAGACGTTGATTGGAGTTGGCTGCGCGCAGGCGCTCGTGGTTAATGCCGCGGCGGTGCCGCAATTCAGGCGAGGTCCTCGACGGAGGCTGACTCGTTGCGGGACAGGTTGATGCCCAGATTCGCTGCAGCGCGCTCCAGGTCCTCGTCGTCGCCGTCGCGCATCTCGATGGCAGCACCGTCGCTGGAAAGCACCTCGACGTTGAGGCACAGCGACTGCAGCTCCTTGAGCAACACCTTGAACGACTCGGGGATGCCCGGCTCGGGGATGTTCTCGCCCTTGACGATCGCCTCGTAGACCTTGACCCGGCCGACGGTGTCGTCGGACTTGATGGTCAGGAGCTCCTGCAGCGTGTAAGCCGCGCCGTAGGCCTGCATGGCCCAGCACTCCATCTCACCGAATCGCTGACCGCCGAACTGCGCCTTACCGCCCAGCGGCTGCTGGGTGATCATCGAGTACGGACCCGTGGAGCGGGCGTGGATCTTGTCGTCGACCAGGTGGTGCAGCTTCAGGACGTACATGTAGCCCACCGTCACCGGGTACGGGAACGGTTCGCCGCTGCGGCCGTCGAACAAATTGGCCTTGCCGTCGCCGTTGACCATGACCTCGCCATCGCGGTTGGCCAGCGTTGAGCCGAGCAGACCCGTCAGCTCGTCCTCGCGGGCACCGTCGAACACCGGGGTGGAGACGATGCTGTCACCCGGCGCCGAAAGCAGATCCGCCGGCAGGTTCTTCGCCCACTCGGGGGATCCGTCCACCTGCCAGCCGGTCTTCGCGATCCACCCGAGGTGGGTCTCCAGGATCTGGCCGATGTTCATCCGTCGCGGAACACCGTGGGTGTTGAGGATGATGTCGACCGGGGTGCCGTCCGGAAGGAACGGCATGTCCTCGATCGGCAGGATCTTGCCGATGACGCCCTTGTTGCCGTGCCGGCCGGCCAGCTTGTCGCCGTCGGAGATCTTGCGCTTCTGCGCGACGTAGACCCGGACCAGCTCGTTGACGCCGGCGGGCAGCTCGTCGTCGTCCTCGCGGGAGAACACCCGGATGCCGATGACCTTGCCGGACTCGCCGTGCGGCACCTTCAGCGAGGTGTCGCGGACCTCACGGGCCTTCTCGCCGAAGATGGCACGCAGCAGACGCTCCTCCGGGGTCAGCTCGGTCTCGCCCTTCGGGGTGACCTTGCCGACCAGGATGTCGCCGTCGCGGACCTCCGCGCCGATGCGCACGATGCCACGCTCGTCGAGATCGGCGAGCACCTCATCGGAGACGTTCGGGATGTCCCGGGTGATCTCTTCGGCACCGAGCTTGGTGTCGCGGGCGTCGATCTCGTGCTCCTCGATGTGAATCGAGGTGAGCACGTCCTCCTCAACCAGGCGGCTGGACAGGATGATCGCGTCCTCGTAGTTGTGCCCCTCCCACGGCATGATGGCCACGAGCAGGTTCTTGCCCAGCGCCATCTCGCCGTTCTCCGTGCACGGGCCGTCGGCGATGACCTGGCCGGCCTCGACCCGCTGACCGGAGTCGACGATCGGCTTCTGGTTCGCGCAGGTGCCGTGGTTGGACCGGTTGAACTTGCGCATCCGGTAGCTGTGCCGGGTGCCGTCATCGGCCATCACGGTGATGTAGTCGGCCGAAACCTCTTCCACCACACCGGATTTCTCCGCGACGACGACGTCACCGGCGTCGATCGCGGCACGAAGTTCCATACCGGTGCCGACCAACGGCGCCTCGCTGCGGACCAGCGGGACGGCCTGACGCTGCATGTTGGCACCCATTAGTGCCCGGTTGGCGTCGTCGTGTTCGAGGAACGGGATCATGGCCGTGGCCACCGACACCATCTGGCGCGGCGAGACGTCCATGAAGTCGACCTCGGCCGGGGTCACGTTCTCGACCTCGCCGCCCTTACGGCGGACCAACACACGGGCCTCGGTGAACCTGCCTGCCGCATCGGTCGGCGAGTTGGCCTGCGCCACGACGTGGCGGTCCTCCTCGTCGGCGGTCAGGTAGTGGATCTCATCGGTGACAACGCCGTCGACGACCTTGCGGTACGGCGTCTCGATGAAGCCGAACGGGTTGACCCGGGCGTAGACCGACAGCGAACCGATGAGGCCGATGTTCGGGCCTTCCGGGGTCTCGATCGGGCACATCCGGCCGTAGTGGCTGGGGTGAACGTCGCGCACCTCCAGGCCGGCACGCTCACGGGACAGACCGCCGGGGCCCAGCGCCGAGAGACGACGCTTGTGGGTCAGACCCGACAGCGGGTTGTTCTGGTCCATGAACTGAGACAGCTGGCTGGTCCCGAAGAACTCCTTGATCGCCGCCACGACGGGACGGATGTTGATCAGGGTCTGCGGGGTGATCGCCTCGACGTCCTGGGTGGTCATCCGCTCGCGGACGACGCGCTCCATGCGGGACAGGCCGACTCTGATCTGGTTCTGGATCAGTTCGCCCACGGTGCGTAGACGACGGTTGCCGAAGTGGTCGATGTCGTCGACCTCGACGGGAACCTCGACCCCGCCGGGCACCGTCATGGTCTCGGCCAGGCCGGTCTCCGCGGCGAGATGCAGCCGCACCAGGTACTCGATGGTGGCGACGATGTCCTCTTCGGTCAGCGTCGAGTTGGTGATCGGCTTACCGGCGTTGAGGCCGAGCTTCTTGTTGACCTTGTACCGACCCACCCGGGCCAGGTCGTAGCGCTTCTCCTTGAAGAACAGGTTCTCCAGCAGGGTCTGCGCCGACTCCTTGGTCGGCGGCTCGCCCGGGCGCAGCTTGCGGTAGATGTCCAGCAGCGCCTCATCAGTGCCGGCGGTGTTGTCCTTCTCCAGCGTCGACATCATGATTTCGGAGAACCCGAAGCGCTCCCGGATCTGCTCGTTGGTCCAGCCGAGCGCCTTGAGCAGCACGGTGACCGGCTGGCGGCGCTTGCGGTCGATGCGCACACCGACGGTGTCGCGCTTGTCGACGTCGAACTCCAACCACGCGCCGCGACCGGGGATCACCTTGACGCTGTGCAGAACCTTCTCGGTGGACTTGTCGATGGCCTCGTCGAAGTACACACCGGGCGAGCGCACCAGCTGGCTCACCACCACGCGCTCGGTGCCGTTGATGATGAAGGTGCCCTTCTCGGTCATCATCGGGAAGTCGCCCATGAAGACCGTCTGGCTCTTGATCTCACCGGTGTTGTTGTTGATGAACTCGGCCGTGACGAACAGCGGGGCCGCGTACGTCATGTCCTTGTCTTTGCACTCGTCGACCGGCGCCTTGACTTCGTCGAAGCGCGGGTCCGAGAAGCTCAACGACATCGAACCGGAGAAGTCCTCGATCGGGGAGAGCTCGGCGAGCACCTCCTCCAGGCCACCGAACGGATTGGGGTCACCGGCGGCCTTGGCCTTCTGCCGCCACTCGTCGGCGCCGATCAGCCACTTGAAGGAGTCGGTCTGCACATCGAGCAGGCCCGGAACCTCCAGCGGCTCGCGCAGCTTGGCGAACGAGACGCGCGCGGGCGCTCCCGGTACTGAGTTAGAGGAATTAGTTGCCGATTTGCTCTGGCTCGAGACTGCCAAGATGCATCCTTCCAGCACCTCATGCGAACTGCCGGGTGTCGGCTTCGCCGGACCCGTGCCGCTAATCTGCGTCGGTACGCGCTCGCCTGAACCTGTCCGCATCCACCGACGCACACGACACGAAATTGGCCTTCTGAGCAGCGATCAAACGACTCAGACCAAGACCAGGGTCAAGGTGCGGGATGAAGGTAGGCAGGGGGAAGCCAGCGCAACGTCCGAGCTTACCTCAGAACGGCGCCGTGCTCAACCAGCGCATGCCTGGAGGGGGTGGCGCTGGCTGGCGGATGTTGCTAACCCCTGCATACATGTTTGACACAGAGTGAACCGTCAACGCCGTTCCGTCAAGGGATAACGGGGTTTTTCCTGTGGAAAAAATCGGGGAAATCCGATTCCTTCCATCCCTCCGCGACGGTTGCCAGATCCTAGACGGTGGTCGCCGCTGAGGACGGGAATTGCTGGGTCGGTGTGATCCGGCCCTTCACACCCAGCTGCTTGGCACGATCGAGCAGCGCCTGGTACTCGACCTCGGGAATGGTCTGATCCCGGGTGAGGATATAGCCACTGGTGTAGGTGGAATCGCTGACGATGACCCACTTGTAGTTGGGGTCGTAGTCGAGGATCCAGTAGTTGCCCGGCTCGTTGGCCCTCGGCTGGCCGAAGAAGAAGCCGACATCAAGTCGAGTGTTGGTGGGGCTGTTGACGGGCACCGCCGAGCCGGTGATGTTCGACTGCGGGCCGTTGGGGCCGAAGTAATTGCCGGAGTTCTCCACCTTGATGGTGCCGTCCTGCTGCGGGGTGTACACCGCCTTGGTGTTCACCAGGCCGATGGCGAAGAACTGCTTGACGCTCCCCTGCTCGTACCAAGTCCCGGCGTACTTGTTGACGTCGACCGGCGGCGGTGCGGGCAACGACGTGGCGCCGGCCTCACCCATCACGATGCGCTGATTGGCCACGTAGGTGCCCTTGTTGGGGTTGCCGTAGATGCCGTACTTCGGCTGCGGGTCGCTGGGCAGGAGACCGGCGTAGAGGTCGTTGACCCAGCCGGTGGCGAAGGTGCGGACGGCTTCCTTGCCGCCGGGAGGCGACGGCTTGACCAGCAGGGTGCTGAACACCTCACCGAGGTCTGCCCAGGCCGACGGGCCGGCGACGGAATCGGTGTGCGAGCCGTTGTCGATCATCGTGCCGATGAACTGGCCGGGCGCTAGCTGGGCCAGTTCCTCGGTGGTGTTGCCCCAGGCGTTCCACGACTGCGGCGGTGCGGCGATCTGGTAATCCGGGATACCCGAGCTGTTCAGCTTCGTCCACGCGGGCGCGAAGACGCCTTCACGCGAGACGCCGTCGAACATCACCACGCCGAGCAGGTCCACCGCCGCACCGTTGTCGACGGTCCCCGCTCCGGCCACCGTGGCGAAGTTCCCGCCGGCGGAGTGCCCGGTCAGGATGAACTTCTGCGGCAGAGTGCCCTGGAAGCCCGCCGCGTTGGCGCTGACGTTCAGCGCCGGCCGGGTGCCGGTGAACAACGCGGCCGCCGCCTCACCGGAGAAGGCCGGGTCGAACCAGAAGATCTGCGGCACCACCACGATGCTGTTGGTCTCCTGGGCGAGGGCGAGCGCCATATCGCCGTACCACTCCTTGAAGCCGAGGAACCCGTGCTGGAGCCAGATGACGCCGTTGGCCTGGACCGAGCCGTCTGCCTGGGTCGGGAAGTACCAGTCCGACGGGGCGTTGTAGCCGTTGCCCGACGGGATGACCAGATCCGCGGTGCCGGTCTTGACGCCGGTGACACCGTTGGTCTTCGGCGGGCTGACCAGGGCGGTGACGCCGTTGGAGCCGGTGTTGACCTCCGGGGTGGGCGGGATGCCGAACAGCTTGACGATGACGTCGGTGAACGACTTCAGCGCGCCGCCGATCGGGCCGATCTGGTTGAGCGTCGGGGTGGGCAGCGCGATGCCGGCGGCCGGGCCGAAGATGATTTGCTGGTTCGCTCCCGCATACAGCCCGTACTGCGGGGTCTGCGGGGTGGCCCCGGCGTAGAAGTCGTTGATCCAGCCGGTGCTCAGCGCGTAGGTCGCGGCGGTGTTGCCCGCGGGCACGAACCCGGCGACCAACTGCAGCACGGTGTCGAAGACGGAGTTGACCCCGAGCATCGAATCCACGTGCGAGCCGCCCACCAGCACGACACCGTCGAACCTCCCGGGGTTGGCGGCGAGGAGCTGGTTGGTGGTCGCCCCGAAGGCATTCCAGATCTGCGCCGGTGCGGCGATCTGATAGATCGGCTTGCCCGCGCCCACCAGCGCGTTTACCTCCTTGGTGAATCCGCCGCCGAACGCGCCGTTGGACACGCCGTCGAACATCACCACGCCAATGAGATTGGCGTCCTGCACCGGGGTGCCGGCATTGACGTAGTCCGCGCCGACCGCCGAGGCGAACCCGCCGCCCGCGGAGTGGCCGGCCATCACGAACTTGCCCTTCAGTTGCGCGGTGTCGCCGGTGAAGCCGGCCGCTTGGGCGCTCTTGACCAAATCGGTGCGGTTCGGATCGAGCATGATGGCCGCCGCGGCTTCCTGGCTTCCCTCGCCGTTGAGCCAGCTACCGGAGAAGGTGAACGGAATCGATGACAGCGTCGGCGCCACCACGATGCTGTTGGTCTTGGCCGCCAGTTCGCTGGCCAGCGCGGAATAGAAGACGTTGGTCGCCCCGAAGCCGTGCTGCAGCCAGATCACGCCCTGCGCCTTGATCGAACCGTCGACCTGGGTCGGGAAGTACCAGTCCGCCGCCACGGTATCGCCGACGAACGACCCGGGCATCTTCAGCTGCGAGTGCCCCACCTGAACACCGGACACGCCGTTTGTCGGCAATCCCGGCAGTTTCGGGTCGGGCGGAGCGGCCGCGGCCAGCGACGTTCCCACCACCGCCGCCGGCTGCGGGTCAGCCAGCTGACCTGTCCAGGAGGCCAGCGCCGGGGTCCCCGCGACGGCGCCGCCTGAACCCAGCAAACCCAGGCCGGCCAGCACTTCAGCAACCGATGCAGCGGCGGGAGCGGGCGCGGCCACCGCAGCAGGCGCCGCAGCGGCGGGAGCGGGCGTCGGAGCCGCGATCACCGGGGCTCCGCGGTGAGGCACGACGATGAGTTCCCCCGGCGCCGCCTCAACGGCGCCTGCCGACGCTGCCGGCACCACAGCGGCGGCCGGCTCACTGATGGGAGCGACGACGTCCGCCGCCGCCGGGGCGACCGCACCTGCGGACGGGGCCGGGGCCGCCGGGGCCGGGGCCGCCTCGACCGGAGCCGTCACGACCGGCGCGGAGTTCTTCGCTGCGGAATCCGGCACACCGGAGTCGAGCACCGGCACCGCGGAACGACCCCCGCGCGCCGACGACGCAGCGGCACCGCCCTCGTTGTCACTGGCAGACATCGGAGCCCGGGGGCCCCGATGTCCCACCGAAGAAGAAGACGAAGAAGAGTCTTTAGGCGCGGAAGAACCGGCCCCGCTATCAGACTGCCGCGCACCACCAGTGTCACCGGAATCCGCGGCAGCGACTCCCGCACCCGAGATAAGGGCGGATCCGAACCCTACCAGAACAGCGCTGGTACCAAGCAGATTACGACGATCAACCATTGCGTTTTGCCTCCCGTGTGACGATTTGGCAAACGCTACCGCGACACCGGCGTGGCAGCCGTCGATTCGACCCTCCCCGTCAGCTGCGTCACGAATTGGTCAGCGGGACTGCCTTTCTCGCGAGATTCAGTCGCCGTAGTCCGGCGCGCCGTAGGCCGGCACCTGAACCTGCGCACTGGTCCGCTCGAGATCCTCGAGGATGACTTCCTGCGCTGCGGGCGGGAGGGTGTGCAGGATCTCGCGCACCCGCGCCTGGCGCCGGCCGACGCCCTTACGCTCGGGCATGCCCGGCGTGATGATGAGCTGCGGGGGCACGCCCTCGATCTCTTCCAGGCCGCCGTCACCCTGGCCGGCTTCCATGGCCGCCGCTTCTGCGGCGACGGTTGCCTCGTCCTTCTCCTCGGACATGCCGATCGGGCCGATACGGCGGCCGTTGAGGAACTGCTTGACGGCCGGCTCCTCGCTGGTGAGCAGAACCTCGCGCGGACCGAACATGACCAGATGCTTGCGGTACAGCATGCCGATGTTGTCGGGCACGGTGCGGACGATGTTGATGTTGTGCGTCACGATCAAAATGGTCGCGTCGATCATCGCGTTGATGTCGATGAGCAACTGGCTCAGGTAGGCGGTACGCACCGGGTCCAGACCGGAGTCCGGCTCGTCGACAAGGATGATCTGCGGGTCGAGCACCAGCGACCGGGCCAGCCCGGCACGCTTCTTCATACCGCCGGAGATCTCGCCGGGGAACTTGTTCTCCGCACCCAACAAGCCGACCATCTCGAGCTTTTCCATGACGATGTTGCGGATTTCGCTTTCCTTCTTCTTCGTGTGCTCACGAAGCGGGAACGCGGTGTTGTCATAGACGTTCATCGAGCCGAACAGAGCGCCGTCCTGAAACATCACGCCGAACAGGGTGCGGATCTCGTAGAGCTCCTTGGCCGAGCACTGAATGATGTCGGTGCCGTCGATCAGGATCTTGCCGCGCTCCGGCCGCAGCAGCCCGATCAGGGACTTCAGGAACACCGACTTGCCCGTGCCGGAGGGGCCGAGGATAACGCTGACCTCTCCCGCCGGGATCGTCATCGTTACGTCTTCCCAGATTTTCTGGGAGCCGAACGACTTAGTCAGGTTCTCAACAGTGATTGCGGTACCCACTCGAATCCTTCCGCCCACGCTTGTCCACGGGAATCGCACCTGTGGTTTGAGTCACTGTAGCGCACCCGATTAGGGCGGGCTCACGTTTGCGCCCCAACATCCGCTCACCTCCGGTACCCAGGGCCGTCCACAACGACGAATCCCCCGCGAACCCGAAGGTCCGCGGGGGATTCACCGGAATAAAGGCGATTCGCCGGTTTACTTGACGCTGACCGTCGCGCCAGCGGCCTCGAGCTTGGCCTTGGCGTCCTGGGCGGCTTCCTTGGCGACCTTCTCGAGCAGCGGCTTGGGAGCGCCGTCGACGAGGTCCTTGGCCTCCTTGAGGCCCAGGCCCGAGACGATCTCGCGGACGACCTTGATGACGCCGATCTTCTTCTCGCCGGCGCTCTCGAGGATCACGTCGAACTCGGACTGCTCCTCGACCTCCTCGGCAGCCGCGGCGCCACCCCCGGCAGCGGCGACGGCGACGGGTGCGGCCGCGGTGACCTCGAAGACCTCTTCGAACTTCTTCACGAACTCCGACAGCTCGAGGAGAGTCATCTCCTTGAACGCGTCGAGCAGTTCGTCAGTGGACAGCTTTGCCATGTTTGTGGGTCCTTTCAGGGTTTTTCGAACGGTTGCGGTGACCGCGGTGCGGTCGATTGCTTAAGCGGCTTCTTCGCCGGACTTCTTGTCCTGCAGCGCAGCGGCCAGGCGGGCCATCTGCGATGCCGGAGCGTTGAATAGCCCAGCCGCCTTGGCCAGGTTGCCCTTCATCGCGCCGGCCAACTTGGCCAGCAGCACCTCGCGCGACTCCAGGTCGGCGATTCGGTTGACCTCGTCGACGGTCAGCACGTGACCGTCCATGTAGCCGCCCTTGACGACGAGCGCCTTGTGGTCCTTGGCGAACTTCTTGATCGCCTTGGCCGCGTCGACGGCCTCGCCGGTGACGAACGCGATCGCGGTGGGTCCGGCGAACATCTCGTCGAGACCATCGATGCCCGCCTCCGCCGCAGCACGCTTGACCAGCGTGTTCTTGGCGACGGTGTAGCTGGCAGAACCGCTCAGCGAGCGGCGCAGTTCGGACAAGTTGGCCACGGACAGGCCGCGGTACTCGGTGACCACGGTGGCCGTCGAGGACTTGAACTGCTCGGTGATCTCGGCGACCGCGGTGGCCTTGTCAGCTTTGGCCATGCATTGCCTCCTCGGTGGTGTGGGATGTACCGCCGAAGGCCTTGGGCCGCAGGTGAGCCGGAAAAGACAAACGCCCCGGCGCAGACGGCCGGGGCGCGAACACACATGCCGTCCGTCCGGACAGCAGCGGTCTAACCTCGTCCTCCTGCGTGGGCCGCCGGGTAGTCAACTGACACCCGGGCCTTCAACCGATTCACACGGTGACCGACGGTCTTCGGTGGAACCTGATGAGGGTATCGCTACGACGGCCCGTCAGCCAAAACGGGGTCCGCCGCAGGCTGGCGCAAGAGCGCGGCGGCACCCACCAGCCCGGCATCTCCGCCGAGTTCGGCGGGCACGACGCGGAGAGAGGCGATGAAGTCCAAGGTCGCGAGGTCCCGCAGCGCCGCGCGGAGCGGATCGAACAGCACCGGCCCGGCATTGGCCACTCCCCCGCCGATGACCACCAGGTCGAGATCGCAGACCGCGCACACCGACGTGATCATGGCCGCGATCGCCTGCGCCCCGCGGTGAAACGCCGCCACCGCGATCTCGTCCCCGGCGGCGGCAGCATCGGCAAGTGCCCTGGCGTCGCGGTTCTTCGTTCCCGCCCAACCCTTTTCGCGAGCCCAAGCCGCCATGTTGGGGCCACTGGCGATCGCCTCGACGCAACCGCGCGAGCCGCAACGGCACGGCGGGCCGTCGACGTCGACCACCATGTGCCCGATGTGCCCGGCATTGCCGGTGCGGCCGTCGTAGGGAAGCCCGTCGAGGATCAGCCCGCCCCCGATGCCGGTCGACACCACCATCCCGAGCATGAAGGCGGCGCCCCGACCAGCGCCCCGCCAGTGCTCACCGAGGGCCATGCACAATCCGTCGCCGGCAAGGCGCACCGGCACTCCCGGGACGGCCGCAGCAACCCGATCACGGACGTTGAAGCCGCGCCAGGCCGGGATGTTGACCGGGCTGATCGTGCCGCCTGGCAGATGAATGGGCCCGGCCGAGGAGATGCCCACCCCGTCGACCGGCCCGTCGGCGGCGGCAAGCGCATCGGCGATGGTTCGCGTCGCGGCCGCCCACACCTCTTCCGGGTCGCTGCTGTGCGGCGTCGCCTGCCGATTCTGGTGCCGCAGTTGGCCGTCTGCGTCGACGAGGCCGGCGGCGATCTTGGTGCCACCGATGTCGAGGGCAAGAGTGCTCATGTCAGTGCCTATGGACGTTGTCGGGTTGTCTGGGGTCACCAGGATGTTCATAGCCGGGCGCCAGCCACACCAGCGCCGCGCGGCGCTGTTCGAGCCAGATCCGGAATGCCCGCCGGCGCGCCGCGCCCCGCAGCATTTGGGCGATGCGCGCAGCTGAATCTCCTTCGCCCACAAGGCAATTGGGGTTGCGACGGCGGTAATCGGCCACAGCGGCGTCATCGACGTCGACCTCAGCGGTGACGTGCGCAAACAGTGCCCGGGCCAACGGGTCGGCCAGGACGCACGCCGCGATGCTGCCGATCTCCAGCCGGGCGGGCAGGCCGGGCAGGACGTCGTCGACGTCCGGGGTGTCCGCGGTGACAGTGATGTCCAACGCCGCGGCCTCGCGCGCGACGACCCGCTCGGAAACCAGCAGCTGGGTCAGCCAGCGCCGTAACTGGCGTCCCTCGCTGGTACCCGGCCGGGGCAGCGCACTGGTCTGCGGGGATGCGCGCAGCATCGTTTCGCGGGCGTCGACCTCGCTGACCGCCACCGGTTCCCCCGCCACCGTCGCGGCGACGTTCATCGCACTGTTACCGCGACGGCCGGGGTGTAGAGCAGCCGGCCGGCGCACCCGATACGGACCAGCGCCCACCAACGCCCGGGTGTAGCCCACGGCGGAGGCGCGACGTCGAAGCCGACGTCCACGGTCGACTGCGCGGGCAGCACGGCGCCGACGGCGGCAGGTCCGATCCAGTCCCAGGTTCCCCACGGGCTGATCAGATGCGCTTCCACATTCAGGTCGCCACGCGCGGCCGAGCCCACCGTGGCCACCAGGCGGACGCGCTTTCCGCGTTCGACAATGACGTCCCGCGGTTCGGCGACCAGACGCACCAGTTCGTCGGCGGTGGAATCCCCGACGGTGATGACGCACACGTCCTCCACCCGCTGGCGCCATGCGGGCGGCAGGTCACCGGTGAGTGCGAGTTCGGCCCGAACCGGGTACCGGCCGGGGGACGCATCGTCGGGCACTCGCACCGCGATTTGGAGGTCGCGGTATCCCCGCGGCTCCAACTCGACATGGACACTGCCGCGCTCCCGGCGAGCGCCGGCCAGCGTTCGGATGCCCGGATCCGGCGTATCCGACGACCACCCCCGCGGGTGGTGCATCCGCACGTCCGCGCGCAGGACTGCGTCACTGCAGTCGCTGGCGACGGTCAGCCGCAACCGGACCGTCTCGCCGGGCCGCGATCCTCGCGTCTCCGGATGGAGATGCGCGACGACGGGAAGGCCGCCGAGTGGCGCCGGGCCGCGGTTGTGCAGCCAGTAGCGGGCATAGAGCGGCTGGGCCGTTTCCGAGTCGGGCGCGAGCGGCTGGCCTGAAGCGTCGATCACCGGCTTCACATCCAATCGCGTCGCCAAGGTGGCGATTTCGTAGCCGTGCAGGTTCATTGCCGACCGGTCGGCGCGCGGTGCACTTTCCAGCAGGTCAACCGGAATCGCGCTGATGACCGATCCCACCGGCGAATCAAGAGTGATATCGGCTGCCGCACCAGAGGTTTCGACGAGACGCACAGTGACCTCGGCGGGATCGACGGTGGACGCACTACCCGTGGCGGTGGGGTTGCCGCGCGGTTTCAGCGCCGCCAACCCGACGGCGCCGCCGGACGCGACGGCGAACAAGGACCCATCGGCGGAAAGTCCGCCACTACCCGAATCGACCGGGACACAGGTCATCGGATGATTGAATTCCGCACTGCGAGCGCTCATTTCGATGCTGCGCCAGTCACCCGATCCGGAGACCAGGCAGAAGTCAAAGGTGTGACTCCAGTGCTGCAGCTGGAAGTTCGATCCGTCCGGCGCCGTCCGCTTGGGTGGGTCGATCCACACCCCGGACGGCCAGCCGGTGCACGACCGCATCAGCGAGGCGTGCAGAGTGCCGTCGCGCTCGACGGCGAATCCGGGAACGCCGCGGTTGATCAGCGCGACGGTACGCGATTCGAACGGCCCGCAGTCGGCCGGGACATCCTGGGCGACAGTGATTTCGGCATCGTCGAGCTCGGACACGACCGCCGCCACTGCGCCGTCGCCGGCGATGATCAACACGGGCAGATCCAGCACGCCGCGCAGGTCGGCGTCGGGCACCCACACAGCGTCCAGGGACGTCGCCGCGGGAACGAACACCCGGGCCTGCCCTTCGGCCAGTTGGCGATTCACCTCGGCGGCGTAGGTGGGGGGCGCGGCGGCCAGCACCGCGGCAGTGAACACGTTGTCATCCGGTCCGCCCAGCGCGATGCGGGCGTCGGGCAGATTCGAGTCGACCTGCAGATGGCCGTAGCGAGGCTGCCGGGCGGTGCTGCAGGTAGCGGTCACACCGGCGCGCACCAGCGCGACCATGAGATCCCGGGCCGGCGCGGTGCCGACCCCGTCCGGCATGATCACCTCGGCGACCGACACCGCCCGGGTGTCCTCACCCACCCGAATCCGCGCGCACGACGAGAGCCCGAACCACCCGTGGGCCGGATTGTCCAGCGTCCAGGGGTGTTTCGCCGAGTCCACCGCGCTGCCTTCACCCGAGCCGTGATCGTGCATCAAGCCGAAACCACGGCCCACCACGGCGTCACCGACCTCGCTAGCCGGCAGTGCGCCGGGCACGGGGCACGGCCAGCGCAGCCGCACCAGCCGGTCGGCTCCGATGAAGTCGTCGACGGTGGTGCTGATGTCGACCCGGTCGATCCCGTGCCACAGCGTCAGCGTCTGGGTGTAGCGCAGCACCTGGGTCTCGCCGGAGCCGACGGCTCCCGTCACCGCCAGTCGCTCGCCGAGGGGACTGCGGTAGGCCCGGACAGACGCCGCCTCCGCCGCCGAACTCCGCAGCGGTCCGCGGGGCAGCAGATGCCACGGACCCTCGCCGGCCTCCGGGTGGGCCGGATACTCCTCATAGACCGCGAGTTCGTTGCCTACGCTGCCCGGGCGGATCAACTCGCGCCCGGAGCGCACCTCCACCAGGGAGACGACGCCGCCGCCGCGCGCCGGGTCCACCCGCAACCGGTGGTACTCGTTACCGATCTCGTTCCCGTCCACCTCCTGCCAGCCGGACGCAGAGTCGCCCTCGACGACCTGGTAGGTCCGCCAACCCACCGAGTCCACCCCGTCCGCGCGCCAACTCACCGAATGACCGTCGTCGTCCACGAGCGCCGGCAGCGCCGCGCCGTTGGCGTCGAGCACCGAAAGCATTCCACCGGCCGGTTCGTCGAGCCGGACGGTGACGATGTCGGTGCGCTTGTGCCCCAACGGGTTCCACACCACGACCGAGGGAGCGTCAGCGCTCACGGCGCGGGACAGCACCGCCAAGGCGTTGCCCCGGGCGGCACGACCCAGTTCCCAGGCATCCCGCCAGCCGGTGAGCAGATCGAGGTACACCTGGTCGGACTCGCTGCCTGTGATGGCGTCGTGGTGGGCGCCCCAGGCGAGCTGCACCCAGGCCTTGGCCAGCGCGGCCTCCGGGTAGCGGGCGCCGCCGAGCAGGGCCGCGAACGTGGCGAATCGTTCGGCGCCGAGCACCGCATCCTCGGCAGCGCGGTTCGCCTGCTTGGTGTCGATGTAGGAAACGTCCTTGCCGGTGTAGATCGGGTTCATGTCCCGGGTCTGGGGCGAGGGCGCGATGCCCCGTTCGCGCAGTTCGGTCCGGACGGCGGCGAAGAAGTCCCTCGGGACCGCGCAGATGAAGCGCGGCCAGAGGTAGCGGGCGTTCCAGTCCCGGTGGATCTCGGTCACCCACGCGTTGGGCGGGGTGTAGTCGGTGCCGACCGGCAGCAACACGTTGCGGGTCAGCGCCACCGACTTCAGCGAACGGAACAACTCGTAGGTGGCCTCCTCCGCCTCGGCCAGCGACGTCGACGAATCCATCCACCACCCGGCCGCATAGTGCGCCGGCATGTAGTGCGTCAGCAGCCCCACACCCGAGGGGGCGATCCACTCGAATTCGCTGCGGAACTGCATGCGCCGGGGATCGCCCCCGCCGGCCATCGGCCCCCATTGGTGGTGCGGTCCCCGGGCCCAACTGCTCGATGTCAGGCCGGCATCCGCTGCCATCCCCGGGAATTGCGGGTCGTGGCCGAAAACGTCGAGCTGCCATGCGGTGGCAGGGTCCGCACCGAGAACGTCGCGCTGAAAACCGATGCCGTGCACGAAGTTTCGGATCGAGGTCTCCGGCCCGGTGAGGTTGGTGTTGGGTTCGTTGTAGGTGCCGCCCATCACCTCCACCCGGCCTTCGGCGATGAACCGCAGCAGATCGGATCGATCTTCGGGGTGCGCGTCGAAGTATGGCTTCAGGTAATCCACCTCGGCGAGAACGAACTTGTAGACCGGATCGCGGCGGGCCATCTCCAGGTGGGTGGCGACCAGGGCGAACGCGTTGTTCTGCTTGCAGCGGCCGGGCGGGTCCTCGGTCCACAGACTGGTGTAGGCGCCCTGGGTGTTCCACCACACCGGGTCGTAGTGGAAGTGGCTGATCATGTACATCGTCCAGCCGGGCTCGGCCACCTCGAACTCGAAATCCAGTTCGGCACCGGCGGCCAGCACACGCGCGGAACGGCGCTGCCCGGGGACGGCCTGCTCCACCCGCACGGGAAGTTCGACGACGCCACCTCTGATGACCGGCTCCCCCGCGACCTGCAGTCCGTCGCCGTCGATCCGGACGTCGACCGGCTCCCCCGAGAACCGGATCCGAGCAATCTGCAGCGGGGCGTCGGCGTCGCCGACGAACAGATCGGTCGACTCCGCCGAGATCAGTCGCACTCCGGCAAATCTACCCGCAGGCGAGGCTTACACCTCACGAAATTAGGGCCTGCCTGGGCCGATTTGGCAGACTGACAAGAATGAGTTCGGCCTCCGGAAATAAATCACACGCCCGCGTCCACCACCGCGACGTCGCCAAGCTTGATCCGGTTCCGCTCCCCCTCGAGGCCGCCCGTATCGGAGTCACCGGTTGGCAGCTCACCCGCACCGGCTTGCGCGTACTGACGAAACTGCCCACCAAGGGCACCATCCCGGACAAGGTCATCAAGGAGATCCCGCAGACCTTTGCCGATCTCGGCCCCACCTACGTGAAGTTCGGCCAGATCATCGCGTCCAGTCCGGGCGCCTTCGGCGAACAGCTGTCCCGCGAATTCCGCGGCCTGCTCGACGCCGTCCCGCCGGCCGACACCGCCGAGGTCCACAAGCTGTTTAAGCAGGAGCTCGGCGCGGCCCCGTCCGAACATTTCGCCAGCTTCGACGAGCAGCCCTTCGCCTCGGCGTCGATCGCCCAGGTGCACTACGCCACGCTGCGCAGCGGCGAGGAGGTCGTGGTCAAGATCCAACGACCGGGGATCCGACGCCGGGTCGCCGCCGATCTTCAGATTCTCCAGCGATTCGCACAGGTGGTGGAACTGGTCAAGCTGGGCAGGCGGTTGTCCGCCCAGGACGTCGTCGCGGACTTCGCCGACAACCTTGCCGAGGAACTCGACTTTCGCATCGAAGCGAAGTCGATGGAGGCATGGGTGTCCAGCCTGCAGGGCTCGACGCTGGGTCGAAACATCACCGTGCCACGCGTGCACTGGGAGTTCACCAGCGAACGGGTTCTCACCATGCAGCGGGTCCACGGCGTCCGGATCGACGATCTGCCGGCCATCCGGGAAAACGGATTCGACGGGGTCGAACTCGTCAAGGCTCTGCTGTTCTCCACCTTCGAGGGCGGTCTGCGCCATGGGCTGTTCCATGGCGACCTGCACGCCGGCAACCTCCTCGTCGACGACGAGGGCCAGATCGTCTTCCTGGACTTCGGCATCATGGGCCGCATCGACCCCCGTACGCGGTGGCTGCTGCGTGAACTGGTGTACGCGCTGCTGGTCAAGAAGGACCACGCGTCAGCCGGCAAGATCCTGGTGCTGATGGGCGCGGTCGGCAAGATGAAGCCCGAACCACAGGCCGCCAAGGACCTCGAAGCCTTCGCCACCCCGCTCACGATGAAAAGCCTCGGGGACATGTCGTACTCGGAGATCGGCCGGCAACTCTCGACGCTGGCCGACGCCTACGACGTCAAGCTCCCGCGCGAACTGGTGCTGATCGGCAAACAGTTCCTCTACGTCGAGCGCTATATGAAACTGCTGGCCCCGAACTGGCAGATGATGAGCGATCCCGAGTTGACCGGGTATTTCGCCAATTTCATGGTCGAAGTCAGCAAGGAGCACCGCAGCGATGTCGAAGCCTGATCGCACGGAGCCCAGCCGGGCGGCGGTCCGCTCAGGTTATGCCCAGAACCTCTGGGAGGGCCCGGAACCGGTCGAGATCGAGATCCACTACGAGGACCTCGGATCCCTCGATGATCCGCCGGTTCTGCTGATCATGGGGCTCGGCGCCCAATTGGTTCTGTGGCGCAAGGAGTTCTGCCAGAAGCTGGTCGACCTGGGCTACCGGGTGATCCGGTTCGACAACCGGGATGTCGGGTTGTCCACCAAGCTGCACGGCCGGCGAGCCGGGGGCTCGCTGATCCCGACCCTGTTGCGCTCGTTCGCCGGATTGCCCAATTCCTCGGTGTATCGGTTGGAGGATTTGGCCGACGACGCCGCATCGGTGCTCGACCACCTCGGTATCCCGCGGGCACACATCGTCGGTGCGTCGATGGGCGGGATGATCGCTCAGATCTTCGCCGCGCGGTACCCCGAGCACACCGCCGGACTGGGCATCGTCTTCTCCTCCAACAACTCCCCGCTGCTGCCGCCGCCGGCGCCGAAGGCCCTGATGTCCTTGCTCAAAGGTCCGCACCCCAGTTCCCCGCGCGAGGCCATCGTCGAGAATTCGGTGCGGGTATCGAAGATCATCGGCAGCCCGGCCTACCGCAAGTCCGACGACGAGTTGCGCGCCGACGCGATCGAGACCTACGACCGTTGCTTCTATCCCCAAGGCATCGGCCGGCACTTCGGCGCGATCATGGGCAGCGGCAGTTTGAAGCGCTACGACGTCCGGATCACCGCGCCGACGGTGGTCATCCACGGCCGCGCCGACCGGTTGATGCGGCCGTCGGGCGGCCGGGCGATCGCCGACGCGATCCCCGGAGCAAGACTGGTCCTGTTCGACGGGATGGGCCACGACCTGCCCGAACCGCTGTGGGATCCCATCATCGGCGAGCTGAACACGACGTTTGGCCAGTTCGTTTGGCCGCCGGCAGGGGCCGATCGCGACAGCCCGGGCGAGACGCGGCCGACCGACATCGCTAGTATCGATAGGCGCCTCGAGCAGCCGGGAACGCCTGATCTTCACGCTCGTCAGGAGCACCACACGCGGGGGCCGTGGTGAATGACATCAACCAGCATGGGAGAGCTAGAGATATCAATGCCTGAAACCAGCGAAACCAAAGACCTCCGGCCTCATTTCGAGGACATCCAGGCCCACTACGACCTGTCCGATGATTTCTTCGGGGTCTTCCAGGATCCGACCCGTAAATACAGTTGCGCCTACTTCACCGGTCCGGACGTCACATTGTCGGAGGCACAGATCGCCGACGTCGACCTCAATCTCGACAAGCTCGACCTCAAGCCGGGAATGACCCTGCTTGAGATCGGCTGCGGGTGGGGTTTGACGCTCCAGCGCGCGATGGAGAAGTACGACGTCAACGTAATCGGCCTGACGCTGTCGAAGAACCAGAAGGCCTACTGCGAGCAGTTGCTGAGCAAGGCCGACAGCGACCGCAGCTTCGACGTACGACTGGAGGGATGGGAGCAGTTCCACTCCCCCGTGGACCGGATCGTGTCGATCGAGGCCTTCGAACATTTCGGATTCGAGCGGTACGACGATTTCTTCAAAAACTGCTTCGACATCTTGCCTGACGACGGTCGGATGACCATCCAGAGCTCGGTGGGCTATCACCCCTTGGATATGGCCGCCCGAGGCAAGAAGCTGACGTTCGAGCTGGCCCGATTCATCAAGTTCATGATCACCGAGATCTTCCCGGGCGGGCGGATTCCCAGCACACAGATGATGGTCGACAACGGCGAGAAGGCCGGCTTCGTCGTGCCCGAGACTCTGTCGCTGCGCAACCACTACATCAAGACTCTCGGCCTGTGGGCGGATGCGCTCGAGCGCAACAAGGAGACGGCGATCGCCGCCACCGACGAGGAGAACTACCACCGCTACATGCGCTACCTCAAGGGCTGCCAGTTCTACTTCATCGACGAGAGCATCGACGTCAGCCTGGTGACCTACCTGAAGCCGGGGGCTGTCGTCGCGTAGGATCAGATGGTCTGAACAGGGACCTTCTCGCCGTTAAGCGCAGGCCGTGCCTTTCCTAAGATTTCACTAAACGAAACGCTGCGTGAAGTTCGCGGTTTAAGTTGACATCACTCAGCCATGATGGCAATGTCAACCTGAGCACTACCGACCGAAACCATGTAGGGGATGGGACCACCCAAATGAACACCACTGTCGCTAAATTTCGGTTGGGCACCGCGGCCGTCGCCTTGGCCGCCGCTGCCACGCTCATTCCGGTGGTCGCCCAGGCTGACACCGCAGCACCCCTGCGTCCGGCGCTGACGTCCTTTGCGCAGGGGCTGGGTTCCACGGTCGGCGAGCCGGTCGGCGTGGTCTGCCAGGGACCTGATGGCACCAATGACTGCGTGGTCGTCGACGCCGCCCAGGCGAATGCCCTAGCATCGGCGAACGCCAGCGCCTCGGACTGGCTGAAGCCCGTTTTCCAGAACCAGCTGTGGTGGTTCGGCACCCCCAACCCGAACCCGCCGACGCAGACCCCGATCTACACCTTCTACCCGCTGAACCTGGTTCCCGGCTTCCTGAAGCCGCTGTTCGGCTGGTTCGAGAACCTCAACTTCGAGAGCTGCATCCTCGGGTGGACCACCACGATCGGTCCTTATGGGACCGTCACGGGATCCGTTAGCCAGGGTTGCGCCTGATCCATCCCCACGTCAGAAATGGGGCGGCCGTTGACCGGCCGCCCCATTTCTGCGTGAGCAGTCCTAGGAAATTCTTCAGTGAGCTTCTTCTCGAGATATCCCTTCAGCCGTGACCGCGCCCACCGAGGGGACGATGGTAGTGGCGAAAACAAGCTGAGACCGTTGGGGCGCCGCCGGGATTTGCGTTGGGCAGGTCTGATTCTCCTGGTTGCCTTCGTCGCATTCGCAGTCTGGCTGGGCTTTCGCGCCATCACGGTCAAGTCCAACCTGGAACAAGCACGTTATGCCGCCCAGCAGGTGAAAGAAGCACTACTCAAGGGCGACACCAACGACGCTTTGCCGGCGGCAGACGAAGCAGTCGGGCATGCACGCGCCGCCAACGCAGCCACACACTCCGCACCGTGGACGATTGCCGCGGCAGTCCCGGTCCTGGGCAGCCCGTTCAAGGCCGGCCAGCAGATCGCTGACGTGGTGGTGGATCTAGCGGCCGATGTCCTGCGTCCGGCCGCCGGTGCCGGGGTGGGACTTTCGCCCCCCACGCTGTATTCGGACGGGCGGGTAGATCTCCAGCTTCTTCGCAAACAGGAACCCGTCCTGAACGACTTGTCGCAGGCCGCGGCGCGGATCGACGCGAAGGCGGCAGCGATCACTAACCCTGCGGTTCCGTCGCCGATCAGCAGCGCGCGATCCCAGCTGCAATCTCAGGTCTCTGGTATCGCGCGGCTGATTCAGAACACGGCAATCGCGTCTCGCGTAGCGCCCTCCATGATGGGTGCCGACGGCCCGCGTACCTACCTTCTCGCGTTCCAAACCAACGCCGAGGCGCGCGGAACTGGCGGCCTTCTGGGGGGTATCGGTGTCCTGCGTTTCGACAATGGCAAGCCCACCGTGGACAAGTTGGTGTCAAACCGGGAGTTGATCGGCGCGTCCGCGACGGTGGACCTCGGCCGCGAATTCATGGATCAGTACGGTTTCACCAACCCCTTCACCGACTTCCGCAACAGCAACATCAGCTCACACTTCCCGTATGCGGCTCAGATCTGGAAGTCGATGTTCGAGCGCGATACCGGATCACGGGTCGACGGCGTGATCGCTCTCGACCCGGTGGCACTCAGTTACATTCTCGGAGCCATCGGCCCGGTCACCTTGGCCGATGGAGAAGTGGTCTCGAAGGACAACGTGGTCGAGCTGACTGAGTCAACCCTCTACGCCCGGTTCGCCCACAGCCTTGATGAGACTCTGGAACGTAAGCAGTACTTGCAGGAAATTGCCAGTTCAGTCGTCAAGAAGATGATCGGGCGGGTCGACTCCCCGGGTGCGCTGCTGGATGCCCTCGGCAAGGCTGCAGCAACACGCCGGATCGCCGTGTGGAGCGCGATTCCCGCCGACCAGAAGATCCTTGAAGAGACTCCGCTCGCCTATGCTATCCCTGACGATCCCGCGCCCTACGCCGAAGTTGTCATCAACAACCTCGGCGGAAACAAGATGGACTATTACCTGCGGCGGGAGATCTCGTACGCCGCCGACGCCTGCACGGATGGTATGAGGAATTCGACGGTCACCGTTAAGCTGTCAAACGTCCTCCCTGACGCAGCCCAAGTGCCTGCGTATGTTGCCGGCAGCGAAGGACTGGTCTCGGGGCTGCCCATCAAGGTCGTTCCTGGTTCGATGGTGACATCAGTTCGTCTCTTGGTCACAAAGGGCGCAAAGCTGGTGAGCGTGACATCGAGCGGTGAGCGGATATCGGCGATCGTCCATGAAGAGCGCGGACACCCGAGTTATGAGGTCCAGGTGGTGATACCACCAGGGCAGAGCGGTGAATTGAGTTTCCAGCTTTCCGAACCGGCATCACCGGGAACACCCCGCGTCCCGATCCAACCCTTGATCGATGACGTGACACCTCAGGTATCGGTCCCGACGTGCTGACGACGATACTGGGTATTCGAGGGTGCCAGACGATCGAGACACTCCGCAAAGTCAAGGGGCAACGGTGAACCTTCAGGACTTCACGAAAACACTGAGAACTCAGTGGTTGATCATTCTCGCGACCACACTCGTCGGCCTGATCGCAGCCGCCATCATGACGACTCTGACCACCCCGCTGTACCAGGCCTCGACACGGCTTTTCGTCTCGACCACGGCCGGCGTCTCCATGAGCGACCTTTACCAAGGCAATCGCCTGTCCCAGGACCGCGTCGTCTCCTACGTCGAGCTGCTGAAGGGACAGACCCTAGCCCAGCGGGTCGTCGACAAACTGAACCTCGACATGACGGCAGACCAACTCCGGGGGGAGATCAATGCCACCTCCAAACTTGACACTGTCCTGATCAAAGTAACCGTTCTCGACAAGTCCCCCGTGCGCGCACGGGATATTGCGAACGCGCTTTCCGACGAGTTCGTGGTTATGGTTAGGGAACTCGAGACGCCCGGACCCGGCGCGCGGCCCGATGCCCGCGTTGTTGTGGAACAGCGAGCGTCGATCCCCGATTCGCCCCTGGTGCCCAAGAAGTCCAGAAACATCGCCGTCGGTCTCGGCCTTGGATTGTTGGCAGGCGTCGGCCTTGCCGTACTGCGCGACAATTTCGACAACACCGTCAAGGATCGCGAAACAATAGAGCAGATCGCGGGTGTCGGGCTGGTTGGTTCCATACCTCTCGACAAGTCACGAAGGACACAGCCGGCGATCTCGTTCGAGAACGATAACTCTGCTATTGCAGAGGCGTTTCGAAAACTCCGAACAAACCTTCAGTTCCTCGCCGTAGACAATCCGCCTCGAGTGATCGTTGTCGCCAGTTCCGCGCCAAGCGAGGGAAAGTCCACAACAGCGATAAACCTCGCGCTGGCGCTCGCCGAAGCGGAGAACAATGTCGTCCTGGTCGATGGCGATCTGCGGCGTCCATCAGTGAGCAACTATCTGGACTTGGTCGGGTCGGTCGGCCTCAGCACGGTGCTCAGTGGTGGGGCAACCTTGTCCGAAGTATTGCAGGACACGAAATTCCCGCGGTTGTCCGTTCTGGCCGCAGGGCCCACACCTCCGAATCCCAGTGAACTCCTAGGGTCGCACGCCGCCAAGAAGACTCTCAACGAACTACGTTCCCGGTTCGACTACGTGATCGTCGACTCGGCGCCCTTGCTCGCTGTCACGGATGCGGCAGTCATCGCTACCCATTGCGACGGCGCGTTGGTGATGACACGCTTCGGCGAAACCAAGCGGGAGCAACTGTCGCACGCAGTGAGGAACCTCAAGGACGCCGGGGCCTCCGTACTTGGCGCTGTGTTCACCCTTGTTCCGACGGGTGGTCCGGGCTACTACAATGCCTACAAGTACAACTACAATTACAGCTACTACGGTGAATCGTCGAAGTCCGGCGAGACCAAGCCAACCAGGGCCGTCGACTCGCGGGTTGTTGAGAGTTCCCCAGTCGAAAAAGCAGACGACGTGGAGATCTCCTCTGCAAGCGAATCAGCAACAAGAGCGGGCGACTCTTAAAGCCTTCGGGCCAATTGCTTGAGGCGGTGTGCTTTTTTTGCCTCATGTGCATCGTGAATGAATTAGGTCTTTGAGGAATGGGGAAGGCATGATCCACAGTAGGCTTCTAGAGCAGTTGATTTGTCCCGAGAGCGGTCAACAGCTTCATGTCGAGTCGGAGTCAACCAACGACGGCCACGATGCGGTCCTCAGCACCCCAGATGGATCACATCGCTATCCAGTTAAAGGCGGAATCCCCCGCTTCGTTCCACCTGAGAACTACGCGGATTCATTCGGCTATCAGTGGAACAAATATGCAAAACTGCAGTTGGACTCGGCAAACGGCTCGTCGAACTCGCGCGAACGCTTCTACTCGATAACCGAGTGGCAACCAAGCGATTTGCGGGGCGCGAAGGTATTGGACGTCGGATGTGGTGCCGGCAGGTTCGCTGAAATTGCGATTGATGCCGGGGCGGAAGTAACAGCAATCGATCTTAGTGGCGCAGTTGACGCGTGCAAGCGCAACCTTGGACAGTCGGCTCAACTGGAGGTCGTACAGGCGTCCATCTACGAATTACCCTTCCGGCCCGAATCATTCGACTACGTTTACTCCATAGGCGTAATCCAGCACACTCCGAATCCCGAAGAATCAGTCAAGCAGATCTGCCGGTTCGTGAGACCGGGCGGTCAAATCGCGCTGTGGATATACGATCGGAATTGGAAATCATATCTCGGCACGCTCGGATTCAAGTATCTCCTTCGCCCATGGACAAAGAAGATGTCTCGCGAACAGGTTGAGAGATTCAGCAATACTCTTGAGAAAATATGCTGGCCGATTAACAAAGTCGCGAGGCACTGCGGTTTTCCCGGCAAGGTTGTCATGCGGTTTCTCCCAGTCTCCTGCTTCCACCTGCAATCGGTACCACTTTCAGACGAAGACTTTCGCGAGTGGGTGCGGTTGGACACGTTCGACATGTATTCGCCGGCACACGATCATCCTCAGACATACGCGACGGTTGCCACTTGGCTTCAAGAGGCTGGATTTCGCGATATCCAACGGCACCCCCACGCCGGCGTGTCAATAAGCGCAACGCGGCGAACCGATCAAAAAATCATCGGCCAGAAATCGCACACCTGATCGTCACCTATTGACGCGGACGAGATCCTCAATGTTTCCGGATGTATATGTCCAAGACCGGCATCATACTGTCGGGTAGGTGCTTATCGGTCCACTTGATGAATCGGTAAAGCCAGGATTGGCCAAAGTGGTACGCAGGCTCCGAAGCCTTCCTGGTAACGAAGATGTCGACATTCTCGCCGAATGCATTTCTCAAATCGCGCAACGTGTTGAGCTTGTACCGCGTGGGAAAGACATCTTCGGCTTTTCTATTCGACTGACCGCGGGCCACCACCCTCGTATGATAACGATTCGGCACCAACCGAGCCCCAACTCCGATGTGGCCCCATTTGTTGGGCGTGACTGCAGCAATGACGCCGCCGGGCTTTAAAATACGCAAAAGCTCCTGCCCGATGAAATCCGAATCTTCCACGTGCTCGAATACATAACGCGCGAAAATCAGATCAAAGCGGTCGTCTTCATACGGCAGTTTCTCGCCATCAATGAGCAATTTTGCTTCATCAAGAAATGGATTCCGAAGGACTACCGGATCAAGGTCGCAGCCATCCAGATGGGCGCAGCGCCCCTTCAGCTTGCCCATTTCCCGCCGGTAATCCACGTCGTCTTCAAGAAGAATTTCTCCCCTGCCTGCCCCGAAATCCAGAACGACATCGGTTGGGCGTACTAGGGCTGAAATCTGGTTGAAGAAACCTACTGTTCCGTCAACATGGCTGAAACCACTTAGGTTTGCCTCGGGATAAAACCTGCGCTTGAGCTCATCGCCGTCCACGGTTTCCAATTTACAGGCTCTTGGAGCTTACGCGGGCAGTGCCCGACGTGCCTCACTCACTTTGAGCGCGTGGGCGGTGGTGGTGCCTCACGTAGTTTGAGCGCATGGCCGGGGAGTCTTGCCTGATGTGGAAGGCAAGATCGATATGGCTGCACGACGGCAGGTGACGAACAACTGCGAGGTCAGTACCGCGCTTCGTCGAAGGTCGACAAGGGCAGGATCCTGGATCGGGTGGGGGTAAGTCCCCTGGGGTGGTGGGGTTTCGGAGCCTGAGGCGCACCGGCCGGGTCGGGCTCGGGGGGGCCTTGCCCCCATGTAGTGGACACGGGATTTGTGGTTAGGCGGCTTCGGGCA
>CAZVST010000017.1:0-70466 GCA_964629725.1 uncultured Mycobacterium sp.
CGAGCGCCATCCAGCACCAGACAGCTGCGCCCCTGTTAACTCGGAAGAGCCGGATATGTCGGTGAGTTGCATTCGCGACGAGCACGGCCAGGTGGAGAACTTCATCGGCCAGTCACCGACATCAACTCCCAGGTCGAAGTCGATGAACGGAATCGTGTTCTGGCTCAACAGCTTCAGCGGCAGGCCGACCGGATGAAGGCCGAGCTGGACAGTGCCGCCAGCTATATGGCGTCGATCATGCCGCGCGGCCTGGCCGGCAAGGTCGACGTGTCCTCGCGCTATCTGCCGTCGCGTGAACTCGGCGGTGACAGCTTCGACTACACCTGGATTGACGAGGAGCATCTGCTCGTTTGTCTGATCGACGTGTCCGGTCACGGCATTGAGCCCGCGCTGCTGTCTGTCTCGGTGCACAACATGCTGCGCTCGGGATCGCTGAGCAAAGAGACTCGGCTGGTCCCCGAGGCGGTGTTGGCCGAACTGAACCGCCGGTTCCAGATGGATCAACAAAGTGATCACTACTTCACGCTGTGGTACGGGGTGTACAAAGCGTCCACCCGCACCCTGCGTTACGTCAGCGCGGGTGCGCCGCCCGCGCTGGCGTTCACGTCCGCGACCGGATCGGCAGTGGCAGTGACCGGGTTATCCACGACGTCGGTACCTGTGGGGATATTCGTCGACACCGTGTTCACGTCGAGCATTTACGAGGTGCGCCGGGCTGCCGGATTCTGGTCTACAGCTACGGTGCGAGCGAGATCGATCTCGCCGATGGTCAACAGTTGTCCTTGGCGGACTTCACGGAACTGGTTACCCGAGTTGCCCACTCGCCGGACTGGTGCCTCGACGACCTCGTCGACGAACTCCGCGCCCTGACCCCGTCGGGGGCTCTTGAGGACGACTGCTCACTGATTCAACTGACATTCGACTGACACCATCGAAACCGTTCGGGTCATGGTTGTCCGGTGCGGTCTGTCGCTGCCGTGCCGCCGACGAGACGTTGCCGCGGATCGCTGCTCACGACTTGCGGCACACCGCGGCCAGTTTCAGCGCGGGTGCAATCCGAAGGTCGTTCAACGGATGTTGGGCCACGCGTCCGCGGCCATGACGTTGGACGTTTATGCCGATTTGTTCGAATCCGACATCGACGCGGTGGCCGAGAATGTGTCCAAATTGTGGCCACAGCGGGCCGTAGCGCCGTAATTCCCGGCTCAGATAGCGGCGTCAACAGCATCGACGCTCAACGCACACTTGGTGCCCTCGGTGAGATTCGAACTCACACTGCACGGGTTTTGAATCCGTTTCCTCTGCCAGTTGGGATACGAGGGCGGCTCGCTATGGCGGTGCCCACGATAGTTGATGCCGGTGGCGGGGAGTTGCCCCGGCTCTCCGATTTCCCACCGCCCCGACTGCACCGCCACAATTGCTTCATGACTTCCGACGGATCCGCCCAGCGCCGGGTGCTCATCGCCGAGGACGAGGCCCTCATCCGGCTGGACCTCGCCGAGATGCTCCGCGAGGAGGGCTACGAGGTGGTCGGTGAGGCCGGCGACGGCCAGGAGGCCGTCGAACTCGCCGAGAGCCTGCGGCCCGACCTGGTGATCATGGACGTCAAGATGCCGCGGCGGGACGGAATCGACGCGGCGGCCGAGATCGCGGCCAAGCGGATCGCGCCGGTGCTTGTGCTGACGGCGTTCAGCCAGCGCGAACTGGTGGAGAAGGCCCGTGATGCCGGTGCGATGGCGTACCTGGTCAAGCCCTTCTCCATCACCGATCTGGTCCCGGCCATCGAAGTGGCTGCCAGCCGGTTCGCCGAGATCACCCAGCTGGAACGCGAAATCGCCAGCCTCGGCGAACGCCTGGAAATCCGCAAGCTCATCGAGCGCGCCAAGGGATTGCTCCAGGTCAAACACGCGATGACCGAGCCCGAGGCTTTCACCTGGATGCAACGTGCGGCGATGGATCAGCGCACGACGATGAAACGGGTCGCCGAGGTGGTTCTGGAGACGTTGCAGACCCCCCCAGAAACCCCGTCAGACACTCCGTCGTCGCGGTAAGCCCGCGTTTCGCGGGACCATCACGCGCACTCTTGGCCGGCGTTGGCTATGTTCTACCGAAGCGTCGACGTTCAGGCCGGGGGAGCGGCCTGCGTGTTTGATGCCCGACATTGACCATTGACCCGGAGGTAAACCGTGCGCGCTCGGGCGACACGCAATGCAATCGCAGCGAGTTCTGCTGCCCTATTGATGCTGGGAATCGCCGGGTGCAGCAACCAGCCTGCGCCCAGTGGCGAATCCTCGTCGTCGGGCAGCACGTCGGCCAAGGCAGCCGAGAACGCCACGCCAGTCGACCTGAAGATCGTCGAGCAGGTCCAGATCGATCAGGACGGCAAAGAGGTCAAGCCGGAGGTGGGCACTAAGCCTGCCGATCCGGCCGGCGACGGCAAGGCCACCTGCTCTCCGGTCAAGATCGCCATGGCTGGCGCGCTCAATGGCCCGGACGCCGCCCTGGGCATCAACATCAAGAACGGCGTTCAGCTCGCCCTCGACAAGCACAACGCGGCAAATCCCGGCTGCCAGATCGAGCTGCGCACCTTCGACACCGAGGGTGATCCGCAGAAGGCCACCGCCATCGCGCCGCAGATCGTCGATGACGCGTCGATCATCGGCCTGGTGGGTCCGGCGTTCTCCGGTGAGACCAAGGCCACCGGCGGCGTCTTCGACCAGGCCGGCCTGGTGGCGGCGACGGCTTCGGCCACCAACGTCACGCTGTCCGAGCAGGGCTGGAAGACGTTCCTGCGCGGCCTGGCCAACGATGGCGTGCAGGGCCCGTCGGTCGCCAACTACCTCAAGACCACCATCGGCGACAAGAAGATCTGTGTCGTCGACGACAGCACCGACTACGGCACCGGCCTGGCCAAGGCGGTCCGTGACACCCTCGGCGAGGTGGCCGATGCCGCCTGCAACATCTCGGTGAAGAAGGGCGACAAGGACTTCTCCGCCGCGGTGACTCAGGTCAAGGGCCAGTCGCCGGATTCGGTGTTCTACAGCGGCTACTACTCCGAGGCGGCTCCGTTCGTCCAGCAGCTGCGCGACGCCGGCTTCGCCGGCAAGTTCGTCAGCGCTGACGGCACCAAGGATCCCGAGTTCGTCAAGCAGGCCGGCAACGCCTCCAAGGACGCGCTGCTGTCCTGCCCCTGCGGCCCGGCCAGCGTGGCCTTCGCCGACGAGTACACCAAGAAGTTCAACCAGGGCCCCGGCACCTACAGCACCGAGGGCTACGACCTGGGCACCATCCTCGCCAAGGGGATCGACTCCGGGGCTGTCACTCGCGAGGCGCTGCTGGACTTCGCCAAGAAGTACGACGGTCAGGGTGTCGCCCGCAAGTACCAGTGGACCGACAACGGCGAGCTCACCACCACCCTGATCTGGATCTACAAGGTCCAGTAGGTCCAGCCCAATGGTGTTTCGGGCTGTCCGCGCCTGAAATAGCTGGTGAATGACGACTATCAAAGCGAGGCCAGGTACATGAGCAGTGTTAGGTTGCGGACCTTCGTTGTCGTGAGCGTCGCGGCCATGGCGATGTCTACGGCGTGCGGTACTCAGCCCCGGTCGGCGGATCGCACGGCGACGACTGACCTGAAGATCGTCGAACAGGCCCAGATCGATCCGAACGGTGGTGCTGTCAAAGTCGACAGCGCAGCCGTCCCGGCTAATCCGGCAGGCGACGGGAAGGCAAGCTGCCCGCCGGTTGCGATCGCGATGGCTGGTCCGCTCACTGGTGCCGACGCCCCGTTCGGGGGGAATGTCCGAGACGGCGCTCAACTTGCTGTTGATCAGCACAACACCGCCAACCCCGGCTGCCAGGTGCAGTTGAAGCCGTTCGACACAGAAGGCGACCCACAGAAGGCCACCGCGGTGGCACCACGGATCGTCGACGACCCGACAATCATCGGACTGGTCGGTCCGACCTGGTCCGGCGAGACCAAGGCGACCGGATCATTGTTCAACCAGGCCGGGTTGGTCGCCGTCACTCCCTCGGCAACCAATGTCGCATTGTCCGAGCAGGGCTGGAAAACCTTCTTCCGCGGCATGTCCAACGACGGTGTCCAGGGCCCGTCGCTGGCGAACTACCTGAAGAACACCGTCGGGATCAAGAAGGCTTGTGTGGTCGATGACAGCACGGACGCGGGTGTGGGACAGGCCAAGGCGGTGCGCGACACGTTGGGTCCCATCGCCGATCCGGCCTGCATCATCTCGGTGAAGAAGGGCGACAAGGACTTCTCCGCGGTGGTGACCCAGATCATGCGTCAGGCCCCTGATGTCGTCGTCTACGCCAGCTATTACACCGAGGCCGCCCTGCTGCTCCACCAACTGCGCGATGCCGGCTATACAGGGCTGTTCTCCGGTCCGGACGGTCTCAAGGATCCGCAGTTCGTCAAGGCTGCGGGCGAATCGGCCAAGGGGGCGATCTTGTCCTGCCCGTGCGGGCCGGCCACCGGTGCTTTCGCGGAGGCGTACACCAAGAAGTTCGGGCAGGCTCCCGGAACGTATGCTCTTGAGTCCTATGACCTCGCCACGATCCTGCTCAAGGGCATAGACACGGGTGCCGTCGCCCGACCGGCCCTGCTGGAGTACGTCACCAAGTACGACGGGCAGGGCGTGGCCCGTAAATACCAGTGGACTGACAAAGGGGAACTCATCTCCAATCTGATCTGGATCTACAGGGTCCAGTAATCGTGGCCGATGCCCGAAGCGGTTTGTTGAAAGAACCCGCTGCAGGATGATCCAGGAGTGCGTCAACCAGTACGCGTGCCTCGCCGGTGACATAGGCTTCAATGTCACCAACCTGCGCAACGGCTTCTGGCAGTTCACCATCGACGGGCTGGCGTGGGGCGCGATTTACGCGCTGGTTGCCGTCGGCTACACCCTGGTCTTCGGAGTGCTGCGTCTGATCAATTTCGCACACTCCGAGATCTTCATGCTCGGCATGTTCGGGTCCTACTTCTGCCTCGACATGATTCTGGGCTTTGCCCCGAGCGGCAACGCCTACAGCCGCGGGGTCGGCTTGACCCTGCTCTACATCGGTGTGGCCATGCTGTTCGCGATGGCGGTATCGGGAACTGCCGCAATAGGTTTGGAGGCCGTCGCATACCGGCCGCTGCGGAAGCGCAACGCCCGCTCGCTGACGTTCCTCATCACCGCCATCGGCATGTCGTTCGTGCTGCAGGAGTTCGTCCACTTCGTGCTGCCCAAGATCATCAAGGGGTACGGCGGTAGCAACGCCCAGCAGCCCATCATCCTGGTGCAGCCCAGGACTCAGTTCAACATCTTCGGCGCGACGGTGTCCAACGTCACGCTGGTGATCATCGCCTCCGCGCTGGTGTTGGCCCTGCTGACCGACCTGGCGATAAACCGCACCAGGTTCGGCCGCGGTATCCGAGCCGTCGCGCAGGACCCGGTCACCGCCACCCTCATGGGCGTCTCCCGGGAACGAATCATCATGCGCACCTTCCTGATCGGCGGCATGCTCGCCGGTGCGGCGGCGGTGCTCTACACGCTGCGGGTACCGCAGGGCATCATCTACTCCGGCGGTTTCCTGCTGGGCATCAAGGCGTTCTCGGCCGCGGTGCTGGGCGGCATCGGAAATCTCCGCGGGGCGCTGCTCGGCGGTCTCATCCTCGGCGTCATGGAGAACTACGGCCAAGCCTTGTTGGGTACCCAGTGGCGTGACGTCGTCGCCTTCGTGCTGTTGGTACTTGTGCTGCTGATCCGGCCGACCGGCATCCTCGGTGAGAGCCTCGGCAAGGCGCGAGCATGACGCACCGGACTGAATCTCTGCTGGCCCCCGGCGATGTCGCGCGTCGGTGGTGGTCGGAGCGCACCCGGTTGCAGAAGTGGGGCTTCGGTGTCCTGGCGTTCGGAGCGCTGGCGCTGCTGCCACTGTTCACCCCGCCGTTCCTCAACACCCCCGGCATCAGCTTCGGCGGCACCATGGCGCAGTTCGCGATGGTGGCGATCATCGCCATCGGCCTCAATGTCGTTGTCGGGCAAACCGGTCTGCTCGACCTGGGTTACGTCGGTTTCTACGCTGTCGGTGCCTACACCATAGCGTTGCTGACCAGCCCGGACAGCGTTCTGAACAGGGTCGGCGAGGGCGGTTTGGACGCCAGGTGGGCCTGGCTGGCCTGTGTTCCGATCGCCATGGTCGTCACCGCTCTGGCCGGTCTGATCCTGGGCATCCCCACGTTGCGGCTGCGGGGCGACTACCTGGCCATTGTCACCCTCGGCTTCGGCGAGATCATCCGGCTGCTGGCCGACAACCTGTCCGATATCACCAACGGTCCGCGCGGTCTGAACCAGGTGGCCTACCCGCACGTCGGGGTTTCCGAGAAACTGCCCAACGGCGTTTTCTCCAGCGGCAATTCGTCCGGCGTCGCCAACTACGGCACCTGGTGGTTCTGGCTCGGTCTGGCGCTGATGGTAATCATCCTGATGTTGGTGGGCAACTTGGAGCGCAGCCGCGTCGGCCGGGCGTGGGTGGCCATCCGCGAAGACGAGGACGCCGCGGAAGTGATGGGCGTCAACACGTTCCGATTCAAACTGTGGGCGTTCGTCATCGGCGCCGCGATCGGCGGGCTGTCCGGTGCGCTCTATGCCGGCCAGGTGCAGTACGTCGCGCCCCCGACGTTCAACATCATCAACTCGATGCTGTTCCTGTCGGCCGTCGTGCTGGGCGGCCAGGGCAACAAACTCGGCGTTATCTTCGGGGCCTTCATCATCGTGTATCTGCCCAACCGCCTGCTCGGGGTGGAGTTCATGGGCCTCAACCTCGGCGACCTGAAATACCTGTTCTTCGGACTGGCCCTGGTGGTCATGATGATCTTCCGCCCGCAGGGCCTGTTCCCGGTGCGTCAGCAACTCCTGGCCTACGGAAAGTCGGCGCGCCAGCTTCTCGCCCGTGCCGACGACAGCAAGGCCGCGTCATGACCGAACCGGTGATCGACGAGGGGATGGCCGCGCTGACGCGCGACGTCGGCGTCGCCGAAGGCGACGTGCTGTTGCAGGCGACCGGCCTGACCGTCCGGTTCGGGGGCCTCACCGCGCTGGACGGTGTGACCTTCGACATCAAGCGCGCCGAGATCCTCGGCCTGATCGGTCCCAACGGCGCTGGCAAGACCACCTGCTTCAACGCCATCACCGGGGTGTACCGGCCGTCGGCGGGCAGCGTCCACTTCGACGGCGAGCGCATCGGCCGGCGCAAGCGCCACCAGATCACCCGGATGGGGATCGCCCGGACCTTCCAGAACATCCGGCTGTGGGGCGAGATGACGGCGTTGGAGAACGTGGTCGTCGGCACCGACGCCCGGCATCACACGTCGGTCCCCGGCGCACTGATCCGTTCCCCGAGACACCGCCGCGAGGAGCGCACCGCCATCGAAAAAGCAGCTGCGCTCTTGCAATTCGTCGGCATTGCGCACCGCGCCGAGGAGAAGGCGCGCAACCTGCCCTATGGCGACCAGCGCCGGCTGGAGATCGCCCGGGCGCTGGCCACCGAGCCGAAACTGCTGTGCCTCGACGAACCCGCCGCCGGTTTCAATCCCAGTGAGAAGGCGGCGTTGATCGAGCTGATACACGCGATTCGCGACGACGGCTACACCGTCCTGCTCATCGAGCACGACATGCGGCTGGTCATGGGCGTCACCGACCGGATCGTGGTGCTGGAGTTCGGCCGCAAGATCGCCGACGGCCTGCCCGCCGAGATTCGGGATGATCCGGCCGTGATCGCCGCATATCTGGGGGTGCCCGATGATCAACTCTGACGCGGCGATGAGCCGCTTGCGCGAAGAGCAGACAGCGGCGATGAGCCGCTTGCGCGAAGAGCAGACAGCGGCGATGAGCCGCTTGCGCGAAGAGCAGACAGCAGCGCCACTGCTTGAAGTTCGCGACGCCGTCGTGCACTACGGCAGAATCGAAGCGCTGCACGGGGTTTCGCTGGTCGTTCGTGACGGTGAGTTGGTCACGCTGCTCGGATCCAACGGAGCTGGCAAGACCACCCTGATGCGGGCCATCTCCGGCCTGCGGCCGCTGTCGGCCGGCTCCATCTGGTTCGATGGACGCGACATCACCAAGGTCAAGGGCTATCAGCGGGCCATCGCCGGACTCGTGCAGGCACCCGAGGGGCGCGGTGTGTTCCCAGGGATGACGGTCACCGAGAACCTCGAGATGGGCTGCTACGGAAGGAAGTTCGACACCAAGGCGGCCCACGACGAGCAGCTGGACTGGGTTTTCGAGACCTTCCCCCGGTTGGCTGAGCGGCGCAAACAGGTCGGCGGGACGCTGTCCGGCGGGGAGCAGCAGATGCTGGCGATCGGCCGCGCCCTGATGGCGCGGCCCCGGGTCCTGCTGCTCGACGAGCCGTCGATGGGTCTGGCACCGATGGTGATCTCGCAGATCTTCTCGATCATCGCCGAGATCAACGCGGCCGGCACCACCGTTCTGCTGGTGGAACAGAACGCTCAGCAGGCGCTGAGCCGCTCGGATCGCGCCTACATCCTGGAGACCGGGACGGTCACCCGAACCGGCCCGGCGCGGGAGCTGCTGGCCGACGACAGCATCCGCGCGGCCTACCTCGGCGTGGCCTGATCGCTAGGATGGTCGGTGTGGAGGGCTGAGCCCGAAACCGTTGCGCTGCAGGGCTCATCCCTGCCAGGCAGCGCCCATCAGCACGTTCGGCGGCAGCGTGGGATCTTCGAACTTTCGGGCCTGCTCGGCACCAGTCACCGGCAGTCCGGCCGGATCCAGCAACCCGATCTGCACCAGCACTGAAGCCTGGTCCCAGTAGATACGTTCGCAGGCGATCTTGTCGCCTTCGAACTGCACCACCGCCAGCATCGGGATCTCGACATGGCGATGGGTGGGTGCGATTCCCGGCAGCATCCAGTCCATTTCGATGTCGTGGGTGAAGCTGAACACGAATTCGTCGATCACCCGACCCTGCCCGATGGTTCGGCAGAACTGCCGCAGCGTGGTGTCGGCCGGCATCTTCGGGATGAAGTGGTTGCCGTAGAACTCGATCATCTCGGGGGTGCCACGCCCGCCGGTGCCCACCGGGACGTGGTTCACGTAGTTGTCCGGTGTCATCGTCGCGACGGTGGCAGCCGCGTCCTTGGTCGCGAATTCCAGTTCGGTGTGCCGCTCCCACAACCGGGCCAGTTCGTCATCGGAGACGGTGTCGCTCATCGGTGTCCCTTCGCCGGATTCCCGTTGATTCGAAAGCGCTTGAGCCGCGAGGCGGCGCCGGAGACCAGTTCGACGTGCGAGCGCGCCACAGAGAGATGCTCGGCTAAAACACGTGCGACGGCCTCGGTGGCCTTCCCGTCGACGGCGCGTTCCCGGACGTAGATTGTCAGCGAACCGTCGTCGGCGGTCTCTACCAGGGGCCCCTTGCTGCTGCCCGGCTTTACCCGTACAACGACCACGTCACCTTTGGCGCCGACCATATCAGCGGGCGACGATCACCGAGGACCCGTGGCCGAACAGTCCCTGGTTGGCGGTGACGCCGACCGTGGCGTCCTCGACTTGGCGGCCGGTGGCCTGGCCGCGCAACTGCCAGGTCAGCTCGCACACCTGGGCGATGGCTTGGGCCGGGATGGCTTCCCCGAAGCAGGCCAGTCCGCCGGACGGGTTGACCGGAATCCGCCCGCCGACCGTGGTCGCTCCCGAGCGCAGCAACTGCTCGGCCTCGCCCTTGGGGCACAACCCGAGATGTTCATACCAGTCGAGTTCGAGCGCGGTGGACAAGTCGTAGACCTCGGCCAGGCTAAGGTCCTCCGGGCCGATGCCCGCCTCGCCGTAGGCAACGTCGAGGATGTGGTCCTTGAACACCCGTTCGGGTGCCGGCACGACGGCGGTGGAGTCGGTGGCGATATCCGGCAGTTCCGGCAGGTGCTGCGGATACACCGGCGTCGCGCAGGACACCGCCCGCACCGACGGCACCCCGGCCGTCGAGCCCAGATGCTTTTCGGTGAACTCCTTGCTGGCCACGATCAGCGCGGCCGCCCCGTCACTGGTGGCGCAGATGTCCAGCAGTCGCAGCGGGTCGGACACCACCGGGCTGGCCAGGACGTCGTCGACCGACGCCTCTTTGCGGTAGCGGGCATTCGGGTTGTGCAGGCCGTGCCGGGAGTTCTTCACCTTCACCGCGGCGAAGTCCTCCAGCGTGGCGCCGTAGAGGTCCATCCTGCGCCGGGCCAGCAGCGCGAAGTACACCGTGTTGGTGGCTCCGATCAGATGGAAACGCTGCCAGTCCGGGTCGTTGCGGCGTTCCCCGCCGACCGGGGCGAAGAATCCCTTCGGGGTGGTGTCGGCGCCGATCACCAGCGCCACATCGCACAGCCCGGCCATGATCTGCGCCCGCGCCGACTGCAGCGCCTGGGACCCCGACGCGCACGCCGCGTAGCTGGAGGACACCGGGATACCGGTCCAGCCCAGCTTCTGCGCGAACGTCGCACCCGCGACGAAGCCGGGATAGCCGTTGCGGATGGTGTCGGCGCCGGCGACCAACTGGATCTGCGTCCAATCCAGGCCGGCGTCGCGCAGCGCGGCCCGGGCGGCGACGACGCCGTATTCGGTGAAGTCTCGGCCCCACTTGCCCCACGGGTGCATGCCCGCGCCCAGGATGTAGACCGGCGGGCAGGAGCGAAGCGACTCGGGGGGAGATACCGGTTCCTTCATGCGATCCTCCAGGCATAGATCGACCGTGTCACCCCGTCGTCGCCGGTGTAGAGCGGCATGGTCGTCAGCTCCATCTCCATGCCGAGCTTCAGGTCCGCGGCCAAGGTGCCCTCGACGACCTTGCCGAGCACGATGATGCCCTCGTCGGCCAGTTGCACCGCGGCGACGGCGAACGGCTCGAACTGCTCGGACTGCGGATATGGCGGCGGAGGCTGGTACCGGTTCTCGGTGTAGCTCCACAGCGTTCCGCGGCGCGACAACGCGACGGACTCCAACTCGTCGGCCGCACAGCCCGGATTCGGGCAGTTGTTCTCCCGCGGCGGGAAGACGTAGGTCCCGCACTGCGGACACTTCGCCCCCATCAGATGCGGAGCGTCGGAATCATCGACTGACCACCAGCCATCGATGGCGGCGGTGTGGGGCGAACCGGGCACGGAGGCCAGCCTAGACCGTGCCTAGAGTGAGAGCCGTGAACGCTGGGAAGACCGCCGGGGACAAGCCGACATTAATGTTGCTCGACGGCAATTCCCTGGCGTTCCGGGCGTTCTTCGCGCTGCCCGCGGAGAACTTCAAGACGAAGAACGGCCTGACCACCAACGCGGTGTACGGCTTCACCGCGATGCTGATCAACCTGCTGCGTGACGAAGCCCCCAGCCACATCGCGGCCGCCTTCGACGTATCACGCCAGACCTTCCGTTCCGAGCGCTACCCCGAGTACAAGGCCACCCGCAGTTCCACCCCCGACGAGTTCCGCGGCCAGATCGACATCGCCAAGGAAGTGCTCAACGCCATGGGCATCACGGTGCTGGCCGAACCGGGCTACGAGGCCGACGACATCATCGCCACTCTGGCCAGCCAGGCCGACGAGGCCGGCTACCGGGTGCTGGTCGTCACCGGCGACCGCGACTCGCTGCAATTGGTGAACCCCAACATCACCGTGCTCTACCCGATCAAGGGCGTCAGCACGCTGACCCGGTTCACTCCCGAGGCGGTCCAGGAGAAGTACGGCCTGACCCCCGAGCAGTATCCGGATTTCGCGGCTCTGCGCGGGGACCCGAGTGACAACCTGCCCGGCATCCCGGGAGTCGGGGAGAAGACCGCGGCCAAGTGGATTGTCGAATACGGATCGCTGCAGGGGCTGGTGGACAACGCCGACGCCGTCCGCGGAAAAGTCGGAGACGCGTTGCGCGCCAATCTTTCCAGCGTGATCCTCAATCGTGAGCTGACCCACCTGGTGCGCGACGTGCCGATGGCCCAGACGCCGGACACACTACGGCTGCTGCCCTGGGATCGCGACCAGATCCACCGCCTGTTCGACGACCTGGAGTTCCGGGTGCTGCGTGACCGGCTGTTCGAGACCCTGGCCGCCGTCGAACCCGAGGTCGACGAGGGCTTCGACGTCCGCGGCGGTGCACTGGAACCCGGCACCGTGGCTGATTGGCTGGCCGCGCACGCCCGCGACGGGAAGCGGTCCGGTCTGGCCGTGGTCGGCACCCACGCGGTCTACGACGGGGACGCCACCGCGCTGGCCATCGCCACCGCCGACGGCGAGGGCGCCTACATCGACACCACCGCCCTGACCGCCGAGGACGAGGCCGCCCTGGGAGCGTGGCTTGCCGACGACGGTGCGCCAAAAGCGTTGCACGAAGCCAAGATCGCCATCCACGATCTCGCCGGCCGGGGCTGGGTGCTGGCGGGCGTTACCTCAGACACCGCGCTGGCGGCCTACCTGGTCCGGCCCGGGCAGCGCAGCTTCGCCCTCGACGACCTGTCGCTGCGTTACCTGCGCCGGGAGTTGCGCGCCGAAACTCCTGAGCAGCAACAACTCTCACTTCTCGATGACACCGACGGCATCGACGACCAGGCGGTGCAGACGCTCATCCTGCGGGCCCGGGCGGTCGCCGACCTTGCCGACGCCCTCGACGCTGAACTGGAGCGCATCGACTCGGCCACACTACTGGGCGAGATGGAACTGCCGGTTCAGACCACGCTGGCCGCGATGGAGACCGCGGGCATCGCCGTGGACATCGACAAACTGGATACTCTGCAACGCGAATTCGGCGAGGCCATCCGCGACGCCGCCGAGGCCGCGTACTCGGTGATCGGTCAGCAGATCAACCTCGGCTCGCCCAAGCAGTTGCAGGTCGTGCTCTTCGACGAACTCGGCATGCCGAAGACCAAGAAGACCAAGACCGGCTACACCACCGATGCCGATGCCCTGCAGTCCTTGTTCGACAAGACCGGGCATCCCTTCCTGGAGCATCTGCTAGCCCATCGCGATGCCACCCGGCTGAAGGTCACCGTCGACGGGCTCTTGAAATCCGTGGCCGCCGACTGCCGCATCCACACCACGTTCAACCAGACCATTGCGGCGACGGGCCGGCTGTCGTCGACCGAGCCGAACCTGCAGAACATCCCGATCCGCACCGAGGCCGGCCGCCGGATCAGGGACACCTTCTGCGTCGGCTCAGGATCAGATGGGGCTTACGCCGAGCTGATGACGGCCGACTACAGCCAGATCGAGATGCGGATTATGGCCCACCTCTCCCGGGACGAGGGCCTCATCGAGGCCTTCAACACCGGTGAGGACCTGCACTCGTTCGTGGCGGCGCGCGCGTTCGGCGTCCCGATCGATGCGGTCAACGCCGAACTGCGCCGCCGGGTCAAGGCGATGTCCTACGGCCTGGCCTACGGCCTGAGCGCCTATGGCCTGTCCCAGCAGCTCAAGATCTCCACCGAAGAGGCCAAAGAGCAGATGGACCAGTACTTCGCCCGGTTCGGCGGGGTTCGCGACTACCTGCACGCGATCGTCGACCAGGCCCGCAAGGACGGCTACACCTCGACTGTCCTGGGCCGCCGGCGCTACCTACCCGAACTGGACAGCAGCAACCGCCAGGTCCGCGAGGCCGCCGAACGGGCCGCGCTGAACGCTCCGATTCAGGGCAGCGCGGCCGACATCATCAAGGTGGCGATGGTCGGCGTCGACGCCGCCCTGCGGGAGGCCGGCCTGGCCTCGCGGCTGCTGCTGCAGGTCCACGACGAGCTGCTGCTGGAGGTCGCGCCGGGGGAGCGGGAGACTGTCGAGGCGCTGGTCCGCGACCGGATGGGGGGCGCGTATCCGCTGGACGTGCCGCTGGAGGTGTCGGTGGGCTACGGGCCGACCTGGGACGCGGCTGCCCACTAGCGCAGGGGCAGACCGGTGAATCCGGTGGCGTTGAGCTGGTGCAACGCCGGCCCGGCCGCCGCCCGAGCGGCCACCACCCCGTAGGCCTCTTCGTTCTGAAGCGCGAACACCCGCGGGTCACCGAAGCCGCGGTCGATCCGGTCCCGGACGTAGGCCAGTTCCACCACCTGGTTGATGAACCGTTTGACCGACGACGCCGCCGCCCGCCCGCCGAACTGCCCGGCCTGGCGCACCGCCGACTTCCGTGCCGGCAGCGATGTCACCCAGTGGGCCTCGACGGGAGTCAGCAGACCTTCCGCGATCATCGGCGGCAGCTTGTGGCCGATGACGTACCTCTCACGGCGGCGGCTCAGCAGCGCCATCCAGATCGCCGCACCGAACACCGGCATCATCCACAGCACGTAAACCCAGAGGTAGGCGACGCCTCCCAACAGTGCCGAGCCGTTCCACAGTGCATGCATGACCACCGCGCCCAGGTAGCCCAGCAACACCGCGCCCGCCTTGGCCGCCCAGGTGCGCCGCTTGAGTGCGTAGTACACGCCGATGCCCGTCATGGTGGTGAACAAGGGGTGCGCGAAAGGGGCCATCGCCAGGCGCAGGAAGGCGGTCGACAGTGAGGCCGCCACGTTCTCCGCGCCGGCGATGTAGAGGATGTTCTCCAGCCATGCGAAACCGACCGCTGTGATGCCGGCGTAGACCAGGCAGTCGGTCAGGCTGTTCAGTTCGTTGCGCCGCCGCCCCGTCATCATGAGCACCAGGAACATGCCCTTCGTCGCCTCCTCGACCACCGGCGCCACGACGGCCATCGTGGCGAACCCCGGTTCTTTGCCCGGCCCGAAGATCGCCACATGCAGGGCCTGCTCGAAGAGCACGGACAGTACTGCGGCGACCGAGGCACCCCACAGGAAGGCCATGACCAGCAGCCGCGGCGGTTCGGGCTCCCAGCGGTCCAGCCAGAGATAGCACAGCACCACCAGGATCATCGCTGCGGTGGACAGCGTGAGTCCCAGCACGGCGCCGGCGGGACTGACGGCGGTGATCAATATCAGCAGCAGCGCAGCGACCGTCCCCATACCGACGATGGCCGCCATCGGGGCGCCCAACTTCCGGACCGGGCGCGGCAGCGGTGGCACCATGGCGTAATACACCAAGAGAGGGTAGCTGCGGCCCGGCGTTTCCTAATGGGCCGGGTTTGGTCGCGTTGTGCCCTGTCGAGTACTCTCAGCCGGTACTCGTGTGCATTCCTGCGGGGATGTGACGTGTCGGAAGAAAAAACCTGTCAACGTCCCTACGACTAACCCTGTCCGGAGCAACCCAACATATGCCCAGTCCCACCATCACCTCGCCGCAAGTAGCCATCAACGACATTGGCACTGCCGAGGACTTCCTCGCCGCTATCGACAAGACCATCAAGTACTTCAACGATGGCGACATCGTCGAGGGGACCATCGTCAAGGTGGACCGGGACGAGGTCCTGCTCGACATCGGTTATAAGACCGAAGGCGTTATCCCTTCCCGTGAGTTGTCCATCAAGCACGACGTCGACCCCAATGAGGTTGTGTCCGTCGGCGATGCGATCGAAGCCCTCGTCCTCACCAAGGAGGACAAGGAAGGCCGGCTGATTCTGTCCAAGAAGCGCGCTCAGTACGAGCGCGCCTGGGGCACCATCGAGGCGCTCAAGGAGAAGGACGAGGCCGTCAAGGGCACCGTCATCGAGGTCGTCAAGGGCGGCCTGATCCTCGACATCGGTCTGCGCGGCTTCCTGCCCGCGTCGCTGGTCGAGATGCGCCGGGTCCGCGATCTTCAGCCGTACATCGGCAAGGAGATCGAGGCCAAGATCATCGAGCTGGACAAGAACCGCAACAACGTCGTTCTGTCCCGTCGCGCCTGGCTGGAGCAGACGCAATCGGAAGTTCGTAGCGAATTCTTGAACCAGCTGGTCAAGGGTGCTGTCCGCAAGGGCGTGGTGTCCTCGATCGTCAACTTCGGCGCCTTCGTCGACCTCGGCGGGGTCGACGGCCTGGTGCACGTCTCCGAGCTGTCCTGGAAGCACATCGACCACCCGTCCGAGGTCGTCCAGGTGGGCGACGAGGTCACCGTCGAGGTGCTCGACGTCGACATGGACCGCGAGCGGGTCTCGTTGTCGCTCAAGGCGACTCAGGAAGATCCGTGGCGGCACTTCGCCCGCACCCATGCCATCGGCCAGATCGTGCCGGGCAAGGTCACCAAGCTCGTTCCGTTCGGCGCGTTCGTCCGCGTCGAGGAGGGCATCGAGGGCCTGGTGCACATCTCCGAGCTCTCCGAGCGCCACGTCGAGGTTCCCGATCAGGTGGTCGGTGTGGGCGACGACGCGATGGTCAAGGTCATCGACATCGACCTGGAGCGTCGCCGGATCTCGCTGAGCCTCAAGCAGGCCAACGAGGACTACACCGAGGAGTTCGATCCGTCGAAGTACGGCATGGCCGACAGCTACGACGATCAGGGCAACTACATCTTCCCCGAGGGCTTCGACGCCGAGACCAACGAATGGCTCGAGGGCTTCGACAAGCAGCGCACGGAATGGGAGGCCCGGTACGCCGAGGCCGAGCGCCGGCACAAGATGCATACGACGCAAATGGAGAAGTTCGCCGCTGCCGATGCGGCTGCGGCCCAGGAGCGTCCGTCTGGCACCACCACGTCCAGTTCGCCGGGTGTCGAGGAGGCCGGCGGCTCGCTGGCCAGCGATGCCCAGCTGGCGGCGCTGCGTGAAAAGCTGGCCGGCAACAGCTAACCGTCTCTACAAGTGAAGCCACGCACCGGGATCTCGTCGAGCCCGGTGCGTGGTTTCTTTTCCGGCGGAGCCGGAGCGACTGACAGAGCCGGCGAAGCCGGACAAAGAGACAGGGCCGTCTGCGGAGCCGGACCGAGTGACAGGGCCGGTGTGTCATGCTGCGGATAGGTCTGACCGGCGGGATCGGCGCCGGAAAATCGACTGTCTCAAGGACATTCACCCAGTGCGGCGGTGTCGTCGTCGACGGAGACATCATCTCCCGGGAAGTGGTGGAGCCGGGCACCGAAGGGCTGGCCGCGCTGGTGGAGCATTTCGGCGACGCCATCCTGCGGCCCGACGGCGCGCTCGACCGGCCCGCGCTGGCGGCGATCGCGTTCAGCGACGAGGGCAACCGCCTCAAGCTCAACGGCATCGTCCACCCGCTCGTCGCGCACCGCCGTTCGGAGCTGATCGCCGCCGCCGCCGAGGATGCGGTGGTCGTGGAGGACATCCCGCTGCTCGTCGAATCCCAGATGGCGCCGCTGTTCCCGTTGGTGGTGATCGTGCACGCCGACCCCGAACTCCGGGTGGCACGACTGATCGAGCACCGCGGTTTCAGCGAGGACGACGCCCGAGCCCGCATCGCCGCGCAGGCCAGCGATGAGCAGCGCCGCCTGGTCGCCGACGTGTGGCTGGACAACTCCAGCACCGAAGGCGACCTGGTCGAGCGCGCCCGCGAACTCTGGTACCAGCGGATCCTGCCGTTCTCCCACAACCTCGCCGTCGGCACGCCGGCGCAGGATCCGACCGGGCTGGTTGTGGCAAACCCGGCCTGGCCCGACCAGGCCCGGCGTGCGATCGCGCGCCTGCGCACCGCCTGCGGGCATCGGGCCAAGCGCGTCGACCACATCGGTTCGACAGCGGTAGCCGGGTTGGACGCCCGCGACATCATCGACCTCCAGATCACCGTCGAATCATTGACCGTCGCCGACGAACTCGCCGGCGATCTGCTCAGGGCCGGCTACCCCCGGGTCGGTTCGATCACCGCGGACCGTCGCTACGACGGGCCGGAAGGGTTGCTGCCCAAAAGGTTTCACGCATCGGCTGATCCCGGCCGGCCGACGCACGTGCACATCAGGGTCGACAGCGAACCCCATCAGCGCTTCGCCCTGCTGTTCGTGGACTGGCTCGACGCCAGCCCGGCCGCCCGCGCCGACTACCGTGCGGTGAAGCGGACTGGGGACGACAATGCCGTCGGCCGCTGGTTCCGCGACGCCTACCCGCGGGCCTGGGCGTGGGCTGACGGCACCGGATGGACACCGCAGCCGGTCAGGTGACCGGCATCGTGGGGTCAACCGGCGTCGGGACCGTCGGCGGGGCGCCGGGCGGCGGGACGTCGACCGGTAGGGAGTCCAGCGGCGGCCCTTCTCCCGGCAGCATCGGCGGCGGCGGAGCGTCCGGGGGGAGCGTAGGCGCGGCGTCCGCCGGGGGAACCGCAGGCACGGTCTCCGGCGGGATCTCCTCTGGGGCGATGGGCGGAACGGGAGCGTCGGTCGCCGGCGCGAAACCCTGGTCCTGCGGCGGGGGAGCCGGCGCAGTCGGCGCCCCTAACGCATTGCTCAGCGGCGCACCGCAATTGATCGCCCCGAAGTCGGGGTCGTCTTTGGCCGGCATCAGCCGGGGGGTGATGAACTGACTGGCCTGCACCACCAGCTGATCATCCACCAGGATCTCGCAGTGCAGGTTGGCCGAGTACGGCCACTGGATCGAGATCCGCATGCCCGCTTCCTTCGGGTCGGTCAGCACCGCCGTGGTCTCGAAGGTCCGGCCCGGCAACATTGTCGGGTTGGCGCTGTTGACCTGGGTGTCGCTGATCCGGTAGCTGATCAGCGCGCCGCGGGCTATGCCGTCGACCCGGGCCCGGTAGGTGATGTTGTGCTGTTCTGGAAAGTCGTCGGCTGCGGCGACCGCGGGCGGCAGCAGCATCAGCACAACAGCTGCGCCTGCCCTCACCGAGCGTCGATTCACGGGGGACGAGCGTACGCCTACCGCCAGCTGAGGTACACGCCGGTGCTGGCCAACCAGGCGTTCAGATCGTGGCCGTGGGCCGCGAGGCCGTCGACCGCACCGACGGCGGTTCGCAGTGCCTGCTCGGCCGTTTCGGACGACAACAGGCCGTGGCGGTGTGCCGACAGCATTTCGTCGACGTCGACCACCTCGGTGCCGCGCCCGGTCCGCACGACCAGGTCCAGGTAATGGTCCTCGGTCTCCCAGCGCCCTGCTCCGACGGTGATCGTCGCGACGTCGAGATAGTGGTCCTGATCCCTTTCGTAGCCGGGATTGAAATGAAAGATGCTGGCGCGCAGACCGATTTCGGGAAGTAGCCAGGATTCCAGGTAATGGAACTGCACGCGTCCGGGCGTCGGCCTCGCCATGTACAGACCCCACGGGCAGAGCCGGTACTCATCGACCGCCCGCACGAAGCCTTTGGGGTCGGTGTTCGTGCGTGCGGCGAGGTCGAAGGTCTCATGCTTGGGCGGGTGGATGCCGATCAGCGTACGGCGTCGGAGTCGTCTTGTTGCTCGGACGTCGGCTCGCACTCGTCTTCGGGCTCCTCGCCTTCACCCGACCCAGTCGCCGCCGGATGGTTCACCCGAAGGTTCGGGTAGGACGCTATTGCCAGCGGGATCGTGTCGAAGAACCGCGAGCGGCCGAGCAGTTCGGAGAACCCGCCTTTGTTGAATGCCGTCTGGGTTCTGCCTTCCTGGACGACCACCAGGAAGGGCACGTCGCGCAGTTCGGCGACCTGCGCGACGTCGGACAGCGCCTCGAATCCGGTGAAGTCGATGTCGTCGATGCGCCGGGCGTCGAGGACCAGCAGGTCGACCTCGTCCTCGCGCTCCGCTTCGTCCTCATCGGTCTCCGGAAGGGCATCGATCAACTGCATCCGGAACCAGTTGGCGTTGCCGAACCACAGGGGGCCGTTGAGCGCCCACGCCGAGATGCCCGGAACGGCGGTCGCCCGGTCGTCGGTCAACGGCAACCAGGTTCCCTTCGAGGAGCGGCCCAACCTCAGTAGTTCCGGGCGGGCGGTGCGGGAAGCCTGATAGATGAACGAGATGAGGACGGCCAACAGCACTCCGTAGACGATGCCCATGAGCACCGTGCCGAACAGCGACACCAGCATGAGCGCGAATGCCCGACGGGTGTAGTGCCTGGTGGCCCGCATCTGGTCGACCCGGAAGATCTTGATCGCAATGTAGATCAGCACCGCCGACAAGGTCGCCGACGGCAGGTCCTCGATGATCTGGCTGAAAAACAGGACCACCACGGCGATGGCCGAGGCGACCAACGACGCCAACTGGCTGCGGCCGCGGGACTCGGCGAGAATCGTGGTTGACGGCGGGCTGGCGTTGATGGTGAACGACCCGACCATGCTCGACATGATGTTGGCCAGCCCCAGCGCCCGGAAGTCGGCGTTGATGTCGGTGTCGAAGCCACCGAGGTTGGCTGCCGAACGGGTCGTCGCCGCGGTCTGGGCCAGGCAGAAGATGGCGACCACCAGTGCGGTGGTTCCCACTCCTTCTATCGAATCCAGCGAGAACGGGGGCAGCCGAAACGACGGCAGGCCGCGATCCAGCGGGCCGAGCACGGTGACGCCGCGGTCTTTGAGGTGAAAGACGAACATCGACAACGTCGCCAGCGTCAGCACGATCAGCGCGCCCGGAATCCGGCGGCTGATCCGGGCGATGATCAACAGCAGCGCCAACGAACTGACGCCCAGGATCGCCGTCGGGATATGGGCCTGCGGCAGGTGTTTGATCAACTGAATGATTTTCCGAAGCGTCCGGCCGTGTTCCTCGGGGAGTTTGAGCAGGCCTGGCAACTGGTTGATGATGATGATCACCGCGATGCCGCCGAAGAAGCCGATCATCACCGGCCGCGACAGAAAGTCACCGACCCAACCCAGCCTGCCGGCGCCGACCGTCAGCGTGAAAACCCCCACCAGGAACGCAGTGACGAGCGCCAGTCCGACGTACCGTTGGCTTTCCGCGACGGCGCCCAGCGCTGCCAGGCCGGCAGCGAGAATCGGTGCGACGGTGCTGTCGACGCCCATGGCCAGGTGCCGGTTGGTGGAGACGGCCGCCGCGACGATGGTCGCCACGACGAACCCGTACAGCCCGGTGATCGGGGGCATGCCGGCCAGATGAGCGGTGGCAAGCTGACCCGGCATGGTCACCGCGCCGAAGGTCACCCCCGCGACCAGATCCCTGCCGAGCCAGCGGCGGCGGTAGCCCCGCAGCGTCGGAAAGAGGCGGAAGTCTTCCTTTATCCGCTTTCTCCCCGTCGCGCCCACCGCGGGTGCCATCGTCTGAACTTCCACCACCCGAGCCTATGAATGCGAGGCGCTAGTGGGCGACGATCGGCGGGATCGTGTTAAACATGCGGCCATCTTGCGGCCAGCTTCCGATAACCTGTCGGCCACCGGATGGCGGCGCGGCTGGATTCCGGCAATTCGGCCGAAGCGTGGACGGAGCTGAATCACGTCGGCCCCTTCCGCTAGATTCGAACGCATGTTCGACATCATCGAGCTTCCCGCGGATGAGCCGCTGCATCGGGTTGATGATGCGGCGGTGGTGGCGGCGATCGGGGATTGGGCTCGGGTGGAGGCGCAGGCGGCGGCGCGCCGGTTGGCGGCTGTGGCGGAGTTGACGGTTCGTCGGTGTGAGCGGGGGGAACGGGCGGATTGGTCGTGTGATGACTGGGATTGCGCCGCCGCGGAGGTTTCGGCGGCCCTGGGGCTTAGTCATGGTCGGGCTTCAGGGCTGATGCATGAGGCGATGGCGCTGCGGACCCGGTTGCCTGAGGTGGCGGCGTTGTTCGCCGCCGGGAAACTCAGCGCCCGGGTGGTCGCGGCGATGGCTTGGCGCACGAATCTGGTGGTCGACGCCGACGTGGCGCAGACGATCGATGCCGCGCTGGCGCAGGCCGCCGCCGGCTGGGATCGTCTGTCCCAGTACAAGATGGATCAGGCCATCGACGCGGTGGTGGATCGCCATGACCCTGGGGCGGTGGGTCAGACTCGGGCCAACGTCCGGGGCCGGGATGTCAGCGTGGGTGGGCAGCATCCCGAGAGCGGCACCACCGCGCTGTGGGGTCGGCTGCTGGGCACCGATGCCACGGTGCTGGATCGCCGGTTGACCATGATGGCCCATCAGGTCTGTGAGGACGATCCGCGGACCCTGGGGCAGCGTCGAGCCGACGCACTGGGCGCGTTGGGGGCTGGCTCGACGGCGTTGGCCTGCCAGTGTGGTGGGGCGGCGTGCCCGGCGGCGGGGGTCGACGCGCGGGCGGGTGCGGTGGTCATCCATGTGCTCGCCGATACCGCCGCGGCCACCACCTCACCCGACGCGCGGATGTCGGGGGAGCATCAACCCGCTCCCGACGCCGAGCCTGAGGCTGCTCCGGCCGGCACGGCGGTCATCGCCGGTGGTCCAGCGGTGCCGGTGGGTCTCCTGGGCCAGCTGATCGCCGCCGGGGCGAAACTCCGCCCGATCGGTGAGATCCCCAACGGCGCCGAGCCGCAGTACCGGGCCGGTACCGCGCTGGACGAGTTCATCCGGATGCGCGATCTGACGTGCCGCTTCCCGAATTGCGACGTCCCCGCATACAGCTGCGATATCGACCATCGCATCCCGTGGCCGGCCGGTCCGACCCATCCCTCGAACCTGCGGGCGCTGTGCCGCAAACACCATCTGCTGCGGACGTTTCAGGGCGGCGCAGCAGGCTGGCGCGACATCCAGTTAGCGGACGGCACGATCATCTGGACCTCCCCGACCGGGCACACCTACACCACGGTCCCAGGGAGCAGATTGTGGTTCCCGTCCTGGGACACCACCACCGCACCGCTGGGAGACCAGCCGATCTCCGAACACCCCGACCGCGCCCTGGCCATGCCGCGGCGAAGCCGCACCCGCGCCGACGACCGCGCCCGCCGAATCCGATGCCAACGCGCCCTCAACGACGCCCGCGTCGCCGAACGCAACCGCCCACCGCCGTTTTGATCGTCGGGCGATCCGCCCCGTTTTCGGGTTCCTGGTCTACACCGCCGCCCAGGGCGCTGAAGCGCGCGAACCGTGCTGAGCCTGATGAAACTGTCGTAGCTCCCGCCTACCCTGTGTGCATGGCCTTCGCGACCGAGAAGCCGGTGCTCTCGCACTCCGAATACCGAGCTGTCGAGGACGTCGTCCGCACCGGCCCCCGGTTCGAGGTGGTCAGCGAGCACCAGCCGGCCGGGGACCAGCCCGCCGCAGTCGATGAACTCGAACGTCGCATCCGGGCGGGGGAGCGCGACGTAGTGCTGCTCGGGGCCACCGGCACCGGCAAGTCCGCCACCACGGCGTGGCTCATCGAACGGCTGCAGCGGCCCACCCTGGTGATGGCCCCGAATAAGACGCTGGCCGCCCAGCTGGCCAACGAACTGCGGGAGATGTTGCCGCACAACGCTGTTGAGTATTTCGTCTCGTACTACGACTACTACCAGCCCGAGGCGTACATCGCCCAGACCGACACCTACATCGAGAAGGACAGCTCGATCAACGACGACGTCGAGCGGCTGCGACACTCGGCTACGTCGGCGCTGCTGTCGCGTCGAGACGTCGTCGTGGTGGCGTCCGTGTCGTGCATCTACGGCCTCGGCACGCCGCAGTCCTATCTGGACCGGTCGGTCGAACTCCAGGTGGGTTCAGAGGTTCCACGGGACGGTCTGCTCAGACTTCTCGTCGATGTCCAGTACAGCCGCAACGACATGTCCTTCACACGAGGGTCCTTCCGGGTGCGGGGCGACACCGTCGAGATCATCCCGTCTTATGAGGAACTCGCCGTCCGTATCGAGTTCTTCGGCGACGAGATCGAAGCGCTCTACTACCTGCACCCGCTGACCGGAGACATGGTCCGCAAAGTGGACTCCCTCCGGATCTTCCCGGCCACCCACTACGTCGCCGGGCCGGACCGGATGGCGCAAGCCATCTCGACGATCGAGGAGGAGCTGGCCGAGCGGCTGGCCGAACTGGAGAACAAGGGCAAGCTGCTGGAGGCGCAGCGGCTGCGGATGCGGACCAACTACGACATCGAGATGATGCGCCAGGTCGGCTTCTGCTCGGGCATCGAGAACTACTCCCGCCATATCGACGGCCGGCCCGCCGGGTCGTCGCCGGCCACCCTTCTGGACTACTTCCCGGAGGACTTCCTCCTTGTCATCGACGAGTCGCACGTCACCGTCCCGCAGATCGGCGGCATGTACGAGGGCGACATGTCCCGCAAGCGCAACCTCGTCGAATTCGGGTTCCGGCTCCCGTCGGCCGTCGACAACAGGCCGCTGACCTGGGAGGAATTCGCCGCCCGCGTCGGCCAGACGGTGTACCTCTCGGCCACGCCCGGCCCGTACGAACTAGCGCAGACCGGCGGGGAGTTCGTCGAGCAGGTGATCCGCCCGACCGGTCTGGTCGACCCGAAGATCGTCGTCAAGCCGACCAAGGGGCAGATCGACGACCTCATCGCGGAGATTCGCGCCCGCGCCGAGCGCGACGAACGGGTCCTGGTGACCACGCTGACCAAGAAGATGGCCGAGGATCTCACCGACTACCTGCTGGAGATGGGCATCCGGGTGCGCTACCTGCACTCCGAGGTCGACACCCTGCGCAGGGTCGAATTGCTGCGGCAACTCCGGCTGGGCGACTATGACGTGCTGATCGGCATCAACCTGCTGCGTGAGGGTCTCGACCTGCCCGAGGTTTCGTTGGTTTCCATCCTCGATGCCGACAAAGAGGGGTTCCTACGGTCCACCCGCAGCCTCATCCAGACCATCGGCCGCGCCGCCCGCAACGTCTCCGGTGAAGTGCACATGTACGCCGACAAACTCACCGACTCGATGAAGGAAGCGATCGACGAGACCGAACGTCGCCGCGCCAAGCAGATCGCCTACAACGAAGAGCGCGGCATCGACCCCCAACCGTTGCGCAAGAAGATCAACGACATCCTCGACCAGGTGTACCGCGAAGCCGACGACACCGACACCTCCGATACGGCTGTCGCGCCCGGGGGATCGGGCCGCAACGCGTCCCGCGGTCGGCGGGCGCAGGGCGAAGCCGGGCGGGCGGTCAGTGCCGGAATTATTGAGGGCCGCGACGTGTCGTCCATGCCGCGTGCGGAATTGGCCGATCTGATCAAGGAACTCACCGCACAGATGATGTCGGCGGCGCGCGACCTCCAATTCGAACTCGCGGGGCGCCTCCGCGACGAGATCGCCGACCTCAAGAAGGAACTGCGAGGCATGGACGCTGCCGGCCTGAAATGATGCCGCCGGTCTAAAAAATACGCTCCGACGTGCGCGTTGTAACCGCGACGGCTCCGCTTGGCCACGGTTCGGTAACCGCCCGATCCGCCTGTCGGTGTGGGGTCTTACAAGTCTGTAGTTTCGGGCTCGTGCCTCACCACGGAACGGGAAAAACCATGTCAAGCAACACCACTGGGTTCATCGTCAGCGTCGTTGCCGGCGCTGCACTGTGCGGTTGGGCGGTGGCGCTGAGCCCGGCAGCATCCGCCGGCGGCGACGCGTGCGTCGAGCAGTCGGCGGGTGCGGTAGGCGCGCCGGCGGTTGCGGACGGACCGCTGGCCGGCCCTGCCGCCGCGGCGCCCCTGGGTATCGCGGCTGCGGCTGTCCCCGGTGGCGCGGCCGCCGCCGCCCCCGGTGGTGCGGCCGCGGGTGCACCTGCCGGTGCGTGCGCCGGCGCACCGGTCGCCGACATGGCCGGTGTCCCGTTGGCGCTGCCGGGTCCGCTCCCGGTGGGCGCCGCGGCCGCCGCGCCAGTCCCCGTGGGCGCGCCGATTCCGGTCGGTGCCCCCGTTCCGGTGGGTGCCCCGGTCGGTGCGCCGATTCCGGTCGGTGGTCCCGTTCCGGTGGGCGGTCCGGTTCCCGTCGGGGCCCCGGTGCCGGTCGGCGGCCCGGTGCCGGTCGGCGGTCCGGTTCCCGTCGGGGCCCCGGTTCCAGTCGGTGCTCCGGTGGGTGGCGCAGTGCCGATCGGGGCTGCCGCGGTCGGCGCTCCACTTCCGGTGGCTGCCCCGGTGCCGGCCGGCGCGCCGATCCTCGACATGGCCGGCGTCGGCGGAAAGGGCGCGCCCACCGGTCCGCCCCCGCCCGGGGGGCCGGTGCCCGGCCAGCCGATCCTGCCGGGTCCGACCCCGGCCGGCTGACCTCCGTCCCGACGAGAGAGCAACGGAAGTAGGAGCCATGCGGGCGGCTATTCGGAGTTTCTTTGCGGTGGTTGGGATCTCGGCGAGTGTGTTCGCCGCTCCGGCTGGCGTCGGCTTGGCGGCAGCGACTCAGCCGTACGGTTTGGGCGTCGCATCGGTTCTGCCCGCGTCCCGCGCCGTGGTCGGAGTGGCGCATCCCGTGGTGGTGACCTTCACGTCGCCGGTCGCCAACCGGCAGGCCGCGGAACGGGCCATCGCCGTCACGTCATCGCCGGCCATGAGTGGAACGTTCCAATGGCTGGGCGACGACGTGGTGCAGTGGGTTCCCGACCGGTTCTGGCCGGCGCACAGCACAGTGGCCCTCTCGGTGGGCGGCCGGCCGACCACCTTCACCACCGGCCCGAAAGTGGTCGGCGTCGCCAGCATCGCTGAGCACACCTTCACCGTGACCATCGATGGAGTCGAAGCGGGGCCGACGTCGACGCTGCCCGCGCCGCACCACCGCCCCCGCTGGGGCGAACCCGGCGTCTTCCCGGCCACCATGGGCCGGCCGGCCTATCCGACGCCGGTCGGCGTCTACACGGCGATGGCCAAAGAGCGTTCGGTGGTGATGGATTCGAGCAGCGTCGGCATCCCGGTCAGCAGTCCCGACGGCTATCACCTGACCGTCGATTACGCCGTCCGCTTCACCAGCCGCGGCCTGTTCGTCCACTCGGCACCCTGGGCGGTCAACTCACTCGGCAACGACAACGTCAGCCACGGCTGTATCAGCCTGAGTCCCGAGGACGCCGAGTGGTACTACAACACCGTCAACGTCGGTGATCCGATCATCGTGCGGGAGAACAGCGTCGAAGTGCCCTCGGCGCCGCGGATCAGCAAGGCATCCTGAGCGGGCGCATCGGGCCGATGTCTAACTGGCCGTTTCCGGCCGGGTGGACTTGGTGACCTGAGCGAAGCTGAACTGCCAGCGCTCCACGACGTGGAACCCGAACCGGCTCGGAACCTGGTAGGCCATCGCCCGGCCGAGCCTGGGTCCGGGTGGCAATGCCGGTCCGCGCTGGCGGTCCGGCATTGCCGGGTCGCGTTCGGTGATGGTCCACAGCGCCCGGCAGTCGGGCATCTTGTCCGCCCAGGCCCATATCGCAATGTGGGCGTCCCACAACCGATTTCGCTGCACCGCCGTCAGCCCCCGGCCATAATCGCGAAGCTTCTGGTAGACCACCGGCCGGGCGGCCGTCAGCGGCCGGATCGGGCCGGGAGCCCATGTCGTCGAATTGTCCATGACGAGGCAGTCACCGGGAGCGGCGTTGCGGTCGATGACGTCGGCCACGGCGCTGTAGTCCATGTACGCCTTGGCATACGGCCCGCGCTGAAAGAGGTAGGTCGGGACGCCGGCGATCGCCACAGCGATGAGCAGTGCCGCGATTCCGGCCCGTGAGCGTCCGACGGTCACGATGCACATGCCGAGCAGAAGCGCGAACGCGGGCACCGTGAACGACAGATAGCGCGGGTAGTAAAGCGGATGGCGGACAACCGAATACACCAGCAGCACGACAGTCGGGGCCACCATCCACGTCAGCGTCAGCGCGATAAGTCTGCGTGGCCGGCCCGCCCCGAACAACGGGCCGCACACCATGGCCGCGACGATGATCACCCCGGCGACCACGGCCGCTGCCACTGATTGGTCGAAGTACTGCTCGTGCAGGATGCCGGTCACGGTCTGCGAACCCAGCGGGAAGATCCACCCCACCTGGAAAAGCTGGGTCTGGGTGAACTGCAGGAACGGGATGATCGCCGCCACCGCCAGCATGGTGGCCGCCACCCAGTAGGCGAACGCCCTCGGCCGGCGGGCATAGGCCAGTACGGCTACCGCATGCGCCGGCACGATCAGCACAAGGAACACATTGAGGACGACGGCAGCGATCAGCAGCACCCCGTACACCAGCCACCACCACGGCCGTCCCCGCCGGGCGGCCCGGATGCAGAACACCGTCAGCCACACCGCCGCGGCCATCGTCAGCGCGTAGGACCGGGTCTCCATACCGGCCCAGGTCACCCGTGGCAGTAGGGCGAACGTAATCCCGGCGGTAACGGCGACGGTCCGACTGGAGATCAGCTTGCCCAGCACCACCACGCCTGCCGCGGCGATACCCGCGGCCAGCGCGCTGGAAAGCCGGGTGGCGAACTCGGTCGCCGGGAACACCACGAACCATCCGTGCATCAGCAGGTAGTAGAGGCCGTGGACGGCGTCGATGTTGTGCACCATCCGCCACAGTTCGGGGATCGAACGGGTGCCGGCCGAGATGGTGGCGGCCTCGTCGAACCATAGCGACGGGCGTGCCGAGCCCGCAGCACACAGCGCCATAGCGAACAGCGCTACCGCGACGGTGTCCCACCGACGCGTCACGCGCGCCGGTCGCTCGACGGTGACGGCCGTCGGGCGCTGGGCTAAGGAGATGGTCACGCTGGCTGCTCTATCCGTTGTTGGCTTTGCCAAACCGTAACGTCATCCCCGGTCCCAGGCCGAGCAGGCCGGTGCTGTTGTCAACGTCACGGACCCGGTTTGCAGCCGCATATTCCCTTGTCGGGCCGTCTGGGTATCACTGCGCCGCGGACGTGGTGTGTCCAAATCCCACCCTGGCCGGTGCGAAGGCACTAGTGTTCAGCGTTGGCGCTGCAACAGAAGCACTGGAGGGTACGAATGGGCGGTTACACCACCGTGGTCGTCGGAACCGACGGCTCGGATTCATCGCTTCGGGCGGTCGACCGGGCCGCGCAACTGGCCTCCGGGCCGGACGCGCGGGTCATCGTCGCGACCGCCTACCTGGAGAATCCGGAAGATCCGTCCGCGGCGGATGTGCTCAAGAACGAGGGCTACAAGGTCACCGGGGCCGCCCCGATCTACGACATCCTGCGGGACGCGGCAGACCGTGCGCGTGCAGCCGGTGCCGCGAACGTCGAGGAGCGTGCCATCAAGGGTGCGCCGGTCGACGCGCTGGTCGACCTGGCCATCGAGGTCGGCGCGGACCTGCTGGTCGTCGGCAACGTCGGTCTCAACACGATCGCCGGACGGTTGCTCGGCTCGGTGCCGGCCAACGTCGCCCGCAAGTCAAAGACCGACGTCCTGATCGTCCACACCACCAGCTGAGGCTTGTCCGGTCCGCACAACGTGACGGCCGGGGCATCCGTTGGACGCCCCGGCCGTGTGCTCCTGTATCGGCTTACTCGGACTTGCCGGTAAAGGCCTCTTTCGCCCTGTCCACCGCGTGGGTGGCGATGTCGGTGGCGTCCTGCACGATCGCGCTGGCGCCGCCGGCGATGTCGCCCTTAACGATATGGCCGGCGTCCTCGACGATGTCTGCCGCCTTCTCCACAGCGTGCGCCGCGATGTCCTTTGCTGCATTGATAGCGCTCTTGGGATCCAAACCCATGCTGACCTCCTGTTAGTGGAACGGATAAGACCGACAGTAGACCTGTGCCGGCGATGGGCGAAGCCCTTTGCCTCAGGACTGCGCCAGGGCTTCGCACGCGCCCCACACCGGGCCGGGAGGCACTTTGTCGGCGAATCATGACCTCCTGAAGGGCGTGCGGCGAGATGCACACGCCGTCCTTGGTGAACGGCTGGGGATGCTGGCCGGCCTTGGCGGCTTCCCAGGAGAGCTATGGCCAACAATAGGCACGATGCCGGTTTCCACTCGCGTGTCAGAATCCTCCGTGTGACGAAGATCCTTCCTGTGACGGACGAAGATCCTTCCTGTGACGGAGTCGGCTGGCGGTATGAGCAACGGACCCGGCAGTTCGCCGGAGTCGGACTTCCGGTTCCGGCGTTTGATCGAGAACTCTGCGATCGCGACCGCATTGGCGGGTTCCGAAGGTCGCTTCTTGCTCGTCAACCGGGCGATGTGCGACATGCTGGGTTACGACGCTGACACGTTGTTGCAGAAGACCTGGGCCGATGTGACGGACCCGAGGTTCCTCGCCGGGAGCGCTGAAGCTCAACTATCTGAGCTTCTACCGAACCGGGGTCTGCAATTTCACCGGATGTGAAGTGGTGGGCGATCCGGTGTTCCGTCTGGACCTTCAGGATCCAGGGAACTGGGGTTATCCGTCGACGTATTTCGAACTGAACGGAGTCTTTCCCGCACCCGGCCCGCGCCGGGGTTGGCGCGAGGGCGACGAGCACCACGCATCTGGGGTTCAATCGACGTCGGGCTCAGGCGAGAAGGCGACGGCTGGCAGATCACCCCGTCTCCGGAATACCTCAGCCAGTTCCCGAATCCGAGCACATACAACACGTCTGACTGGGCGATCTTCACGATCAACGTGAACAGCCTGTAACCGACGACGCTGGGCCACCGTGGATAGCCGGCGGCCGGGAGCCGATCAATATGTACTATGTAATTCAGGAAGTAAAAAACATAAATAAACCCGCGGAAGGCACACCCGAAGATAGCCCTCGTCGCCACGATCGCCGGCCTCCTCTCGGCCGGTTTCCTGCAAGTGCCGGCCGCTGCCGCTGAGACCACCGATCTGGGAACGCCAGCTGACATCCATGTCGTCGACAACGAAAACGAACAGCGCTGGACCGTCAGTGATCTGCGGCCGAGCTCGGACGCGATTCCGTACCGGACGGTGGGATCGTTGTGGGAGGGCACCGCAACGGCTGAACTGCCCCATGGCGGACTGCCCATGGTCGCGGGTTTCGTCGCGCGTAATGACTCAGCCGCCTATCCGGGGTTGTGGGGTGTCGCGGCCCCGCTGAGTGTCCCGCGGGGCAGCGCTGCCGCGCGGCGGATCCACGCGCGGCAAGTTGTACTTCGACGTGACCGGACTCGCACCCGACAGTGTTGCCTACACCCCCGAAGGCAGGGACCTCGCGGTCTGGGAGAACGGGGGCTGACGGCGCGATCAGTCGGCGAGCCGGGTCAAAACCTCAACCGCATCGTCGCGCCGATGCCAGGGCACCAGCAGGTGATCGTGCCGCGACGCGGCGAGCACGTTGCATGAGATGTCTGCGTCGGCGAGGGCACGGCTGATGGCTGCGGTCATTCGGACCGCCTCGAGGTCGGACTCGATCGTGCAGGTGATCCAGACGGCGACGAAGGTGTACGGGAGCCCATGGGCATCGGCGACCGGCTGCTCGACGACCTTGGTCGTCCCCTCCTCCTCGACGATGACCGCTGCGGCCGGCACGTCTGCGTCGGTTTCGACGACGACGTACGGCACGGGGCGTACGACCGGGGAGAGTCCTGCGAGCAGGCGGCCCAGATCACGCTCAGCCATGGGGCCGCCACCTGTCCGCCAGCCACCCCCGACAGGCCAGGGCCATGCGCAGCTCCCTTCTTCCGCCAGCCGAGGTAACCCAGCCAGACACTGATGGCCGAATAGAGAGCGGGCTGGTTATCGCGCGGCTGCCAGTGTCTGGCGGAGTTCCGGATTGGCGACGCCGAGCAGGGTCGGCAGTGCGTCGGGCAGGGACCCGGTCTCGTTCACCATCAGCACGATGACGTCGCCGTTCTTGACGTTGTAAGCGGCGAAGCTTTCCCAGCCGATGATCTGGCCGGTGTGACCTACCCAGTCCTCGCCCCAGTGGGTCAACCCGAGTCCGTAGGCCTCGCCGCCCTCGCTCTTGCTGGTGGGACCGCCGACGCGGGCCGCGCCGAGTTTCTCGGACAGCAGTGTCGAGCCGAAGCCGCTTCCGGCCCACGTCCCGAGATCGCCCACGGTCGAGTACATTCCGCCCGCAGCACCGCCCCAGGACGGCGACCAGTCGGAGACGTCTGTGCCAGGGGTGAGGGTGGTCTTTCCCTGATCCAAGACCTCCTTCAGCGAGTTCACACCGGGCGTGAAGAGGTAACCGTGCGAGGCGGGCGCGGGCATCGCGGCGTCACCCGCCGCTGGGAGTGCGGTCTGGTTGAGCCCCGCATCGTGCGCGGTCTGGTTGACGGCATCCTCAAGTGACAGGCCGGACACCGCAGCGATCATCCGGCCGAGGATGATGGTGGCCGTCGAGGTGTAGCCCGGTGTTCCGGGCTTGGCGTTCTGCATGGTCTGCGAGAGGTCGATGAGTTCGGCGGGCGTCCATGGCTTCTTCGGGTCATCGAACAGCGTCTTGAAGATCGCGCCGGTATTGACGTAGTCGACGATGCCGGAGGTCATGTCGATCAACTGCGTGACGGTGATCGACGCCAGCGGTGGGTACCGCTTGGCGAGGTCCGGCAGGACCTGTTCGATGGAAGCGTCCATCATGAGCTTGCCCTGATCGACCAGGCGCATGACCGTTGCCGTTGTGAACGTCTTGGAGACACTGCCGATACGGCTGTGATCACTGACCGTCGCGACGGTGTCGGGCAGCGCAGCCTTGCCGTATGCCCCGATGTGGTAGCCCTTCTTCGCATCCCACACGCCGATCCAGACACCCGGCAGGTCCTTGCCCATGTCGGCGATGATCTGCTCGCCAACTGCGTCGATGGCCCCGGCGTCGGCGGCGGACATCGCCGTCGTGGTGGGCTTGGGGCCGTCCCAGTGGGTGACTTCTGTCGTCGAGGTCGCGGCGCTGACGCTGCGAGGGGCGGAGGAACCCCCGCCCGAGCCGCAACCAGTGGCAATCGAGACGATGAGCAGGATGGCGAAGGCGGCACGTCGCCGATGGATGAGCACTCGCATAGAGATGTATTACCAGCCCCGCTCTGGCCACTCAGCCAGACGGGGCCGCTCCTCACCGAGCCAGGGTGTTCTTGAAGATCGCGCCGTCTTTCATGATGACTTTGAAGTTTCTGTCTGGGTCCGCGATCACGTCGAGATTCGTCGTGGGGTCACCATCGACCAGCAGCATGTCAGCGTAGGCACCGGGTTCGATGACGCCGAGTCGGCCGGGGTAGGGGTTGCGAGGTCCTGATAGCGCGAGCAACTGCGCGTTGTCGTAGGTCGCTAACTTGAGGGCTTCCGCTGGGCTGAACCACTTCGTGAGTTTGGTGTAGTCGGTGATCTGGTTCTTCGTCATCTCGGGGTTGAGCAGGATGTCGGTGCCGAAGGCGAGTTTCACCCCGTACTTGCGCGCCCACGTGAAGGCGTTGTCGGTTCCCGCGACCACTGAGTGTTTCTTGATTTTTACCGACTCGCTCGCGGTCGGCGGTGCTTCGTCGAGAGCCTGGAGACTGAGCCAGATTCCTTTGTCGGCCAACAGTTTCATCGTCGCTTCGTCGAGCAGTTGCCCATGTTCGATGCATAGAACACCCGCATCTACCGAACGGCGCACGGCTTTGGGGGTGTAGGCGTGCACAGTGACGTAGGTGTTCCAGTCGCGGGTGGCCTCGACCGCCGCTTTGAGTTCGTCGAGCGTGTACTGCGTGACATCCAGCGGGTCATAGGCGGACGCGGCACCGCCCCCGGCCATCACCTTGATCTGGGAGGCGCCGCCGCGCAGGTTCTCTCGCACGGCAGTGAGCACTTCATCCCGACCGTCGGCGATGAACCCGACGCCGAGGAGTTCCCCGACCGAAACCTGTCCGCCGAAGCGGCGGGACTTCTCCTCGGGTGCGCGAAAGTCCCCATGTCCGGACGTCTGGGAGATCATTGCCCCGCTGGGATAGATTCTCGGACCGATGGCCTCGCCCTTGTCGATGGCACGTTTGACGTCGAACGTCGGACCGCCCATGTCCCGCACGGCGGTGAAGCCGCGCAGCAACATCCGCTCCGCTTCATCGCGTGCCCGACCGAACAGAACCTCCGGAGTCGATTTCGGGTCCATCAACTGGGCCTCGGTGCTGGCGCTAAGGACGATGTGGACGTGGTTGTCGATGAGTCCTGGCATCAAGGTGCGTCCGCCGCCGTCGATGGTTATCGCGCCTTCAGGTGCGGCCATCACGCCGGGTTGCACGCTGGCGATCTTGCCGTCTTTGACCAGAACGCTCATGCCCTGACCGACAATCAACGACTTGCCGGTGAAGACGTTGACGTTGGTGAACAACGTCGCCGCCGGGGCCGAGGCGGGCTTTGCCTCATCGGCGGACGTTGATCCGGTGGCGGATTTGTTGTCCGTGCTGCACGCAGCGAGCAATCGAGGGCCCAGGACCAGTGCCGCAGCCGCAGTGCACCCGCAGCCGATGAACCGACGACGACTGGCTCCGGAGGGCTGGAAGTTCGGGACTGCCTGGGAGTGAGCATTGCTGACCATGGCTGGAGCCCTTTCGCCGGAGGGTCTCCACTGTGGCAGCCGGCATGGGAACAACGACGGAGAACGCTCGCCCCACCGTATCGGCTCGGCTCGCGTGCCCAACGGTTTGATGTTCTGGCTCAGCGGTCGTGGCAATTGGCTGCGACTCGTCCTCGAAGTTGTCGGAGTGCTCGTCGAGGGTGGCGCGTCGGGCCTCTCTAGGTGGCGTCCTGAAACGGATGATGCCTTATTGCACTACCAGCCCCGCTCGCGCCAATCCGCCAATCGGGGCCGCTCTTCACCGAGCGTTGTGTGGTCGCCATGGCCGGGATTGACCACCGTGTCGTCGCCATAGACGTCGAAGACCCGGCTCTCTAGACCGGTCTTGAGTAAGTCGAACTCCGTCGGATTTGTTGTCCGTCCAGGGCCGCCGGGGAACAGGCCGTCACCGGTCACTCAACGTGAGCCGTTTGCATCTGGGTTTGGGTCGCTGCCGACGTCCAGGCCTGGTGCGGGTGCACCGAGTGCCGCGGCTTGGGCGAGCGTCAACTCAGGCATCAGCCGGGCAAGCAGGGGTACCCGGTCGCCGTAGGCGCGCCCACGCAGAACACGGTCACCACGCAAAGTCACGCAGTAGACCGTGCCCCACTTCAGAACGTCCCCTCCGGCGGGCCGACCGCTATTGCGGGCTTCGACGAAAACCGTGCCGTCGCGCTCAGCCCAACCGGCGATGTCGAAACGAAACTCCGGCACGCCTGCGAGATAGGTGGTCATGTAAGCCCGGACTTGCTCACGGTGAAGCGGAGCGGTCATGCCAGGATGCAGCACGGTTCCTTCCGCGGGGTCAAAGAGGCTCTCGTACTTGTCGGGATCGGGTGCGTTGCCGAAGTCTGCGAATCGTTCGAGGAAGCTCCTGACATCAGCACTCATGCCGTTACCGTACGGCGGGGACGCAGACCGTCACCAGCCTCGCTCGCGCCACTCCGCCAGCCGGGGCCGCTCTTCACCGAACGTTGTGTCGTCGCCATGACCGGGATAGACCACCGTGTCGTCGCCATAGACGTCGAAGACCCGGCTCTCTAGACCGGTCATGAGCGAGTCGAACTCCTCCGGATTTGTTGTCCGTCCGGGACCGCCCGGGAACAAGGAGTCACTGGTCATCGGGAGTTATCCAGTGCCGAGGTCGATCTGGACGATCACGCTGTCGGCCCAAACGCCGCGATCCCGCATCCGGCGCAGCTTCTCCCGAAGTGACAGCTTGGAGTGCACGTTGGTGACGCCGGGGATTTTGATCATCGGCCCGACGTTGTACTGCCAGCCATAGCGTTTGTGCAGTGCCCTGTTACCCGCTTCCGCTTCGGCCCCCGACAGGACACGAGCCACTCCGTTGACCGGCGGTGCACCTTCATGGGGGCGGCCTTTGTGATCACACGGACGCAGTTCGACGTGCGGGTGAGCTGTCAGCCGTTTCGTCTTGGGGCCGACCTTGGTGCGGAAGACCAGGGCGTTGCCGTCGAGCGTGAACCAGATCGGGGTGTCGATTGGGGTTCCATCGCGGCGGTAGGTGCGTAGCAGTACGTAGCGGCTTCGGGCCAGAGATGCGTGCATCTCCACAGTCCACGACTTAGAGTCAACTCTAAGTCAAGCGGATCGGAGGAATAAGTGGTCGGCGCGTTGGCGATCAGCGAGGTGGCGCGTCGCGCAGAGGTTGCGCCGACCACTCTGCGTTACTACGAACAGATCGGCCTGCTGGAGCCACCGGCGCGGATCGGCGGGCAACGACGCTACGACGAATCAGTCCTGGCCCGGCTTGAAGTGATCCGAATGTGCAAGCTCGCCGGGTTCTCTTTGGAAGAAATGGTTCTGCTGTTTACCGACGATGCGCCGGGGCGACCGGCAAGCCGGGCACTCGCTGAGGCCAAACTCGCCGAGATCGACTCCCGCATCGCTTCCCTCGTCGGTGCGCGCCAAGTTATCGAGTGGGGCATGGCGTGCACGTGCCCGTCCATCAACACCTGCCAGTGCGGCATACATCGGGCCAAGCCGGTTTAGTCCCAACCCGTCACCAGCCGCGCTCGCGCCACTCCGCCAGCCGGGGACGTTCTTCGCCCAGCGTGGTGTCGTCGCCATGACCCGGATACACCACCGTGTCGTCGCCGTACACCCCGAACACCGCGGTCTCCAAGCCGGTCATAAGGGAATCGAACTCCTCCGGATTTGTTGTACGCCCAGGACCGCCGGGGAACAGGCAGTCGCCGGTGAACAACTGCACCGACGTGCGGTCGCCGGAGGGTCGCAGCGCCAGTGCCACCGACCCGGGCGTGTGCCCGCGCAGATGGATCACGTCGAAGGTCAGGTCCCCGATCTCGATGGTGTCGCCACCGGAGAGGAACCGGCTCGGGGTCACCGGAAGCGGCCCGGCGTCGAGTTCATGCGCGGCGGTCGGCGCGCCGGTGGCCTCGGCCACCGCCGCCAGCGCTTGCCAGTGGTCGCCATGCTGGTGGGAGGTGACGATCAGGGCGAGTTTCGGGGCGTGCTCGGCCGCCAGCGCGACCAGAAGGTCAGGGTCGTTGGCGGCGTCGATCAGCATCGAATCGCCGGTGTTCGCGCAGGTCACCAGGTAGGTGTTGTTGTCCATCGGGCCTACGGACATCTTGATGATGCTCACCCCGGGCAGGGTGCGACGGGCGGCTGTCTGAGTCTCGACGTGACCGGTGTAATTGTCGGCGACGACTGTCATGATGCCCAGGTTAGTGCCCGTCGGTACCCGCGCTTAGCATAAGCGCGTGGCTGACCGGTTGATCGTCAAGGGCGCGCGGGAACACAACCTCCGCAGCGTCGATCTCGATCTGCCCCGGGACAGCCTGATCGTCTTCACTGGGCTATCCGGTTCGGGCAAATCCTCGCTGGCGTTCGACACCATCTTCGCTGAGGGTCAGCGCCGCTACGTGGAGTCGCTGAGCGCCTACGCCCGCCAGTTCCTGGGCCAGATGGACAAGCCCGACGTCGACTTCATCGAGGGACTCTCGCCGGCGGTGTCCATCGACCAGAAGTCCACCAACCGCAACCCGCGCTCGACGGTCGGCACCATCACCGAGGTGTACGACTATCTACGTCTGCTTTACGCCCGCGCAGGTACCCCGCATTGCCCGGTGTGCGGCGGCCGGATCGCCCGGCAGACCCCGCAGCAGATCGTCGACCAGGTGCTGGCGATGCCCGAGGGCACGAAGTTCCAGGTGCTGGCGCCGGTGGTGCGCACCCGAAAGGGCGAGTTCGTCGATCTGTTCGACAAGCTGAACACCCAGGGCTACAGCCGGGTCCGGGTCGACGGCGTGGTGCACCCGCTCACCGAACCGCCCACCCTGAAAAAACAGGAGAAGCACGACATCGAGGTGGTGATCGACCGCCTGACGGTGAAGGCATCCGCCAAACAGCGCCTCACCGACTCGGTGGAGACCGCCCTCGGCCTCGCCGACGGCATCGTGGTTCTGGACTTCGTCGACCGCGACGAACACGACCCGCACCGCGAGCAGAGGTTCTCCGAAAAACTGGCCTGCCCCAACGGTCATGCGCTGGCGATCGATGACCTTGAGCCACGGTCGTTTTCGTTCAACTCGCCCTACGGAGCCTGCCCGGAGTGCAGCGGACTGGGCATCCGCAAGGAGGTCGATCCGGAGCTCGTCGTGCCTGACCCCGACCTCTCGCTGGCCGACGGTGCGGTGGCCCCGTGGGCGATGGGGCACAACTCCGACTACTTCACCCGGATGCTGGCAGGTCTGGGCGAGGTGATGGGGTTCGACGTCGACACTCCCTGGAAGAAGCTTCCTGCCAAGGCGCGCAAGGCCATTCTCGAAGGCTGTGACGAGCAGGTGCACGTCCGCTATCGCAACCGCTACGGCCGGACCCGCTCCTACTACGCCGACTTCGAAGGTGTGATGGCGTTTCTGCAGCGCCGGATGGAGCAGACCGAGTCCGAGCAGATGAAGGAGCGTTACGACGGTTTCATGCGTGACGTTCCGTGCCCGGAATGCCAGGGCACGCGGCTCAAGCCGGAGATCCTGGCCGTCACGCTGACCGCGGGGGAGCAGGCCAAATCCATTGCCGACGTATGCGAACTGTCCATCGCCGACTGCTCGCAATTCCTCAACGAACTCACGCTCGGTCCGCGTGAGCAGGCCATCGCCGGGCAGGTACTCAAGGAGGTGCAGTCTCGGCTGGGCTTCCTGCTCGACGTCGGGCTGAACTACCTATCGCTGGGGCGAGCGGCCGGAACGCTGTCCGGCGGCGAGGCGCAGCGCATCCGGCTGGCCACCCAGATCGGGTCAGGTCTGGTCGGGGTGCTCTATGTACTCGACGAGCCCTCCATCGGCCTGCACCAGCGCGACAACCGCCGGCTCATCGAAACGCTCACGCGCCTCAGGGATCTCGGCAACACCCTGATCGTCGTCGAGCACGACGAGGACACCATCGCCCACGCTGACTGGGTCGTCGACATCGGTCCGGCGGCCGGTGAGCACGGCGGCCGGGTGGTGCACAGCGGGACCTACCAGGACCTGCTGAAGAACCCGGATTCGATCACCGGCGCGTACCTGTCCGGCAAGCAGCGCATCGAGGTGCCGGCGATCCGCCGGCCGGTGGACCGCAAGCGCCAGCTGACCGTGGTCGGCGCCCGCGAACACAACCTCCGCGACATCGACGTCGCCTTCCCGCTCGGCGTGCTGACCGCGGTCACCGGGGTGTCGGGGTCGGGGAAGTCCACACTGGTCAACGACATTCTTGCGTCGGTGCTGGCCAACAAGCTCAACGGTGCCCGGCAGGTGCCCGGCCGGCACACCCGGATCAACGGCCTGGACCAGGTCGACAAACTCGTTCGTGTCGACCAGTCGCCGATCGGCCGCACGCCGCGGTCCAACGCCGCCACCTACACCGGCGTGTTCGACAAGATCCGGACGCTGTTCGCCGCCACCACCGAGGCCAAGGTCCGCGGCTACCAGCCCGGCCGGTTCTCGTTCAACGTCAAAGGCGGCCGTTGCGAGGCATGCTCGGGCGACGGGACCATCAAGATCGAGATGAACTTCCTGCCCGACGTCTATGTGCCATGCGAAGTCTGCAACGGCGCCCGCTACAACCGCGAGACTCTCGAGGTGCACTACAAGGGCAAGACCATCTCCGAGGTTCTGGACTTGTCCATCGAAGACGCTGCGGAGTTCTTCGAGCCGATCAGCAGCATCCACCGCTACCTGAAGACCCTCGTCGACGTCGGCCTGGGCTACGTGCGGCTCGGCCAACCGGCGCCGACGCTGTCCGGCGGCGAGGCGCAGCGCGTCAAGCTGGCGGCCGAACTGCAGAAACGCTCCACCGGGCGCACGGTCTACATCCTCGACGAGCCCACCACCGGACTGCACTTCGAGGACATCCGCAAACTGCTCAAAGTCATCAACGGCCTTGTCGACAAAGGCAATTCGGTCATCGTCATCGAACACAACCTCGACGTCATCAAGACCTCGGACTGGGTCGTCGACATGGGCCCCGAAGGTGGCGGGGGTGGCGGCACGGTGGTGGCCCAGGGCACCCCGGAGGACGTCGCGGCAAGCCCGGACTCCTATACCGGGGCGTTTCTGGCCGAACTGCTCGATACCCCGGCGGCGCCCAAGCGCGGTTCCCGCCGCCGGAAGGTCAGCGCTTAGCACTGGTGACTGAATCGCCGTTAAGCTGGTTACACACGTACTCAGATTGCTGAGACAACCGGATCGGAACGCCGAGGAAGGCCATCAGGTGAGCCAAGACACGACTGTCGCCGATTCTGGAATGCCGCCCGCCGGGTCGCCCGGCTGCCCGGTCAGCGGTGGAGGATACGACGTCGCGCCGCTCGGCCCGGATTCGCTGACTTGGAAGCTCTTCGGTGATTGGCGCGGATTGCTACAGGGTCCCTGGGCCGGCTCGATGCAGAACATGCACCCCCAACTGGGCGCGGCCGTCAAAGACCACTCCATCTTCTTCACCGAGCGCCTGCCGCGGCTGTTCCGGTCGCTCTACCCGATCGGCGGCGTCGTCTTCGACGGCGACCGGGCACCCCGCACCGGCGCGGAGGTGCGCGACTACCACATCGGCATCCAGGGCCTCGACGAGCAGGGCCGTCGCTACAACGCACTGAATCCCGATGTCTTCTACTGGGCCCACGCGACGTTCTTCATGGGCACCATCCTGACCGCCGAACACTTCGGCGACGGTCTGACCGAGGACCAGAAGCGGCAACTGTTCGACGAGCACGTCACCTGGTACCGGATGTACGGGATGTCGATGCGGCCGGTGCCGAAGACGTGGGAGGACTTTCAGGTCTACTGGGATCGGATGTGCCGGGAGGTGTTGGAGAACACCTGGGCGGCGCGGGCGGTTCTCGACATCACCTCGATGCCCAAGCACCCGTCCCTGAACTGGATTCCGGATGTGGTGTGGAAGCAGCAACTCAAGTTGCTGGAACCCTTCGCGGTGTGGCTGACGGTCGGCCTCTACGACGAGCCGGTGCGGGAATTGATGGGCCACTCCTGGTCGGCCCACGACGAGCGGCTGCACTGGCTGTTCGGGCGGGGCGTGAACCTGGCGTTCAAGTTCGTGCCGCGGCGCGCGAAGATGCATCCGCGGACTCGCGCCGGCTGGGACCGCGCTGAGGGACGGATCCCTTCCGACGCGCCGCTGGTGGAGACCCCGGCCCGCAACCTGCCGCCGGTCACCGAGCGGGGCAAGAGCACGCACTACGCGCCGCAGGTGGGATAGCCGACGCAGTCAGTCCGATTTGTGCATCGAGGCGCGGATCTCCGCGAGTTTCTCCTCGGCCGCCTTCTGGCGGGCGTCGAACTGCTGGGTGGCCGTCCGGCCCTCGGTGGTGTCCTCTGCTAATTCCGTTGCGCCCAAGGCGGTTGCGTAGCGAGTCTCGATCTTCTCCCGGATGCCGTCGAACGTCGGCACCCCGGCTGCGGTGTAGCCAATGTCGGGGACCGCGGGAACCGGGGAGGTGCTCGCCGGGGTGGCAGTAGCCAGCGGCGGCGCCAGCGTGGCGGCCACTTCGGTGCCAGCCGTGGGCGTGGTGGCCGTTTCGGTGATGGCCGGCTCGGTGCTCGCCGTCTCGGTGCTCGCCGGGTGCGGAGGCGCGGTCGGATGCGGCGGTGTCGGATCCTCAGGCATGGGGCTCAACGTACTCCAGCGGGCTTGTGCCCGGGCAGACCGGAATGCCCCTCGGCGGCGATGGTCACCCCATCGGGCTGGCCGGACGTGCCGGGCAACGGCACCTCGGGGACGTCGGGGGTGTCCACCTGCCAGGCCAGCCACGGCAGTGCCGACGCGAACGCCCGGGCGGCGAACTGCCAGTCGTGGTTGCCGGCCTGCGGAACCACCGCGCAGTCGATTCCGTATCGGGTACCTAGCCGGCACAGCGTGCGGGCGGCCTGGGTGGGATTGCTCTCCGGCGAGCGCTCGACCGGCTCTTCCTGGAGGGCGACCCCTGAGATCGCCGGAATCTTGCCGTTCTCCGACACCGCGAACCAGCCCGAAACGCCCTCGTAAGCGCCGTGCTTCTCCATCAGCGTCGGCGGATACCACTCGTCGTACGCGGCTGCGTTGCCGCCGAAAAGCCGGTCGATGGTCTGGGCCTTGGTGCCGGCATTCGGCGCGAAGTCACCGTCGATGTTGACGAAGGCGCTGAACAACTCGGGGTACTTCACCGCCAGGTTCATCGCACACGTTCCGCCGGAGGACCAGCCGACAACACCCCAGTTGGCCGGATCGTCGCTGACCCTGAACTTCTCGACCATGTATGGCACGACGTCCTGGGTGAGGTGGTCGGCGGCGTTGCCCCGCACACCGTTGACGCATTCGGTGTCGTTGTTGAACGCCCCGCCGGAGTCGGCGAAGACAAACACCGGCGCGTTGCCGCCGTTGCGCGCCGCGAAGTCGTCGATGGTTCCGACCGCGTTGGCGGCGCGGATCCAGTCCGCGGCGGTGTTGAATTGGCCGCCGACCATCATGACGGTCGGCAACGCGAGCGGCGGGTTGCTGGCGAAGTAGGCCGGCGGCAGGTACACCAACTCGCCGCGGTGCTTGAACTTCGACGGCCCGTTGATGGTGACCGGAACCACCTTGCCCTTGGCTGGAACCGACTGGGCGGCAAGCATTTTCGCGACAGTGGCCGAGTCGGTCTGGCCGGGCAGCGGCCCGTCGGTCAGTTGGCCCCAGGCGGTCTGGACGGTGGGGAAGTAGCCGACCCACAGGTTCAGCATCAGGCCGGCGCACAGCGCGGACATCGGGACGGCAAGCAGAGACACGGAGCGCCGCCAACGGGCGGCAGAGCGCCAGCCCAGTAGCGCCACCCCGGCGGCCAAGCCGGTCAGCGTCACCCAAAGCCAGAGCGATTGCGGAGCCGGCTCCCCGGACAAGCCGTTGGAGAAGATGGTCCAGTAGGTCAGCCCGGCCAGGGCCACTCCCACCCCGACCGCAACGGGCAGCGACACCAGGCGCCAACGGCGATCGCGCCACCCGATCGCCAGTACCAGGAGCACCACCGCCAGCAACTGGGCGGTCAGTGGCAGCCAACCGTGCATCAGCGAGATGTGGTCCCGAAACAACCCGAAGGGTGCAGCCAGCATGGTGCTGTCGGCCCCCCACGAATCGGCCATCGTCATTGATGGTGTCACGCCAACCATCGTGACCTAGCTTCCTGAAAATATGCTGTCAAGACACGTCGGGGTGCGGCGGTCCCAGCTCAAGATTAGCGCGGCTTGGCCAAGGGGAACGGCAAGGTTTCGCGAATACTTCGCCCGGTGATCATCATGACGACCCGGTCCACGCCCATGCCGAGGCCACCGGTCGGCGGCATGGCATATTCCATCGCCTGCAGGAAGTCTTCGTCGAGTTCCATGGCCTCCGGGTCACCGCCCGCGGCCAGGATGGACTGCTGCTGCAACCGGCGTCGCTGCTCCACAGGATCGGTCAATTCGCTGTAGGCGGTGCCCAGTTCCACGCCCCAGGCCACCAGATCCCAGCGTTCGGCGACACCCGGTGTGCTGCGGTGCGGCCGGGTCAGCGGTGACACCGACGTCGGGAAGTCGATGTAGAAGGTGGGCTCCTGGGTGTGTTCCTCGACCAGTCGCTCATAGAGTTCGAGCACCACCGCACCGGCATCCCAGTGGGTCAGGTAAGGGATGGCGGCGCTGTCGCACAACCGTCGCAGCGTCGCCAGGTCGGTGTCCGGGTCGACGTGCTCGCCGAGTGCCTCGGACACCGCGCCGTGCACGGTCTTGACCGACCATTGCCCGGAGATGTCGACCGGCTGCAACGTTGCGTCCGCGCCGGGACGCATGACGACCGGCGATCCGTTGGCCGCCGTGGCGGCGTTCTGGATGATCTCGCGGCAGCCGTCGATCCAGGTCCGGTAATCGGCGTGCGCCTGGTAGGCCTCCAGCAGTGTGAACTCGGGGTTGTGACTGAAGTCCACGCCCTCGTTGCGGAACGCGCGGCCCAGTTCGAAAACCCGTTCCACCCCGCCCACGCACAACCGCTTGAGGTACAACTCCGGCGCGATCCGCAGATAGAGGTCGAGGTCGTAGGCGTTGATGTGGGTCTGGAACGGACGGGCGTTCGCCCCGCCGTGAATGCGCTGCAGGATCGGGGTCTCCACTTCCAGAAATCCCTTGGCGAACAACGTCTCCCGAATGGATCGCAGGATCTCACTACGGGCCCGGACGAGATCACGGGCCACCGGGTTGATCGCCAGGTCGACGTAGCGTGCCCGCACCCGAGCCTCGGGGTCGGTCAATCCCTTCCACTTGTCCGGCAGCGGCCGCAGACACTTACCCAGAAGTCGCCATCGGGAGACCAGGACGGAGCGGGTTCCGTTGCGGCTGTGCCCCATCCGGCCGGTCACTTCGACGAGATCGCCGAGGTCGACCGCGGCGAAGTCGTCGGCGTCGCCGTGGAGGGTGGATCTCTCAAGTAGCAGTTGCACATCGCCGGACCAGTCACGCAGCGTCGCGAAGGTGACGCCGCCGTAGTCGCGGGTGCGCAACACGCGGCCCGACACCACGACGTCGGCGCCGTCGCCGGCGGCCAGGGCTGCGGCCAAGGTGTGCGTGGGCGGGCAGCCGACCGGATACGCCTCCACTCCTCGGTCCTGGAGCTCACGCAGCTTGGCCATCCGCACCTTGACCTGCTCGGGGAGCCGGTGCTGCGGGTCGCCGGAGGCAGCGGGATCCACCGGCGCGACGACCTGAACGTCCGGGGCCGGCAGGCCGGCGGTGACCTGCGGGACTGCGGGATGGTGACCGGTGTGATGCCGGCCGCGGCGGGAGAACGGCAGGACCAAGAAGCCTTCGGCGATCACCGAAGCCACCCCGACCCGCGGGATCAGCCTGGCGTCGTCGTAGCAGGCGTAGCGCGGAACCCAATGCGGCTGGTACTTCATGTTGGACCGGTACAGCGTCTCCAGCTGCCACCAGCGTGAGAAGAACACCAGCAGCGCGCGCCAGAGCCGGGCCACCGGCCCCGCGCCCAGACGTGCGCCCTCTTCGAAAGCCGACCGGAACATCGCGAAGTTCAGCGAAACCCGGGTCACCCCGATGGTGTCGGCCTGCTGCAGCAGATCGCTGACCATCAACTCGACAGTCCCGTTGGGCGACTGCGGCGCCCGGCGCATCAGGTCCAGAGAAAGGCCGTTGGGTCCCCACGGCACGAACGAGAGCATCCCCACGACCGGCGCCGAGTCGCCGGTGCCCTCGATCGCCTCGACCAGCAGGCAGTCACCGTCGGCGCTGTCGCCCAACCGGCCCAGCGCCATAGAGAAGCCCCGCTCGGTCTCGGTGTCGCGCCAGGCGTCGGCGCGCGTGATCACCTCGGCCATCTCCTCGGCGCTCAGGTCGCGGTGCCGGCGCATCCGCACCGTCAGGCCGGCCCGCCGCGCGCGGGTGACGGCCTGGCGCACGCCGCGCATATCGGCGCCGGACAGCCGGAACTTGTCCGGGTAGAGAATCGCCTCATCGCCGAGCTGCAGAGCGTTCAGCCCCGCCTCCCGGTAGGCCTGCGCCCCGGTGGAACTGGCGCCCATCACCCCGGGCGTCCAGCCGTAGTCACTGCAAATCTTCAGCCAGGCAGCGATCGCCTGCGACCAGGCTCGGGGGTCGCCCACCGGGTCCCCGCTGGCGAGGCACACACCCACCTCGACCCGGTAGGTGATCGCCGCGCGTCCGTTCGGGGCGAAGATCACCGACTTGTCCCGACGGGTGGCGAAATATCCCAGTGAGTCGTTCTTACCCCAGACCTCCAAGAACCCCCGGATCGCGGACTCGTCCTCGAACGTCAGGGCGTTCTCGGCGCGCTGGGACTGGAACAGCACCACGGCCGCGGCCATCAGCGCCAACGCGCCAAACAGGCCGAACAAGGCGTTGAGCAGCACGTTAGGCTTGCCGATGAAGAAGTCCGGGGTGGCGACGGCGAAGCCGCTGACCCGGTTGATCGCGTATTCCAGCCGGTCGTCGGGGTGCAGCGAGCCGGGGAACAGGTGCAGCAGGCCCCAGGCCAGCCCGATGCCGATCACGTTGCCGGCGACGAGCACGGCCGCCGCCTTGAACAGCGCCCCGCGGCGCACTTTGGCCCAGAACTCGTGGTAGGCGAGCACCAGCAGCACGATCGCGGCGATGTGGAAGGTCAGGCCGAGAACCTCGCCGACGTCCTCCCATCGGGTGCCGTCGCGCTGGGTCAGCGCGGAGATGTCGAAGATGATGGCCAGCACCAGGTTGCCGATTAGCACCCACCAGGCGATCCGCTTTCGTGCGCCCAGGGCGCCGGCCATCACCGCCAGCGCGAATGCCCAGGCGAAGCTGGTGTCCGGGAAGTTGAACAGGTAGCGGTCGATGAATTCCCGGGGCACCTTCGTCAGATGCCGGACCGTCGTGGACACGCTGGACAGCAGCGCGGCGGTGGCGATAACGCCGAAGAACCAGCCGGCAGCGGCCGGCACCCAGTGCAAGCGCGACCGGGAGTGGGGCCGCGTGATCGTGACCGTCATAGGCCGCCAGGATATTCCGCCGGGAGCCCCGTTGTGCCGTTCGGACGGGTGTGCCGCCCCTCGGGAGGTGCCGTGTGCGCGCCCGCGGTGAATCATCGGCGCCCGACGGACTTACCGGCCGGCCGGGCGGACCGGGCCGGTGTACTTCTCTCCGGGGCCCGCGCCGGGTTCGTCCGGTGCCGCGCTGTTCTCCCGGAATGCCAACTGCAGGCTGCGCAGGCCGTCGCGCATGGGTCCGGCGTGCGGGCCCAGGTACTGGACCGAGCCGTCGATCAGGCCGGCGAGCGCGGAGATCAAGCGGCGGGCCTCGTCGAGATCCCGGTGCTCGCTGTCGGCGGGGTCCGCCGACGCCAGCCCGAGCTTCTCGGCCGCGGCGCTCATCAGCATCACCACTGCGCGGCTGATCACCTCGGTGGCCGGGACGTCGGCCAGTTCGCGAGACCGGGGATCAGGCGGGCCTGGGTTGCCAGAGTTGTCCGTCATGGCTGCTAGACTTGCATGCACGACCGTCCCGGCGTACGCCAGGACAGCAAGAGGAGTCCCACTCCCACCGCGGGCCAACTGAGGTCCAGCGGTCCGGTCACGGATACCCGAGGGTATCTGTTTGCGCTGAGGCGCAGGCGGCGCAAGCCGCGATCGGTCGGCTTGGGCCCTGCTTTGTGCAGGGCCTTTCTGTTCGTTGGAACAGAGTGCTGATGGTGCGGCAATTCCCCCTGCGGTCCGTGGTGCGCGGCGCGAACGGTCACGAGTAAAACACCGACCAGGGAGGCCCCATCAGCACTGAGACCCGCGTCAACGAGCGCATCCGCGTACCTGAAGTCCGACTCATCGGACCCGGCGGGGAGCAGGTGGGCATCGTGCGCATCGAAGACGCTCTCCGCGTCGCCGCGGATGCCGATCTCGACCTCGTCGAAGTAGCCCCCGATGCCAGACCGCCGGTCTGCAAGATCATGGACTACGGCAAGTTCAAGTATGAGACGGCGCTCAAGGAGCGCGAGTCTCGCAAGAACCAGCAGCAGACCGTGGTCAAGGAGCAGAAACTCCGGCCGAAGATCGACCCGCACGACTACCTGACCAAGAAGGGTCACGTCATCCGCTTCCTGGAGGCGGGGTCGAAGGTCAAGGTGACGATCATGTTCCGCGGCCGCGAGCAGTCCCGGCCCGAACTGGGCTACCGGCTCCTGCAGCGTCTCGCGGGCGACGTGGCCGATCACGGCTTCGTCGAGACCTCGGCCAAGCAGGACGGCCGGAACATGACGATGGTGCTGGCCCCGCACCGCGGAGCGAAGACTCGCGCCAAGGCGGCGCATCAGACGGTCACCGAACCGGCCCCGGAGCCGGCCGGCGTCACCGAGACCACCGACAACTGACACCGAAGAAGAACTGAGGAATTATGCCCAAGGCAAAGACCCACAGCGGGGCGAGCAAGCGCTTCCGTCGCACCGGAACCGGAAAGATCGTGCGGCAGAAGGCCAATCGACGCCATCTCCTCGAGCACAAGGCCAGCAAGCGGACCCGCCGTCTTGACGGCCGGACCGTGGTGGCGGCCAACGACACCAAGCGCGTCAACGCGATGCTCAACGGCTGACGCGGCCTGACGGCGCGGCGGCGAACGTCCGCACACTCATTGAACTTTCCCGAACCGAACGAGAAGAGGAACCCCCATGGCCCGCGTGAAACGCGCACTCAATGCCCAGAAGAAGCGCCGTACCATTCTCAAGGCGTCGAAGGGCTATCGCGGCCAGCGGTCTCGGCTGTACCGCAAAGCCAAAGAGCAGCAACTGCATTCGCTCACCTACGCCTACCGTGACCGCCGCGCCCGCAAGGGCGATTTCCGCAAGCTGTGGATCGCCCGGATCAACGCAGCGGCCCGCGCCAACGACATGACCTACAACCGTCTGATCCAGGGCCTCAAGCTCGCCGGCGTCGAGGTCGACCGCAAGAACCTCGCCGACATCGCGATCAGCGATCCCGACGCCTTCACCGCACTGGTCGGGGCTGCCCGCGCCGCTTTGCCGGAGGATGTGAACGCCCCATCCGGTGAGGCTGCGTGACGGTTCCGCTCTCTGAGCGGTCTGCCGCCGTCGCCGACGCGGTGAAACTGCAGCGGCGCGCCGAGCGCGCCGCTGCCGGCCGGTTTCTCGCCGAGGGCCCCAACCTCATCGAGGCTGCGGCCCGGCGGGGATTGGTCGAACGAGTCTTTGCGACCGAGACCGCGTTACAGCGCCACCGCGCGTTGCTCGACGGCCTGGCCACGATCGTGGTCACCGACCGGGCGATGAAGGCGCTTTCCGACACCGTCACACCACCGGGTCTGGTCGCCGTGTGCCGTCAGCCGCACGGCGCTCTCGAGGAGGTGCTGGCCGGCGGCCCCGCCCTGATCGTCATCGCGGCCGACATCTCCGACCCGGGCAATGCGGGGACGCTGATCCGGCTGGCCGACGCCATGGGCGCCGCCGCGGTGATCTTCGCCGGTGACGCGGTGGATCCCTACAACGGCAAATGCGTGCGCTCCTCGGCGGGCAGCATCCTGACCGTTCCGGTGCTGTGCGAGCCCGACACCGCCGCGGTGATCAACCGGCTCCGGGTAGCCGGCCTGCGGGTCCTGGCCACCACCCTGGATGGCGAAGTCACCCTCGATGAGATCCACGGTGAGTTGGCCGCCCCCACCGCATGGCTGTTCGGCCCGGAGGCGCACGGTCTGGCGCCCGCCGTCGCCGAGCTTGCCGACCGCCGGGTCGTGATCCCGATGTGGGGCGACGTGGACAGCCTGAACGTGGCAGCCGCTGCCGCAATTTGCCTGTACCAGAGCTCATATGCCCGGCGCAGCGGTGCCCTAGGCTGACCACGTGGACGTCGAGACGAACGGCGATCAGCCGGAAACCGGGGACGTCCGCAAGCTTCCCGAAGTCGCTCCGGCCGCCGCCGACGATGGTGGACTCACCGGCTGGTTGCGCAACACCAATCGCAATCCCAGTGTCGTCGGGCTGATCCGTCGTGCCCGCCGGGCGCTGCCCGGTGATCCGGAGTTTGGCGACCCGTTGTCGGCCGCCGGCGAGGGCAGCGCCCAGGCGGCTGCCCGGGCCGCCGACCGGTTGCTGAACCGCGATGCGGTCAGCCGAGAGGTGAGTCTGGCCGGGTTGCAGTTGTGGCAGGCGCTCACCGAGCGGGTGTCTGGACGGCCGGTCAACGCCGAGGTCACGATCGTCTTCACCGATCTGGTCGGGTTCTCCGACTGGTCGCTGCAGGCCGGTGACGACGCGACGCTGCGCCTGCTGCGGCGGGTCGCCCAGGTCTCCGAGGCCCCGCTGCTCGATGCCGGCGGCCACATCGTCAAACGCATGGGCGACGGCATGATGGTGGTCTTCGACGACGCGGTCACCGCGCTGCGCGCCACCATCGCGGCCCGCGATGCGGTGAGAACCGTTGAGGTGGAAGGATATACGCCTCGGATGCGGGCCGGCATCCACACCGGCCGGCCGCAGCGGATCGGCGGCGACTGGCTGGGCGTCGACGTCAACATCGCGGCCCGGGTGATGGACCGGGCGACTCGCGGCGGCCTGATCATCTCCGAGACGACGCTGGAGGAGATCCCCTCGACGGCACTGGACGAACTCGGTGTGTCGGTCAAGCGGGTGCGCCGCCAGGTCTTCGCCCCGCGGCCCTCCGGCGTGCCGCCGGACTTGGTGATGTACCGGGTCAAGCGGCGCAGGGGCGAAGCCCCCGGCGACGCCGAACTCGACATCGACAGCGACGACGACGCCGACGGCTGGCCCGGGGGCGCTCCGAACGTCTGATCCGGGTCGCGGCGGATCCTGCTCCCCACCGGTCGGGCGCCGATCTGCGGCATAGTGGTGGGAATGCGCGCTGCGCTGTCCGTGGTCCTGGCCCAGCTGGGCCGGCTGCGGTTGACCCTGATCTACGCCGCGGCCCTGGTCGCGGTGGCCCTCGTCGTCGCCCGTCTCGCTCCCGGGGTGCAGCAGAGTCTGCTGCGCGATGTCAGCACCAATCTGCACAACCTCGGGGAAGGCAAGATCGGAACGCTGGTCGAAAGCGCCTTCGTCAACGAAGCCGGCCCGGTGTATGTCTGGCTGCCCGGGTTGCTGGCGGTGCTGGCCCTCGGGGAGTTGTTGTGGCTAAGCCGAGGGCTGGCGGTGGCCTTCGTCGTCGGTCATGTGGGGCGACGTTGATCGTCGCGGCCGGTATCGGGGCGGCGCTGATGGCAGGGTTGGTGTCATCATCGATCGTCGACGCCACCGACGTCGGGATGAGTTACGGCGCCGTCGCCGTCCTGGGAACGTTCACCGCCGCGATACCGCGCCGCTGGCGTGCCGCGTGGGCCGGCGGTTGGGTGTCCGTTGCGGTGGGGTCGGCGGTGATCAGTGGGGGAGAGTTCACCAACGTGGGCCACGCCGTCGCACTCGTGCTCGGCATGCCGTCGGCACCCGGTTGCGCACGACGGCGCCGTGGACCCTGCCGCGCTACGCGCTGCTGGTCGTGGCGGCCGGGTTCAGCTATCTGCTGATGGCCTACGGGGACCTGACGCTGACCGCGACCGCCGGGCTGGGCCTGATCGGAGCCATCGTGGCGCAAGCCACGTCATTGATCGTCGCCGCCCACGCCGTTTCGTCCGTCGTTCAGACGAATTCCTCGGCGGAGGCTTCGATCCAGTCCGACAGCCAGGACTCCGGCGGGCAGTCCAACAGCTCTCCGGGCATCAGCCACTCGTAGATCTCGGCGTAGGTGCGGCTGTGGGAGCAGTCGATGCGGCGGTTGAGCATCGACGGAGACAACTCCGAGAAGCTCTCCAGGCCCATCGAGGCCACCATCTGGGCGGCGCTGGCGACCACCGCTTTCTGGAAGTTGGCCACCCGGTCGATCTTGTCCGGCACATCCAGTGCCCGGGCCAGTCCGGGATCCTGAGTGGCCACCCCGGTGGGGCAGCGGTTGGTGTGACACTTCATCGCTTGGATGCAGCCCACGGCGAACATCATGCCGCGCGCCGACATCGTGAAGTCGGCGCCCTGGATGATGCGCATGACGACGTCGAAACCATTGGTGACCTTGCCGGACGCGCCGATCCGGATGTGCTCGCGCAGCCCCGTTCCGACCAGGCAGTTCTGCACCAGCATCACGCCCTCGGTCAGTGGCATGCCGACGTGGTCGACGAATTCCTGTGGGGCCGCTCCGGTTCCGCCCTCGGCGCCGTCGACGATGATGAAGTCCGGGGTGATACCAGTCTGGATCATGGCCTTGCAGATGGACAGGAACTCGGTGCGGGCGCCGATGCAGAGCTTGAATCCGACCGGTTTGCCGCCCGAGAGGCTGCGCAGGGTGGCGATGAAGTGCACCATCTCCAACGGTGTGTGGAAGGCGTTGTGCGCCGGAGGAGAGATGACCGTCTGGCCCACCGGCACGCCGCGGGTTTCGGCGATCTCCGGGGTGACCTTGGGGCCGGGCAGAACGCCGCCCAAGCCGGGTTTGGCGCCCTGGGACAGCTTGATAGAGATGGCCTTCACCGACGGCAGGGCCGCCTTCTCGCAGAACTTCTCGGGGTCGAAGTGGCCGTCGGGGGCGCGGCACCCGAAGTAGCCCGATCCGATCTCCCAGATCAGGTCGCCGCCATGCTTGAGGTGGTACGGGCTGATGCCGCCCTCGCCGCTGTCGTGGGCGAACCCGCCCTTGGCGGCGCCGCCGTTGAGCGCCTCGATGGCGTTGCCGGATAGCGCTCCGAAGCTCATCGCCGAGACGTTGAACATCGCGATGTCGTAGGGCTGGGTGCAGTCCGGGCCGCCGAGTCGAACCCTCGGATTGAGATCGGTGGCGATCTTGGCTCGCAGGGAGTGCCGCAGGAACTCGTAGCCGACGGCGTTGACGTCACGTTCCGTGCCGAACGGTTCGTCGCCCTTAGTGCCTTTGGCACGCCGGTAGACCGCCTCGCGGGTCTCCCGGTCGAACGGGGCGCCGTCGGTGTTGGACTCGACGAAGTACTGGTAGATCTCCGGACGGATCTTCTCTGCCATCCACCGGGCGTGGGCGAGAATCGGGTAAGCGCGCAGGAGCGAGTGGCCCTTCTGCAGCAGGTCCCAGGTGCCCAGGCCGGCCAGCCCGGCGAGGACGGCCGCGAGGAACCACCACCCGCCGTCCAGTTTGAGAGCGAGTCCGGCGACGACCGCCGCCGCCACCCACACCCCGGCCACAACGAGCCCTCTGATCATCTGCCGTCCTCTCGACCCGCGCGCGAATTGGCCCGCGAGGCGCCATTCTGGCATCACCTATGATCTTTCGGTCGGCAGTTGCGTCACATGCACGCCGATTGAAATACCAGGCCAGCGAAGGGAAGTCTCGGCGCGTGGGTGAGCAACCGCTGTCGCAGGACGCGCTGGCCTCGGAAAGATTGAACGCAACCGTGACGGCGGCGCGACGCGCCTTCGATGAGGCCGGCGACCTCGACGGGCTGGCTCGCGCCAAAACCGAGCATCTCGGCGACCGTTCGCCGCTTGCGCTGGCGCGTCAGGCCTTGGCGACGCTGCCCAAGGAGCAGCGCGCTGATGCCGGCAAGCAGGTCAACGCCGCGCGCACGGAGGCGCAGGCTCTCTACGACGGGCGACTTGCCGTGCTGCGCGCCGAGCGCGATGCCGCGGTGCTGATGGCGGAGTCCATCGACGTGACGCTGCCGTCGACCCGACAGCCGATCGGCGCGCGGCACCCGATCACCATCCTCGCCGAGCACATCGCCGACACCTTCGTCGCGATGGGCTGGGAACTGGCCGAAGGTCCGGAGGTGGAAAGCGAGCAGTTCAACTTCGACGCCCTGAACTTTCCGCCCGATCACCCGGCCCGCAGCGAGTCCGACACCTTCCACATCGCCCCGGAGGGATCCCGCCAACTGCTGCGCACGCACACCTCCCCGGTGCAGGTGCGCACCCTGCTGGAGCGCGACTTGCCGGTGTACATCGTCTCGATCGGACGGACGTTCCGGACCGACGAACTGGACTCCACCCACACGCCGGTGTTCCACCAAGTGGAAGGCCTGGCCGTGGATCGCGGGCTGACGATGGCGCACCTGCGCGGCACGCTGGATGCGTTCGCGCGCTCGGAGTTCGGCCCCACCGCACGCACGCGGATGCGGCCGCACTTCTTTCCGTTCACCGAGCCGTCGGCCGAGGTGGATATCTGGTTCGAGAACAAGAAGGGTGGCCCGGGCTGGGTCGAGTGGGGCGGTTGCGGCATGGTTAATCCGAACGTGCTGCGGGCCGCCGGTATCGATCCGCAACTGTACTCCGGCTTCGCCTTCGGGTGCGGATTGGAGCGAACCCTGCAGTTCCGCAACGGTATTCCCGATATGCGCGACATGGTCGAGGGTGACGTCCGGTTCTCCCTGCCGTTCGGGGCGGGGCTGTAATGCGGCTTCCGTACAGCTGGCTGCGCGAGGTGGTGCAGCGCGGCGCACCGGGGTGGGACGTAGCGCCGCATGATCTGGAACAGGCCCTGATCCGGGTCGGCCACGAAGTCGAGGACGTCATCACCCTCGGGCCGGTCAGCGGCCCGCTGACGGTCGGCCGGGTCACCGGCATCGAGGAGCTCACCGAGTTCAAGAAGCCGATCCGCGCCTGCACCGTCGACGTCGGCGAAGATCAGGACCGTGACATCGTCTGCGGTGCAACCAATTTCGCGGTCGGGGATCTAGTGGTGGTGGCACTGCCGGGTGCGGTGCTGCCCGGTGACTTCCGCATCGCCACCCGCAAGACCTACGGCCGGACCTCCGACGGGATGATCTGTTCGGCGGCCGAGTTGGGTCTGGGCTCAGGCAATACTTCTTGGGACCATTCCGGCATTCTGGTGCTGCCCGCCGGCACCGCGGCCCCCGGCGACGACGCCACGACGGCCATCGGTCTCGACGACGTCGTCTTCGACCTCGCGGTGACCCCGGATCGCGGCTACGGCATGTCGGTGCGCGGGATCGCCCGCGAGATCGCCTGCGCCTACGACCTCGACTTCGTCGACCCCGCCTACGATCCGGAGCTCACACCGGCCCTGCCGGTCGACGGCCCGGCCCTGCCGGTCACCATCGCGCCGGGCACGGGCGTCCAGCGGTTCGCGTTGCGGCCGGTCACCGGAATCGACCCGAAAGCCCAGTCCCCCTGGTGGTTACGCCGCCGGTTGCTGCTGTCGGGGATCCGGCCGATCTCTCCGGCCGTCGACGTCACCAACTACGTCATGCTCGAACTGGGCCATCCGATGCACGCCCACGACAGCAGCCGGATTCACGGCGATTTCGCGGTGCGCTTCGCCCGTCCGGGGGAGACCGTCGTCACCCTCGACGACGTCGAACGCACACTCGATCCCGGTGACGTGCTGATCGTCGATGACGTCGCCGTCGCCGCGATCGGCGGCGTGATGGGCGCGGGCGCCACCGAGATCGACGCGGACACCACCGATGTGCTGCTGGAGGCGGCGGTGTGGGATCCGGCCGCGGTATCGCGGACCATCCGCCGGCTACATCTGGTCAGTGAAGCGGGCCGGCGCTACGAGCGTTCGGTCGACCCGGCCGTCTCGGTGGCGGCCATCGACCGCTGTGCCACGCTGCTCGCCGGAATCGCCGGCGGCACAATCCAACCCGTTCTCACTGACTGGCGCGGCGATCCGCCGAGGGATGACTTCTCGCCGCCGCCGGTGCGGATGGCTGTGGACCTGCCCGACCAGATGGCCGGGGTGGTCTACCCCGACGGCGCCACCGTCGCCCGGCTGACCCAGATCGGGGCTCGCGTCGCAGCGGACGCCGATCCGGCCTACCTGCTGGTCACGCCTCCGAGTTGGCGTCCGGACCTGGTTCAGCCCGCCGATCTGGTCGAGGAGGTGCTGCGACTGGAGAGCCTCGACGTCATTCCGTCGGTGCTTCCGCCCGCCCCGGCCGGACGGGGGCTGACCCCGGCTCAGAAACGCCGCCGCGCCATCGGCAAGGCGCTGGCACTGTCCGGTTTCGTGGAGGTGCTTCCCACGCCGTTCCTGCCGGCCGGTGTCTTCGACCAGTGGGGCCTGGCCCCCGAAGACTCGAGGCGATCCGTCGTTTCGGTGCTCAACCCACTGGAGGCTGACCGGCCCGAGCTGGCCACCACGCTGCTGCCCGGATTGCTGGAAGCGTTGGCGCGCAACGTCTCCCGAGGCTTCGGTGACGTCGCGCTGTTCGGCATCGCCCAGGTGGTGCAGCCCACCCCGCACACCCGCGCCGTCGAACTGATTCCCACTCACCGCCGTCCCACCGACGAGGAGATCGCCGCGCTCAACGCGTCGCTGCCGCATCAGCCGGTGCACATCGGGGCGGTGCTGGCCGGGATGCGCGAGCCACGCGGACCGTGGGGGCCGGGTCGACCGGTGGAGGCCGCCGACGCCTTCGAAGCCGTGCGGGTGATCGCCCGGGCCGCCGTCGTGCAGGTCGCGCTGCGGCCGGCCCAGCACCTGCCCTGGCATCCCGGGCGCTGCGCCGAGGTCGTGATCGACGGCCGGGTCGTCGGCCATGCCGGTCAGTTGCACCCGGCTGTGGTGGAGCGCTCCGGCCTGCCGGCGGGCACCTGCGCGGTGGAACTCGACCTCGACGCGGTGCCGATCGTCGGCGTTCTTCCCGCGCCGCGGGTCTCGCCCTTCCCGGCGGTGTTCCAGGATCTCAGCGTGGTGGTCGCCGCCGAGGTGCCGGCAAGTGCGGTGGTCGACGCCATCCGCGACGGCGCCGGGGAACTGCTCGAAGACGCTGTGCTCTTCGACGTCTACACCGGCCCGCAGATCGGGGAGGGGCGAAAGTCGCTGACGTTGGCGCTGCGTTTCCGCGCCGCGGACCGGACGCTGACGGAGGACGAGGCGAGCGCGGCCCGCGACGCCGCGCTGGCGGTCGCACAGGCCGCCGTTGGCGCCGCCCTCAGAGCCTGACCCCAACCCGCAACCCAAGGTCTGCGGCCTTTTTCGTCGCACGCGCTCGACAGTGCGAACGGCGTGTCCGTCGCTTGTCGCCTCTGCATGACAGGATTAAGGATCTGTATGCAAGGAGGTGGCGTGTCAGTGAGCCTGGGTCGCACCCCTACGGCGACGGTTTACGAAGTCGAGGAAGTCGTTCAGAAGGTTCGCGATGGAGAGATTCGGATTCCGGAATTTCAGCGGCCGTTTCGCTGGGGAATCGAAGACGCCCGTAGGCTTTTCGACAGCATCTTGAACGGTTATCCCGTTGGCAGCCTTCTGCTGTGGAGCAAGCGGGCGGATAGGACCCGGATCACAGTGGGCGCCCTGACCGTTGACGCCCCAGCGATGGATAGGGCGCTCTGGGTCGTGGATGGCCAGCAGCGGCTGACGACCCTCGCCAACGCGCTTACCGAGGGATCCGCTAGGGACGAGCGGTTTGCACTTAGCCTCGACCTCCGCGACAACAGCATCGTTTCCACGAAGACTAACGAGCGTCGCCGAGCCACCATCCCTCTCTACATACTCTTCGATCTGCAAAAACTAATAGAGTGGTTCCGCGATCACGCTGACGATCAGGATTACTTTGGGGCCGCCACCGCGGCGGCGACCAAGATTAGGCTCTTCAAGATACCGGCGTCGGTGGTGGAAACCGAGGACGAACAGATCCTCCGCGACATTTTCGACAGACTTAACAGCTACGGCAAGAGATTGACTCGGACAGAGGTATTCTCCGCGTTGCATCCCGCGCAGCCGTCGCAGAAGGGAATCCACTCAGCCGCAGCAATTGAAGACATTAGTCGCGCTCTGGCAGTCGATCATGAATTCGGTTCGGTCGATGACGACACTATATTAAAAGCCGTCTTAGCTCGCCGTGGTCCTGATATAAGCCGCGAGATCCGAGTCGAGTTCGATTCAGACCGCAGGAATCCCGGGGATTTCCCCGGTGAGGATGTCGACACCGCGTATCGAGAGGCGGCTCGGTGTTTGGAGAGCGCGGTTGAATTCTTAAAAGCGGAGTGTCACATCCCGCACTTCGCTTTTCTGCCGTATCGCCACTTGCTCGTTGTCCTGTCGCGTTTCTTCGCCCATTACGAGCTTGATACACCCCGGGAAGTGCAGCTTCTCCGGAGATGGCTTTGGCGAGCGGCTGCTGCTGGCGCCAATCTCTTCGCCGGGTCCACCACCGGCACAACGCGGGCGTTGAACCAGCTGATCGTGCGGTCTGATCTGGACGGCACTCTCGAGCGGCTCCTCGCGGCCGTCCCGCGGTCTAAAGTCGCGCTACCGGACGCCGGCAATTTCCGGACCAACACCGCGGCCGGCAAGATCGTTGCTTGCGCTATGTGGTCCATGCATCCGCATTCAATCCGGACCGCCGAGCAATTGACCGCCGCTGATTTGCTCGACTCGCTCGGCGATGCCCAGACACCAAGACCTGCACTGAGTCCCGTCGTCAGCAGAGCGGGTTTGGTGGGAGTGGGAGGGAATTCCGACACAGCCGGCCGGTGGTTGCTACTACCCGGCGTGGAGATGGCGCCGTCTGAGATTTCATCGGCAGTTCTCTCTCAACCAATCGGCACCAGTGACGAGAATTGGGCTGCCACCCTGCGTTCCCATGCGCTAACTCCAAGCTCATTGCAGGCGCTCGCCGCGGGCAACAGGCTCGCATTCGCGCAGCAACGCGAGACCGACCTCAATGCAACGGTAAAACGCTTTCTCCAGCAGCGATGGGAGTTCGAATACGAGGACACCCCGCCTCTTGACTGGTTGGTTGTCGACGATCTTGAGGTGGACCCCGACAGCGATGAGTGACCATGTCACGTATGGCGTGCACCTTTACGGCAAGCGAATTGGTTCGCTGTACTGCCATGACAACACGAGCTCCTTTTTATTTGACCCCGAGTGCTTGGAGGATGAGAGTCGGGACGTTCTCGGCCTCGGATTCGAACAAGACCTCGGGGCTCGGTTCACATCGAACGTGCGCTTGCCCGTTTGGTTTTCGAATCTGCTGCCCGAAGGAGTACTCAGAGACTGGGTCGCCGAGGAGCGCGGTGTCTCCCGAACGCGAGAGCCAGAACTTCTCGCTCAGGTCGGCGGTGATCTCCCAGGGGCCGTCGAGGTTCGGCCGTCCGACTCTCTAGCCGATATTCCGCTAACTCGATCCGTGCACTCGGCCTCTCCGGGTGAGGGCGCTGAAATTGGATGGAAATTCTCGTTAGCCGGCGTTGGATTGAAGTTTTCCATGCTTAAGGAAACGGACCGATTTACCTGTCCCGCAAGCGGCGCTGGCGGTGACTGGATCGTAAAGCTTCCAGATAAGATCTATCGTGGCGTGCCATTGAATGAGTATGCGATGATGCACTTGGCTGGTCGCATTGGTATTGATGTTCCTGAAATTAAGTTGGTCCACAGGGACGAAGTCGCCGGCCTTCCCGAGAGTGTTTGGCCGGAGTCGGAAGACTTTGCCTTCGCGGTTCGCCGATTCGATCGGGGGGAATCGCGCGAAAAAATTCATATCGAGGATCTAGCGCAGGTCAGGGGATTTTACCCCGAGGATAAGTATCGAGGGAACCTTGAAACGGTCGCGAATCTTTTCTTCCGAGGGTTCGACACCCGCGCGCTCATCGAGTTCACGAAGCGGCTAACGTTCAATATACTCATCGGTAATGGGGATGCCCACTTAAAGAATTGGTCTTTGATTTACCGAGACCGCCGGAAGCCCACTATTTCGCCGGCCTATGACATCGTGTCGACCGGTCTCTACGTCCCGCGAGGCGACAAACATAATCTAGGGCTGACATTCGGCGGCTCCCGGCGGTTCGAGGATATGCGTCTCACCACGTTCGGCAAGCTAGCGCGGCGACTGAACGCCGAAGTGGAGTTGGCTGACATCGCCGAGGACACGGTGTCGAAGGCCATCGCCGAGTGGCCAAGTGTCGCTAACCTACTTGAGGCCGCACCGGACGTGCGCACAGAGGTCGAGAACTCTCTCGAACAGCGGTCTAGAACGCTTCGGCGCGGAGTCGCCTCGCCTCCGGGCTGAACTGGAGCACGCGCCGAATGCATTTGCGCATCAGTGCATAATCATGCAGGATGGCGCACATGACATCGGTGGCTGTCGCGGGTGCGAGCGGGTATGCCGGCGGAGAGATCCTGCGGTTGCTGCTCGGCCATCCCGGCTACGCCGACGGCAGCCTGACGATCGGTGCGCTGACCGCGGCGGGCAATGCCGGCAGCACGCTGGCCGAGCATCACCCGCATCTACTGCCGCTGGCGCAGCGGGTGCTCGAACCCACCGAGCCGGCCGTGCTCGCCCGCCATGATGTGGTGTTTCTGGCATTGCCCCACGGCCATTCGGCCACGCTGGCCGAACAGTTGGGCCCCGACACGGTGATCATCGACTGCGGTGCGGACTTCCGGCTGACCGACGCGGGCGACTGGCAGCGGTTCTACGGCTCCGAGCACGCCGGGCACTGGCCGTACGGCCTGCCCGAACTGCCCGGCGGACGGGACACGCTGCGCGGCGCCACCCGCATCGCGGTACCGGGCTGCTATCCCACCGCGGCCCTGCTGGCGCTGCTGCCGGCCGTTGCTGCCGGCCTCGTCGAGCCCGACGTCACGGTGGTCGCCGTCAGCGGCACGTCGGGCGCCGGGCGGGCCGCCAAAGTGGACCTCATCGCCTCGGAGGTGATCGGCTCGGCCCGGGCCTACAACATCGCCGGCGCGCACCGGCACACGCCCGAGATCGCGCAAGGCCTGCGCGCGGTGACCGACCGCCCGCTGACGGTCTCGTTCACCCCGGTATTGATCCCGACCGCCCGCGGAATCCTGGCCACCTGCACCGCCCGTACTTCGGCGAGCAACTCCGAGATCCGCGCCGCCTACGAGAAAGCCTATGGCGATGAGCCTTTCGTGTATCTGCTGCCCGAGGGTCAACTGCCGCGGACCGGTTCGGTGATCGGCAGCAACGCCGCGCAGGTCGCCGTTGCGGTCGACGCCGACGCCAGCGTGCTGGTGTCTCTGTGCGCGATCGACAATCTGGTGAAGGGGACGGCCGGTGCTGCGGTGCAGTCGATGAACCTTGCGCTGGGTCGGCCCGAGACGCAAGGGCTCTCCACAGTGGGGGTGGCGCCGTGACGCACTCGCCCACGACAAGGCTCTTGCGTAGCCAGGGCGTCACCGCTCCGGCGGGCTTCCGCGCCGCCGGAATCGCCGCCGGCATCAAGAAGTCCGGCGCTCCCGACCTGGCCCTGGTGTTCAACGAGGGTCCCGACTACGCCGCCGCGGGGGTGTTCACCCGCAACCAGGTCAGGGCGGCGCCGGTGCGGTGGACCAGCCAGGCGCTCACCACCGGCCGGCTGCGTGCGGTGCTGCTCAACTCCGGTGGCGCCAACGCGTGCACCGGCCCGCTCGGTTTCCAGGACACCCATCGCTCCGCCGAGGCGGTCGCGGCCACCTTGTCGAACTGGGGCACCGAGACCGGGCCGATCGAGGTGGCCGTCTGCTCCACCGGTCTGATCGGCGACCGGCTCCCGATGGACAAGGTGCTGGCCGGCATCACCGAGATCGTCCACGAACTGGCCGCCGGTCTGCTGGGCGGCGACGATGCGGCGCGCGCCATCATGACCACCGACACCGTGCCCAAGCAGGTTGCGCTGCATCACTCTCCGGGCTCGGAGGAGAACTGGACCGTCGGTGGCATGGCCAAGGGCGCGGGCATGCTCGCACCGTCGCTGGCCACCATGCTCGTCGTGCTCACCACCGATGCGGTGGCAGATGTCGCCGCGCTGGACGCCGCGCTGCGCAAGGCCGCGGCCCGCACCTTCGACCGTCTCGACGTCGACGGCAGTTCCTCCACCAACGACACGGTGCTGCTGCTGGCCTCGGGTGCCAGCGAAATCCGCCCCAGCCAGGCCGATCTCGACGATGCGGTGCACAGGGTGTGTGATGACTTGTGCGCGCAGATGCAGGCCGACGCCGAAGGCGTCACCAAGCGGGTGCTGGTCACGGTGACTGGCGCGCCCAGCGAGCACGACGCCGTCGTCGCCGCGCGTCTGGTGGGTCGTGACAGCCTGGTCAAGACCGCAATGTTCGGGTCCGATCCCAACTGGGGCCGGGTGCTGGCCGCCGTCGGCATGGTCCCCTTCACCCTGGATCCGGATAGAATCGCGGTGTCGTTCAACGGCTTCCCGGTATGCGTCGACGGCGCCGGTGCTCCGGGGGCGCGCGAGGTGGACCTGTCCGGCCCGGACATCCACGTCGTCATCGACCTCAACATCGGCGACGGTGAGGCCACTATCCGGACCACCGATCTGTCGCACGCCTATGTCGAAGAGAACTCGGCGTACAGCTCATGACGGTATCCACCGGCACAGCGGTATCCACGACCGCGAAGGCGGCGGTTCTCGCCGAGGCCCTGCCCTGGCTGAAGGCGCTCAACGACAAGATCGTCGTGGTCAAGTACGGCGGTAACGCCATGACCGACGATGTACTCAAGGCCGCCTTCGCCGCCGACATGGTGTTCCTGCGCAACTGCGGTGTGCACCCGGTGGTGGTTCACGGCGGTGGCCCGCAGATCAGCGCCATGCTGAAAAAGCTCGGCATCCCCGGGGAATTCAAGGGCGGCTTCCGGGTTACCACCCCCGAGGTTCTCGACGTCGCCCGGATGGTGCTGTTCGGCCAGGTCGGCCGGGAACTGGTCAACGTGATCAACGCCCACGGCCCCTATGCGGTCGGGATCACCGGCGAGGACGCCCACCTGTTCACCGCGGTCCGGCGCAGCGTCAGAGTCGACGGGATCGACACCGACATCGGACTGGTCGGCGACGTCGAGCGGATCAATACCGCGGCTGTGCGCGATCTCATTGCGGCGGGGCGTATTCCGGTGGTGTCGACGATCGCCCCGGACGCCGACGGGGTGGTCTACAACATCAACGCCGATACCGCCGCCGCCGCACTGGCCGAGGCGCTGGGCGCCGAGAAGCTGTTGATGCTCACCGACGTCGAGGGTATCTACGCACACTGGCCCGATCGCGGCTCGCTGGTGTCCGAGATCGACACCACAGAGTTGGCCGAACTACTGCCCACCCTGGACGAGGGCATGGTGCCCAAAGTCGAGGCGTGCCTGCGGGCGGTCGACGCCGGCGTTCCCAGCGCTCACGTGATCGACGGCCGCGTCGAACACTGCGTGCTGGTGGAACTGTTCACCGACGAGGGCACCGGCACCAAGGTCGTCCGATCGACGAAGACGGAGCGAGGAACGAGCTCCGGTGAGGAGTCGGACAATTCAGCGGTGGTCCGGTCATGACACTGCTCGACCGCTGGAAGGCGGTCATGATGGACAACTACGGCACCCCGCCGCTGGCGCTGGCCAGCGGGCAGGGCGCGGTGGTGACCGACGTCGACGGCAAGACCTATCTGGATCTGCTGGGCGGCATCGCCGTCAACATCCTCGGCCACCGCCATCCGGCCGTCATCGACGCCGTCACCGCGCAGCTGAACACCCTCGGGCACGTCTCCAACCTGTATGCCACCGAACCCGGTGTCGCCCTGGCCGAGTCACTCGTAGGCCACCTCGGCAGCCCGGCGCGGGCGTTCTTCTGTAATTCCGGCGCCGAAGCCAACGAGGTGGCGTTCAAGATCACCCGGTTGACCGGACGCACCAAAATCGTTGCGGCACAGAATGCTTTCCATGGCCGAACCATGGGATCGCTGGCCCTGACCGGACAGCCCGCCAAACAGAAGCCGTTCGAGCCGCTGCCCGGCTTCGTCACCCACGTTCCCTACGGCGACCTCGATGCCCTGTCCGATTCAGTCGCCGACGACACCGCTGCGGTGTTCCTCGAACCCATCATGGGGGAGGGCGGCGTGGTGGTGCCGCCCGACGGCTACCTGGCCGCGGCGCGGGAGATCACCCGCCGCCACGGCGCGCTGCTGGCCATCGACGAGGTGCAGACCGGTGTCGGCCGTACCGGGCAATTCTTCGCCCACCAGCACGAGGGCATCACCCCCGACATCGTCACCCTGGCCAAAGGGCTGGGCGCCGGGCTGCCGATCGGCGCCTGCCTGGCCATCGGGCCCGCGGCCGACCTGATGACTCCCGGCCTGCACGGCAGCACTTTCGGTGGCAACCCGGTCTGCGCGGCCGCCGCGAATGCCGTCCTGCGCGTGCTGGAGACCGACGATCTGATGGGCCACGCCGCCCGGCAGGGCAAGGCGCTGGCGGTCGGCATCGAGGACCTCGGCCACCCGCTCATCGACTACGTGCGGGGCCGCGGCCTGCTGCGCGGCATCGTGCTCACCGCACCGCACGGCAAGGCCGTCGAAACCGCCGCCCGGCAGGCGGGATTCCTGGTCAACGCCGCTGCGCCGGACGTCATTCGACTGGCGCCGCCGCTCATCGTCACCGAGGAACAGCTGCGCAGCTTTGTGGCAGCACTGCCGACAATCCTGAACATGGCAAGCGAGCCGGCATGACTCGCACGTCGGAGATCACCCGGGCCGGACGGCAGGCCCGCATCGTGGCGCTCCTGTCGTCGCGCTTGGTGCACAGCCAGGGCGAGTTGGCGGCGCTGCTGGCCCGCGAGGGCATCGACGTCACCCAGGCCACCCTTTCGCGGGATCTGGAAGAACTCGGCGCGGTCAAACTGCGCGGCGCCGAAGGCGGCGTCGGGCACTACGTGGTGCCCGAAGACGGCAGCCCGGTGCGTGGGGTGGCCGGCGGCACCGAACGGCTCACCCGCCTGCTCGGCGACCTGCTGGTGTCCACCGACGCCAGCGGCAATCTCGCGGTGCTGCGCACCCCACCTGGCGCGGCGCACTACCTGGCCAGCGCCATCGACAGGGCCGCACTAGCCGACGTGGTCGGCACCATCGCCGGGGACGACACGATCTTCGTAATCGCCCGCGAACCGGTGACCGGTGCACAATTGGCCGCCACCTTCGAAACCATCCGCAACTCACGAAACAACCAAGGAGCATCCGATGTCTGAGCGCGTGATCCTCGCCTACTCCGGCGGCCTGGACACATCGGTGGCCATCAGTTGGATCGGCAAGGAGACCGGTCGCGAGGTGGTGGCGGTGGCAATCGACCTCGGACAGGGCGGCGAGGATATGGAGGTGGTGCGCCAGCGTGCGCTTGACTGCGGCGCCGCCGAATCCGTCATGATCGACGCCCGCGACGAGTTCGCCGAGCAGTACTGCCTGCCGGCCATCCAGTCCAATGCGCTCTACATGGACCGCTACCCGCTGGTCTCGGCGCTGAGCCGGCCGCTGATCGTCAAGCACCTGGTGGACGCCGCCCGCGAGCACGGTGGCGGGATCGTCGCGCACGGCTGCACCGGCAAGGGCAACGACCAGGTCCGCTTCGAAGTCGGATTCGCCTCGCTCGCACCGCATCTGGAAGTGCTGGCTCCGGTCCGCGACTACGCCTGGACCCGGGAGAAGGCCATCGCCTTCGCCGAGGAGAACGACATCCCGATCAACGTCACCAAGCGTTCCCCGTTCTCGATCGACCAGAACGTATGGGGGCGCGCGGTGGAGACCGGGTTCCTGGAACACCTGTGGAACGCCCCCACCAAGGACGTCTACGACTACACCGAGGACCCGACGCTGAACTGGAACACCCCCGACGAGGTCATCGTCGGCTTCGAACGCGGGGTTCCGGTGTCCATCGACGGTAAGCCGGTGACCGTGCTGGAGGCCATCGAGGAACTCAACCGGCGCGGTGGTGCGCAGGGCGTCGGCCGCCTCGACGTTGTCGAGGACCGTCTGGTGGGCATCAAGAGCCGTGAGATCTACGAGGCCCCCGGCGCCATGGTGCTGGTGACCGCGCACACCGAACTCGAACACGTCACCCTGGAACGCGAACTCGGCCGGTTCAAACGCGGCACCGACCAGAAGTGGGGCGAATTGGTCTATGACGGTTTGTGGTTCTCGCCGTTGAAGCGCGCACTGGAGGCCTTCGTCGCCAATACCCAGGAGCACGTGACCGGCGAGGTCAGGCTGGTCCTGCACGGCGGGCACATCGCAGTCAACGGCCGGCGCAGCCCGGAATCGCTTTACGACTTCAATCTCGCCACCTACGACGAGGGCGACACCTTCGACCAGTCGGCGTCCAAGGGCTTCGTCCACCTGCATGGCCTGTCCTCCAAGATCGCCGCGCGCCGGGATCTGCGGGCCGGTCTGCCCCAACAGTGAGCACCAACGAAGGTTCGCTGTGGGGCGGCCGATTTGAAGGCAGACCCGCGGATGCCCTTGCCGCACTCAGCAAATCGACACACTTCGACTGGGTGCTGGCGCCCTATGACGTGGCCGCGTCCAAGGCGCACGCCCGGGTGCTGCACCGGGCCGGGCTACTCACCGACGCCCAGCGCGACGGTCTGCTGGCCGGTCTGGACAGCCTCGGGGCCGACGTCGCCGACGGCAGCTTCACCCCTGGCGTGCTCGACGAGGACGTCCACGGAGCCCTGGAGCGAGGCCTGATCGACCGGGTCGGCGCCGATCTCGGCGGCCGGCTGCGGGCCGGCCGCTCGCGCAACGACCAGGTGGCAACCCTGTTCCGGATGTGGCTGCGCGACGCCATGCGCCGGGTCGCCCGCGGTGTGCTCGACGTGGTGTCGGCGTTGGCCAGCCAGGCCGCGGCCCACCCGGAGGCGATCATGCCGGGCAAGACGCACCTGCAGGCCGCCCAGCCGGTGCTGCTCGCCCATCACCTGCTGGCGCACGCCCACCCGCTGCTGCGCGACATCGACCGCATCGGCGATTTCGACGCCCGCACCGCGGTATCGCCGTACGGGTCCGGCGCGCTGGCCGGGTCGTCGCTCGGTCTCGATCCCGACGCCATCGCCGCCGACCTGGGATTCGCTAAGGCGGCAGACAATTCCATCGACGCCACCGCGGCGCGGGACTTTGCCGCCGAGGCGGCGTTCGTGCTCGCCATGATCGGCGTCGACCTGTCCCGATTGGCTGAGGACGTGATCCTCTGGAGCACAACGGAATTCGGCTACGTCACTCTCGACGATGCGTGGTCGACCGGCAGTTCGATCATGCCGCAGAAGAAGAACCCCGACATCGCCGAACTGGCGCGCGGCAAGGCCGGGCGGCTGATCGGCAACCTCGCCGGTCTGCTGGCCACGCTGAAGGCCCAGCCGCTGGCCTACAACCGGGACCTGCAGGAGGATAAGGAGCCGGTGTTCGACTCGGTGGCGCAGTTGGAGATGGTGCTGCCGGCGATGGCCGGAATGGTGGCGACGCTGCGCTTCCACACCGATCGGATGGCGGCACTGGCGCCGGCCGGCTACACGCTGGCCACCGACGTCGCCGAGTGGCTGGTGCGCCGTGGTGTGCCGTTCCGGGTAGCCCACGAGGCGGCCGGCGCCGCGGTCAAGGCGGCCGAGCAGCGCGGCGTGGGTCTGGAGGAACTCACCGATGCGGAGTTCGCGGCGATCAGCGCCGACCTCACCCCGCAGGTTCGGGAGGTGCTCACGGTGGCCGGGTCGGTGGCCTCACGCAACGCCCGCGGCGGCACCGCGCCCGAGCAGGTGGCCCGGCAGCTCGACGTGGTCCGGGCAGCCGCCGAACGGGCCCGCTCCAGCCTGACGCGCTGACATGTCGGCCACCGGGCCGGGCCGAGCGTCGGGGTATGCGCTGTTCGGGCAGCGGCAGTTCCGCAATCTGTGGTCCGCCAATCTGGTTCACGCGCTGGGCCTGGTGATGCTGCTGCTCGGCGTCTCCTGGGTGATGACCTCGTTGACCGACAACCCGGTCCTGGTGAGCATGGTGCAGACCATGTCCAGCCTGCCGTTCCTGTTCTTCAGCATCCCGGCCGGGGTGGCCGCCGACTCACTGGGATACCGCAGGGTTCTGCTCGGCGCCCAGCTGTGGATGCTGGCGATGACGGCGGTGCTGGCGGTGATCGCGCTGCCCGGCTGGTGGGAGCTTCGGCCCGTGCCGCTGCTGGTGGTCCTGTTCCTCATCGGTATCGGGGTCGTCGTCGCCCAGGCCGCCTGGAAGCCGTTCCTCAACGACCTGGTCGGCGAGGACGATCTGGTGTCCGCGATCTCGTTGAATTCGCTGAGCAACCGGATCGCCCAACTGCTCGGCCCGGTGCTGGGCGGCTACCTGATGGGGCTGGCCGGCATCGCGGCCCTACTGTTCACCCGGGTCGTCTCGCATGCCGTGATGATCGCCGCGCTGCTGCGAATCCCGCCTGCCCCCAAAGTGACCCGCGTAGAGCCGCGGGTGGGGATCAGGGACCGGATCGGCGGCGGCTGGCGCGCCGTCACCGGCGCCGCTGAGCTGTACGGCCCGATGATCCGGTGCGTGCTGCTGATGGTTCCCTGCGGCGCCGTGCTGGCGCTGCTGCCGCTGGAAGCCAAGGAGAACATCCAGACCGGCGCCATCGGCTACGGCGGGCTGCTGGCCGCCCTGGGGTTGGGCACCACCCTCGGGGTGTCGGTCCTGCCCGTGCTGCAGCGGCGCATCCGGCTCAACCTGTTGTCGACTGTCTGCGTCGGCGTCTTCGCCCTGGCGGTGATCGGGATCAGTCAGTGGGACAGCATGCTGCTCGACGCCGCTTTCCTGCTGGTGCTCGGACTGGCCTGGAGCATGCTCGGCACAAGTCACCAGTTCGCGGTGCAGACCGCCGCGCCAGCCGACGTCCGTGGGCTGACGACGTCGTTCTACGCGATGACGCTGCAGGGCTCGATTGCGCTGGGCAGCTTCGTCTTCGGTGTGCTGACCCGCTATGTCGGGGTGAGTCGGAGCATCATGGCCGCCGGGCTGCTGGCCATGGCCGGCCTACTGCTGGTGCGGCGGTTCCCGATTCCCGAGGCCAGTCACACCCAGCTGGACTGAGCCCGAACCAGGGTGGTTGCCGTGACGGGGTGACGCTTTCGCCCCTTCTTGGGCTCTCCTGACTGATCCGTGGGTGGTTTTTCGGCCAGGCAGGTCTGAGCGGTGGCCGCCGAGGGCGAGCATGGCCAGGGCGATGAGTGCTCATGGGGAGCGGAATCCGAGTCTCTGGGCTCATCCGCCTCTTGTCGTCTTGATCATCAGGCGCAGCGGCACCAGGACCAGTGGGCGAACAGGCCGGGACACGCGATGGTGACCGTGCGCCAGGACGCTTTGGCCCTGGCAAAAGCCGCAACCGTTCGTGCTTTCGTCGGATCCAGCGCAACAATGAAGGCGTTGATGCGCGAGAAGAGGCCATACAGCGCCGACCGCGGAACCTGTCAACCTGAATGAGGCACTGTTGCGCGGTATTTGCTGAGCATCCTCCTGTGGTTGGTCGGGGCGGTTGATCCACGAGGTTTCGGGGATCTGCGGTGGTTCGGGTGGTTTGCGAACGAACCGTTCGGGGTGGGCGGCGTAGGCGGCGTCGAGTACGTCGGCGGGAGTATGCAATCCCAGCCCGGTGTGGCGAGCGGCGCTGATCGACGGTGAACGCGCGCGTCCAGATCCACACACCCAGCGCCCGGTCCAGGGCGTCGGCATCCGTGCGGGCGAACAGTTTGCGCAGCGTCGACTCGTCCGGGGCGCTACCGCCGGTAAGACCGAACGAGGCCAGTGTGTCGGCTGCGGTTTCCCGGCCCACTGGCCGATCGCCGCGAACGAACAGCACCCGGCCAAAGTGGCCGTGAGCGCGAGTACCCCGGCCAACCCGTAGCGCACACCTCGACGGTCGCGCAGGTCGGTGCCCCCAATGTTCTCATCAGTCGTTCGTGGCGCGTCGGGTTCGTCTCCGCAAGCGGCGTCGGGGAGAATGGCATGTGGGTGGGACCACGGGTTCGGATGGTTTGCTTCACAACCGCATCCAAGCCGGTAGGTCACACCCGTCGCAGCAGCCACGCTGATCACACGCCGATAAATCCCCAGGTCAGAGACCCGCGCGCCAACCTTTCCGGGACCCTGACGTTTGGAATACATGCCTTCTTCAGCGCTATGCCAGCACTTTACGCAAAACCCTATTTTGAGACGTGGGTCACATGTAATACTGCCGGGTAGTCGTTGTTATCCCGGAGGGTTGACCTTCCACTCTGAGACAGGATCCCCCAATGAGTGTTGATTCGACATCGTCGGTCACCAGTCGTCGTGTGTTTGGCCGTCGTGGTGGCGGGGTTGGTGGGGTGAGGCCGATTGAAGTGGGCCGCACTGGTGGTGGGGTGTCGGGTTCGGGGTATGCCCGGTATGTGGGTCGGGTGGGTGCGTTGGCGGTGGCGTTGGGTGTGGGTGCGGCGGTGGCGTCGATGCCGGTGGCGTTTGCGGATCGGCAGGGCTCTGATGGGTCGTCGGGGTCTTCGGCGGCGTCGGGGTCCTCGGATGGTTCTGCGTCGTCGTCGGGTCCGGTGCGTGGGTCGCGTGCGGGTGTGCGTGGTGGTGTGAGCTCGTCGGCGCCTTCTGCTGTGTCCTCCTCGGGTGCGGATTCCTCGGATGGGGTGTCGGCTGAGGTGGCGGCGGTGACGGATGTTCCGGATACGACGGTTGGATCCACGCGTGGTGGTTCCTCGTCGGATGCCGGCAGTGGTGAGTCGGTGTCGGGTTCTGATGGGGGGCGTGGTTCCTCGGTGTCCTCGCGTGGTGCGGGTCGTGGTTCCTCGGTGTCCTCGGATGGTGCGGGTAGTGGTTCCTCGGTGTCCTCGGATGGTCGTGGTTCCGGTGGTGAAAGTGCGGTCCCGGCCGGTGGTGGTGTGGAGGCGGTGCCGGCGCCGAGTGCGTCGGTGATTGCGGATTCGGTGCCGGTGTCGGTGGGTGGGAACAAGTCCCCTGCGGCGGCGGTGGCTGCGGCGTCGGTGTCGAGTGTCCCGGTGTCGGTGGTCTCCGGTGGGTCGGGCGCGGTGCCGGCGTCGGCGTCGGCGCCGGCGATGTCGGCGGCTCCGGCGGCGGCCACGGGTGTGCTGGGTTCGTTGGGTGCGGGGTTGTTGTCGTGGTTGAGCGGGGCCGGTGGTGATGGTGTTCCGGCGGCGGCGCCGTTGGCGTGGACGGCGTTGGCGGCCACCCGCCGGGAACTGGGTGGTTCTGGTGGGACCAAGGCGGCGGCGGCGTTCGGCAGTGGTCAGCTGTTTGCGGGGTTGGCCGCGGGGTTGGCGTCCGGTCATCTGAAGTTGTTCGGCGACGGCACGGCGGCCGATCCGGATGCCGGCTTGTTGATGGGTAACGGCTACACCTACACCTCCTATGAGGGTGCGTGCACCAGCGGTGCGTGCAACGGCGGCAAGGCCGGGTTGCTGTTCGGTAATGGTGGTGGTGGTTTCGCCGGTGGTGATGGTGGTGCGGGCGGTTTCTTGGTAGGTAACGGCGGTAACGGCGGTGGGGGTTCGGTCTTTGTCAATAACGGCTTGGGCGGCAACGGTGGTAAGGCCGGGGTGTTGTGGGGCAGCGGTGGTCGCGGTGGC